>JAEWTW010000016.1 GCA_023397655.1 Bacillota bacterium
GTGAATCCTGTAAGTGAGATGTGTGGTATCGCCCACCGGCATGGCGCGTTGGCGCTGGTGGACGGGGCACAGTCCGTCGCGCACTTACCGGTAAACGTAAAGGCGGTGGACGCTGATTTCTTCGTGCTGTCCGGTCACAAGATGTACGGCCCCACAGGTATCGGCGTGTTATACGGAAAAAAAGCGCTGCTGGATTCAATGCCGCCGTATCAAGGCGGCGGGGGCATGATTGAAAGCGTGACGTTCGAGTCCACACGCTTCCACCAAACGCCGGAAAAGTTTGAAGCGGGCACCGGCAACATTGCGGACGCGGTGGCGCTGGGGACGGCAGCAGACTATTTAAGCCGCGTCGGGCTCATGCGTATACGCACGCACGAACAGGCGCTGACACAGCGGATGACGGATGGGCTCTCACGTCAGCGCGGCGTACGGCTGATCGGGGCACCGCGTGAAAAGGCGGGCGTCGTCACGTTTTTGGTGGACGGCGTCAAGCCGGAACAGATCGCACAGAAATTGGATGCGCAGGGCATCGCTATCAGGGCGGGGCACCACTGCGCGCAACCTGCACTGCATCACTACGGCCTTGGAAGCGCCGCGCGCGCGTCTCTGGGCGTGTACAACACGCCGGAAGACGTGGACGCGCTGGTGAAAGCCGTGGCCGGTTTAGCCGGCAGATAGACCGGCGGCCAATGCGGCGCCCCTGCGGAACATAGTGCTTCGGGGCGTCAGGGTATGCGAATTTGCGGCATATCCAAAGAGGGGGGTAAGGGGTTCGGGGCAAAAGGGGCGTTTCGCATGAGCGCCTCTTTTGGCTTTTTTAAGCCATAACCAGCCGCGTTTCAGACATTTGCCAATATATATCATGATATGCCAATATTCGAGTTTATTCGCCGTTGACAGCCGTGGAAGTAAGTGAATATAATCAATTAATGTTGGAATATACAATAATTACGCAACATATTTGCATCAATCTCAGCATCAAAAACCAACCATACATCGGATAAAAATCACACAGCAGGGATTACCAGCATGATTGACTTTGGGCAGGATATTGTCACTTTTGATATGCCGCAGAAAAAGGTTCACCAAGTCCGTTTATTTCAGTACCTGTTAATTTTGATAGCTTTTGCCGGTCTGATTTACCTCAGTTTTATTAAATATCTCTTATTCCATACAGTTATAGAAATGTTCTCAATCGTCATTGCATATATTGCCTTTGTCATCGCAATAAACACGACGGAATATTCGGGCTCCCAATACAAACACCTTGCATTCCTGGGGATTGCGTTAGGCATTATCGGCGCTTTTGATCTGCTGCACACACTGTCTTATAAAGGCATGGGTTTTTTTCCGGACAATTCAGCTAACCTGCCGACAGAGTTATGGATATCGTCCAGATATCTACAAAGCATAGCCCTGCTGACCACCTGTATTATTTATTACAGGAAAAACGTCAAAACAATGGCTGTGTTGTTTATCTACATACTCGTTTCGGTAGCAGCCCTTGCTTCAATTCTGATATTTGACATATTCCCTGACTGCTACATTGAAGGCTACGGCTTAACTGCATTCAAGAAGATAAGCGAGATCATCGTCTCTGCCATATTGTTTGCGGGAATTTGCATTTTATTTATTCGTATGAAGACTGAGCGGGATAAAAGGGAGTTCAAGCTGATCATATGGTCATTGATTTTTGCCATTTTTTCTGAAGTGACGTTCATTTTCTATATTGATGTTTTCGGTGTATTGAATACGTTGGGTCATGTTTTTAAAGTCATCTCGTTTTATCTGCTCTATAAAGCCATCGTTAAAGTGAATTTGAAGAGTCCGTTTGTTAAACTACGGCAAAGCGAAAAAAAGTATTCGGATCTGTGTAAAAACCTGCCTGTCCCTATTATAGTTTATGCAAACAAAAAAATAGCCTATGCAAATAAGGCTGCAACACTGCTTCTAAGTAGTGACAGCACGGAAGAATATGTGACGCTTATATTTGGTGATATCCCGGAACCGCTGAATGAGCATTATCCGGCAGTAGAGAAAAAGCTGGTCCGTCCAGACGGGTCTTCCGTTGATATTGAAGCCCAGTATTTGCCGTACAATCACATGGGGGAACAGGCAGTGCTGGCCGTACTATATGATGTTTCAGATAGGAAGCGGGCTGAAGAAGAGGCAAGGCACGCTGCTGAATTACAGATTGAAGCGGAAATACTGCGCGAGAAAGAGCGCGAGTATCTTGAAATACTGGACGGCTCCACCGAGTCTTCATGGATTTATGACTTTGTGGAGGATACATTGAAATTTTCTCGTGAATGGAAAATTCGCATCGGCGGGGGAGATATCTCAGATAAAGAGATGAATTTTTATGCTATGAAGCTTTTACATCCCGAGGATGTCGAAAGAGTGATACGCGAAAGAAGAACAATATATGAGTTGAAGCAGACCAAATACCAGAGCGAATACCGATTCAAAATCAATACCGGTAAATACATATGGGTTTATGATCAAGGGAAGATAGCTTACAATGATAAAGGGGATCCTGTTAAAATATATGGAACCTCAATGGATATTACAGAACGCAAAAAAGCTGAAGAGGCACTGCGGATAAGTGAAAGTAATGCTGTTGCTTTGGTTGAAGAATTAAAACAAGCTGATAAGAATAAGAACGAGTTCCTCAGCACCCTTTCCCATGAGCTGCGCAACCCGCTTGCCTCCATTGTGTTGGGTTTATCTATAATGGAGATGCCAGACATAGAGGAACAGAAAAAGAAAAGAACAGCAGAGATGATCAAACGTCAAGCTGAACAGATGTGTCGCTTGGTGGATGACTTGCTGCATCTGACCCGAATCAAACAAAATAGGATCAATATCCGAAAGGAAACTGTTCAGTTTAACCGGCTCGCAGAAATTATCGTACAGGATTTCAGATCGGCGTTTGAAGATAAAGGTATATCCCTGACCGGCCACTTCAAAAACGGCGGTATATGTATTGATGCCGATCCTGTGCGAGTCAAACAAGCAATCGGAAACCTTCTGTGTAACGCCTTGAAGTTTACTGATGCAGGCGGAGAAGTGATGTTGTCGGTATACAGACAGGAAAGAAAAGCGATCGTCAGTGTAAAAGACAACGGTGTGGGAATCAAAGCTGATTTCCTTCATAAGGTTTTTGACCCCTTCTCACAGGCGGATGATTCATTGGAACGGACAAACGGGGGACTCGGACTGGGGCTTTCCATCGTCAAGGGAATCGCAGAGCTGCATGGCGGCAGTGCTGAAGTTTACAGCGAAGGACCGGGGAAGGGATCAGAATTCACCATACAATTTCCTGCATGATAAACATGCATAAAGGAGACATAGAATGAGCGCGCTTGGTAATAGAAAGGTATTGGTTATTGAGGACAACAGAGACTTTATGTTCCTTTTGTGCTTTGCGCTTAATCAGATGGGACATGACGTGTGTTCAGCCAATAATGGCACTGACGGCATTAAAAAAGCCAGAGAGATGAAGCCTGACATCATATTCTGTGACATTGGGCTCCCGGGCGCGAGCGGTTTTGAGGTGGCCAGGGCAATCAGACAGGATACGGCTCTCAGCGATGTCTATATGATTGCACTGACGGGCTATGCCAACTTGTGTGAGACGGGGCTCGCCCTGGAATCCGGATTTAACCTGCACATGCCCAAACCGGTGAGTATTAATGACTTAAGCAATATCATCGAAAAAGCGGCTGTTTATACGCAAGCCTAGCACCAGCATCATATCTTTAACGCCTATATATGTCATTAACGCTAAACAAATACCAGATAGTGACGATAATACAATATGAAGTGGTCTATACGGCCACACGGTTTTGCAGGGATGCAGACAGAGTATCACGGAGGATACGCCATGCACATCAGGAACAGCCGAATTGCGCTGTTCATTCAACGTCTCTACGACGAGCAGAACAGCTGCATGAGTCAGGCGATCAAACGGATCTCTTCGGGTACCCGCATCAACTCCGCGGCGGACGATGCGGCTGGTTTAGCTATCTCTGAAAAAACACGCGCGCGCATACGCAGCCTTTCGGCAGCGCAGCGCAACAGTGAAGATGCAGTATCTCTTGTGCAGACTGCGGAAGGCGCAATGGCCTCCATGCACGCTGTGCTGCAGCGCATGCGTGAACTGGCTGTGAAGTCCGCAACGGATACCAATGGTGATACCGACCGCAGCGTGCTGGATGCGGAATATCAGCAGATGCTTGAAGAGCTAGCTGATATCGCGCGTGAAGCGCGTTACAACGGAAAACTTCTGATTTCCGGGGGCGGTTCCACAGCATTTGCGATTCAAACCGGATCGGATGCGGGTGAAATTTTCAATCTTGTTATTGATGGCGTGACGCCTGATGCCCTGAGTCTCAGCGGTACACACGTGCGCACGGGCACAGCCGCGTTAAATGTGTTGCCGGATCTGGACAGTGCCATATCACGGGTTTCAGACGCGCGTGCGACACTTGGAGCGGCGCAGTCCCGTCTGGGCAGCCGGTTGAACACGATCGGCGGAGCTATGGAAAATCTGACAGCTGCGGATAGCCGCATCCGCGACGCGGACATTGCGGAGGAAATGGTGCGGTACACACGCGCCTATCTGCTCGCCCATGTTTCAGCCGCAATGCTGGCGCAGGCCAATGCGCTGGCAGGCAATGTGCTGTATCTGATGTCGAATCAGGTAACACCGGTGCAGACAGCCACTGAAACTGCGGCAGGCGGCACGGACATATTGGCGGATGAAAGCAAAGTGGAAACGGAAAAGAGAGCTTATAATACGGAAGAGTACGGAGGAGAGCAGGCAGGTTCGTAGAAAGGACAGCAAATCAGCCGTGAGCAATGCATGGACGCGGCGGCAGCATCAGGGAGGATGAACACAATGAGGATCAACAACAACATAAGCGCGATGTTTGCGTACCGTCAGTATAATATGTGGAACGCCAGAATGTCGAAAGCGGCTATGAGGCTGTCGTCGGGGCAGCGCATCAATTCGGCGGCGGATGACCCTGCCGGGCTTGCGATATCCGAGAAAATGCGGGCGCAGATACGCGGACTCAATATGGCGGTACGCAACTGTGAGGATGCCATATCCGTTACGCAGACGGCGGAGGGTGCAATGGGCGAGGCTCATGCTATATTGCAGCGGATGCGCGAGCTGGCTGTGCAGTCCGCATCGGACACCAACGATGATTCAACGGACAGGGCAGCGTTGGATGCCGAATATCAGCAGCTGCTGGAGGAGCTGAACGATATCGCGGAACAGACAAATTACAATGGCAGACCATTGCTAAACGGAACGGCGGAAGGAGCGAATGGGCTGGTGATACAGACGGGGCCCAACTCGGGAGATACCCTGCTGTTGTCCATCGGCGGAGTATCGCCAGATCAGCTGGGAATCGGAGGCACGGGCATAGCCGCGCGCGATGACGCATCCAATGTGCTCGATTCGCTGGACGACGCCATCAAAATGGTGTCAACCAGGCGGGCGGGTCTGGGCGCAATGAGCAGCCGGCTGGACCATAAGATCAACAATCTGAACACGCAGGCCGAGAATCTGGCGGCAGCGGAGAGTCGTATAAGAGATGCGGACATGGCGGCGGAGATGATGGAATATACCAAGGCGAGTATAATGGTTCAGGCTGCGACAGCAATGCTGGCACAGGCGAACAACGCGCCCAAGAATGTATTGACGCTGCTACAGAGCTTATAGCATTTATGCACTTACAGAACGGGAACCGGAAAGAAGACAGGAGATGCCTTCTTTCTTTTTTTATCCTGATACATCAGCGTGTCCACATGTTTCAGGAAACCGCTGAGATCCATTCCGGAGCCGGGCTCGTAGACGGCTGCGCCCGCGCTGAAGCTTAAGGAGTAGGGTTTGATGCCGGAACGGTTAAAGGCCTCGGTGCTCTTGCCGATACGTTCGATAACCTGGCGGGGAGCAGCCAAGCTGGGTGTGTCCATCACAACAATGAACTCATCTCCGGCGTAGCGGGCGAGAATATCATCCGAGTGAATGCAGTCTCTCAGTATCGCTGCGGCATCCTTCAAGGCCTCGTCTCCCGCGACGTGGCCGCAGGAATCGTTGATATGCTTGAAGTCGTCGATGTCCAGCATGATACAGGCAAATCGGCGTCCTGTTCCCCGCGCAGTAGTGATACGGTCATGTAGCACGTTGTCCAGCGGGTGCCTGCTAAACACGCCTGTCAGATGATCGATGTTATACTGCCGGCTTTGGATGCTGGCATGTATGATAAACAATGATAATGTGATGCTGCTCCATATCAGCGTGGTGCCATAGAATATGATCTGCAGCACAGCGCCGATAACTGGCGGCACCGCAAAAAGCGACAGCGGGACAAACATGTGCCGGGACATCTTTGTCCGGTATATGATGCACATCATGAGTGAATAAGTGATAGGCAAGAATGCGGCAGCCGCCAGTACGGCAAACAGCGGCCCCCGCTGATAGACATTGGCGCTGCTGATTGTAAACATTGCGCCGGTTAAGGGCGAGGTGATCGTGAGCAGCGCGCTGACAGCGGCAGGAACAGACAACAAGACGGCAGCCTGCTTCAGTCTGCGTTTGTCGTGCAGCAGTTGGACATTGACGTAAAATGCCCAGATCAGCGGCGGTATCGGCGTTAACAGATAGATGCTCAATTCGCCTGCGTAGTTCAACAGATAGCAAACAGATCCCGCCCGGCCTTCAACCACCCAGCAAGCCGCCTCCAGAGCCAGCAGCAGCGATGTGCTGAGGATCAGTAAGCGGAACAGGCGGTTATGTGCTGCATGCTTCTCGCCGGTTCGCAGCCCGGCAATAAACATCACGGCGCATATCACAAGAGCTGACATATTAAGATCTGTCCTGAGTAAGAAGCCCGGCATCATTCTCTGACACCTGTGGCTGTTCCGGTTTTATTCCAAAAAACCGGCTGGGCATTGCCCACGCAGCCGGACGGGGATACCCGCCGTTGGCTTTTATCCTGATACATCCGCGCATCTACCCGTGAAATCAGATCATCGCGCGCTATGCCGCTGCCGCGGAGGTATATCTCAAAGCCCACGCTGAATTCCAGACGATATGGCTTGGTGCCGGAAGCGTTGAACTGGCCGGCCCGGTCATGTATGCGCTGAATGACCTGCAGTACGGCTGATTCGCTGCCGCTGTCCAGCAGTATGACGAATTCATCTCCGGCGTACCGGGCCAGAAAATCACTGCTGCGGATACATGACTTGAGCAGCAGCGCCGCATCCTTTAAAGCTTCGTCGCCTGCCAAATGCCCAAAGCTGTCGTTGATGGACTTGAAGTGATCGATATCCAGCATGATGCAGGTGAAGTCCGTCTGTTTGCGTCCGTTCTGAAGCAAGCCGTTCAGATGGCTGTCCAACTGACGCCTGTTGTACACCCCTGTCAGGTGATCCATATAAAACTGCTTGTTCTGTATGCCGGTGTGCACGATAAAAATAGACAACGCGATGGAACTCCATATGACCGATATACCATAGAAAAACGCCTGAAAAACCGCTCCGACAACGGGCGGAACAGCGAACATCAGCATCGGTACAAACATGGAACGGGGCATTTTTTTGCGGTATACGATGTAGCATATGGCCGTATAAACAACAGGAGAAAGCGCGATGAAGGCAAATACCGCGATAACCGGTCCCCGGTGATAATAATTGTTCCCGTCGATCGTATAAAGCCACCCCGTGAAAGGCGAAGATACGGCAAAAGCTGCGTTGATAACGATAGGCACGGTCAGTATGCGCATCTCGGTTTTCAAACGATGCATGTCGTGGAAAAGCTGGAAGCTGGCATAAAAGGTCCAGACGGCTGCGGGAAAGGGTGCGATGATAAATCCAAGAGTATTGACCGTGTGGTTGATCACGCGAGCCAGCACGCTTGATTTACCGTCTATGACCCAGCAGATAGATTCCAGCAGCAGCAGCGCTGCCGTTACAATAATGAGCAGCCGGAACAGACGGTTACGCATCATGTCCTTATCGTCCAGCTTTAAAGTCATGATGTACATACCGACACAGAGTATGATGGCCATAATATTCAGATCGGTTCTTAAAAAGGTATCCATACCAACAACTCTCGTTTCGCTGTTCAGATCGGCAAGCACCCTACTGATTATATATCGGTGTTTTCGGTCAAAACATTAAAAAGCAGCCGGTTACATGCCGCCTTTGGAAGCAGTTCTTTCGGCATAGCAGCCGTTCTTGATCTGGGCGATCGCGCGCCTGCACTTTTCCCGGACGATATCTGATTTCTTCTTGTTCTTATCCCGGTACATTCTTGCGTCCACACCCGCGATAAACTCGTCCCGGGTAATGCCGCAGCCGTGCCTGTATATTGCCCCGCCCACGCTGAAGCTCAGTTTGTATGGGCTGGCTGTCTGCTGGCTGAACTGAGCCGCATTTTCGTGAATGCGGGTGATCGTTTTCTGAAGTATCTGGTCATTGTCGATGTCGAATACAATGACAAATTCATCACCCGCGTAACGGGCCAGAAAGTCACCGCTGCGGATACTGGATTTCAGTATCCGGGCAGCTTCTTTGAGCGCCTCATCACCCGCGACATGTCCGTAGAGATCGTTGATTTCTTTAAAATTATCGATATCCAGCATAATGCAGGAGAAGCTTCCGCCTTTGTGCGTTGCATTGATGCGTCCCGCGAGATGGCTGTCCAGCTGACGTCGGTTGTAAACGCCGGTCAGGTGGTCAAGATGAAACTGTTTGTTCTGAACGCTGGTGTGCACAACGAATATCCCCAGCGTCAGGCTCACGTAATAAAGCGGCAGCGGCTCAAATATCAACTGAAGGACAACACCGGCTGTAAGTATGGACGAGAAGAGTATCATCGGCAGGAATACCTTGCCGGTCATGTTGTTGCGCTGTTTGATGTAAAGCGCGGTGATATAGACCAGAGGGATCAGCGAAATTACCACCATGACAGCGAGAAGCGGCCCGCGGTGGTGCATATGATCACTGCCGAGCCAGAACACAAGCCCCGTCAGCGGGCTCGTCAGCGACAGCAGTGCGTTTATGCCAAAGGGTATCGACAGCAGCGTAATTTCCGTTTTGATGCGGCGGTTGTCGTGATAAAGCTGGTAGCTGGCGTACAGCGTCCAGATCACGGAAGGCAGCGGCACCAGCGTATAAATGACTGCTGCGGACACATTGAGCAGCATATGAGCTTCGGTAACGCCGTTCAGTGAAAAAAACATGCTCTCAAGCAGCAGCAGCGCCATTGTGGAGAGAATGATCATCCGAAACAGACGGCTTTGCAGCTCCTTTTTTTCGCTGTTGCGGAGGTTGAAAACGAACATGCAGGCGCAGATTGCCAGAGCGTATATATTGATGTCTATCTTTAGAAATGTATTCATTCATGCGTCCTTTATTTTTATGAAAGCCATATCAGGCTATATCGTATATATCGTAGTATTGAGCTGAATTCTGGAGTGATTTTTTAAGCCAGATAATAATACTGCAAGTGTGATTTAATTCTTTGTATGTGGGTATATATGCATAAGTAAGTATGACTTACTAATGGGCATCCTAAGACACGACATCATGAGAACAATTTTATAGCGTCTAGTATCTGCAAAGAGCGAATGTATTAAGGATAATGTTCATTCGAATTGTCCTGTGACTTTTTACGGTCTATGGGCTGTTTTTATAAGTACAGATAAAATAATTCCCGTTGAGGAAGACAAAGGAGAAGAAGAATGGGTTGGTTCAGGAATTTGAAGATTGGTATCAAAATTGTATCGGGCTTTCTGATTATTGCCATTATTGTGGCTGCGGTTGGTGTTTTCAGCTTGCTGAATATGCGCTCGGTCAACGCAAAAAGCGGCCTGATGTACACTGAGGGTACACAAAGCATAAGTAAGCTGTCAGAAATATCTCAGCTCTATCAACGGACGCGCGTTATCGTCCGCGATATCATATTGATTGACGACGCAGAGCGCAAGCAAGGCGAAGTGGAGAATCTTGGAGAGAAGGACGGGCTGATCGCTGCCGCCGCCCAGGAACTAAAAGGAAGTCTGGGCAGTGAAGACATGGCGATGTACAATACCCTGTTGCAAAGCTTTGACAGCTACATTCCGCAGAGAGATAAGGTCGTTGAGCTGGCATTATCCGGTGATGCAAAGGGCGCATACGCTCTGTTGGAAAGCCCGGAAACGGATGACGCTGCAATGGCAGTACAGGGGTCGATCAGTGAACTGGAAGTCCATCTGGTGGAAGAGGCCGGACAAAGGTTTAACGAGAACCTGATGTTAGGCAAAACCACGGAGCTGGTGACCATCATACTGATTGGTGCCGGTGTCGTTGCATCGATACTGCTCGGCGTTCTTGTTGCCCGGTCGATCAGCAAGCCAATCAAGCGCATTGTGGATGTGGCCGACCGCCTCGCGTCAGGGAATACGGACATTCAGCTGCCTGAAAAACAAACAAAAGATGAGGTGGGGCAGCTGACAGCGTCGTTCCGGACGGTTCTGGCCACGGTGGCAGCCATGATCGAGGATGTGAACCGTCTGGCCGTTGCCGCAGAGGAGGGGTGCTTCACGTGCAGAGCGGACGCGGACAAGCACCCGGGTGATTTCGGCAGAATCATACAGGGCTTCAACAACACCATCAACCTGTTCATCAGCGATTTTGACAAGCTGCCCATTCCCGTTATGCGCATAGACAAGGATTACAACATACAGTACATGAACAAAAGCGGCGCTGGGCTGGTCGGAAAAACACAGCAGGAGCTGGTGGGCATCAAATGCTACGACGTATTTAAAACGGACGACTGCAAGACATCCAAATGTGCCTGTTTCAGAGCCATGGAAACTGAGCAGTATCAGACCGGGGAAACAACCGCGAACCCGAATGAGCGTCTCTCGCTGGAAATACAATACGGCGGAACCCCTGCCTTCAAGGACGGTCAGGTGATCGGTGCTCTGGAAGTGATAATGGATCTGACGGATATCAAACGCGCGGCTAGGCAGGTCGCGGAGCAGGCAGAATCGTTGAAGAATCTGCTTGCGGAGATCGATATTGCAGCAGAGCAGGTGGCGGCGGGTACGCGTCAGGTATCAGACGGCAGCCAGGAGATTTCTCAAGGGGCTACAGAGCAGGCCAGTGCGATCGAGGAACTGACGGCATCGGTCAGCCAGATTGCCGAGCAGACGCGCCAGAATGCGATGAGCGCCAATCAGGCAAACGACCTGACGATGACGGCAGCTGCTGAGGCGTCCAAAGGAAATGAACAAATGCAGTCGATGCAGCAGTCGATGGATGATATCAGCGCAGCCTCCAGCAGCATTTCGAAGATCATCAAGGTGATCGACGACATCGCGTTCCAGACGAACATATTGGCGTTGAACGCGGCGGTGGAAGCCGCCAGAGCGGGTGCGCATGGCAAGGGCTTTGCAGTGGTGGCGGAGGAAGTGAGAAACCTGGCTGCACGCAGCGCAGGCGCAGCGAAGGAGACCACGGATCTGATTGAAGGCTCCATTACAAAGACACAGACAGGTATGAGAATCGCCGGTGAGACAGCTCAGGCTCTGTCTGCCATCGTGCAGAGTGTTGACAAGGCAGCCCGGCTCGTCGCGGAGATTGCTGCAGCCTCCGGCGAACAGGCAGGCGCTATCGCACAGGTGGACCGCGGTATCGAGCAGATGAGTCAGGTGGTGCAGAACAACTCCGCGACATCGGAGGAGACTGCAGCGGCCGCTCAGGAGCTTTCCAGCCAGGCTGAGATACTCAAAGGCCTGGTGGGGCAGTTCCGGCATGCAGATATGGGCAATGCAGAGATAAAAGGCATTGCTTCCGGACAACGCAAAAATAGAAAAGCTGCTTCTCCTGTGCAGAAAATGGAGTTGATGGACAGCGATTATGGGAAATATTAAATTCCCTGATTGATTAGCAATGCAGCCCTCCGCATTTATTTACGGAGGGCTGCTACGTTTTATTGAGCAGCAGGTGGAAGATATTAACGAAAAATGGTTAATAAAAAAACTTCAGTAAATAAGAATTATTACGATTAAATTATTATAAAACGGAAGCTATGTTTGTTTATTGCAAAAGCAGTAAACCGATAAAAAGATAACAGACAAAGGGGATTTAGGGGATGAGGAAAAGGGAGAATCAAGGAGCTGTTAAGAGAAAATCGCTGAAGTCGAAGTTGCTGCGCTACTTTCTTGCAATGATGGCTGTGATATTCGCCGCGGCGGGTACGGTCATCATTGTTAGTGTGAGCGACGTCGTGGTGTCGCTCAACAACAACCTGACAAATCAGGTTGTGCTCGCAAGGGCAGACGAAGTCGGAAAATTCATGCAGGGGCTCGTATATGAGATGGACCTGTGGGCAACCCGAAATGTGGTCATATCGGGCAACATCGATGATATCAGAACGGACCTGGAAAGCAGGCAGTCTTCATTGAGACCCGAAATAGAGATGGTGCTGTATTCGGATCTTGATGGCAACTTTTATACGTCTCTGGGGGGAACGGGCACGATATCTGACCGGGCCTATTTTAAGGAGATCGTCAGCGGCGGAAAGGAATATGCGATCAGCAACCCCGTGGAATCCCGCGCAACGGGCAAGACGATCTTTGTAATTGCACATGAAGTGAAAAATGCGTCGGGCGAGAAGGCAGGCGTGGTGGCTGCTACGATATTGCTGGATACGTTCAATCAGGTGGTGGAAGACATCAAAATCGGTGAAGCCGGTTATGCCTGGATCACTGACAGCACCGGACTCGTGATCGCTCATCCCAGTGAGGATGTCCGGCTTAAGCTGAGTACGCTGGACGCCGCAAGCAGCGGGTTTGACGGGTTGGATGCGGTGGGCAAGAACATGATAAGCGGAAACGCCGGTATGGATCATTACAGCAAATCCGGCGAGCAGTATGTCGCTCTGTACGCGCCAATACCCGATACACCCAACTGGTCCATGGCATATTCGATGTCGGAAGCAGAGATAATGGCGCCGGTCAACAACTTGACACTCGTCATCGCCGCGATCGTGGTCGGAGGACTGCTCGTTGTAGCGATTCTCACATTCCTCATCGCAGGGCGCATCGTAAAGCCTGTTAAGGCCTCGGCAGAACTGGCAAAAGCGCTGGCTTCCGGCGAACTGGACAAGCCTTCCGCCGTCAGAACCAATGATGAGGTGGGGCAGCTGGCGGGCATACTCGACAACGAAGTACGCGGCGCTTTCAAAGCAATTGAAAAGGCGCGCACGGTTTCGGAGAAGCAGGCACAGTATCAGGACATCGAGGTTCAAAAACTGCTGGTGGTGCTGAAGAAACTGTCTCGCGGAGAACTGGCATGCAATATCACGGTGGGCGATGCAGATGAGGACACGGTGAGCCTGCATGATCTGTTCAGTGAGATCGGTGAGAACCTGTGCGGCGCCCTAAACGAGATAAGAAGCTATATCGGTGAGATATCGCAGGTGCTGGGTGATATGGCACAGGGTAATATGGACGTGGGTATCGAATCGGAATACAGGGGCGAGTTTACGGCGCTCAAGGAATCCATCAACCACATCGCAGTATCGCTGAACGGCGTGCTGGGCGAGATCAACCTTGCGGCGGATCAGGTGGCGGCAGGCACACGGCAGGTGTCGGACGGCAGCCAGGAAATCTCACAGGGAGCCACTGAGCAGGCCAGTGCCATCGAACAGCTGACAGCGACAGTGTCCGAGATCGCCGCGCAGACCAGACAGAATGCAATGAGCGCCAACAAAGCCAGCGAGCTGACCTCTGCGGCGGCGGGCGAAGCGGCGAAGGGCAATGAACGTATGCAGGCGATGCAGCAGGCCATGGATGAGATGGGAGATGCGTCCCGCAGCATTTACAGGATCATCAAAGTGATTGACGACATCGCCTTCCAGACCAACATACTGGCGCTGAACGCGGCCGTGGAAGCGGCAAGAGCCGGCGCACACGGCAAGGGCTTCGCCGTGGTAGCGGAGGAAGTGAGAAACCTCGCAGCGCGCAGCGCGGGTGCCGCGAAAGAAACGACAGAGCTGATAGAAGGCTCGATCAACAAGACGGAGGCAGGCACGAAAATTGCCGGAGAGACGGCGCAGGCGCTGTCCGCCATTGTGGAACGGGTGGATGAGGCTGCGCAGTTGGTCAGCGAGATCGCAACGGCCTCCAGCCAGCAGGCGTCGGCAATCGCGCAGGTGGACCGCGGCATCGAACAGATGTCCATGGTGGTATCCACCAACTCCGCAACATCCGAAGAGACGGCCGCGGCGGCGGAAGAACTGTCCAGCCAGGCTGAGATGCTCAAAGGGATGGTGGGCAGGTTCAGCATTCGCGACAACGCAGCTCTGCCGGCTTATGGACAGTTCCATGTGCCTGCCAAAGAAGCAGCTGCCGGTGTGCCCAGAATTGACCTCGCAGACGGCGACTTCGGCAAGTACTGAGCTGTGGCGCACGGCTGAACGACAGACTAAGGCGGCATATGCCACGGGGGCTCCCGTTCGCTGAAACCGCAGGCTGAATACGTAAAGCATTAACAGAGACTCTTCGCATTTATTTGAATGGCGAAGAGTCTTTTTATTTTGGAAGAAGTGAATATAATATTGATATAATAAATCAAAAGCCCCGATCTGATCAAATATATCGGAATGGTTGCTTAACTTAATTCCATGATTTATTGTTATAAACAAATAATATAATTCAGGAAGGGGATGACCAATGGCAACGAAGGAAGAGATCAAGGATTCGGCATATTATTGCTTTGCGCACTACGGCTATGAAGGGACAACGATGCAGGATATTGCCAAAGCGGTAGGTCTTAAAAAACAATCGCTGTATTCACATTTTGAGAGCAAGGAAGAGTTGTTTTTAACCGTTCTTCAGGAACAAAGCCGGATTATTACCGCTGAATTAGACATGGTGTTCAATCGTTTGAAAGACAAACCTGTCGAGGATCTGCTCAAGGGTGTTTTTGGGGGTGTCATCAATACATTTTCTGTAAGGGAACGCCTTCTTTTATGGAAAAGAACGTTCATCTATTTCAGCAGTGCGGAAACTAAGGAAATCAAGGAGCCCTCAGACTGGCACTTTGACAGAAAATTGAGCGAATCCCTCGAACACGCAATACTAGATAGCAACGTCGGCTTTACCGGAGCCTATCGGGCTTTTTTTCTCTCCTTCATGCTGACCATTCAGGGGTATCTTGACTGGATGCTCGTTATGGGACATAGCGAAGATACATGGGCAGCAATATGGAGAAATTACTGGAACGGTGCCAGCGCCAATTTTCTGAATTAACACAGCAAATACGTTATCACAATTTCTAAAGATTTCCCAGCTAAACAACGATATATGAATGGTACGAACGAACGTAAGGTCGTAAGGTCGTAAAAGTCTAAACGATTTTTTTGTGGCTCAATTAAAAACAAATCATAGAAACTTGAGCTTCAAAATATAAAAATCGTAATAAAAACGCAGCAAAGGAGAATACAGAAAATGTTGGATGAAGAGCTTATGATAAACGACGCAGACACTATGCGCGGACGTTACCTGACATTTGCTCTGGGAGAAGAAGTTTTTGGTATCGGGATACGGTTTGTAAAAGAGATTGTTGGTATTCAACCGGTCAATCCTGTCCCGGAGGCGCCGGATTACTTTAAGGGTATCATTAATCTTCGCGGCAAGATTATCCCTGTGATCGACATGAGACTTAAGCTTAAAAAACCGGCTGTGGCGTATACAGACAGGACATGTATCATCGTGATAGAAACACCGGGCCATGCAGTTGGGCTTATCGTGGACCGTGTGGCAGAAGTGCTGTCCATCGCCGACAGCGATATCGTACCGCCGCCGGGTACGTGGGCCGGGGCGGGCCGGAGGTATCTGAGTGGGATCGGCAAGGTGGATGGTAAAGTGAAGCTACTGCTGGATTGTGAGCAGCTGTTTACCGGAGAAGAATGCTGGGAGATAGACACGGCTGTCAGCAAGACGGCCATATAAAATCGCAATTGACATCAAACTGACAATAAAAAATAACAACACAAGGAGTTACAACGATGAAGTGGTTTAGAAACATGAAAATATCTATGAAGCTCATTTCAACTTTCTTATTAATTGCCGTGCTTGCGGGCGGCGTGGGGCTGTTTGGCATTGTGTCATTAACAGATGTGAACAGCAGCAGCGGCGATCTATTCAATAATTATGGGAATTCTCAAGGCTATCTGGGCTATGTGTTAGGCGAGTTTCAAAAGGAACGTGCACTTTTAAGAGACATCAACATTGATAAAGATGCAACAAAAGCAGTGTCTACGCGGGAAGCAGTCGCGATATCGGATGAAAACCTGATGAAGAATCTGGAGCTGTTTGAGACGACTTGTATTACGCCGGCGGAAAAGGAAATGTACAGTGACCTTGCGCAGAAAATAGAGACGTTTCGGACCGTCAGGGATGATATTGTGAACGCCGGTGTAGCGGATGATTTTGATACGGCATTTGAACTGCTCAAGGCGGACAGTTCTGCAGTGATCATCACTGAAGCAACACAAGCCATAGACAACGCCGTCCTGTCCAATGTGACGCTTGCAAACGATTTGCTTAAAGCGCAGGAGGGGACCGTCGGCAACACGATAATGGTCATGATCATTCTCGTGGCAGCGGCTGTACTGCTCGCTGTCTTGCTGGGGATTATCATATCGCGCGCCATCAGCAAGCCCATCCGGCATATTTCCGAAGTGGCAGTCCAGCTGGCTGCGGGCGATACGAATATTAAACGGACGGACTATGAGAGCAAGGATGAGGTTGGACAGCTCTATAGTGCGTTCCGCGAAATGCTGACAGCGATACAGACGCTGGTCGCCGATGCGGGTATGCTGGCGGAGTCTGCAGTGGAAGGTAAGCTGTCAGCCCGTGCTGATTCCCAAAAGCATCAGGGTGACTACAGAAAGATAGTGGATGGCGTCAATAAAACGCTGGATGCCGTGGTGGGGCCGGTGCAGGAAGCTTCGGCTGTGCTGGAGGAGATGGCAAAAGGAAATCTGGATGTCAGCGTGACCGGCGACTACAAAGGCGACCATGCCATCATCAAGCAATCGCTCAACAGCACAATCAACGCGATAAAGGGATATATCAGCGAAATTTCCTTCGTGCTGGGCGAGATGTCAAAGGGCAATCTGGATGTGGGCATCACCGATGCTTACCGCGGTGACTTCGTCGCGCTGAAGGATTCCATCAACGGCATCGTGGGCTCACTGAACGATGTGCTGGCCGAGATAGGTACAGCGGCGGAGCAGGTAGCTGCCGGCACCAAGCAGGTATCGGACGGCAGCCAGGAGATATCGCAAGGCGCTACGGAGCAGGCCAGTTCCATCGAAGAACTGACGGCGTCGGTAACGCAGATCGCCGAGCAGACCCGCCAGAACGCTATCAGCGCTAACAAGGCCAGCGAGCTGACATTGTCGGCCGCATCCGAGGCAACGCGCGGCAACGAGAGCATGAAAACAATGCAGGAAGCGATGTCGCAGATCAACGAAGCATCCCGCAACATATCAAAAATCATTAAAGTCATCGACGATATCGCATTCCAAACCAATATACTGGCGCTGAATGCAGCGGTGGAGGCAGCGCGTGCCGGTATACACGGCAAGGGCTTTGCGGTTGTTGCCGAGGAGGTCCGGAACCTCGCGGCACGCAGTGCAAGTGCGGCCAAGGAGACCACCGAACTGATCGAAGGCTCCATCGGCAAAACGGAGGCAGGAACGCGCATTGCGGATGAAACGGCAGTTGCTCTGGTTTCCATCGTACAGGGGGTTGACAAGGCTGCACAGCTGGTAGGCGAAATAGCAAATGCATCCAACGAGCAGGCGGGTGCCATCACACAGGTTAACCACGGCGTTGAACAGATGTCGGTGGTGGTACAGACCAACTCGGCGACGGCTGAAGAAGCGGCGGCAGCAGCGGAAGAACTGTCCAGCCAGGCAGAGTTTTTGAAGAGCATGGTAGGCCGGTTCAGTTTGAAAAAATGGGCGGCGCCGTTACCGGCGATTGATCGGTCAAAGACCGGCGGCAAAGAACAGGCAGCCGAACAGAAAAAAGCTATATCTTCAGAAAATAAGGCAGTGAAAATTGACCTGACAGACGGTGACTTCGGCAAGTATTGATCCGTACTGACAACTGCCACTTCACCTGAGTATACAGGTAAGGGGCTTGGGCGGGAGAGGATTGGCCGCCGGTTATCCTCTTCCCCGAAGCAGCGTCCGGAGCCCCCGACGTTTTGTGCGGGGCTTCCGGTTGCCGCGCAGAATGCGCACGATAAGCCAAACCGTCATAATGAATGACGCTGAGAAACCGAGCACACCCAGCAGCGGTATGCCGAGCAGTCTGGGCTCCATGTCGGTGGTGCACAGTATGGAAGAACCGACGACGGCAGCGGCGTTCAGTAGACCCACGATCAGCCGGTTCATGATACGGTCGAACCGTGCCATCGGTACTTCGGAGCCCACCACGCTGATGCCGAGGCGTGCCTCGCCTTTGGACGCGATACGCAGCAGGTCCGACATTTGTCCCGGCAGCTCCAGCGAGCGATTTCCAAAGGAGTACAGCGCCTTGCCGCCGCGCAGCAGCTGTTCCTCAAAGCTGGCATCCTGCAGAATTGTGCCGGATACGTGAGATGCCAGTATGCGCATCAGGCTGGTTTCGGGGCTGATGCGGGACAGTACCCCCTCCATGGTGATGATGCCGCGGGCCAGCATTGATATACCCGAAGGCATCGCAAGGCCGTTGGACTCGGCTACATGGACGAATTCCATCACGAACTGGCCCACATCGATGCTGCCCAGTTCTTCGGAACCGTAGCGCGTCATCATCTCCTCGATGTCGGCGTATAGCTTTAGGTGATCCACATCACCTGTCTGGCGAGCGAGCGAGAGCACCACCGATTTGAGCGCATAAAAATCGTTCTCGGAGGCGGCCACAACGGCGTTCTTGAAAAGCTTGCGGTGACGAGCGGTTAACCTTCCCGTCATACCAAGATCGATCCATACGATCTGTCCGCCGCGAATGCGGATGTTGCCCGGATGCGGGTCAGCGTGGAAGAAGCCGTCTTCCACTACCTGCTTTAAATAGTTGGCGGCGAGCCGGTCGCATATATCGTGAAGGTCGTAACCCGCTGCCAGCAGCGCTTCGGTGTTGTCGATCTGTATGCCGTCGATCAGTTCCATCACCAGCACCTTTTGGGTGGTGAGCGCCCATTCCACCTTTGGGAATGCGACATAACCGATATCCTGGTTGTTCTCGGAGAACTCGCGGATGTGTCCGGCTTCTATCGTGAAATCAAGCTCCTGCTGTGCGGCTGACCACATCTCGTCGATCACGGTGTCGAAGTCGATGACCTGTCCGGTTTTCTGCACAATACGGATGATACCGGACGCCCGGTGCAGCAGGTGCATGTCCTGCGCCATCTTGGCGTATATGCCGGGGCGCTGCACCTTCAGTACCACGTTGCGTCCGTCCTTCAGCACGGCACGATGAACCTGAGCGATGGACGCGGAGCCTGTGGGCTCACTGTCGATGGAAGCGAAAACCTTGTCCGCCGGCTGCCCATACTCAGCTTCAAGCACGGCCATCACCGCGTCAAAATCCATCGGTTTGACGTCGGTGCGCAGCCGGGTCAGTTCCTCGCAGTATTCCTCGGGGATGATGTCGGGCCGCATCGAGAGCAACTGGCCGAACTTGACGAAGGTCGGCCCCAGATCGTCCAGCACACGGCGCAGCTTTTCCGGATTGAGGCCGCGCATCAGTTCGTGTTTGGTCAGCACCTTGAGTATGTCCCTGAAGCGCCCCTTATTGATATCCTTTGTCATGTATGCCTTCCGGTATCCCTTATCCGCCAAGGCGGCGTAATCCGCAGGCGGCAATATACTTAAGCCAAGCTGCGGTCAGGTATATTATAGCATAATTTGCATCGAATCAAAACAAGCGGTTTATTAGCAGGGCTAACAATTGGAAATATATGATAATGATATTGTTATTTCTTTACAGAATCTATATAATACACAAGGGGGATACTCATGAAAAAAAATCAGATCGTCGAAGAAGCATTTAAGCTTTTCGCAAGGCAAGGCTACGAGTCCACCACGATGCAGCAGATTGGTGATGCCGTTGGTCTGGACAAGTCCTCTCTTTATGTTTATTTCAAGAATAAAAGTGACATTTATATGGAGAATCTGTCCCGTGAATATCAGGTTTTTGAGCATCAGGTGGTGAAACAGCTGGAATGTATCGTGGATAGCACGGCGCTGCTGAGGACGCTGTTTATCAACTCGCTCAAGTACTTCTCAGACTGTGATAAGCTGCTTTTCTGGAAGCAGGTGGTTCTGCTTGCCCGCGGCAGCACAAACGCTGAGATAGCTCAACAATCAACCGAATACATGGACAAAATTAAGACCTGTGTCCACTGCAAGCTGTACTGTTCTTTTGATGATGTAAAAAACAATGATATGCTTTTTTGCAGTATGATACTGATGCAGGGGTTCATGGGCTGGTTTCTGCTTCAAAAGAAAGTGGATGAGCATGACGTGGAGAACGCTGTGCACATGTTTGATAATATCGTTTCAAGCAGCAAGCTCTTTAATTGATCACATATAAAGCATAAAACCTGTTCATTACAGAGGTTCAATGGGCTGCTGAACAGGTTTTTATTTTGCTGCAATTATTTTTCAATTGTTATAAAAAAATAATATTTCTAGAATTATTACTCATAATATGACAAGATGTGCCGATATATAGAAAAGAACAAACAATTGTTTGTAACAATAAGACACAATGTTTGCAAATAGATCTAATTTAGGAGGCTGGCCGTATGGTACAAACTCAGGCGTTTTGTGCAGCGATGATAAACACATCCGGCACAGGCGTTTTTTATGTGCTTTGAGGAGCCAGTATAAATATTTATAAATCTTATTGAGGGGGAAACCGGCCATGTTAAGAAAAATGAAAATCGGTGTCAAGATGATTATTGCATTTCTGTTTATCGCAGCTATTGCAGGCGCCATCGGGGTAGTGGGCTTATTGAACATCGAATCAGTAACGGATGGCTCAAAAATGCTTTACGAAGTGAACGTAAAGGATCTGTCCGTCGTTGCCAACGCATCCACCACATATCAGATGATACGTTTCAACGCACTGGATATGGGTACAAACGACGACTCTGAAGCACGGAAAACCGCGATCAACAATATCAGCGCCCGTATTGCCGAAGTGGACCAGTATCTGGGCCAGTACGTCGTTTCCGGAGAAAAGGAAATATTCGACGGACTGCTGGCCGAGTGGGCGAAGTACAAAGGGTATATCGGCGACGCAGTCAAGCTGGTGCAGGACGGGAAGACCGCCGACGCGAACGCATTGATACTTGGAGACGCACGAACGGCAGGTATTGCTTTGCAGGAATCCTTTTCAAAGATATTGGAACACAACATCGCGGAAGCGGGCCTGCAGGATCAGGCCAACGGGGATGTTGCGGAGCTTTCCAAGACGCTGATGATCGGCCTTTTGTCCGCCGGTGTGGTGATTGCGCTGGCACTGGGGCTGCTTCTGACACGGAGCATTACGAAGCCATGTAAAGCAACGGCCGAACAACTGAACAGAATGGCGAACGGTGACGAACTGGAGCCTATAGACACCGGCAAGTTCAGCGGAGAATTCAGACATATGGTGGACAGCCTGAACGCTGTCAGGGAATCTCTGTATCTGCTGCTGGGCGATTCCAACATGCTGTCGGAGGCGGCGGCGAGAGGTGCGTTATCAACCCGTGCGGATGCCGCCAGACACAAGGGCGGTTACCGGCAAATTATCGAAGGCATCAACAATACGCTGGACAATGTGATTACGCCCATCAATGAAGCATCTCAGGCGCTTGCCAAAGTGTCCGAGGGGGACCTGAGCGCTGCCATCACCAGCGAATTTGCCGGCGATTATGCCATTATCAAAAACTCTCTGAACGGTACCGTCGAGACGCTTAATGCGTATATCGCAGAAATATCGGATGTGCTGGGAGAGATGTCGCGAGGGAACCTGAACGTGGGCATTCATGCGGAATACAGGGGGGACTTCAAAGAACTCAAGGCGTCCATCAATGCCATTGCCGCTTCGCTGAACGCGGTGATCGGCGACATGGGCACGTCGGCGGATCAGGTGGCGGCGGGCACGCGGCAGGTGTCGGACGGCAGCCAGGAGATTTCGCAGGGCGCTTCGGAACAGGCCGGAGCCATTGAGGAATTGACGGTATCGATAACGCAGATCGCCGAACAGACACGGCAGAACGCGACGAGCGCAACCAAGGCGAACGAGCTTGCCGGGGCGGCACAGGCGGGTGCGGCGCAGGGCAACGAGCGGATGAAAGCGATGCAGGAGGCAATGGCTGCAATCAACGAATCGTCAACCAGCATTTCAAAGATCATCAAAGTGATCGACGATATAGCGTTCCAGACCAACATACTGGCGCTGAACGCCGCGGTGGAGGCAGCACGGGCAGGCGTACATGGTAAAGGGTTTGCGGTGGTGGCCGAGGAGGTGAGAAACCTTGCTGCGCGCAGCGCCAGCGCTGCCAGGGAAACAACTGAAATGATCGAAGGGGCGATACGTAATACGGCTGCCGGTACAAAGATCGCGGACGACACGGCCAACTCATTAACCGCCATCGTGGATGGCGTCCGGCAAGCGGCGCAGCTGGTGGGCGAGATCGCAGCGGCTTCGGGTGAGCAGGCCATGGCTATCACGCAGGTCAACAGCGGCATTGAGCAGATGTCTCAAGTGGTACAGAACAACTCCGCGACGGCGGAGGAAGCGGCTGCGGCGGCGGAAGAATTGTCCAGCCAGGCAGAAATGCTCAAAAGCATGGTGGCGCAGTTTACGCTAAGGGACGCCAATAAAAGTGCGGAAACCATACAGACGGCAACAAAAGCGGATAAGCACCAGATCAGCGGCTCCCCGAATTTGATGCTGGATATCAATGATTTCGGAAAATACTGAGAATGATGAAGGGTATTCAGACTGTCATAACCGGTCTGGCGGCACACATACCGCCAGACCGGTTTGATGAATTTTTATGCTAAAGATATGGATTAATTTCACGATAGAATAAGATATGATTGTTTCTGGATTTCAAAGGGCTGAACAGACTGAAAAAGATGCCAAGCATTTCGAAGTAAATCGCCAGCGGATAGCCGAAAATATGTAAACATACGGACTTGTGCCTTAAAATGAGAGGGTTTGCGCAGAAGCCTGCGCTGATATAATAAACGAAGGAGTGTGTGGATTTGAAAAAAAAGGCTGGGAAGAAATTCGCACTGAAAAGCATATCCGTCAAAATTCTGGGCGTAGTGCTGACGGCTATTGTGCTGGTTGCAGTATCGTGTGTGGCCGTGCTGACAGTGATGAACAACAACTACTCCGACCAGATACTGCAGGGGCAGGTACAGCGGGCTAATGACTATCTGGAAAAACGGATGGACGAGCTGCAGCTGAAGTGTAAAACCGGCGCAATCAGCGTGGCATACAACGGCTTTCTGAAGGTCGGCGTCGCCATGAAGGACATGGGACGCGTCGCGATTTCGTTGACGGGTGCCAGCATTACAGGCCTTGATTTCGTGGTGATCACAGACATGGACGGACAGGTGCTTTATACGTCCAACAGGAACGAAGATGCCGGAACAAATTATATTATGCAAGCTATTGAAGGCGATACCGGCATATATGCGGACGACCAGAAAAACATATATTATTTGTCAGCCGCCGCGCTGGATAATGATGACGGTGAACAGGTGGGCACTGTGGTCGGCGGCGTATACTTTGACAAGCAGGACATGCTCGA
This sequence comes from Bacillota bacterium, assembly GCA_023397655.1. Classification (GTDB taxonomy): domain Bacteria; phylum Bacillota; class Clostridia; order Christensenellales; family SZUA-584; genus SZUA-584. The sequence goes on from JAEWTW010000016.1 coordinate 23,887, forward strand.
TGAACTCAAGGAGATTCAGGGCGTGGATTATTCTATATTCTTTGGAGACGTCAGAGCAGTCACCACCATGATGGCGGGTGACCAGCGTGCTATTGGAACCAAGCTGGACGCGGGGCTCTCCAAGGACATCCTGACGGACAAAAAGGAATTTGTAGGACGTATGGTGCTGTCGGGTGAGCCGTATATGGCGATGTATACGCCGGTGCTGGACAAATCAGGCAATGCCGTTGGCGCGTTGTTTGCAGGCTTGCAGACAGCCGAGATAGAGAAAAGCCGCAGCGCTACTATGTTGATATCGGCGGGTGCCGCAGCCGCAGTTGCGGTTATCGCCATCATTGCCATGCTCATATTTGTAAGATTGAGCATCCGCAAGCCGCTGGCGCTGATCACAAAGGGTGCGCAGAAGCTGGCGTCGGGTGACACTGACTTGGCGCTTGACATGCGGCGGCAGGATGAAATCGGTACGCTGGCCGGCGCTTTTTCGAGCGCTGCGGATTCCCTGAAGGCCATGCTGGCGGATGCGGATATGCTGGCACAGGCGGCGGTGGACGGCAGGCTGTCCACCCGTGCCGACGCAGAGAAGCATCAGGGCGATTTCAGAAAGATTGTGGAGGGTGTGAACACCACGCTGGACGCGGTGATACAACCGGTGAACGAGTCGGCGGCGGTGCTGGCTGAGGTGGCCAAGGGGAACCTCGGCGTCAGCGTGACAGGCGAATACCGCGGCGACCACGCCATGATCAAGGAAGCGCTCAACAGCACCATCAGCACGCTAAAAGGCTATATCGGCGAGATATCGACGGTACTGGGCGAGATGGCGCAGGGCAACCTTGGAATCAGTATAGAATCGGAATACCGGGGCGACTTCACGGCGCTCAAGGAGTCCATTAACGCAATCGCGGCTTCACTGAACGGTGTGCTGGGAGACATCAGCGTATCGGCAGATCAGGTGGCATCCGGAACGCGGCAGGTGTCGGACGGCAGCCAGCAGATTTCTCAAGGCGCGACGGAGCAGGCCGGAGCGATTGAGGAGCTGACGGCATCCATCAGCCAGATTGCCGCACAGACTCAGCAAAACGCAGAGAGTGCGAACACTGCCAACGAACTGACGGAGTCTGCTCAGTCCGGCGCGGTGCAGGGCAACGAACAGATGAAAGCCATGCAGCAGGCGATGGCGGAAATCAACGAATCATCCCGCAGCATTTCAAAGATCATTAAGGTGATCGACGATATCGCGTTCCAGACCAACATACTGGCGCTGAACGCGGCTGTGGAAGCCGCACGGGCGGGCGTACATGGCAAGGGCTTTGCGGTGGTGGCGGAAGAAGTCAGGAATCTCGCGGCTCGCAGCGCAGGCGCGGCGAAGGAGACGACGGAGTTGATCGAAGGCTCCATCAAAAAGACGTCAGCCGGAACGAAAATCGCGGATGATACGGCGGAAGCGTTGGCCGATATCGTTACAGGCATTCGCAAAGCGGGTCAGCTGGTGGGCGAGATCGCACAGGCTTCGGGTGAGCAGGCCAATGCCATCGCGCAGGTGAATCGTGGTATCGAGCAGCTGTCGGCAGTGGTGCAGAACAACTCGGCAACGGCTGAGGAAGCGGCTGCGGCTGCGGAAGAGCTGTCCGGGCAGGCCGAGATGCTCAAAAGCCTGGTGGGGCAATTCAGTCTGATGGGCAACGAACAGACCGTGCAGCCTGTGCTGCAAACAGCGCCCAAGGATCAGCAGCTGCCGGAAGGACAAGCCATAAACCTGATGGATGACAACTTCGGGAAATACTGACAGAGCAATAATATCAACCCCCTACCGGCTGGTTCCGGCAGGGGGTTTTTTCATGCAGCAACTGTTGCGCCCGGGAGCAATGTTAAGATTGGGACAAGTTTGGGAGGACTGGCTTCAGGGGTGCTGAAAAGTCTCCGAACAAACTGGTGTAATCTATTTCATACAGCAACAGGGAGATGCAATCATGAAAACAATTAAAGCGAGGGTCGTCCTTCTGATGACAGCGATGACCGTTCTTTTATGCGGCGTTCTCGGAGCGATGAGCGTTGTGCTAAACCGACTGACGGCGAAAGACGTTTTGAAGCAAAGCATGACGCAGGTGGCGGTTTTGGCGGCGGCACGTATTGATAAGGAGCTGCAGGTGACCAAACAGGTGGCCATCGACACCGGCTGCATCTCCGATATGGGCAAAATGTATGTCTCCAGTCTGGACAAAAAGAGAATCGTCGAACAACAGGTGAGAGCGCATGGGCTTGAGGGCGGCAACCTGTTGGATGCCAACGGGGTCAGCGTGTTCGACGGTACCGATTACTCCGACCGCGACTATTATAAGGCTGCAATGGAAGGCAACGCGTTTATTTCCGGCCCGCTGCTCAGCAGGCAGACGGGAGAATACGTGGTGGTTGTCGCTGCGCCGGTATGGCTGGACGGCGAAGCGGATACCGAAGTGCTGGGCGTCGTCTATTTTAAGCCAAATCTGTCCATGCTATCGGAAATTGTATCGAATATCAAAGTGGGCGAGACGGGCAAGGCATATATCATTGACAAAAACGGGCTGGTGATCGCGCACGAGGATGCATCCAGAGTTTTTACTGAAAATGTGACGGAGCAGGCCGACGCCGACGCCTCGCTGGCGGACCGCGCGAAGATCGAGGGCGAGATGACGGCGGGCATCACAGGTTTTGGCGCGTATAAACTGCAGGGCTCGGAGTTTGTTCAGGGCTATGCGCCCATTACTGGGACGGATGGCTGGAGCGTGGGCGTATATGCGGAAGAAAACGAGTTCATGGACAACGTGACCTTCTCGGTATGGCTGACCGTTTTTATCTGTGCAGCGTCTCTGGCAGCGGCGGTGCTGGCCTCGCTGGTGCTGGTGAAGAAGGCGCTCAAACCGATTCGGGAGACGGCGCAGTTTGCGGGCGCGCTGGCGGCAGGGCAGCTGGAAGAGACCATCCGGATAAGCACAAAGGATGAGGTCGGGCAGCTGCAGCACACGCTGGACGCTGAGGTGCGCGGTGCCTTCAAAGCCATTGAAGCGGCGCGTTATGCCGCTGAAAAACAGGCGAGCTATCAGTCCGATGAAGTGGAGAAGCTGCTGGTGAACCTGCGGCGGCTCGCGAACGGGGAGCTGAACTGCGACATCGCCGTTGCGGAAGGCGATGCAGACACGGAAACGCTACATGCTTTGTTCAGCGAAATCGCAATGAATCTTTGCGGCGGGCTGAATGCCATCAAAGGGTATATCGGCGATATATCCTCGGTGTTGGGCGAGATGGCGCGGGGCAACATGACCGTACGCATCGACTCGGAATATCATGGAGACTTCGCGGCGCTCAAGCAGTCTATCAATGCCATCGCGGCATCGCTGAACGTCGTGCTGGGCGACATCAGCATCGCTGCGGAGCAGGTGGCAACAGGCACGCGACAGCTGTCGGACGGCAGCCAAGAGATATCTCAAGGGGCTGCCGAGCAGGCGGGCGCCATCGAATTGCTGACGTCGGCGGTGCGCGGGATCGCTGAACAGACGCGGCAGAACGCGCTGAGCGCGAATACGGCTAACGAGCTGACGGAAACGGTGCAGGCCGGTGCGGTGGAGGGCAGCGTGCGGATGCAGGCGATGCAGGGCGCGATGGTACAGATGAACGAGTCATCTCACAACATATCCAGGATCATCAAGGTGATCGACGATATCGCATTTCAGACCAATATTCTGGCATTGAACGCGGCGGTGGAGGCCGCGCGGGCGGGCGTACACGGCAAAGGCTTTGCGGTGGTGGCCGAGGAGGTGAGAAACCTCGCGGCCAGAAGTGCCGCTGCAGCCAGTGAGACGGCGGAACTGATCGAAGGCTCCATCAAAAAGACGGCGGCAGGCACGAAGATCGCGGACGAAACAGCGGCAGCGCTGGATAAAATACTGACAGGCATTCAGCAGGCCGGACGGCTGGTCAGCGAAATCGCGCAGGCATCGGGTGAGCAGGCGTCGGCCATTGAACAGGTGAACCGCGGCATCGAACAGCTGTCGGCGGTGGTGCAAACCAACTCGGCGACGGCAGAGCAGGCGGCGGCAGCCAGCGAGGAGTTGTCCGGCCAGTCAGAAATGCTCAACAGCCTGGTGGGGCAGTTTGTGCTGAGTGAACATAACGGCAGCCTGACACAGCCGGAGGCGGAAACCGAACCGGAGCTGCCGCCGCTGCCGGAAGGCGAAGATAACTGCCGGCAGCAGATTGAGCCAACGCACACTGATGATTTCTAAAAGTGCTTTTGCGGGCGACAGACAGTAGAAATATGCGGCTGGAACGTAAAAAAGATATCAACCTGTTCCGCAAATCTGCCGATATAAGTATTACACGACCTGTTATTAAGGACGCAGTATTGAGATAGCATTAGTTATTATACTGATTATTAACGAGGAGGAGCGAGGATATGGCATATGAGGCAGATATGCTTTTGGAGGAAAACGAAGACACGCAGCACGGTCGGTTCCTGACATTTGCGCTGGGGGAAGAGGAGTTTGGCATTGAGATCAGCTACGTGACCGAGATCATCGGTATGCAGCCGATATCCACGCTGCCTGAGATACCCGAGCATGTGAAAGGTATCGTGAACCTGCGCGGCAAGATCATTCCGGTCATCGATATGCGGCTGCGGTTTAAAAAGCCCGAGATCGACTATACGGACCGCACGTGCATTGTCATCATCGACACGGAGGTGTTTTCCGCCGGGTTGATCGTGGACAGCGTGGCCGAGGTGATGTCCATTCCGGATGAACAGATTGTACCGCCGCCCAACTATCGTACCGGTATACACAACCTGTATCTCAAGGGCATTGCCAATGTGGACGGGCAAGTCAAGCTGTTGCTGGACTGCGAAAAGCTATTTATGGAGGACGAGCAGCAGCTGATCGCGGGGCTGGAGGGTTAACGGATTATGCAAAAGCACATCGCTGTACAGGCGGATGTGCTTTTTATTTTGGGTGCTTGAAATACGTGGTAAGGCGGGAGTAGAATAGTACCGGAATATGGAACAAATAGTTATCAGCAGCCGTCATACGGGCAGAGGCCATAGGTTTCGGCCATGAGAAAACGGCTGTTGTGATGGGGCTGTTCATCGTGTTCGCGGCGTTGATGGACGGCAGCGCAGGCCGAAAGCCGGATCATTAGGTTGGTGATTAACGGAGGGTTTTGATCCATGAAAAGAATTGCTGTAGCAATGGTTTTAATGGTTGTGTTGACGGCGACGCTGGCCGGATGCGGCGGTTCGGCAGCGGTGTACGGTAAGGATGATACGGACATCGCGGCAAAAGCGGGCGAAGCATTCACGATTAAGCTGGAGGAAAATCCGACAACGGGTTATCAGTGGAGCGTGGTCGTCAGCGATGAGAGCGTGGTAACGCTGGAAAAGGATGATTACGTACCGGACGACAAAAGCGGTGAGCTTGCAGGCTCCGGCGGTACACGCGTGCTGACGTTCAAGGCGTTGAAGGAAGGGACGGCAAAGATCGAGATGGTTTATGAACGCAGCTGGGAGCCGAACCCGGGCGACGAGAAGGTGCAGTTCAATGTGACCGTGAGTTGAGAAATGCAACTCAAACATTAAGAATAATGCAATATGAAAAGGCCTGAGCAGGGCCTTTTTTATGTCAGCCAATGGGCGCTTACCTTACATAAATGAAAACAAATCGTTAAGTTCGCGATGCAAGGGTTAAGCAGGAAATGTCCAAAGCCGATAACATAACATGGAACGAACAGGAAACCATGGGAACAAGGACTTGCCGTCTGTCCTTGTACTCTGAATATATTTTCTATTAATTTTACAGCACAAAGGGGAAGACAGAATGAAGATCAGCACCAAAATATTACTGTTTGTATCGGCGATCGCCTTGGTGGCAGTAACTGCTGCTGCGGGGCTTTCGATGATCGAGAACGCGGCATACGTCGACCAGGCGAGCAACGAACGCGCCGCCGCGGGTCTGACGGATCTCGAACGCGGCATTCAGGAGCAGCTGGTCAGCGCCGAGCACACCGCCCTGCTGCTGGCCGGCAATGCGGGTGTGGTTAAGGGAATAAAGACCGGCGATTTTGACGCACTGCAGACCACGCTGGATACCCTCAACGGCAAGCTGCTGATGGATACAATATCAATTACTGACGACAAGGGCAATGTGATCATACGCCAGCACCAGCCGGACAAGAGGGGCGATAACATTGCTGAACAATCCAACGTGGCTCAGGCGTTGTCGGGCAATACGCAAACGACGATAGAAGCAGGCCAGCTTGTTAAACTGTCCTGCCGTTCAGGCGCGCCCGTGCTGGACGATACGGGGAAAGTGATCGGCACGGTGGTTGTGGGATATACCTTTGAAAACCAGAAGCTGGTGGATGAGTTGAAGAGCGTTCACAATATGGAGTTTACGATTTTCCAGGGAAATGTACGGCTGGCTACCACGATCATGAAAGACGGACAGCGTGCAACAGGCAGCGAACTGGATGCGCATATCGCGGACACCGTGATCAAAGACGGGAAGGATTACTCCGGTATGGCAAACATACTGGGTATGCCGTTTTACACCGCGTATGCGCCGCTGAAGGATACGCAGGGCAATATCGTGGGCGTGCTGTTCGCGGGTCTGCCCGCGCAGAGCGCGAATGCGGCAAAGACCACAACGCTGCTGCACGTGCTGATATTTATACCTGTTCTGCTGGCCATACTACTGATATTGCTGGTTATATTTGTGAGGAGAACGATCGGGAAGCCGATGAGAGCGATCACCTCGGCAGCTCAGAAGCTGGCGGACGGAGATACCGGAACGGCCATACAGGTGAAGGGCCATGATGAGATCGCTCAGATGGCAAAGGCGTTTACAGCGGTTGCTGAAGCGGTTGACAGCTTGGCACGGGATATCCATACCGTCAGCAAAACGGTTGAATCCGGCAGATTCGGCACGCGGGCGGATGAAGATGTGTACAACGGAGCATACCGCAGTATAGCGGCGGGCTTTAATGAAACGATGGGCAAATTCAGGCAGTATCTCGACAGCCTTTCGGCGCCTGTGCTGACGTTGGACAGCGACTATACGGTGCTCTATATGAACAAAGCCGGTGCGTCACTGGCAGGTCTTAATCCGGAGCAGGCAGTCGGCATGAAATGTTACGACATATTCAAGACAAGTGACTGCCGCACGAGCAAGTGTGCCTGCGGCCGCGCAATGGCAAACATGCGGCCCGAGACGGGAGAGACGGATGCGCATCCGTCTGTGGGAATGGATCTCGATATCGAATATACCGGCACGCCCATCATACTCAACGGGGAAGTAGCGGGTGCTTTCGAAGTGATCGTGGATCAGACGGCTATCAGGAAGGCAGGTAGCGAAGCACAGGCCCAGGCGGATACACTGGCCACACTGCTGAATGAGATAGACATAGCGGCAGAGCAGGTGGCGTCTGGTACGCGGCAGGTGTCGGACGGCAGCCAGCAAATATCAATGGGCGCAACAGAGCAGTCGAGCGCGATCGAGGAACTGACGACAACAATCTCTGATATTGCTTCGCAGACGCAGCAGAATGCGGCTAGTGCGAATCAGGCCAGTGAGCTGACACTGAAGGTCAAGCAGGAGGCTGAGCAGGGGAACGAGCGTATGGACGCGCTGCAAGCCGCGATGGCCGAGATCAATGATTCATCCGCGGGCATTTCAAAAATTATCAGGGTGATCGATGACATTGCGTTCCAGACCAACATACTGGCGCTGAACGCCGCAGTGGAAGCGGCGCGCGCCGGCGTTCACGGGAAGGGCTTCGCCGTCGTGGCCGAGGAGGTGCGCAATCTCGCGGCTCGCAGCGCCGCTGCTGCAAAAGAAACCACGGCGCTCATTGAGCGGTCAGTCGCCAAGGCGGAGGCGGGCACAAAGATTGCGGACGGCACGGCTGCTGCGCTGAAGGAGATGGTCAAAGGAGTGGAACAGGCTGCTGCGCTGGTCGCTGAGATTGCCGCCGCGTCCGGTGAACAAGCCAACGCTATCGTGCAGGTGGATCGCGGTATGGAGCAGATGGCGCAGGTGGTGCAGATGAACTCTGCCACGTCGGAGGAAACTGCCGCAGCCAGTGAGGAGCTTTCCGGACAGGCGGAATATCTGAAGAATATGGTGGGGCAATACACGCAGAAAGGTGATTCTTCATCAACAGATGCCAGACGGATGCTGTCTGATAATCCCTTAATGACAGATGCAACGGTAACGGAAACTGACCTTGGAAAATACTGATATTAACAGGCAAAGCCCCCCATGGAAGCCATGCGGGGGCTTTGCTTTAGCCTGAAGCCGCAGCCTTTGGCTTTTATATGAGGTTTAAGAGCTTTGGTATGATGTACGGTCCGCCGCTTCTGGCAGACCGTATCCGGAATGAGTATTATATCACCGGATGACTTCAGAACGTAAAGGCGCTATGCTGTAAGGGCTATTTACCAGCCCCAGCCGCCGCGCCAGCCGCCGCAGCAGCCGCGGTTCCAGCCGCCGCCCCAGCAGCCGCCGGACCAGCCGCCGCACCAGCCGCGGTTCCAGCCCCATCCACAACACATAAGCTTCACCCCCTTGCTCCATGTATATTCACTGACGATGAATAGGGTGCTATAATCTATGTCGGTGTTCGTATCCTCATCGGCGCAAACACGTAACACAACGGGATACTGAGCATTCATAAAGCACAGCTTGAATGTACGGCGTGCCGCATCAGGCAGGCCCCTGTTTTCTTATATATAAGCACCCATGGGGATGGGGCGCTCAACGCCGGAATACATTTTGTATGCCTTTTTCAGCAGCCGCATGGACAGCAACTGGACCCAGCGGACACAGCCGCAACAGCCGCGGCTCCAACCTCATCCGCTGCCCCTCCTTTGCTAATATATATATTCACTGATCATTTACATGGCACGTCTCAATTTATGATGCAAAAATGAATGACGAGGCTCTTGGCGGTGCAAAATAATCATGTCACTGGGAGGTGATTTTGATGAAACAGAGGAAACCGAGAAACAGAGCCCCGCGGGATATGGTGGACGCACAAAAGGCTGCGCTCAGCAAGGTGGGCGAAAAAAATGTGGCTGTGGAGAATGGCAGCGTGCCCAATCCGCATGACGGCTGAAAAGGAAACGGCATAAAACGCTCCGCCGATTTGCGGGGCGTTTTAATGTGCTTTAGCGTAATAATCCACCAGCTATGCTGGTGTGAATAAAAATGCTTCAGCTTACAGCAATTGAGCGAAGCGAATGACAAAAAATAGACTGTCAAAAGCAGTGCGCTCGAGAGGAGTACTGCTTTAGCAGTCGTAGGGCGAGTAATGCAACTGGCGGACTTTTCAATACGTCTTGAGACGTAGCCAGTAAAATGCCCTTTTAGGGCTGGTGCATACCACCAGTTTAACTGGTGGTTTTGATTTGCTCCTGGCAAGGCAGAACATTCTATGTCCCGATTCACTCTCCGGGACTTATTTATTTGTCCGACAACATGCCGGTAATCTGATTAGCGTGGATAAACAGCATTTTATGCGGCAATCATGCCGCAATCATACTTTATATATGATATAATAGTATTAAATCGAAACGGGAGGAAATTATTATGTTTTGTTCCCGCTGTGGGTTTCAGAATGAACCAGGGGCTGTTTTTTGCACCAAGTGCGGCGCTTCCGTACAGCATGATGAACAGCCGCAAGCACCGCTGCAGAACGATGGCTCTCATCAAGACAATGCAACGCGCCCGGGCTTTCCCCCGGCGGCCGTCAGCGCGTTACCGGCAAAGAAAAAGCGTACCGGACTGATCATCGGTCTGTCTGCCGGCGGCCTCCTGCTGGTTGGCGCTGCTTTGGCAGCGGTATTGCTGCTCGGCGGGCCGGGACTGGCCGGCACGTGGTCTTGCGAGGAGCGGGGTTGGGTATTGCAGATTGAAGATGGCATTTTGACAGAATACAGTCCGGCCGGAACGGATACCACACGGTATTCATATGACGGCAGTGAAGGTGAGGCAGAGCTGCAGGACGGCAATGTGAGCTTCACAGCGAAGGGCGACAGTCTGAGGCTGACCAACGAGGAGACGGGAGAAAAGTACCTGTTCAGGCGGCAGGAAGAGGACTTCGAAATTGAGGAAGCGGTGCTGGATGGGATGGAGGGGCTTTGGAGCAGCGAGGCTCTGGGCGAGGTGATCGGGCTGGACGGCGGCGTGCTCTATGTGTATGCTGGCAACGGCGATCTGACGGGAAGCTACGACTATGACGTCCGGCAAGGTAAAGGCGCATTGTCGCTTGAGGGCAAGGAGTATGACTTTACCGCTGGATGGGATGCGCTGAATGTGGTTGATATCGGCACCTATGTGCGCGCGGAGAATGGGCTGGATGTAGCGTCCTTCGTCAGCCGGTATGCCAACCCGCTGCTGGCCACATGGTACGAAACGACGGGTACATACGGCACCATCATATTCGCCGCAGACGGCAGCTTCGTCCTGGAGGTATACGGCAAAACGTTCAGCGGTACGTATACCTACGATACGCAAACGGGCAGCGGCAGCGCACTGCTTGAACTGACGGGCGAACCCGAGCCGTTTACCTATGCGGACGGCACGCTGACACTGGATGGTATGACATACACGCAGAGTTATGTGGAGCAGCCGGCAGCAGAGGACATCAATACTGCCGTAACGGGCATCTGGTACGACGAGGAGCTGCCCGAGGAGCTTCTCATATTTTACGCTGACGGGACGGTGGAAGTCAGCAGCGCGGATACATTCTATTCCGGCACATATACATTTGACCCGTTTGAAATGAACGGTGTGATCACACTGACGGACGGGGTTCAATCGGAAGAATACCCGTTCAGCCTTGCGGGAGACACGCTGGATCTGGGCGGATACACCTACAAGCGGCAGCAGACAGCGGGAGAAACAGGCACCATTCTCGGCACATGGTATGATGTGGCCGGTATGCAGGGAACGCTGTATTTCGATAAGGACGGGCTCGCGATCATGGAATCTTACGGTACGTTCTTCTACGGCACCTACATATTTGATGCAGGCATCGGAACGGGTACGATGACGCTGGATTTCGTGGAAGGCCCAAATACGTGGAACCTCATTTTGCAGGATGGACTGCTTGACTCCGGGGATACGGTGTACACACAAGAATTGGTGGAGCAGACGACGAGCACTGACGCGGGATAAGTCAGGATAACCCGAATAACGGGGGCATTGCGAAAGGGTAGGGTTATGCTGCTGAAAGGGTTTCGTTTGGGGCTGTTGCTGCAGATCGCCGTGGGGCCGGTCTGCGCGTTCATATTTCAGGCTGCTGCGGTTCACGGCTTTTGGGCCGCTGAAGTGGGCGTACTGGGCGTGGCGCTGGCAGACGCACTGTACATATTCGCGGCGCTGCTGGGCGTGGGCGCGCTGCTGGACAGAAAGCCGGGGCTTATGCGCGCGCTGAAATATGGCGGCGCGGCAGTGATGACGCTGTTTGGCTTTTGGCTGCTGCTGAGTGCTCTGTTTCCCGGTATGCTGCCTGGCTTTAAGCCGATGGCAAGCGAAGGCGTGTTTGCGGGCGCATTGCTGCTCACGCTTTCAAGCCCGCTCACCATACTGTTCTGGGCGGGCGTGTTCGCACAGCGCGCCGCGGAGCAGAACACAACCCGGCACGGACTCATGCTGTTTGGCTTTGGTGCAGTACTCTCAACGCTGGTATTTCTTTTGGCAGTGGCTGCCTTGGGCGGCGTGGTGCGGGGGTTTCTGCCGGACGTTGCGATACGCGTGCTGAACGGCGCGGTGGGCGCAGCACTGATTGCATTCGGAGTCCGTGCCATGGCGAAGAGAACAAGTGTATATCCTGCTCCAAAGAAGAATAAGCAGGGTCACCACCATATATTATAAGAATATCAGGGGGAGAATTTCTGGCACTTTCTTATTGATAACCAATTATCATTAAATCTTTTTTTTCAATTCTAAAACTGCTGATTATATCGTGAAGTGTCCGGCAGCCAGTTTGTTTATTCTGCGGTTCATGTTGTATTGAATTATGAATAATGCCTTTTGATGTCGTAATCCAGCTTTTTGAAGCTTTGTTTACAATTCTTTCATTTCGCGGTCATTGCTCTGTAATTTTCTAGGACTATATTGACAGTAATAAAAGCGGACGACCTTAAGGAGGCGACCAAAATGGATCAGAATAACAATGGATATGGCAACTATAATGGCTATAACGGCTTCAATGGCTATAACGGATACAATCCGTACAACGACTACAGGACGCAGTATTCCGCGCAGCCGCCCCAGCCGCCAAAAAAGAAACGCGGTGGTGCGTTGGGCATAGTGGCCGCGTCGGTGTCTGGCGCGGTGATCGGCGGTCTGGCTGTGGGTTTGGTGCTGGGCGGAATGCCTGGAAACCGGCTGTCACAGCAGGCTTACATAGACGAGGCCGTACAAAGCGCGCTGGCGGCGCAGAGCACCACACAGCTGAATATGCCGGACGACGGTTCGGTGAACGGCACAATGTTCAATCAGGTGACCACCAACTATTCGGATGCCATTCAGCAGGTGGTGGACAAGGCTTCGCCCAGCGTGGTGGGCATCGCGACGGGTATCGGTACCGGCACCGGCGTGATCGTGAGCGCGGATGGACTCATTCTCACCAATCAGCATGTGATCGCGCAGGAGGACGCATCGTTGATGTTTCAGCCGTTCGGGCAGTTCATGCCGCCGCAGCAGGTAGATTCCACCATCACTGTCACGCTGTCGGATGGCACCGAATATGAGGCCACGGTGCTGTTTGAAGACGAAACGATGGATCTCGCGGTGATCAAGATTGAAGCAACGGGGCTGACCGCGGCAACGCTTGGAGATTCGGCCAGCGTCAAGGTAGGCGAGGTGACCATCGCCATCGGCAATCCGCTCGGGCTGGAGCAGACGGTGACCAGCGGCATCGTGTCCGCGCTGGACAGAAGCGTGCCTCTTAGCAACACGCAGATCGCGGAAGATTTGATACAGACGGATGCGGCCATCAACGCAGGCAACAGCGGCGGCGCGCTGCTGAACACCAGCGGTGAGGTAGTGGGTATAAACAGCTACAAGCTGTCGAACGGGGAAGGCATCGGCTTTGCGATTCCCATCAATGCAGCCAAGCCCATATTGGAACAGATTATCAAAAACGGCGAGTTTAAGCAGGCGCAGATTGGGCTGTCGATGATTGACAAGGAACTGCTGAACTACTACAACTACAATGAAAAAATAAATCTGGATAAAGGGCTGTATGTGTATGAAGTGAACGCTGATTCAGATGCGTATGCCAAAGGGCTGCGGCAGGGTGACATAATTACTGCGGTGGACAGCGTGGAAGTGAATACGATACTCGAGTTCAAGACACAGATTTACAAGCACCTGCCGGGCGACAGCGTGACGCTGACGGTGCAGCGGGATGGAAGCGCATCCCAAATGACGGTGCAGCTGACACAGGCCGGACAGGCATAAGCATAAGTTTATTAGAATACCCCCTATCTTTGCCGGGAGGAGGAGACTTCCCCCGGCTTTTTTATTGGGCAAGAGTCAGCTTCAATTGCCAAGACAGGAATATTTTATATGAGGGGAGATGAAAATAGAAAAAACGAGAAAGGAAGGAAAGGAACCGTGGGAGTTGTTACGAATGTGACTGATGCGTATCAGAAATGCATAGATGCCTGCTGCCAGTGTGCGAGAGCCTGTAACGAATGCTTTGAAGCATGCCTGAATGAGGCGGATGTTCAGGACAGAACCAAATGCATCAAAATGCTGGTAGAGTGCGCGCGGATGTGCGAGATGTCAGTTGCGGGGATGTCTTCAAACGCCATGTTTGCGAAGGACCATTGCAGGCTCTGCGCAGCGGTATGCGATGCGTGCGCACAGGACTGCTCAGGCTTTCAGGATGAACACTGTCAGAAGTGTGCACAAGTCTGCCGCAGCTGCGCGCAGGAATGCAGGAGCATGGCCGGTATGTAACGGCCATCAAAAGCCGGTTATCGCCGGCTTTTTGCTTGGCGAGAAGAATCGATTAAAGAAAGGGACGAGGTGTTTTGCTGAGCGACATATTGCATACAGCGTTCAAATCCATCATATCGGTCTCGGTGTTGTTTGTACTGACACGGCTGATGGGCAAAAAGCAACTGTCTCAGCTGACCTTCTTCGACTACGTCGTGGGCATGTCTTTTGGGTCTATTGCCGCGGCTTTCGCGGTGGATCCGTCGGTCAGCTATGTCCGGGGTATTTCGGGGCTCATGATATACGCGCTGTTCCCCATATTGATGTCGCTGATATCCATGAAGAGCTACCGCGGCCGAAAATTGCTGGACGGCAAGCCCACGATACTGATACAAAACGGGCATATCGTTGAGGATAACCTTAAGCGAGTTAAGCTGACAGTAAACGACGTCCTGGAGGAGTGCCGCATCAAAAACGCATTTGACTTAAGCGACGTGGAGTTTTCCGTGCTAGAGACAAGCGGCCGCGTGAGCCTGCTGGTCAAGTCGCAGAGTCAGCCGCTGACGCCCAAAGACATGAACATTGGAGCGGCGTACAAGGGGCTTTGCGCCAACGTCATCATAGACGGTGAGATTATGGATCAGAACCTTAGGTGGACCGGTAAGGATAAGAAATGGCTGCAGACCGAGCTGTATCGGCAGGGGTTTCCGGATCATCATGACGTGCTGCTCGCGTATATCGACAGCAGCGGGCAGCTGGCGGCACAGCGTAAAAACAGCGGAGCTGCGCAGAATCCGCTGATATAAGGCGGAGTGAAATTAGCGCATGCTTCAACTCCTCCACCGGCTATCGTTGACCCCTCCGCTGTATTCGTTTGGCTGCTGCCGGAATCCTGCCCATTATCAGTTCCCGTATGACGTCATAGCTGCAGTAAGCCCGGCTGACTGTGATGTTTTTGCGCCCGTCTGAAACCTTTACAGATTGGATGTTGGCGACATCCACGGTCTCGACTGTTTTCACGTCCCGCCATTCTATGCAGCGGCTGATTCCGACAGCGTTACGATAGCAAATTGAATTGTCATCCAGACGCACACGGGGGACAATGAATAACAGTGAAAGAAGAATCGTTGGCAGGAGGGTGACGAAAAGAACGATGAATATGTAGCCTTGGCGGAGAGATTCCGGCACGGCAATAAGCAGCGGGATTAATATGCAAAGCACAAGGAGCAGGAGCAGAACGGGGGCATGCAGCAAGTAACGCTGCTGAGAAAAGTACAGAGCGCCATCTGCCGATTTTATCTCCGGTATGCAGCCGGATGCAAGCACTGCTTCGGCGGAAAAAGCCTCGGGGCAGTAACGTTCGACGAAGTGCCTGATTTGCGGATGGCAGCAGATATACGAGGACACCAGTATACGACGGCTTTGACTGAAGACCGTAAAGCTTCCAAAAACCGCTGTTGTATTCGCACACCTGACGTCCCGCCAGAGTATCTGTGCCGTAATCCCCATTCTGTTCCGGTATACTATTTTCTCTTCGTCGATGCTGATTTTCGGGACAAGTCCGAACAGCAATACAGGCAGGCTAATGGGAAGGAAAACGGAAAGCCAGAACACCTGAACAATCCAATAAGGCATGAAGACAGCGCAGGCGGCAATAAGCAGCAGCGCCGCGCCGATGAACCCGATGGATTTGTGGACACGGAAAGAATATATTCCGTCTCTGATTGTGCTGATGCCTGAATTAGCGGCGGCTTTTGAGATGGCGGTGACGATACCGATTCCAATAGCAATACCAGTGCCAGCACCCATAAACAGCCTCCTTGTTAATGACTAAATACTGACCCATCCTGGCAGGGCGGATTCCGGGCAGCGCTCCAGCACCTTGTCGCGGATACAGGCATATTCTTTCCAGTTGGCATTGACCTTGATCGTTGTGCTCGCGGCATGGAGGCCAATGGATTGCCTTTTGTTGGGGTCCATAATCAGACCGACGGATTCAATTTCCGCCCAGCGCAGGGACTTCTGGCCGTAAAGACGGCGGTATGAAAGCCCTGCATCGTCGATATACAGCCGAGTGGTGAAATAGTCCAGTGCGATAATCAACCCAAATACTGCGGACACGACGATAAGCGCTATTCCAAGTGGAGAATCCGGAAGTATACTCATTACACTGAGAACCAGTTCAGCCAGCAGAAGCAGCACCAAGCAAAGGAATGTGACACCAATGCCTCTTCGCGGATGGAACACCATGCCGTGAGCATCTGTTTCAGTGTGAACGGCAGCGGCCTCAAACGGAAAGCGGATGCGGAGCAGCTTTTTAATCTCAGCCAAGCCTGCGAGATAGCCAAATATTCGGATGTTCCCGGAAGGGCCGGTGACGAGCATATCGCCGTACTGCGATGCCACACCGAAACCTGTTACATGCTCCCATAGCAGCTGTTTTTTTCGCCCGAATGGTCCGCGATAAGCAATGCGTTCGGGGCTGAGTGACAACTGCATCACGTAGCCGTAAAGCATAATCAGTATGCCCAGTGTACCAAATATACCCCCGAGGACACAGGCGCCGATAAAGTCAGGTATGAAGAGCAGCGCCAGAAGAACCAGCGCTGTTGCACCCACGCCGAAAAGGCCGTAATAATTGTGCGCCCTGAAGTTGACGGTATATCCTTTTATTCTGTACCTGTGGGATGTTGTTGCCGCTCCTGCAATCCAGTTGCAGACAGCGTCGGCAACGGCGGCAGACGGGTCCGGGTATATCATTACGCATAACCTCCGGTGTCAATAGGATGATACTATGATACCATGTCTATCATAATATGGACAGTATGGAAACAACACAACACATGGAAATGTATATCAAGAGGACGTTGCTTTTCATTAACACCGGGTCTATAATACTTCAGAGAAACTTCAACTGGCCAAATCACATTAAAGAGCTTCAACGGGGAGGCGCTCATATGGATGATAATCTGCTTCAGATTCCCAGCCGCATACGTGAGCTTCGGGAGATACTTGGCATCAGTACACAGCAAATGGCGCAAAGCGTCGGCATAGTACACGACACATACCTGCAATATGAAGCGGGCGTTTTGGACATACCGATCGGTGTGCTTTATGCTGTTGCGGCGGCGCTCAGCGTGGACCCCACGGTGCTGCTGACGGGGGAGGCCCCGCGCATGAACACGCATTGCATCGTCCGCAAGAACCACGGCGTGGACATCGAGCGCTATCCGGGTTACAGATATTCCAGCATCGCGTATAACTTCATAGACCGAGAGATGGAGCCGCTGCTGGTGACCATCGAGCCGGACGACGAGCCGCCCGCGCTGGTGATGCACGGCGGACAGGAGTTCAACTATGTGCTGGAAGGACGCCTGCGCATCACACTCGGCAAGAACAGCTATGAGCTGTCCGCAGGGGACTCCATCTATTTCGACCCGCGGCTGCCGCATTCACAGAGCGCCATGGGCGAAACAGCCAGGTTCCTGACCGTGATCAACGAGAAATAGGGGGACAGCATGAGCGTACTGCTGAAGCGGTTTTGCCCGCGCACCGAATTTGAATCCTATGAAGACCTGAAACATAACTACCGCTGTGCCGCGCCCGAGCGGTTCAACTTCGCTCACGACGTGGTGGACGAGTGGGCCCGACTGGAGCCGGACAAGCTGGCGCTGCTGTGGACCAACGACGGCGGCGATGTGAAGCGCTATACATTTGCGGACATGAAACGGCTGTCCGACAAGGCGGCTAATCTGATCGCGACTTACGGCATCGGCAAAGGCGACGTGGTGATGCTGATACTGAAGCAGCGCCCCGAAGCATGGGTATGCATCACGGCGCTGATGAAGCTGGGAGCCGTCTGCATTCCGGCGAGCTATCAGCTGACGCCCAAGGACATTGCATACCGCAGCAACATCGCTGACGTGAAGATGCTGGTCACCGTGGACGAGGATGTGGTGATGGCGCACGTGCAGGAGGCGCTGCCCGAGTGCCCCACGTTGAAAACGCTGATGTCGGTGGGGGACAATACGCCGGAGGGGTTCGTCGATTTCCGCGCGGAACTGGACAGGGCGGAGCACGCCTTCGAGCGGCGTCAGGACATCGCCAACAAGGATATGATGCTGATCTACTTCTCGTCCGGCACCACCGGCATGCCCAAGATGGTGTGGCACGACTACGAGTTTCCGCTGGGGCATATCGTGACAGCGAAGTACTGGCACTGCGTGCAGGAGAACACGATACACATGACGCAGACGGACTCGGGCTGGGCCAAGTTCGCCTGGGGCAAGATATATGGGCAGTGGATATGCGGCGCCGCCATCGGCGCTTATGATACCGAAAAGTTCGTACCGCACAAACTGCTGGAAGCGCTGCAGCGAGTCAAACCCACCACGTTCTGTGCGCCCGCGACAATATTCCGCTACCTGATCAAGGAAGATCTGTCGGGATACGACTTCTCGTTCATCAAGCATGCGAGCCTGGCGGGCGAGCCGCTGAACCCCGAGGTGTTCCGCAAGCTGGAGGAGCTGACAGGCATACGCGTGTACGAGGGCTTCGGTCAATCCGAATCGTCCGTGCTGCTCGCGAACTACCCGTGGTTTGAAATACGGCCCGGCTCAATGGGTAAGCCGTCGCCGCTGTACGATATCGACCTCGAGGATGCGGACGGTAACCCGTGCGAAGACGGCGAAGTGGGAGCCATCGTGGTACGCAACACGGACAAGCTGCACCCGCTGGGGCTGTTCCACGGCTACTGGCGTGACGACGAAACGACGAACAATGCGTGGCAGAACGGCGTATACAACACCGGTGACATGGCGTGGCGCGATGCGGATGGCTACTACTGGTTCGTGGGCCGCGGCGACGACGTGATCAAGTGCTCGGGTTACCGTATCGGGCCGTTTGAGGTGGAGAGCGTGCTGCTGGAGCACCCCTCGGTGCTGGAGTGTGCGGTGACCGCCGCGCCCGACCCGGTGCGCGGGCAGGTGGTGAAGGCGACCATCGTGCTGGCGAAGGGCTATGAGGCAAGCGACAAACTCGTTAAGCAGTTGCAGGATCATGTGAAGCATACCACCGCGCCGTACAAGTATCCGCGCATCGTGGAGTTCGCGGCGACTCTGCCCAAAACCACGAGCGACAAGATACGCCGCAACGTGATAAGGGCGCAGGATGAGGGGAAGTAGAAGATAAGTATAATTTCAGATAAAGACGCACCGTCTATTATACAAGGTTCGTTTCTCTGGAGAATTAGTCTGTTTGAATATAATTAACAGCTGTGATAATATATTACCAATTAGATTTGTTGTTTAATGGGGATGTTATGATACAAATTATCTCTTATTCACCGAATAAAACATATGAAAACGAGCAGATTTGTCAATCTAGTATAGCAGCTCCAAGATCATTGGATGAATTTGATGTTAATATAATTGATTTAAATAATGAATATATATGGAAGAATACTGGCCAAGTAATTAGCTCTATTAATTGCTTATCAGATTTGAAAAATCTAAGTATTATGATTAAGCAAAGAAAGAGCACTAGAGTAGTGGTCATGGTACCTAAAGATCAAAAATTTGAATACTACTATTTAGGATCACCCGCAAATAAATATACAAAAGTCACGCGCTTAAAAAATATGCTGGATGTTGTATCAAATATAGCATTTGATATTTTATTAAATATACCTGAGAAAGAATTAATCTACGAAAATACTGATACATGTATCGGTAATAAAAACTTTAATGCATCATTCCATTTTGGCTCACCAAATAGCGGTATATTGACCAAATCAAACAAAAGTGGAAAAATAACTACAATTGAGGCTGAAGGTTTTGTTCTCTCGACATTAGATCTTCCTTTACAATCAGAGACGATACTAGCTTTTTTACATACTATTGGATTATTAGAATGCAAACAAGATGTTCCAAAATGGTTCTACAATATGGAAAATTTTAATGATAAAGACTTAAAATTAGAAATCGAAAAAAACAATACTAAAATAAAGGCTCTTGAAGAAAAAGTGGATATGGCCAAACAAAATCTCAGCAAAAATGATTCTTTTAAGTCGATTTTATACACAAATGGGAACGAACTTATAGCACAAGTATATATAATACTTGAAAATATATTGGAGTTTGATTTGTCTCGATTCATTGATCAGAAAAAAGAAGACTTTGAAATCGAAAAAGATGAGGTTACTTTTATTGGGGAGATAAAAGGTGTCACATCAAATGTGAAGAACGAAAATGTTTCACAATTGGATGTTCATGTTCAAGGTTATATGGATAGGATTAAAGAGGAGGGAAGAGACGTTAAGGTTAAGGGGTTGTTAATTATCAATTCTCAACGCAATAGAAGTCCTATTGAAAGAGATGCTGTAGGTCAAGATCAAATAAAGCTAGCAGAAAGAAACAACTCGCTAATAATTACAACCGTCGAGCTTTTGAGCCTATATGAGAGACTTACACGGTGCGAAATAGAAAGTGCGAAAATTATTAGGACGTTCTCTGAACTATCTGGTCTATTCAATAACGATCAAGTCTTATAAGAAGGTAAATGAGTTTCACTCAAAAGACGTAATTGTCAAGATACGCCGCAACGTGATAAGGGCGCAGGATGAGGTGAAATCCGAAGTACGGTAA
Source organism: Bacillota bacterium (assembly GCA_023397655.1). Lineage (GTDB taxonomy): Bacteria > Bacillota > Clostridia > Christensenellales > SZUA-584 > SZUA-584. The sequence goes on from JAEWTW010000016.1 coordinate 44,504, forward strand.
AACCGCTATACCTAAGACGCAAGCTGTTGAAGCCTGCGTCTTATCTTATTTCCAGCAAAATTCACGGCTGTATGAATGATGAGGATATGATTTAGTCTGCAGCCTTATTGACAAGAATCTACACCTAAAAATCGAATGGAATTATTAACAATTTGTTTCCATTTCCGGTATACCGGATCTTGGAAGAATACTTTAGTATTGTAGGATATGCAACAAGAAAAGAGCAAAAAGACGATTCGCAGAAGGATACCCGTGAAGCTGGCCGTGATACTGGCCGCGTTGATTGTAGCACTGGCAGGTGCCGTGACGGCGCTGATCATGGTATTGAGCGATATGAACACGGATTATGATGCAGCAGCGCTCATCATTTTAGAGCCGGAGCCTTCGCAGGTACCCACGCCTGTCTCCACACCGGACCCCGCGCCGGTGCCCACACCGGAGCCGAACCCTTCGGAGGTTAAAGCCGGTACACAGGGCGGAGATGTACAACGGTTTCAGGAGCGGATGCTGGAACTGGGTTATTATCTCTCCGACGAGACACCAGGCATATACGGCGGCAGAACGGAGACGGCGGTGTCCGAATTCCAGCGGCAAAACGGGCTGGAACAGACGGGGGAGGCTGATACTGCAACATGTCTGCAGCTTTTTTCAGAGGACGCCATAGCCTGTGCGGACTTTGCCGAGCTGGCGCCCACAGTGAACATGAGCTTTGCTGAACTGGCGGGCGATGACGGTTTGCGCGATCATCCTGCGGGATATCCCGCGGCGGACAAGTATCAGATCATCGTGGATATTGCGCATCAGGTGGTCATGGTTTATACCAAAGATGCGAACAACGAATACACGGTACCGGTACGGTACATGCTGTGCTCCTCCGGAACGGGCAGCCGGACACCGTTGGGCACGTTTAAAATGGGTGCCTACCGCGTCCGCTTTTCCAGATTTGCAAACGACGGACGCTACGGACAGTACTGGACGCAGATACGCGGAGCGATCTACTTCCATACCTTTCTGTACATCAAAAATGATGCCGCCACTTACGAGGAACAGACGTATACCGAATTGGGCGGTAAGGCGTCGCACGGCTGTGTTCGGCTGACGGTACCGGATGCACGGTGGATGTGGTACAACATTGCCTATGGCACCCAATGTGTGATCCGCAAGGGAGATCCGGACGATATCGCCACAGCGATGATTCGGGAACAGCTGGTGCTGGCAGCCCTGCCGGAAGAGCGCCTTGAGCTGGTGCAGGGGGACATACCCAACACCGACAACTGGACGATTGACAATGTGGAAATCGTGCTGCCGTACAAGCGCGGCTCGCAAAACAGCTGATACGTAACACTTTAGAGCCCGGGCGTCAATTCATTCCATATATCAAGAAACATAATGAGGCGCGGAAGAATCCGCGCCTTTACTGCGTTCGGCATTAATAATGCAAATGATGCAGAGTTTAAAGGAACAGGCTTTGCGGATATGATTACCCCAGAATGAATTCCGTCACTTTCTCGTTGATGTGCCGCAGCCGTTCACTGCTGAGCATGTACATGTGCGGGCAGTTTTCCATCAACTCGGCGTATGCGAGGTTGGGGATGAGGGCTTTAGCCCGTCGGAGAACCTTTTTGCCGGGAAACAGCACGTCTTTGTCAGCTGCAAACACGGCGGTGGGCGCAGTGCATCCGGACAGCGCGGCGGCGTGTGCGTTGGCTGGCATCTGCGCCTTCACATGAACATGCCGAAACGTGGCTTCCACCATTTCAAGGTTGTTGTCGTCTATTTCGTCAGCATTTATAACCATCGGTAATATGGCTTTGATCAGCCTTTCGCGGCTGGGCTTCGTGCGGTACTTTATCATTGGTATGCCCAGCTTCAGCAGCACGGTGCCAAGCGGCACATTGGCAATTCCGGAAGGCACGATGAGTATGGACTTGGTGACCTTCTCCGGGGCATATTCCATCAGCCGGATCAAAGCGCCGCTGCCGAAAGACCCGGCCATGCAGACCATCTGAGAGAAGCCCAGACCATCGATGACATCGCTGGCCCATTGCCCGTACTCCGTGTTGCTGGAGGACAGCACCGTCTGGGCGCTGAAGCCGGGGTGCCCCATCGTGTCGGGCGCGTAAAGCCTGAAATGCTCCGCCAGCGGTACGTGGTATATGAGCGAATGCGGATTGGTTGAGTTGCCGCCGTGGAATATCAGTATGGGTATGCCGTCCTCCTTGCCGCCGGTGAGCACGTGCGTCTGGCCGAAGCGTGTCGGTACATACAGGCTGTTAAATTCCATGCCGAGCCTTTGCCGCTGTCGGCCGTACAGCTCCCGGATAAACTGCTCTCCGGTACTGCTTCTGTATATCGACATTAAGTTTATACCTCCTGACAAGGCAGTATCGTATCCGTAAAAAGGACATTACTACGGCTGTTTCGCATATACGGGTATGATACCATACATTTCCTGTGGACACAATTGATCCACTTAGGCACCCTTGAAAGGGCGTGCAGGAGAGGAGATCAATCAATACGGTCATGCGGGTAGCTATGCTGGAAAAAGCAGTGCATTCAAGTGGTTGGTGAAAAAGAGTCAATTAGAAGATAAAAAGCGTTACAAATGCTGCGCAGCGGTTTATTTATGTTAGGAAATATTTATCTGCCCGTTAATAAAATGGTGAAAATAACCGATTAAGTAATTAGTAACGTCTGCCATTTATGGAAGAGATGGAAAGGAATCCCGGATAAGTAATGACTTCATTATCTCAAGTATTCACCGCATTATTTGTCAGCGTAGCTGGTATAAGCTTTTTGTTCGGGGCTTACATTCTGCGCATCAAGCACAGTGCACACGAGAACAAATTATTTTTCGCGGTCTCCATCGCGCTGATGGTATGGGCACTGGGGCTGGGGCTGGCGCTGTCATCACCCGCTGAGGAAATAAGTCTTTTATGGCGTCGTATCGCGGCAATTGGCTGGGGATCATTTTTCAGTTTGCTGCTGCATTTTGCGCTGCTGCTCACCGGCAAACAGGCGCTGCTGAATAAGTGGTGGGCAAATCTGGTGCTGTATCTGCCGGTGGTGGTGAACCTGGCTGCCTTCGCTGTTCCCACGGGACTGAACCCCATGCCTTACGATATGCTGTATACGGACATGGGCTGGGTCAATGTCGCACAGAACAACGCCTGGGACATCTGGTACATGATCTATTACGTCGCATATACGGCAGTCAGCCTCGTTCTCGTATGGCGGTGGGGTGCTAAGGCTGCCGATAAGAAAATAAAAAGCCAGTCGAGAGTGATACTGGCGACATTTATAACAGCGCTCATACTGGGAACGCTGACGGACATGCTGGCAAACACATTGCTGGATGTTAAGATACCGCAGCTGGCACCCGTGGTGATACTGATTCCGGTAACCGCCATCTATTTATCGATCCGGCGCTACGGCATGCTGAACAGCACACTAACGGACAGAAACGAGGAGATACTGAACCCGTCAGCGCGTAAGAAGATATACAGGTATCTGACGATTGCTCTTGTGGCGGGCGGTTTTCTGAACTTTCTGACACAGTATGTCATGAACGGGAGCGGGCAAATACAGCTGGTATCCACGCTGATACTGAGCGGTGTGTTCCTCCTGATTGGCTTAATCATTCAGCTTGTCAATCGGCTGCACATCAGCAACCGCTCCAAGGACATCATCAACATAATCTGTGTATCCGCTTCCATACCCATCGTGACGCTGGGCTTCATTGGCTTTGGCTGCGTGACCGTATGGGCGTTTCCCTTCATCATGATCACCGTTTCGCTGGTGTTCAACAAGCGCATAGTGCTGCGCACTGTGGCGTTCATTACATTGCTGACGCAGATTATCGTTTGGATCGCAGCGCCCGAGGTGAGCGTGTCCATCGACGGGTTGGACTTTGCGGGACGTATCGGCATTTTCCTGATTGGTATCGGTCTGGCCACATACGTCAACAGGGTATATATATCACGGCTCAAGGAAAATGCGGATCAGATACGGCTGCAGACGCTGGTGTCTGAAATATCCACCGACTTTGTGTCAGCAAATCTGAAAAACATTGATATAAAGATCATAATCTGCTTGCCAGGGCGGGCACGTTTTTTGAGACGGACAACGCGATGGCCTGCTTTTTAAGCGAGGATTTCTGTGCGTACCAGTGCAGCCATATATGGAGCCCGGCAGGGGATGCGGCAGGTCCCGCGGCCGGGCAGGTTTATCCGGTTGATAACCCCTCCTGCTGGCTTCGCCGGATTATGGATGGCGAAGTTGTCCACATACCCGACGCACAGCTGCTGCCGGGCGGCGAAGAAAAGGAATATATGCAGACCGCAAACTGCCGGTCGCTGATCGCTATTCCGATGAAGAGCGAGGAATGCGTGGTTGGTTTCCTGGGCTTTCAAAGCAGCGGACCACGCGAATGGCAGAGTGAATCCATCAGCCTGCTCAGAATATTGGCCAACACGCTCGCGGACGCGATGGCGAAGACGGAAGCCGAAAGGGAGATCAACTACATGGCCTATTACGACCACCTGACCGGCTTGCCGAACCGCCTGCTTTTCAAGGACAGGCTTTCTCAGGCAATACTGCAGGCCGGGCGGACAGGACACAGCCTGGGTGTGATATTCCTTGATTTGGATTCGTTCAAGACAGTAAACGATACACTGGGGCACGAACGGGGCGACGAGCTGCTGTTTGTCATAGCAGACCGGCTCAAGCGTTGTCTGCGCGAGTCGGATACGGTATCGCGTTTTGGAGGTGATGAGTTTCTGCTGCTGATCAACAACCTTGCGGAGGTCAGCGATATCGTCACGGTGGCGAAGAATATAATTGCGCAGTTCGTGCAGCCGTTTGAAATGAAAGGGCAGGAATTCTATATCACAGCCAGCGCCGGTGTCGCCATGTATCCCGCGGACGGCGTTGATGCGGACAAACTGATCAAAAACGCTGATATTGCGATGTACAGCGCCAAGGAGACGGGCAAGAACCAGTATGCGATGTGTTCCCACGAGATGAAGGAAGCGGTTACCGGAAATGTTGCGATGACCACCAGCCTGTACCGTGCACTGAGCCGCGATGAGTTCATGGTCTATTACCAGCCTCAGGTATGCCTGCAAACCAGGCGGATCATCGGTCTGGAAGCGTTGCTGCGGTGGAAAAGCCCTGAGCTGGGTCTGGTGAAGCCGGACAGGTTTATACCGCTGGCCGAGCAGACCGGTCTCATCAATCCCATCGGCGAATGGGTGCTGCGTACGGCGTGTCGGCAGAATATGCTGTGGCAGATGATGGGCCTGCCGCCCGTGCGTATGTCGGTGAATTTGTCTGTCATACAGCTGCGCAACCACAAGCTGCGGGATATTGTGAGCAGTATACTGGAGGAGACAGGGATGAACCCTTCCTGGCTTGAGCTGGAGATCACCGAGAGCGCCGCAACCAGGGAGTCAGAATACATCATCGGGCTGCTCGGGCGGCTCAAGGAGCTGGGCGTCTTGCTGTCGATTGATGATTTCGGTACCGAGTACTCTTCGCTTTCCCGCCTTAAAATGCTGCCTGTAGACCGCATCAAGATGGACATGCAGTTTGTGCACGGCATTGAGGGCAACGATAAGGACAAGGCCATCACCAAGGTGATTATTAACCTCGCGAAGAACCTTGGAATCAAGGTGATTGCCGAAGGCGTGGAGACGGAGACTCAGCTGAATTTCCTCTATCAGAGGATGTGCGACGAGGTTCAGGGCTTCTATTATTTCCGTCCGATGCCGGCGGAACAGGTGGAAGCTGTGCTTAAAAACGAGCTGCTGTGTCAGACAGCTGCAGCGAAGGATACGGGGGCGTAAGAGCTCAAACTTCATCGGTGCGTTTCATTGACACACATAAACGGCAGGGCTACAATGGATATATAAGCCCTGCCTTTTTTGTACTCATGGGAATGAGTGCGCCTGCGCTTTCGAAATGGGAAAAGGAGGGAGAGGTATGTTCGAAAGGCTGGTTGTTGCTGTCGATCATTCGGCGGCATCCCTGGCGCTGGCACATGCGGTTCAAGGCATGGCTGCGCTGGGAACGAAGGACGTACTATTGCTTCAATGCATCACAGTAAGCGATCTGACCCCCATCTTACTAACTTACACGCTGGAATATCTGGAGAAGAACCTCAAGGAACTCAAAAGCATACTGATGGACAGCGGCTTTAACGTGGAGACGCGAATCGTGCCGGGAAGCCCGCGCAGCGAGGCATACCGCATCGCCATCCGCGAGCATTACAGCGCTATCGTGACAGGTGCCCGGAAGCATGCGGCGGTGGAACCGCTGTTCGGCGGACTGGCGTTTGATATGATCCATCATGCGCCCAAGCCCGTATTGATCGTGCGGATCAGCAACTGCATGACCGCGCCTGTCGATTTCGGTGCACACGTGCTGCTGCCCACCGATTTTTCTGATAACGCAGAGCTGGCATTTTCCCAGCTCACAGCGCTGGTGAAGTGCGGTGCACGGCGTGTCACGCTGCTGCACGTGCAGGACCAGTCGCGTATCGGCAAAGCGCTGGAAGAAAAGCTTGGTGAATACAACGATATCGATGGTCGGCGTCTGGAGCAAATGAAACAGAAGCTGGAGGAGCTGGGTGCGGAAGTACAAACGCTGATACGCTTCGGGTCGCCATCGGTGGAGACGCTGAAGACGATACGCGAGCTGAATGTGTCGCTGGTGGTGATGGGCAGCCAGGGGCGCGGCTTCGTGCAGGAGCTGTTCCTGGGCAGCGTGAGCCACAACATCGCGCGGCACAGCGACGCATCGGTGCTGCTGATACCGGCAAGAAAGCACATGGCGCCATAACGCGGAGGGCCAAAGAGGCAGGGCTTTCCGGGGAAATAAATTGAAGCGAAGCACTGTGCAGGAACCGACAAGGAGGAATGTCTGTTGAAAACGGTGAGTGTTGAAAAGAGACTGAACATTCCGCTGGAAGAGCTGTGGCCCATCGTGGCCGATTTCTCCAGATCTCCCAGCCCGGATATGACTCTGGAGGTCATAAAAGAGGGAGACGCGCAAAACTACGGAGTGGGATGCGAAAGGCTCGTGAGGGAGGGGTGGTACGTCTATCATGAGAAGCTGGTAGCGGTGGAGCCATACAGTTCCTATGACTATGTGATGCTGTCTGGCGCACCCGTCAGAAACTATGCGGGCAGAGTGGAAGTTGCTGCGGATGGGGACGGCACTGTCGTCCGATGGTCATCTTCATTTGAACCGGCTATTCCCGGTACTGGTTGGCTGATCGTCAATATCAACATAAAGAAATACGAAAGATTCATTGATGAGATGGCAAAACCGGGCTGAGGTTAAGCAAAACGTATGAGTTTAACGCGGAAATCAACATAGGCCCCGGATATTGACGGGACCTATATTGAAATTCTGTTTGACATTAAAGCCGAATTCGGAAGGGGCGGGTGCCTGTATTGGCATCGTTTGATGGCATGCCGTATGACAGCAGCCTGGTGTGCATGGGCACGCCGTGTCACATCATCGGAATTCGCCGGGATATTCGGGCGACGATCGGAAAGCAGCCGGGAGATACGGTTAGCGTGACGCTGCGGGAGCGCTAAAGCGCGCTGCTGCCGAACAGGTCGTCTGCGAGGGCGTCTATGAAGGCGTCCCTTGCGTTTTTGTCGTCATAATCCAGCCGTTGTGCGGCTTTGAGCACGTGCTTGCGGAGGAATGCCGCCTGCACCGCCGCAACGATCGTGTGAATCTTGCGGAACAGCTCATCTTCCGGCGCATCGGGGCATATCTCGCGGATGACTGGGAGGTACACGGAAATCGTCTGTGTGGTGTTGTCGCCCGGAGATGGGCTGACCAAATCCGTGACGATGGACGTACGGGATAAGCCGGGTTGCGCAGCCAGAAACGAAGCGGTGCTTTTAAGCAGCGTTTTCAGCTTGTCCAGCGGCGGCATGCCGTCAAGACCTTTGTAAAGCGGCTCAAAACCGTCGATCACGCGACTGATGATGCGCTGAATACACACCTCAAGCAAATGCTCCTTTGTCTGAAAATGATAGTTGATGAGCCCCACGCCCACGTCTGCATCTGCCGCGATGTCACGCATTGTCACGCTCTCCGCGCTCCCGTGCTGTTTGATGAGCGCGGTGGCCGCTTCGATGATGCGCTCTTTTGTCTGTTTATCGTCTCTGCTCATGGCTTTGCCCTCCGGTCAAGCCCGCACGAGAAATACCAGCCGCCCGATGACCACTTTGATGATGACCGCAGCTCCCATCATGATCAACGCCGTCTTGGGATCGCTGAAGAGGGGGATGCGCAGGCCAAACACCTGCACGACGCCCACGAACAGCGCGAACAGGCCGACGAGATAGGCAACAATGGTGAGCGGATGCAGCGGCGCCTGCGTGACGAATGTGCTGATCATACCGGTCGCGCACATGACAAAGCCGGCTGCTGCAAATACGATGGCCGCAGTACGTGCGGAACGAACGAACCAGAAGGGAACGTCCAGCAGGCCGAGAATCAGCGATCCCAGAGCTACCACGGCCGCGACGATGTAGACAGGAAGTGTCTTTTCCATATAAATGACTCCTTTTATAAAATTAAAATATATCTGAACAAAAGTGTTGAACAACGTATAGAACAACGTTCAACAAAAATATATTGCATAACAAGGCTTTTGTCAAGCGGAAATATCGCTATATTTGACAAAGGAAGCTTGAAAAGGCGGCTATTCGTTCACGCACAAGAAACGACGGCAAAAGGACGGTGCGGGTCCGCCACCGCTGCGGAACCTGCCCCGTCCTGTTATCATCAGTGAAGTGAATGCTTTAGTAAAAGCCGAATGTCTAATGAAGGAGACAAACCGGCAAACGGCACTATGACAGGAGCGGGGACGTTGAGCGCCAGCCGCTTTCCCTGAATGCCAAGGCTTCGGATTAAAGGAGGCCATTATCTCGCCTCAATATATATATATTCACTGACATGCATTGAGTGCAATAATGTTTGATAAAGTTTTATACCGTAACAACGGAAGATTCAAAATAAGGCCCGCGGTTTCTCGCAGCGGGCCTGTTTGCAAACTGATTAATCTCGAAGATCGTCTCTCTCGCGGTAAGGACAGCGTGACGACAGCCAGCAATAATCGCAGATGCTCCGCTGACTGCGGCGGCAGATATCCCAATTCTGCCAGCAGCTGCCGTTCTGATCTGACAATAGACCGACGTTATCTACCTGCCATTTGCTTTCCCGGCAGTGATCCCGTCCTGCGGTTTCGGTATTGCCTACGCCGTTAAGGCGGTCCAGTATGGCATCATCGCAGTTATAACGTCTTTTTGCACAACAACTCATGAGTTTCACCCCCATAAGACATATATATTCATATACGCGGCAAAGTGTATTCATTTGTGATGAAACAATATATAAACAGGTATTGGCAGAACTGGAGAACAGAGTTATGATGCTTAATATAAATCAAAAAGGAGAGAGGGACAATGGGGACGATACTGACAGCTTCTGCAGAGCTGAAGAACGACAAGATGATGTTTTTGGGCGAGTCCGGCGGGCATTCGGTAATCACAGACTATGTGCCGCCATATGGTGACGGGCAGGGCTTTATGCCGCTGCAGCTCTTCCTGGTGAGTCTCTCGGCATGCCTCGGCGGCACGGTGCAGTTCCTTGCGAAGAACATGAAGCGAGACGTGTCCGGCATGACGGTTTCTGCCGAAGGGGAGAGACGTCAGTCGCACCCGACGATGTTCGAAAGCATCAGGCTTCATGTGCGCGCAGTATCATCTGACCTGTCGGACGAGGATATGCGGGGCATGCTCAAAAAAGCGGAGGAGACGCTATGTCCCGTGGCGGCAATGGTAAAAGCAACAGTGCCGCTTTATATGGATTATGAGATCGTGAGGGATAAATAAGCCGGGAAACAGGGAGCAGATGCGGAGTGGAGATAATATCACGAGCGGAGTTTATCGCGCTGGAGGATGATGCGCTGATAGAGGCGAGCATCGGGCCGACGGTGAGACGAGTGAAGGGCAAAAGCCTCACGGACAAATTCAGACTGACCGGCGGACTGACCGGCGGCCAGCGCGCGTTGCTGATGTTCAGGATGCTGCAGGGGCATTCCGAAGGCGGCTCGCTGGCGCTGTTTCGTCAGATGTCATATCTTTTCAGCCACAAGGGCGTTTGGATGGGGTTTAAAAAAGGACTCAAGAGCTTTAAAGACAGAGAGCTCGGGCAGCTGGCGGACCGTCTGGAGAAGGCATGGAATCAAGTGGTGGCTCATGTGTCGGAGTTGGATGGCTGGAACGAGTGGGAAGTGGGTCCTATTGTCAGCGCGGATTTGGAGCCGCTTGACCGGAATCTGCGTGAGCTGATGCCCGGATTTGTCCGATCCGTTGCCGCCTGCATTCGGCGGCACCCGGAAGAATATATCCGCATCGTGGACTGATGAGTCTCTTGTATTCAAAGTGCATGCAAAAGCGCCGGAGATGCCTCCCCGGCGCTTTTTATGTGGTAACAAATAAAGGAGAAAGAAAGCGTTGTTTTACCGCGGACGCCCCGAAACTCTGACCGTTATGTTGCCGCGCGTGGCGTGCGAGTAAGGGCAGACGGTGTGTGCTTCCTGTGCGAGGCTATCCGCCAGCGCCGCATCGTCCGTGTCCACAATGGCCACGAGATCCACCTCAAGCTGGAAGTTGCCGGCGTCGTTGCGACCGATGCCTACAGTCGCCTGCACATCCGGCGGGGCGATGTTGAGCTTGCGTACGCGTATAGCGTGCTGCAGCGCGCTGCCGAAGCAGGCTGCATAACCGGCCGCGAAAAGCTGCTCGGGGTTCACGCCCTCTTTATTGCCGCCGCCCAGTTCGGCGGGCAGAGCCATTTCAAAATCGACCGGTGTTCCGTCCACACGGACATGGCCGTTGCGACCGCCCGTGGATAATGCTGATGTTTTATATGCAATGTTCATGGCTGCACCTCCGTATCTTTTGATTACATTGTTATTATAAACCAAAAAACCGATAAAATCAATAATCATTCCGAATTAAATAAATTTTTTTAATGATTGTGCAGTCTCAGGGATTTAATGTGGGGCGTGCCCGTCGTGGTTTGAAAACCATAAACGCACTGCGGCGGTGACGCATAGTATATATCGTCACCGCCGTTAATGGAGGCTTTTGCCGAAGCGGGTTGTGCGGGACGGCACAGCCATTGCTGCAGGGCATGCGCACGGACATGCAGTTTGGATTTGCGGTGAACAAAGGGAGGTTTGCGAATGGATAACAAGCAGAACAGATGGAGAAGCAAGGTTTTATGGGCTGCGATCGCCGCACAGGTAGTGGCGATACTGGCATTTACCGGCGTGCTCAAAGCTATTGGCGTCACTGAAGACTGGGTGAACACTGTTATCGGCGGCGTGCTGCAGCTTCTGGTGCTGTTCGGTGTGATCAACAACCCCACCGATTCGGGAAATCTGTAGCGGCGGGTCTAGAAAGCGAGCCCATCAAGATGGGCACTTCAGCCTGTACAGGCAATGAATCTGGAGGAACTGGCTCAAGCAAACCGTTCGGAGGACAGTCCCTTCAAAATCAAAAGCGTTCCTTAAAAAGAGCGCTTTTGATTTATATGCATTTGTGGCTTCATTCAGCATCCATCGCATATTTACGCCGTCTTCAATGGATAATAACAACAGACTTTTTTAAGGCGGTTTTCAATGTATAGGGCATCCTCTTCCAGAAGGCAGCGCAGACAGCGCATCATAGACGAGCAGGTCGGCAAAATGAGCGTGTCGCTTGACGAACTGTCGCTGACGGAATCGTTGGAGGATAACGTATCACTGATGCAACAGCTGTTCGCCGATGTGGACACTGTGCAGGTTCGCCGGCTGGAAAATGAAAATGACGCTGCGCTCAAATATGCCATAGTATTCAGCGAAGGCGTGGTCAATAAAGAGACGATCAGCGAGCATGTCATCAAACCGCTGATGCTGTCCCAATCGGTGCAGCCGGGCGATGCGCTGATTGACCATCTTATCTGGAAGGTGCTCGAGGTGGGCGATTCCGTTAAGACAAACAGTGTTAAAGACATCGTGGAAGCGGTCAGCTACGGAGACACCGTGTTGTTTGCGGAAGGGTCTGCCGATGCCGCCATGCTAAACACCAAAAGCTTTTCAACACGGTCCATTGAGGAACCGGAGAATGAACGAAGCCTGGCAGGACCACGCGAGGGATTTACCGAATCGCTGATGACTAATCTGTCGATGATCCGCCGCAAAGTGCTAACTAATGAACTCAAGATGAAGATGCGCGTATTCGGCAGGCGCACCCAGACGAAGGTGTGTATATGCTACATGGACGGTATCGTGAACAAACAGCTTATTGATGAACTGAACCGGCGGCTGGACGGTATCGATATGGATGCGATTCTGGACGCCAATTATTTCGCCGAGATGATGCGGGATGCCAAACTGCCTCTTTTTCGGACGACAGGCTATACCGAGCGGCCCGACGTGGTCATCGGCAAGCTGATGGAGGGGCGTATCGCGCTGTTTGTGGACGGCACTCCCGTTGTGCTTACGATGCCCTATCTTTTTATTGAGAACTTTCAAAGCAGTGAAGATTACTATCTCAACTATCTGTTCACGTCATTTTCCCGCTTGCTTCGCATACTTGGCTTTATATTGACCGTCATGGTGCCGGGGCTGTATGTGGCGGTGGTGGCGTATCATCATGAGCTTATGCCCACGCAGCTTATGATCAACATTGCCGTGGAACGAGCGAGCGTGCCGCTGCCTGCCGCGCTTGAAGCCTTTCTGATGCTGATCGTATTTGACCTGTTACGTGAAACAGGGGTGCGGATGCCGGGAAACATCGGTCAGGCGCTCAGCATCGTCGGTGCGCTGGTCATCGGCCAGTCGGCAGTCGAAGCCAAGCTGGTGGCCGCACCGATGATCATCGTGGTTGCGCTGACAGGCATTTGCACGCTGCTTGTGCCAAAGATGGCAGGCCCCGCGATTTTTATCCGTTTTTGGCTGCTGCTGCTGGGCACAATGTTTGGGTTTTACGGTGTGCTGCTGGGTATCGTGGCTGTTACCATACATGTGATTAATCTGCGCTCGTTCGGCGTTCCGATGGTGACGCCCGTGGGTACGCTCAGGCATCAGGAGATCAAGGATACTTGGGTGCGGGCACCCTGGTGGCAGATGAACCTGCGCCCGCGGCTCACTTCAAACCGCACCCGCATGAAGAATGGAGATCCCGGCTCATGAGAATAAAGTCAGCTGCTATGGCGCTGATGCTGCTTGCCGTTTCAATAACGGCTGGGTGCTGGAATTACCGGGGACTGGATGAAATGTCCATCGTTGCGGGCATGGCAATAGACTGGGACGAAGCGACAGATGAATACAGCGTAACATTCGAGATTGTGGACATGACGGGAAATGTCAAGGAAGAGGGTCTTGATTCGATGCTGCTCATGGCCAACGGTAAAACGCTGTTTGATGCCGCCAGACAATCCAAAAGGCGTATTGTCAGCAAGATCTATTTCGGACATCTGGAAACGATCATACTCAGTGAGGAGGTTGCCCGTTCCGTTGACCTCGATGATCTAATGGACTTTTTTCTGCGGGATGCGGAGGTGAGAGAAACGTTGGCCATTGTGGTTTCGCAGGAACCAAAAGCCTGTGATCTGCTGAGGATTGAGGGAATAGGGCATCCGATGGTGTCTTTTGAAATGGAGAAGATCATCATGGAAGACTATAAGGTGACAGCCTCCACACCCTTCGTGCAACTATACGATGTGCATGAAAAGCTGCATTCAGAAGGTGTTGAGGTGGTGCTTCCTGCGTTTCATAATGCGGACAATGACGGTCAGCTTGTAACCGAGGCGAACGGTACTGCGGTTTTCAAAGAGGAGCGGCTGTCAGGATTCCTGACTCCCGATCAGACCAAGTATTATCTTTTTGTAATGAACGAGGTTAAAGGGGGTGTGCTGACTTTTTCTTCCTCCGGACAGAGACGGGATGATACCACGCTGGAGATCAGCAAGAGCACTACCAAACGGTCTTTTGAGAATACAGACGGTCAGATGACGGTTAAAATAAAGATTGAAACGGATACATATCTGAATGAAGCCGACGTCCCGATCGATTCGCTGGATAAGGAACAGATTGATATGCTTCAAAGATTGGCCGCAGAAAATCTGATGCATAATGTTGCGGATACGATTGCTTATGTGCGGACACAGTATAATTCGGATATATTTGGGTTCGGCAGCATGATCCATAAGAAAGATCCGAAGCTGTGGAATTCGTTGAAAAGCCAGTGGGACACGCTGTTTCCGGCGCTGGAGGTAAGGGTGGAATGCAAAGTCAATATCGTCAACACCGCTCAGATCAAAAAACATTGAGGTTCAGTTGGATATGCTGACATTGATCGTGATTGTGTTTGTGGGCTTGACGGCAGTGTTCGATCTGCTGCCCGGCATTAAGAACAGACCAAAAAAGGAGACCGTGATTTACAGTTTGCTGCTGGCTGCCGGATTTGGTATTCTGCTGCTGTTTAGTCTCGATGTGAAGGTGCCGGGGCCGACTGAACCGATAAGGGCCATCGTGAAAGCGCTGTTTCCGGTCAAGTGAGAGGAGGGTATCATGGGCAGTGAGCTGATCTCTAAACGCCAGGCATTGTGCATAATCATGCTATTTCTTTTTGGAAGCACTGTGGTGGTGGGAGCCAGCCCGGATTCAGAACAGGATTCGTGGATTTCGCTGATAATGGCCGCGGTTTCTGTCATGCCGCTTGTCCTTGTTTATGCTCGAATCATCCGCCTATTTCCGGGAAAGGACATATTTGAAATACTCGAAGCGCTGTTTGGCAAGTTTTTTGGCAAAGTGATCATTGTGTTGATAAGCTGGTATGCCCTGCATCTGACATCGTTGGTGCTGCGCAATTTTACGGAGTTCATCCAGATCGTCGCCATGCCGGAAACGCCGCAGCTTCCTTTAATGATCGCGATGCTACTGACAGCTGCGTATATTGCCAAAAGCGGTATTGAGACACTGGGCAGGTGGTCTGTGGTGGTGCTGCCTCTTGTTGTTTTCATTATACTTCTGACAACGGCGTTGTCGTTCAGTAAAATGGACTTTTCTAATATACTGCCTGTCATGGAACATGACTTCGGTACCTTAGCCAAAGGGGCGTTTGGAATTTATACTTTTCCTTTTGCCGAGACAGTATTGTTTTTGGGTGTTGCAAGTGCCATTAAAAAAAACGACAGCCCATATAAGATCTATTTTAATGCGTCGCTGCTGGCGGCAATTTTGCTGTTGATTGTTATGCTGCGCAATCTCGAGGTGCTGGGCCCAGCATCCGTCGTATCCAGCTACTTTCCGTCATATGTTGCAGCCCGCATCATTGAAGTCGGAGATTTTCTGTCCCGTATCGAGATCGTGATTGCAATGAACTTTGTGCTGACAGGTATGGTAAAAATCACGGTGTGCCTGATGGCGGCGGCAAAAGGCACGGCGCGGCTTTTCGGCATTGCCGATTACCGACGAATGGTGATGCCCATAGGCGTGCTGGTGGTGGCCCTGTGCGCCATTGTATATGATAGTACGATGGATATGTTCAGCTTTATGCCCGTTTACCAGTACTACGCGCTGCCTTTCCAGGTGGTGATACCGGTTATGGTCTGGATAGTGGCGGAGGTGAAAGCCAAAAAACAAAAGAAACAGTCAGAGCCTGAAGCAGTCAGCGCATCTTAGCTGCTGTGTTATAAATCGCCATTTCAATACGCTTTCTTAACCAGAACATCCAGTAAGAATTTTGGGCAATTACTTATAATCATTTACAGGGTTACTTATTGACACCAGATTCGATATCATGTCATAATCGTCGTAATATCGACATATTACCAGAAAAAATAACAAAAAGGCAGGATGGCAGCATGCAGGGGACGGAAAAGACGTATAACCGCTGGATTCCGGTTATCGCAGGAATTCTGATACAGCTTTGTTTGGGTACGGCGTACATCTGGGGCGTATTTCAGCCCAAGGTTGTCGAGCTGGGATGGGCGCAGACGGACGCGGCGCTCACATATTCGCTGCTGCTCGGCATACTGACATTCGGCAGCATGGTGGGAGGCAAGATACAGGACAAGATGTCTCCGAAGCCGGTGCTCATCATCGGCGGTGTGGTACTTGCGGCAGGCTTTTTCTTTGCCGGTTACGCAACGCCTGAATCACCTTGGATTCTTTGGCTCACATACGGCGCGGCGGGCGGCTTCGGCATGGGCATGACGTATACGACGACCATCGCAGTGTGCCAGAAATGGTTCCCCGATAAGCGCGGCCTGATCACCGGCATCATCGTGTCGGCACTGGGCTTCGGCGGGCTGGTGTTTACACCTGTGGCCAACGCGCTGATCAACAGCGTTGGCGTGATGGCGACGTTCAAATGGTTTTCTCTGATTTTCCTTGTGGTTACGGTTATTTGCGGACTGATCATTAAAAACCCGCCGCAGGGGTTTGCTCCGGCAGGGTGGACGCCGCCTGTAAAAAAGGAAGGCGCTCCGCATGTGCAGGATCTGTCTCCCGGCCAGACGCTGAGAACGCCGCAGTATTATATGGTAACGCTGGCGATGCTGCTGGCCTGCACCGCGGGTCTGATGGTGATACCGTTTGCCAAAACGCTGGGGCTGGACCAAGGGCTTGCTCCCGAAGTGGCGGTGGTGGGTGTGATGCTCATCACGGGCTTCAACTCGGCAGGCCGGCTTTTCTGGGGTTGGGTGTCCGACAGGCTGGGACGTAAGAAAACACTGATACTGCTGATGATCATTGCGGCGGTGGCGATACCATTTGCGGCCATCGCACCCGGATATCTGGTGTTTGTGCTGATCGCGGTTGTGGGCTTCTCGTACGGCGGCTTCCTCGGCACATTCCCGGCGCTGACGGCAGATTACTTTGGTATAAAGAACATGGGCGTGAATTACGGCATGGTGCTGCTGGGCTTCGGCGTGGGCGCGGTGGCGTCATCATACATCGCCGCTTATTTCAAGGAATTGTCGGGAGGCTTTCTGGTACCGTTTCTGATCGCCTCCGGCGCGGCTGTGGTGGCTGCGGTCATCACCGCATTCCTCAAACCGCCGAGAAAGCATTAGATTTCAAACCATAAGTGAGTAAAGTCCCGCGGTATACAGCTGCGGGACTTTTTGCTGAGTGCCGAAAAAACATCTATTGAACGATATTTCGAGATATGCGGAGATAATTAAATTCGGATAACAGTAATTGAATGAGATTCGCCATTTCGGGGTTTGATATTATAATGATATGCTGTTAAAGTATAAATACACTCCAGGGAATACCAAGGAGAGTGTTACCGACCAGGCGGACGGCAACCGCATCAAAAGTGCGGAATGCAAACGCGACCGACAGCAGCGAGGGGGAATGCTTCAGGCGAAATGCCGATGCAGGACCGACGGCGAAGGAGGCGCAGGCCGGGCAGGCAGGTTAGGGGTTCAAAGTGAAGCCGGGATGAAGGCGATGGCCAACACCATAGGTGAATCAAGAGCTTCAGGATCGGTTTGCAGGGCTTAAAAGTTTGTAAAAGAGTGGCCGCAAGGTGTAACGCTTGAACAAGGGTTCGCTGGAGTTTCTTTTTCCATCGTTTTATCGAGCCGTCTTTTTTTGTTTTACAGGACCATAAAGATGCAATAAAGTGCTGGTCACGCTTAATAAGAAAATATTGTATTTCGTAGACTGATATGATAGCATGTTGATGTCAATTGAATAAGAGACCTGTAACAGAAAAAATATACACCACTTATTCACACCAATTTTCACAAAGGCAGGGATCTGTATGTCAGACGTTCGCATTCTGATTGTTGACGATAACAGGGATTTTGCGTATTTGCTGGAACTTTCATTGGAAGCCGTTGAAGGATGCCGTGTTGTGGGCATTGCAACGGACGGCAGCAGTGCATTGGATGCCGTCCGGCACCTTGAACCCGACGTGATGCTGCTGGACATGGCTCTGCCTGAAACAGACGGATTCGAAATACTCAAGGCCATTCGCTTGATGACGCGCGTTCCGCTGGTGTTTGTGATGTCGGCCATCAGAAGCCGCGAAATAAGCGAGGAAGCCATGGCTCTGGGAGCCGCTCATTATTTCATCAAGCCTATCGATTTGGATGCGCTTATGGGCATTATCCGGGTCGCTTTCAGCGGCAGACTGGGGACGGCTGAGAGAGCATCAAAGCTGCTCAACACGCTCAAGGTGCCGCCCGGCATCAGGGGCTTCAAATATCTGAAAAGCATGATCATACAATCAATAAACAGCCGGACACCGGATTTCAGCGCGTTTGTCCGCCGATGCGCTGCGGAAAACGGTACGGATACTGAGGCGGTACGGCGTGCGATGCGTTACGCTATCCGTGTGGCTTGGGACAGAGATACTGGCGGCAGGGACAGCTTCTTTTTTCATTGGAAGAGGGAAGGGAATACGGCACCGGATGCTGAAGACTTCGTGCAGGAAGCGGTGCGCCGCATATCCGCAAACGCCTGATCAAAACCGGAACATGTTAACGGCCTGAAGAGGCCGTTTTTGCTTTGATCTGGAACAAACAGGAAGGGTGCGTCGTCACACAGGTGAAAGGGAGTGTGTGCAATGAAGAGGCTGGCATTATGGCTGATGGCGGCTGTACTGTGTCTGACAGGGGCATGCGCAGAGCAGGGAGGCGAACAGAGTAAGCTTACGGCGGTCGTTGAGGCAACGGCGGCTGAAACGGGCATTGTCATGCAAACGCCGGAGGTTACTCCGCGGCTTGTTTGGGACGAGAACGGACCGATGGATACCGAAGCACCACAGATCGGGAAAACAAAGATGCCATTGAATCTGAGGCGGGCGGCGGAGGACCCGGCTAACGCAGATGCGCTTTTTCCGGTAGAGATTCAGGTGTTCTGGGAGGTAGAGCCGTATTTTCGCTATGAAGGCAGGACGATGGATGAGTGGCGGGCGCAGCCGGCGCTGGAGGTTTACAGGACGGCTAGCGACAGTGGCGTGAGGATGTGTATCCTGAGCTGGACGAAAAGATGAAAGCGGCAGAAGCACGCGGCGATGCGGATGCGCAGGGTTGGGAGAAGCATGACCCGCAGCAGCTGTTCGATGTGTACTGGGAGGAGACGCAACCGGAGGACGTGAAGGCGGCATACCGCAGCGCACGGGAAGCGGCGAACGAAGCCCAGCAGGCTTATGACGCATGGCTGGATTCGGATGCGTTAGCCGAGCTGGAGACTGGATTGCTGGCGCAGGAGCGTGACCGGCTGGCGGAACACGGCGTGGAACTGAACGTATCGGGACATAGGCTGACAGGCAATCTGACAGCGGAACAGCTCACGGGTTTTCCTGCCGGTCAGTACGGGTATGTGATACTTTGGGCTGGGCATGAGAATGCGATGGATGATTGATACGAAAACAAAATGAGCCGTGTGAATGGGACGCGGCTTTTTGATGCTTTTGGCGGCGAACAGAGAGATACTGTGCAGCGAGCGCGAAGCGACGTACTGGAATCGCGACTTATTTACAGATCAAATAGTTGTTTATAGCGGAGTCATCAAGCAGCTACTTGGTATGATTGTTGTTTTTCTCTACCTCAACGACGTAGGGGAGGTGCCGCCAATGCTCGGAGACGTCCATGCCGTAGCCCATCAGCCAGCCAGCGGAAACGGTGAAGCCTTGGTAGGCGATGGGGACGCTGATGAGCTGCTGATCGGGGTTGACAAACAGCGCGCACACCGTCACGCTGGCCGGGCCGCGCGTTTCGATGTTCTGTACGAGGTAGCCCAAGGTGAGACCGGTGCGCACGATATCCTCCACGATAATGACGTGCTTGCCCGCCACGTCGAGGTCCAGATCCTTGGTAATGCGCACCACGCCAGATTGGCTGGCGGCGGAGCCGCGCACGCCGAAGGCGATATAGTCCGTTTGCAGCGGCGTGGGAATGGCACGCGTGAGATCTGCGAAAAAGTAGAGCGAGCCCTTTAAAACGGCGACGAGAACAAGCTCCTTGCCTTCGTAATCGGTAGCGATCTGCGCTCCTAATTCACGGATGCGGCTTTGCAGCTGCTCCGCGGTGAAGGCGGTGCGGAGTATTTGGGGTTGATTCATGGTGTCAGTTCTCCGTAGTGTTCAGGCGAAAGCGCTCCACCAGCGAGCTGAAGTCCTTCTTATACACCAGCTTGATGTTGATGCCGGGATACAGCTCCTTCAGGCGCTTCACCTTTTTATTCTTGGCGGTGACATACTTTTGGTTCATTGTGGTCAGCTCGATATAGGTATCGAACTTGGGCAGGTAAAAATCCGGACTGAACGCGGAGATCACATGACCGCCCGCGTCCCACTCCACCGGAAAGGTTTTGGGCTCGTATATCCAGTCGATGTGGTACATATCCAGTATACGGGCAAACTCCGCTTCGGATTGGTTTTTCATGATGGGCGCGTCGGAGACGTTGCACACGCCGCCGTTCTCCGCCAGTGTTTCCTGCTCGATGCGCTGGCGCAGCTCGCGCTGGTCCTTCAGCGCCACGATAGCGGCGACGCATTCGTCCACGCTGAGCGATGCGGTGTTGAGCATCAGGTGATAGTGCGACGGCTCGTTTAAATCCAGACCGAACAGCGTGGTGTAGAACTTCTGCTGCTTACGGTCCGCCAGCGCCAGTATCTGCCCCGCCTGTTCTTCGGACACGCGGTACTGCTTCCTGATGCGGGAAGCGCGCACGGGCTTCGGCGCAAACACACGTATGTGCAGCGCGTCCTTTTGCCCCGCGAAAATATGCTGGGACCCGAAGCCGACCACCACGGAGGGGTGCGCCTTCACGTGGTCCTTCAGACGGCGGGAGGCCAGCTCGATGAAAGATTCTCCGGTGTAAGCGGGTGTGAGATAGAACTTCGCGCTCTCGGTGAGCATGTGGCGTTCGTGTTCGGTGGCTTCGCCCAAAAAAGCGGGCATCACCGTCTCGCCGGTTATGAGCTCGTATCCCAACTTCTGAGCCAGAGCCGCGGCCACCTCGCTGCCGAAGCTGCCGCGCTGGCGGGATATCGTGATGACTGCCAAGCGAAAAAACCTCCTCGTTTCTATCTGTTATTATACCACAGATTGTGGTGCGGATAAAAGGGGAGCACTGTATGTTTTTGTCGGAGGCTCTGTTAAAATCTAATGTTGATTGGAGGGAATAGTGAGAGCAAACATAGGCTGGTATATTAAACAGCTTTTATCGATGTTATATTGGTCAGAAGACATAATAATGAAAGATGCGGAAACAGAAGACCACAAAGAGGTTCAAGTATTTAAAATGTGGCTTGGTAAAACATTATGGGTTAAACCGTGGACAGTTATCTAATCCACTTGTCATAGCCGCACTTTGGACAATTCGGAAGCTGACCGTCATTGCTTGATATTTTAAGCACCGACTTACAGTATGCACACATATAAGCCCCCTTAAATGCGGCTGCACCAGACTTTATAGTGTTTTTGTCGTCTTGCTTATCGTTGTTTGTCCATTTAATCTCTGCCATAAAAACTCCTTTCTATTAAGGCAAACGCAGGACGCGCACTTCGTCCTACGCAGCCCCCGCATTTGAACCCAACGCCGCTTGTACCATGATGAGGCCACCGAGTGCGTCGGTGGTTTCGTGGGCGGCACTAACGCTTAATGGTTACGGCACCACAAAGCTAGCCCCACCGTCAGTCAGGTTGACTGCCGTTGGTGTATCGTCAGTCAAACAGGATGGGAGCGGGGCAATTCAAAAGGTTGGTCAACTGGCGTTCACCTCCAAATGGATTGCCCTAAAGGGCTAGACAAATCATACAATAAATGAGGTATTGTTACAAGAATAACTATTTATGCCGCTTGAAATTCAGAACGTCTTAGGCTGATATTTGTATTGTGCGTATTGTGTAAGCATGACTCGGTCAATATATTCATCGTGCGCTCAAATGCCTTAGAATCAATGAATTTAAACCATGCAAGGTAATTGTCAAGATACTTGCTTGCAACGCCGTTAAACCTGTCCATGCCAGACCGCGGTGTTCAGCCAAGCAGTCAACGAACAGGTATGTAGCGGCACAGCACGACGCCGGAGCCGAAGGGTCTGGTCTCGGTCAGTTTAAGATTCAGTCGATCGCGAATTCCCCCCAATAATTTGGGGCCGCATCCGCCAGCAACAATTGGCTGTACCAGAAAGTGATACTCATCTACCAAGCCCAGTTGCGCCAGTTCGGAACCGAGGCCGGGACCGCCGTTAACGAGGAGGCTCTTTCCTTGCGCCGTAAGCTTTGGCACCTCCTCGGAAACAGGCCCCTTCAATAAGAAAGAGTTTTGCCACGATACATGATCCAGTGTCCGCGAGAAAACGTACTTGGGTTTCCGATCGATCTTGCATGCAAAGTCGACTTCGAACTGAGTTCCGACACCGCTGCTGGCTATGGCTGGCCACGCACTCTCCATCAACTGGTAGATGATACGTCCAAAAAGAAGACCATCGGACTGGTCCATCAGGTTTGTCGCATATTGATGGAGCTCCTCATCAGCTATCCCCTGTGTGTGGTCACAGCAACCATCCAGCGTCACATTCATCATCATGACTATACGTCCCATATAGCAGCCTCCTTTATGTCTACATTTTATCATCCGACAGCATGCCGATTTTATAATAAATTCCCAATGCGCAAGGCTCCGGGTCATTCATTTTTTCTAATTCGACGCTGTGGCTCATATTCCTTGCTGCCCTGCTTAACGCTATGTTATATTGACGGTGCAATTAAAAAACTCGAAAGAGAGTGCTTAATGACAAACATCGAGAAGATGCTGGCCCATAACCGTGGCTTTGTCGAAAACAACCTTGCCGAAAGTTACAGAACCACCAAGTATCCCCCAAAGAAGATCACGATACTGTCCTGCATGGATACGCGACTGACTAAGCTGCTGCCGGCGAGGTCAAGCTCATCAGGAATGCCGGCGCTGTCGTCGGCCATCTGTTACCGCAAAATATGTCCTAAAACGACATAATCGGGAGATACGGGCAGCTATCGTGATTTATTTAT
>JAEWTW010000023.1 GCA_023397655.1 Bacillota bacterium
AAGTTTTCGTGGTGACCCACCGGAGATTCGAACTCCGGACACCTTGATTAAAAGTCAAGTGCTCTACCACCTGAGCTAGTGGGTCACGATATTAAATTGGCTGGGGTGGCAGGATTTGAACCTACGAGTGCGGGAGTCAAAGTCCCGTGCCTTACCGCTTGGCTACACCCCAATATACCCACCCCACAAAGGTGTCGTCTTTGCGGGGGCCTCGGAACACATTGGGGTGAGTAGTGGGATTCGAACCCACGGCCTCCAGGGCCACAACCTGGCGCTCTAACCTACTGAGCTATACCCACCATGAACCGCCCCATTATTTTATGCATGCCGGGGCATCGTCCTGTAACCCATAATGGCCTAGTTTACTCCTGACACAATTGGTTACATTGGCGCGCCTGCGGGGACTCGAACCCTGGACACACGGCTTAGAAGGCCGTTGCTCTATCCTGCTGAGCTACAGGCGCTCATATCGCCGATGTCACAAAAAGGCGCGTTCCTCAAACAACCGGCAAGTCGAAATTTTATCACACTAGCTGATGTATGTCAAGCCGAATAAGACGCTCTTTCCAAACGGATTTTTCAGCTTCTCATTACCGAACACACCCGATTCTTTGAAGTTGGCTTATATAATTCTCACCGCAAAGATGACAATACTTCAATTATATTCGTAGACTTTTCTCAGCCCTGTATCCGTATCGCTGTGTTCCATGATATCTCTCTCGGAAAGGGTGAAATGCATTGCGTCGCATGTATGCGAATAATAATATCCCCACCCGAATCCCGCACGGAAGAATGCCAGTTCATACAACAGATAATTCAGCAGACTTGTTGGAATATCTCTGTAGCGTTCCTGCCAGCTGCCGGTATACGTAAAATCATAATAACTCTTCTTCCCGTCCTTCATGATACCGTTATACACTAGACAGTCGTTAACTTCATGCCAAATGATCCCATGGTTTTCAATCACGTTGTTGTTGGGTTTGATGGAGGCGTTCAAGTCCAACGCCGTCCCAAATGCGTGATGGCTGATAAATGACTTGTCCGTTACAAACCTTGAATAGTAAGCTCCGTTAAAAGATTTTATAAGTCTGGACAGCCTGATTACACCCGAGTCATGCCCGTTTCCCCGCACACGCACATAGGTATTTTCAAGATAATCAACCGCCTTTTCAAAATATGGCACAGCATCAATATGAACTTTCCAGTTCTCTCCATTGACTCCTTTGAACGAGGTTATGTATTTACGCACCCACTTCGGGTCGGTGATGATATTCCGGCCGTTGCCCCATTTGTATTTGAAAAGAAACCTGTCCGGCTTACCAAAGAACGCCGCCGCATACGAATAGTTGTAGCGGAAGTTATTTGAGGTGAGCTGCAGCCATTCCGACGGTTCACCAACAACAAAGTCGCTGGAAACTAGATAAATATCTTCTGCTTTCTCAGTGGATGCCGATATTTCAAGAGTATACCAGCCTGCTTCCAGCAAATCAAACGACATCAGATCGTTAACTGATGAACCACCCGACGGAGACTCAGCATCATCAAGATCATACGTCTTTACATTGTCCGAAGCCGAAAAAGCCACTTCGGCTTGCTGCACAGGCGTTGTATCCTCCGCGCCTTCCGGATATATGGTCGCCGTCACACCAGTGAGCGGTTCCGTGGATTCTATTTTGCCGCTGAGATAAAAGCGCTGGCCATACTGGAGTTTTTCGTTCAGCCGGGGCAGCAGCAATTCTCTTGACTCCGTAAAAATGATGTGTACGGGTGAGGGGTCCGGCTTTGGCGTGGACGTTTGGTCTGCAGCCGCAGGTTCTGATGCAGGGCCGCTCGTCTCACGCGGATAGACACTCTGCGTCTGAAGCGCGGCTGCTGCAGTATCATCGCTTTGAACCGGCACCACATTGTCAGCTTGCAAAGTGGTCGGCGAACTGTCCTGCAGCAGCAGAAAGATCAAAACCGCGCACACTGCCGTAATGGCTATCGAGACAGCCCACATAACCTTGTTTCTCTTCATGAAACGGCGTTCCTCTCCAAGCGGCAAACTTCAGTTTTCATTCATGGCCTTTTCCACCGCTGTTCAGCACAAACGATGTGGTCTTCAGCGGCTTTTGCAGCACATGCTCCAGATAATGCACCAGCGCTCTTTTAAGCCTGTTCTGTACCGCCTGGGGCAGGTCGATGCCTCGGATGTCTCCCGGCGCCGTACGCGCCAGCTGCCGCAGTGCGTCTATCACATCACCTTCAAGTCCAATGCCGCCGTGTGTACGCGCACATACCGCACACACCGCGCCGCCATGCTCGGCGGAAAACCGCGTCAGGTCCTCACGTTTGCCGCACAGCACACAGCTTCTCAGGTTGGGATAAACGCCTTCGATGTAAAGCAGCCGCTGTACAAAATAGCTCAATACCGTGCCGGGTGCAGCGCCGGTGTCCAGTGCGTACAGCGCATTGACCGTCAACGCAAACAGCCCGGGCGATACGTCGTCCTCCTGCGCCACCTTGTCCACCGCGTCTGCGATGAAACAGGCCGCAGAGTAGGCGTCGTAATCGTTCTGCATATTAAAAAAGGTCCGGCGCACCTCGCAGCTTTTGATGCCGAAGCGCCCGTCCTTTTCATAAAATACATATTCGCCGCAGCAAAACACGGAAGAAGACGCAAACAGCTTGGAGGTAGGCTTGCGTGACCCGCGGGCCGATGCCGACATCTTGCCGTATTCCTTGGTCAGCAGTGTCACCATACGGTCATTCTCCCTGTAGTCCGCTGTTCGTATAACAACAGCCAGCGTCTGACGGGGCGCACCCATGGAGTCTATTCGTAGCCCAGCTCACGCATAATGCGCGCGCTGTCTCGCCAATTTTGCTTCACCTTCACAAACAGTTCTAAAAACACCCTTGTCCCAAACAACATCTCGAGATCCTTGCGCGCTTCGGTACCGATGCGCTTGATCATTTTGCCGCCCTTGCCTACCACGATGCCCTTATGGCTTTCGCGCTCGCAAATGATGACGGCGGACACGTCTGTGATGTCCTTGTCCTCACGGTAGCTCACGCGCTCCACGATCACACCGATACCGTGCGGCACCTCTTCCTCAAGCAGTTGCAAAGCCTTCTCGCGGATCATCTCCCCGGCGATGACACGCTCCGGCTGGTCAGTATATTCATCATCTGGGTAATAACGCGGACCGGGCACCAGATACTGCTTGAGCGCCACCACCAGTTCATCCACACCGTCGCCCATCTTTGCGGAAATCTGAAGCACCTGCTCCTGCCCCGCCTCCTGCAGTGCGTTCACGGCATCAATGCTCTTTTGCTTGCCTGCCTTGTCCGTCTTGTTGACGGCAGCTACCACAGGCAGGCCGCCCTTAATCAGCCGCCCCAGTATGTCCATGTCCTGTTCGGTTACGCCGCGATTCGCGTCCACCAGAAACAGCACCGCTTCCACGTCACGTGTGGCGTCAAACGCCGTCTTCACCATGTATTCGCCCAACTTATTCTTGGGATCGTGCAAACCCGGCGTATCTACAAATACCATCTGATAATCCCGCCCTGAGAGCACGCCCGAAATGCGGTTCCTTGTGGTCTGGGGCTTTTTGGACACGATGGCTACCTTTTCTCCTATGATGCGGTTGACGAGCGTGGATTTACCCGCATTGGGCCGCCCCACCACCGCAATAAATGCCGATTGATGCGTCACTTTAAATACTCCATCTCCTTGCCTGTGAATGCCTGCGGCAGCAGCTCATCCAGCTTCATTGTCTTATTATTAAGAGCGTTGTTGGACCCGATCACGTCCATCTTCAGCCCAAACTCAGCCAACGCCTGACGGCACATGCCGCACGGCCAGGTCAGATCCCCCGAATCGGATGTCACTGCGATGGCGTCAAACTCCCTTTCGCCCTCCGTTACCGCCTTGAACAGCGCCACCCGCTCCGCACAGCAAGTCACGGGATACGATGCGTTCTCCACGTTCGCACCGGTATACACGCGCCCGCTTTTGCCCAGCAGCGCCGCGCCCACCCGAAAGTGCGAATACGGCACATACGCGCCTGCTTTTGCTTCGTCCGCTTTTTTTACCAGCTCCTCATGATTCATGCACTTCATACCCCGCAGTCTTTAATATCTCTCGCTGCCGAACGCGCATCTTCTCTTCATCCTCTGTTTCCATATGGTCGTAGCCGGACAGGTGCAGCATTGCGTGCACCGTTAAGAACGCGACCTCACGTGCCAGCGGATGGCCGAATTCTGCCGCCTGCAGCTGCGCACGCGGCACCGATATTGCGATGTCGCCCAGAAAACCCTCCTCACCGGACGGAAACGACAGCACGTCCGTGGTGCTGTCGATGCCACGGTAGCGGTTGTTCAGATCGCGCACCGTCTCGTCGTCGGCAAAGAGCAGCGACACGCCGCCTTTCATGCCCTCCGCCTTTGCAGCGGCCTTTGCGGCCTTAACCGCCGTCTTTTGTATCTTTCTGTCGGGCTCTGCGCCCTGCCATGTGATGTCCAGCTTCATTGTTACTCCTGTCCCGGATATTTGACGCGCTCATGCAGCGCGCCGTCGTATACGCTCAAAAACGCCTTGCCCAGCGTGCTCATGTCCCGACGGTTCAAGGGGCTGTCATCCATCTGTCCGTCGGTGAACCGCGCATGGATCAGCTTGTCGATCATGTCCTTCACCTGTTCACGGTCCGGATCTCCGAGGCTGCGCACCGCCGCCTCCACGGTGTCCGCCAGCATCACGATGGCTGCCTCCTTCGTGGACGGCTTGGTTCCCCGGTAGCGGAACATATCCTCATCCGGCTCCATCCCGGCTTCCAGCGCCTTGTGCAGGAAGTACGGGACCACACCATCTCCGTGGTGCTGTGCGATAATCTTCTGTACGTCGCGCGGCAGCTTGTACTTCTGCGCCATCTCCATGCCGTAGTTTAAATGCGCGGTAATGATTTTCGCGCTCTCACGCGGGTCCATCAGGTCGTGCGGGTTTTCGCCCCGCTGATTCTCCTTAAAGAAACGCGGGTTCTTCAGCTTGCCCACATCGTGATAATACGCTCCCACACGGCACAGCAGCGCGTTTGCGCCCACTGCGTCCGCACCGGCTTCCGCGAGGTTTGCCGTCAGTATGCTGTGATGATACGTGCCCGGCGCTTCGATGGACAGCCGCTTCAGCAGCGGATGGTTGGGGTTGGAGAGCTCAAGCAGCTTGGCCGGTGTGGATACACGGAACACCGCCTCCCACACGGGCAGCGTGCCGATCGCCAGTACGCCGGATAAAAGACCGCTGCCCAGCGCGAACGCGCTGTCTTTGAGCAGCGACTCCAGCTTCACATTGGCCGTGCCCACCACGCCGAACAGCGTGACCACCGCCACACCCGCAGCGCCCGCGAGCAGACCCGCGAATATCAGCGCGCCCCGGTGACCCGGCTTGTACAGCGAGAACACCGATACGCTGCCGCCGATCAGCGTCACCATCATCGTGCGGATCATTGTTTCACTCAACAGTCCGGTGTTCCATGAACATATGATGCCCGCGATCACAGCCAGAAACACATTGAACGCCAGCGCGCTCTTCTGCGACACCAGCACACAAGCCAGCATCGTCCCGAACAGCGCCGGCACGATGCGTGCGTCCAGCCGGGCCAGCGGCACCGATATCACGGCGATCACCACCACGATGGATGCCAGCACCAGCAGTTTACGCGTGTCCGCCAGCACCTTGGGCTCAAATTGATACAGGTACATTCCGTATACCGCGAACACCAGTGTCAGCAGCAGAAGCATGCCGGCATACAGCGAATAATCCACACCGTCGCTGCCCACCACGCCCAGTGCCGTCAGCACTGCCATCTGCTGCTCCGTCACCACTTCTCCTGCCACCACCACCGTCTGGTTCTGTTTGTAGATGATGGGCTGCACCTTATCCGCCGCCGCCTCACGCGCCTGCTGCGTTCCGGCTTCGTCATAAATCATGTTGGCACTCAGATATTTTTCCACAGGATAGTAAGCCAGATACAGCGCACCTGATTCAGTGAATCTCTCCCGGAGCAAACCTTCCAGTTCGTTTTGCACCGCGGCCAATTCATCCTCCATGATGCCCTGATCCAGTGCATCCACCACTGTTTCCCGCACTGTCTGCGCCATACTGTCTATCTGTGCGCTGTCCATAGAGGCCAGCGCGTAAATGGCAGCAGCGGGCATGGTTTCATCCTCCAGCGCCTGCCGGACCTCCTGCCTCATGGCGGTTGTCAGAAAGCTCTCCCAGTCCACCTCGGCGGGTTCGAAGACGGATTTATACGATTCCACCGTCACCCCGTAACCGCTGTTTCTAACGAACTGTGTGACATATTCATCCTGCATGCTCTGCGCCTGCAGCGCCGCCGCCGCATAATAGCCGGATATGCTCTCTTCCGCAAGCGTGGTCACACCGGGATCCCGCGCGTAGACAGCGGACACCGCTTCGCGCGCATCCTGCCGCTGTGCCTCGGTGGTTATCTCGTCGGTGATATCGCGACTGGAAGTGATGGTGGCCGGCGCCACCTCGCCCACCACGATGTCGTATTTGACAGGCGTGATGGTGAGCGCCACCAGCGCAAATACGATCAGCAGCACGATCGTGCCGATCACAGCGGAAACCAGCAGCCGCCTCCTCGGTACCGCCCGTTTTGCCGATGCATCCTGGCTCATCCGTTACCTCCTCTGTGTCTTCTCATACCTCTCGTACGCTTGTATGATCTTCTGTACCAGCTCGTGACGCACCACATCCCGGTGAGTCAAATACTGTATGCTGATGCCCTCCACGCCCTCAAGTATGCTGATGCATGCTTTAAGGCCGCTCTTTTTTTCCTTGGGCAGGTCTATCTGTGTGATATCTCCCGTCACCACCACCCGCGCGTTCTCACCGAAGCGTGTCAGGAACATCTTCATCTGCTCCTCGGTGCAGTTTTGCGCTTCATCCAGCACAATAAACGCGTCGCTCAGCGTACGGCCGCGCATGTAGGCCAGCGGCGCCACCTCGATCACGCCGCGCTCCGCCAGCCGCTGGTACACCTCGCCGCCCAGCAGGTCGTACAACGCGTCGTAAAGCGGCCGCAAATACGGGTCGACCTTGTTCTGCAGGTCGCCCGGCAGAAACCCGAGGCTCTCGCCCGCTTCCACCGCCGGACGCGTGAGTATGATGCGCTCCACCTCTTTGTTCTTGAGCGCCACCACCGCCATCGCCATCGCGAGGTATGTTTTGCCCGTACCCGCCGGGCCGATAGCAAACGTCACCGTGTGTTCGCGCATCGCCTTGACGTAGCGCTTCTGCCCGATGGTGCGGCTTTTCACCTGCCGCCCCTTGCTTGTGATGGCGATCACGTCCGCCATGATTTCTTCAATCGCGTCGGCGTTGCCCTCACGTGCCAGTTCCACCGCATAGCGAATGCGCGACAGGTCGATACGCTCTTTCTTACGAATCATGCCGAGCAGCTTGTCCACCACAACCTTAGCCAGCTCTGCGTCTTCACGCCGTCCGAATATCGCCACGTGTGTGTTGCGCGCTATGATGCTGGCATTAGTCTCCTTTTCGATCGCCTTCAGATTTTCATCAAAACAACCAAACAGCGCGATCAGCTGCTCGATGTTGTCCACCTCGATGCCGAGTTCGATATTGCCTGTTTCCAATTTCCCCTAATCCTTCAGGTAAACCACCATGCCAATGTCCTCCTGCGTCTGCAGATACACTGTAGCGGTCAGCCTGCCTTCCTCTTCCTTGAATATTGTGCGATGCCCCACGATATCCGCCCCTTCAGGCACAAACCCCTGAGCCTCGTAATAAGCCCTCTCCTCCAAATAAACCTTCAGCATATCCCGCGGCACGTCCTGCGCCACCGTCTGTATCTCGCTGTGCTCCAGCGTCGTGACGTAAACGGGCAGGGACAGCCCGACCACCGGGTATTTGCCGACTTCTTTTGTATCGTATTCGGCAAATTCGCAGCCCGCGTCCACCGGCGCAGTATCCGCCCCTACGGATATCATCCGCTGGGTCTGCGTACGCCCCGTCGGTATGCGTGCATCCTCCCTTGTTGGCGCAACAGCACTCGCCCGATACCACACGCTGCCGATCACGTTGCCCCGCGCCGCAAACAGCATGCGCGGCAAGCCGGGGTCCCAGATCAGCCCGGATATCAGCACGTCTCCCGCACGCACCGTATCCCCTTTCTGAACAGCCGCGCGTCCTTTGAGCGCCGTGACGCTCTCGACCATCGCGTCCTTTTGTGCCACGATATTACACGGGCGCGACTCGTCCACCATTTCAGGCACTGGTTCGGCGGCCACCACCTCCACCAGCGCTACCACGCCGGAGATGCGCACGTTGATCCACGCGTACTCGTCGTGCACGATGATCAGCTTCGTCTGCGCCTTCTCAATGTCGATATTACCCTTAAACGCACCCTGATATATTCCCAGCTGCTCCAGTTCGGGTAGCAGCGCCTTGGCTTCCCAGTACCCTGTGCCTGTCACGCGCACCTGCCAAACGAAAAGCGATGCCGCAAACGCCGCCAGCGCCACCAGCACAAGGCCGATCAGCAGCGCCTTTCGGCCCGTCAGCCACTTCACGCCCACCGTGAGCCCCGCACTCTTGCCTGCCGTCACGGTATATTTCTCAGGCACGACCCGCAGCAGCTTCTTGAAGCCCCGCGGGCTCACCATCGCATGCAGCACCGTGTAGGACGCGCGGCGCACGTCAAAGACGGATACGTTATTCTCCGCGGCAATATTCAGGAACCTCTCCAGCGAGAGTCCTTCCACGCGTATCATAACATATCCGGTTAAAAAATTCCACATTCTCAAGGAGCATCTGCCCCCTTGCCGGAGATTTCGTACTGCACCTGCATGATGCTGCCCCTCACCGCCACATCCTCGCGACCAAATCGCTCCAGCGTCAGCGCCTCGCCGCCGATGGTCACGTTCACGTCCTGCGCACGGACGACCACACGACGCGTGGTGTATTCCAGCACACCCCGATGGTTCTCGATATACGCATGCGTGTTATCGATCAGCGTGACGCGCAAGCAGCCTGCGGCTTCCGGCGCCAGCTCCAGCCTTTTAACGATCCCTTGTGTGATTTTGCGCGCTTTTTTCAACTTCAACCACCCCGCCCTCATTCCAAAACCTTTTTTCAAGGGCAATGCCTTCATTTGCTTTCCTTCATTCATATGCGCGCCGGACAAAAAAAAGAAGGCAGCCCCATTGACCACCTTCTTTGCGTTTACCGTTACCGCTTCTCTTCCACTACGATACGCCCCGGCGTTTGCTCAACCACCACCACGCTCTGCCCTTTCTCAATATACATGCCGGAAGACACCACACCATGGCGCACGCCGCCGATGACGGCCACCCCCGCAGGCCGCAGCACCGTGTCCGCCACGCCTTCCATGCCAACCAGGCTGTCGATAGGCGTGTGGCTGGCGTAACCCTCCTCCACCAGCATGTTGCCGCCCAGCACGATCTTGCGCACTAAGCCCAGCTTTTTAAATATCTTGAACAGTATGGGCAGCAATATACCGGCCCCCACCACGCCCACGGCCAGCACAGTCAGGAATGTGGCCACGTCGCGCGAAATGAAAAGCAGACCCGCCCCAAGGCATACAATGCCGGCGATACCGAAGAACCCAAAGCCAGGCACGATTATTTCAATGCCGATCAGTACAATGCCGATCAAAAGCAGTGCTGCGCTCCACCACTCCGCGTAACCCGCCAGCAGGCTTCCGCCGAAATACAGTCCAAAACAGATGATGGCAAGTATACCAAACACGCCGAATCCGGGCGTAAATATCTCAATACCCATGCAGATGATGGCGACAAGAAACAATATGCTTGCGACTGTGGTCGAGGTCAGAAACTGCGCCGCACGCACCTCGAAGTTCATCGGCTTGTCCGTCACCGCATACCCGCCATAGCCGAACAACTCCAGCGCATCTTCGATCGACGCCGCCGTGCCGTCCGATATACCCCATGTCATCGCCTCGTCCGCGCTCAGCGTCAGCAGCTCGTCGGCTTTGGTCAGCCCCTCGATTTCGATGCGTTTATCCGCCATCGCCGCCACCACGTCGGGGTCGTACCCCCGTGCCTCCGCGGCGGAGCGCAGTATGCCCACCCATGTGGACAGCGTCTTCTCGTCGTTGGGTATCGTTTCCGCCGCACCGATCACCGCCGACCCCGCCATCGCGATATCCTCGCAAGAGATGGCGATCAGCGTGCCCGCAGACAGTGCGTTGCCGCTGATGTATGCCTTCACCGGCACCGTCGCCTCCAGCAGACGCTTCTTGATGTTGTCAGCCTCCAGAATCTGCCCGCCGTACGTGTCGATGTCCAGCACCACGGGCGTACCCGCCGCTTCCGCCTCGTCCAGCGCGTCCGAAATATAGCCGGTCATTGCGGCATTCACTTCACCGCGTATTTCAATGACCGTCACCCTGTCGCCCTCTGCCAGCGCCGTACCGCCCAGCAGTCCGCACAGCGCCACTGCCGCCGCCAACAGCGTGACCAGCCGGTATATCCGCTTCCTCATGCCGCGCCTCCTTCGTTTGTCCGCCTCCGTAATAACATAAAAACCCGGAGAGTCCCCGGGTTTTGAGTGCAAAAAATTATGTATCAGTGTTTTCTCTTGCGGGCGGCTTCAGCCTTCTTCTTGCGCTTCACACTGGGCTTTTCATAGTGCTCACGCTTGCGAAGCTCGGCCAGCGTGCCTTCCCTTGCGGTCAGCCGCTTGAATCTCTTCAGCGCATTTTCTAAAGATTCATTTTCCCCGACGCGTATCTCTGCCAATTGTTACCCTCCCTCCCATATCCCACGGAACCAATCGGAACGGACCGACAAATGGGAGTTGTTTTTAGCTTAGATTATTATAGTCAACGATCTGGCAAAAGTCAACAACGTATTGTTGTCAGCTGTGCCATGTTTCATACGTCAAATGTTCATTTTTCTGCATTATGTTGTCTTTGCACGCAGCTTTTCCAGCACTTTTTCAAAATAATCCGGCAATGGCGCGTGAAATTTCATCTCCTCGCCCGTTTTGGGATGGCGGAAAATCAGCGTGCCCGCATGCAGCAACTGACCTTGCCCGTGCAGGCGCGGCGTTTTGGGGCCGTACACCGTGTCTCCCGCGACGGGCCTGCCGATGCTGGACAGATGCAGCCGTATCTGATGCGTACGTCCCGTCTCCAGAGACGCCTCCACGTACGTGAATTCGCCGAAACGCTCCAGCACGCGGATATGCGTCACCGCGTGGCGGCCGCCGCGGTCTATCGCCATCTTCTTGCGGTCGGTGCGGCTGCGCCCGATGCTCTTGTCAATCGTCATCGTGTCCTCCGAAAAGCCGCCGTGCACAATGGCGTGGTAGATGCGGCGCGCGCTCTTGTCGGCCATCTGAGCGGCCAGCGCGGCGTGTGCTTCATCATTTTTCGCAATCACGATCAGACCGGAGGTGTCCTTGTCCAGCCGGTGCACGATGCCGGGGCGCAGCTCACCACCGATGCCCGACAGGTCGCCGATGTGCCACAGCAGCGCGCCCACCAGCGTACCGTCCGCGTGTCCCGGTGCGGGATGCACCACCATGCCCTGCGGTTTGTTGATCACGGCCAGCCACTCGTCCTGATATACGATATCGATGGGGATATCCTCTGCCATGACTTCCGCCTCTCTGGGCGGTTCGATCGCGACCGTCACCACGTCGCCGGGCTTGACCTTATCGCCCCGTTTGGCAGTCTCGCCGTTTACCTTTATCTCACCCGAAGCGATAGCGCTCTGTATGCGCGAACGCGAGAAATCCGTCACAGACGCCAGATATTTGTCCAGCCTGTCCGCTGCCGTGTCCACTGTCAATATCATTTCATTATCCATATTTATAAGTTTACCATCCGCAGCGCACAATATCAATGAAACAGCTAAGGCAATACCGCACAAAGAGCGTGTCGGTGGCATTGCAGCAGATTTTGGTGCAGAACAAGGATAAAAGCGCAGAAATAGCAGCGCTAATGCGAGCATTTTAGACGCAGTTGTGTGCCTAAAGATGCGCAAGGACGCCGTGCACGCTCTTTGTGCGGTACTGCCCTAACTCAACTTACGCTTGCTTTCCCTTTCGTTAACCTCTATCATATTATATATCAGTTTACAATCAGGAGAAATGGAATGGAGCTTCAAAGAAAACCCGAGTGGCTTAAGAAAAAAGTCAACGCCGAGGCCGTGATGGAGATGGAGGGCATGCTGCGCTCACTCAACCTGCACACGGTATGCGAGGGGGCAAACTGCCCCAACCGCGGTGAGTGTTTCAAGAATAAAACGGCGACGTTCATGGTGCTGGGCGAAGTCTGCACGCGCAACTGCCGCTTCTGTGCGGTGTGCAAAGGGCGTCCTACACCCGTCGATCCGCAGGAGCCTGAAAACGTTGCGACGGCGGCACAGCAGCTGGGCCTCGCCCACACCGTCGTTACCAGCGTCACGCGGGACGATCTGCCGGACGGCGGCGCGGAACATTTTGCGCAATGCATACTGGCACTCAAACGGCACCTGCCCCAGTCCACGGTGGAGGTGCTGATCCCCGACTTCCGAGGAAGCCTCGAAGCGCTGCAAACGGTGATAAATGCGCGTCCGGACATCATCAATCACAACATTGAAACGGTGCCGCGGCTGTACTCCGCCGTGCGCCCGATGGCAAAATACGAGCGCTCACTGGAGCTGTTGGAGCGCGTCAAGCAACTGGGCGGCGGGATATACAGCAAGACGGGCATCATGGTGGGCCTCGGCGAAACACAGGACGAGGTGCTGGCCGTGATGGACGACCTGATCGCCATTGGCTGCGACCTCTTAACCATCGGCCAATATCTGCAGCCGTCCCGCGAGCACATCGAAATCGCCGAGTTCATCCACCCGGACCAGTTCGAGGAATACCGCCGCATCGGTCTCGAAAAGGGCTTCAAATACGTGGCCAGCGGCCCGCTAGTACGCAGCTCCTACAACGCCATTGAGGGCATGCGCGAACTGGAGAAACAATTATGATGTACATCAAATGCGACAGCATGGACGCGAAATTCAATTTCGCGCTGGAAAAGTACGCGATGGACGAGCTGGACGTTGCGAAGGAATACTTCATGTTCTGGCGCACAACCCCCACTCTGATGACGGGGCGTTATCAGAACACGCTGCGCGAGATCAACATGCCGTTCGCGAAGGAGCACAATATCGACATCGTACGGCGCGTGACGGGCGGCGGTACGATATACACCGACGAAAACGGCTGGCAGTTCTCGTTCATCGTGAAGGAGCCTGGCCAGAAGCGCATCGAATTCGGGGCGTTCACACAGCCGATACTCGATGCACTGCACTCCATCGGCGTCAATGCGGAGATGAGCGGCCGCAACGACCTCGTGATCGGCGGGCGTAAGTTCTCCGGGAACGCGCAGTATCTTCGCAAGAACGTGGTATTGCATCACGGCTCACTGCTGTTCGACACCAACCTCGAAAATCTGGTCCGCGCGCTCAACGTCGCCGACGAGAAGATCATTTCGAAAGGCATACAGTCCGTCCGCCAGCGCGTCACCAACATCGCGGAGCATCTCTCCGCGCCCATGACCAGCCTTGAGTTTCGCGACGTGATGCTCTCCTTCCTGCTGCGCGATATGGATACGTACGAACTGACCGAGCAGGACATCGCCCGCGTAAACGAGATCAGGCAGACTCAGTTCAACGCGTGGGAGTGGAACTTTGGCAAGGACCCCGCGTTCAACATCACCAAGGAGGCACGCTTCAAAGGCGGAAAGCTCACCGTGCAGTCGTTCGTGGACGGCGGCCTCATCACCGACATCCACTTCTACGGCGATTTCTTCGCCGGCGAAGGGCTGGAGCAGTTGCAGAGGCGCCTCATCGGCTGCGCCTATCGTGCGGACGCCATACGCGCAGCGCTCATCGCTGAAGCGGCTGACGACCTGCTGTTTGGCATCACAGCGGATGAGATTTTGTCCTGCATCATTTAAAGCTATCTTTGAGAGCCGTTTTTAAGTGTACTCTTCATGAGAAACAATAAAGGAAATGTTTATCGCATTTCCTTTATTGTTTATGCCATATTTTAAAACTGCAAATTGCAACTATTTTTCCGTATCCTCATTCTCCGGCTTCTCTTCATCAGCTGCAGCCGCTTCTGCATTGACGGTATCTTCAGCTTTATCGGTGCCATCCGCCTCTTCGACTTCTGAATCCGCCGCTTCTTCTGAACCCGTATCGTCCGGTTTCAGCTTGGATTTATCCTTATGAATAAACAAAATATAGATGCCCAGCATGATGGAGCCGACCACAAGGCAAGCGTCCGCCACGTTGAATATCCACTTCCAAAAGTCAAACATACGGAAATCGAAGAAGTCGCGTACGTAACCGTAAATGATGCGGTCGATCAGGTTACCCACTGCACCGGCATAAGCCAACGCGATGGCTACTTTGAGAAAACGAGGCTGCTTTTTGCGGTATCTGATCATCAGCCACGTCGCCGCGCCGATCACGAGTACTGTAATCACGATGAAGAACCACTGGAACCCCTGCAGCATGCCGAAGGACGCCCCCTGGTTTTGCACGTAAGTCAGGTTGAATACGCCGGGTATCAGCTCAATGGTGTCTCCCGGGCCGGTAAACAGAGGCACCAGCAAAAACTTGCTCAGCTGATCCGCCAGTATTGCCAGAACGATGATAATGATTTGAAGCATTTGCCCTCCTAAAGCAGGTTTTCCTTGCCCTCCGCCAGCCGCTTGATGTTCATTCGATGAGAGTAGAAAACGAGTATCATCAGTATGATGCAGGTGATGTGTCCCGTTATATCGCCCCAGTAGAACAGAAACGATGCCACCACGACCAGCGCCGTGCCAATCAGTGAGCCGATGGACATGGTGCGCGTCAACGCGATGATGATGATGCAGATGCCCAGCACGATGGCAACATGCACCGGCATCATGACCAGAAACACGCCGAGACTCGTCGCCACGCCCTTGCCGCCGCGGAACTTCAGAAACACCGGCAGTATATGACCCAGCACCGCGGCCAGCCCGCCCACGCACACGCCAATGGGCACACCCGCCTGCGGTATCATGCCGAACACCGACACGCCGCTGCTAAGCGCTTCCGGCAGCAGCCACCAACCGATCAGCGCCGAGACGACGCCCTTGGACACGTCTCCCAAAAACGTGAATATCCCAATGCCCCAGCCGTATGTGCGGATGGCGTTGGCCGTACCCACGTTTCCGCTGCCCGAATCGCGGATGTCTCTGCCTTTAAACAGCTTCCCCGCGATATATCCGAAGGAAATACAACCCAAAAGATAACCAATCACAACGGTTAATACATATTTCCAGACCATACCGAAGACTCCCTTGCCTCACTCTTTTTTGTTTCGGGCGGACAGCCTGATCGGCGTGCCCGTAAAATCAAATGTTTTCCTTAAATAGTTTTCTATGTAGCGCATATACGAAAAATGCATCAGCCGCGAGTCGTTGACGAAAAGAACGATGTGCGGCGGCGCATCCGTCACCTGCGCAGCGTAGTAGATTTTCAGACGGCGCCCCTTGTCAGACGGCGGTTCCACCATCGCAATGGCCTCGGATATGCACTCGTTTAGGAGGCCTGTGGTGATACGGCGGCGGCTGTTAGCCCGCGCATCCAGCAGCGCATCCAGCAGCTTGTTCAGCCTCAGACCCGTCTGTGCGGATATCGTCACCGTCTGCGCATAGCTCATGAAAGCGAGCGCCGACGCGATTTCCTTATTGTATTTGTTGACGGTATGCGTGTCCTTTTCGACCGCGTCCCACTTGTTGACCGCAATGACACATGGTTTTCCCTCTTCGTGCACAAAGCCCGCAACCTTCACGTCCTGCTCCGCAATGCCCTGCGTGGCGTCCACCATCACGATCACCACATCCGCCCGCCTCACGGCGGCAAACGCGCGAATCACGCTGTAGCGCTCAATGGACTTGTCCTCAATGCGCGCCTTTTTGCGTATGCCCGCGGTGTCGATCAGCATGTAGCGCTGGCCGTCCCGCTCGAAAGGCACGTCGATGGCGTCCCGCGTGGTGCCGGCGATATCGGACACGATGGTGCGCTGCTCGCCGATGAGTGCGTTGACCAGCGACGACTTGCCCACATTGGGCCGACCGACGACGGCTATCTTCACCACATCGTCCTCTTCGGCCTCCCCATCCGTTACGCCCATTCCCTCAATCACGGCGTCCAGCAGGTCACCCAGCCCCAGCCCCTGCGCTGCGGATATGGCAAACAGGTTGTCCATGCCGAGCGCGTAGAAGTCGTACATCGCCTGTTCGTCCTTCTGCGAATCCGCTTTGTTGACAACAGTGATGATGGGCTTTCCGCTGCGGCGCAGCATGTCCGCGATCTCCTGATCGGCGCTTACCAGCCCCTGCTTGGCGTCCACAAAAAACAGTATCACATCCGCGATGTCCACCGCTAATTCGGCCTGTACGCGCATCTGCGACAGTATGATGTCCGACGCATCCGGATCGATACCGCCTGTATCGATCAGCGTGAATTCACGCCCCAGCCATTCCGCGTCCGCATAAATACGGTCTCGCGTCACGCCCGGCGTGTCCTCCACAATGGATATGCGCCGTCCCGCTATCCGGTTGAAAAACGTGGACTTGCCCACATTGGGCCGCCCCACGATTGCGACAAAAGGTTTAGCCATTCTTCTCCTTCAATTTATGCCCCGCCATATATTCCACCAGCTCATACGCGTCCGCTGACGGCATCACCGGTACGCCCAGCGCTGCCTCCAGCTCCGCCCGCGACATATCGTCCAGAAACACGTCGTCTTCACGCAGCGCCGCCGCGGGTATGATGAGCCGCTCGCCCAGCTGCTTGTCCTTCAACGCACGCAGAAAGTCGCGGCCGCCCAGCAGACCCGCAACCGTCACACCGCCGCCGAACGTCTGATTGTCCACGCCGTAGACGGATGCCTTTACGCCCAGTTTATCGGACACTTTCGCGGCGATATCCTCGATAAACGGCAGTATGTCCACGCCAGTCGCGATGCTGACCTCGCGCAACATGCCCGGCTCCGCTGTTTCCAGCGCCTCAGCGGCCTCCTCCATAAGCTTGGCGACCAGCCCCACACCGTTCTCGATCTGGCAGAAGTCCTCGTAGCTTTCCACAGGCGGCAGCGGCAATTCCGCTTTCAGATAATACTCATCCGCCGCGAACACAAAACGCGACCCGATACTATTTAAACATTCTTTCTGCCATTTTTCAACCTCTTTGATGGTACGCAGCGCCATGTCTTTGGAGACCGGCTCAAGCGGCGTTAAGCCGTCCCGATGCCCCGTCAGACCCACCGGCACTACCGCCAGCGACATTGCCGCCGGATGCAGCCCCCGCAGGAAGCGGAACGTCTCCTCCAGCTTCTCTCCGTCGTTGTAACCGGGGCAGATCACCGCCTGCGCATGAAAGCGCATGCCGCGTGCGGCCATCTTCCTCAGCATCGGCTTGATCGCCAATCCCTTCATGTTTTTGAGCATGCGGCGGCGCAGTTCCTCATCCACCGTATGCACGGAGACGTAAAGCGGCGACGCTTTGCGGCGCAGTATGCGCGCGAACTCCTCGCGGCTGATGTCGGACAGCGTCACGTAGTTGCCGAATACCAGCGAATACCGCCAGTCCTCATCCTTTAGGTACAGGCTTTTTCTCATGCCCCTTGGCAGCTGCTCCACAAAGCAGAATATACACCGGTTGCCGCAGATGCGCTTTTTCCCCATCAGCGGCTGTGTAAACTGTATACCGATATCCTCGTCAGCGTCCTTAATGATGCGGACAGTCATCGCTTTGGCGCCCCTCATCACGCGGACGCGCAGCTTCTCCATCGCGCAAAAATACACGTAGTCGATGTAATCGATCAACGCTTCACCGTTCACGGATATGATTTTGTCTCCGGGAAGGATGCCCGCACGCTCTGCCGCGCTGCCGGGCGCCGTGATCTCTACCTCAAACAACAAGTATTCCTCCCTGTCAGTTCGGGGTATTATA
Organism: Bacillota bacterium; assembly: GCA_023397655.1. Lineage (GTDB taxonomy): Bacteria > Bacillota > Clostridia > Christensenellales > SZUA-584 > SZUA-584. The sequence goes on from JAEWTW010000023.1 coordinate 18,049, forward strand.
TCAATTCGCAATCAAAAAGAAAAGGTTAATGCACGGAAATACAAGAATTGTTCACACTATCGGATTAGAGACACATAAACCCATGCGCTTCGATAAAATCAGCGGCTGTCAGACACGGGCTTCAGGCGGTACATTCTTGAATCCCGCAGCATGCCTGCCCTTCGGACGGCGCACCGAGAAAAATGCCGCACACAGGCAGACAGCGAACGAGAGTACCGCCATCGCGCGGACATCAAACAATGCGATTGTTCTCGCGGAATCCGACAGCAGTGTCATCACCGAATTCCCCACGCCAAACAAACCGGCCAACACCGGCGCATGCTCGGGCGCACGCCGCCCAAAACACAGCACCGCTACCGCAGATACAGCAAGCCCCAGCACGGGAGTCAGATAGGGCAGCGTCAGCGTGTTGGATACAAAAAAGGATGTCACGGACAGCAGCATTGTGATGGCGGATGCCAGAAAAAAGCGATATCCGTAACCACCCGACAGCGCAATGTAAACAGCGGGCGCAATGCTCAAAAAAGCACCGGCCAGACTGAGGGATATCCAGGGGGAGAAACGTATTTCGGGCACTAATGACAACAGCAGTCCGATAATAAAGTATAGCACGAAGTGAACGCCGCGTATGCCCGCAGCGGCTGCAGCTTTCCTCAAGTTGCCTGTCAGATAAAGAACCGGCAGCCCGATGAGCACGATCAAAGAGATGTCCATAAAAAACGCCACCCAATTCCAAGCTATTTACCATTAGCTTGACCAGCGGGCGGCGCTTTTATCAAATCAATTAGTCGAGGTCCATTTTTTTACCGGTCGCGTTGTAAACGATCCACTCACAGACGTTTGTGATATGATCGCCAACGCGCTCCAGATACCGCGCGATGAGCACAAACGACATCATCTGATTGATGTGCCGCGGGCTTTCCATCACATAGGTCAGCAGCTCGCGATATATCTGCTTGAACAGCGCATCCAGATCGTTATCGCGCTTGGCCGTTTCAATGGCCAGCTCGGGATCGTTATTGGCGAAAGCGCGAACGCTCATATTCAGCATCTCGCACGCGATGCCCGTCATTCGGGGCAAGTCGATCAGCGGCTTGATGTATTCCTCGTCCTTCAAGCGTATGGCCGTTTTGGCAACGCCCACACCATAGTCAGCGATGCGCTCAAGATCAGTGCTCATCTTGATCGCGGCGAATATCACACGCAGGTCGCCCGCCAGCGGCTGCTGCGTCGCAATCAGCATGATGCATTTTTCCTCGATAGATTCCTGAAGGTCGTCTATCTCATCGTCTCCGTCCAATATGCGCTGCGCTTTTTCAAGATCGCGTGTCACCAGCGCCTGCATTGCACCCGCCAGCGCTTCCTCCACCAACGAGCCCATGCGAATCACCTCATGCTTGAGCTCGCTGAGCTGATGATCATATTCCATCCGTGTGGTCATTGTCTTAACCTCCTTATAGTGACTCTGTCAATCTACGCCATGAAACTTCTCGCAGATCAACCGAAGCGGCCGGTAATATAGTCTTCGGTGCGTTTGTCCTGAGGCAACTGGAATATCTGCGTTGTCGGTCCGGATTCAATCATATCGCCCAGCAGGAAGAACGCCGTTTTGTCGGAAACGCGCGCGGCTTGCTGCATGTTATGTGTCACAATGATGATCGTGTAGTCGTTTTTCAGCTCGGCGATCAGTTCCTCGATCTTGCCGGTGGATATCGGGTCCAGCGCGGACGTCGGTTCGTCCATCAGCACGATGGATGGCTCCACCGCCAGTACACGCGCGATACAAAGACGCTGCTGCTGCCCGCCCGAAATGCCCAGCGCCGACTGATGCAGACGGTCCTTTACCTCGTCCCATAACGCCGCACGCTTGAGACTGCGTTCGACGATGATCTCCAGCTTCTTCTTTTCGCGCATACCGTGAATCCGCGGCCCGTAAGCGATGTTATCGAATATGGACATCTCAAACGGATTGGGCTTCTGGAACACCATGCCCACCTCTTTGCGCAAATACGCGACGTCGATATCGCCCTTATAGATATCGGTGTCATCGATTAATATGTCCCCCGTTACACGACAGCCGGGTATCAGATCGTTCATGCGGTTAATGCACTTCAAAAACGTGGATTTACCGCAGCCGGACGGACCAATAAGCGCCGTAACGCGGTTTTCTTCGATGTCCATGTTTATTTTTTTCAACGCCTGAAAGCTGCCGTAATACAGATCAAGGTCCTTGACGGCAACCTTCACGCTGCTTGTTCCTTGCTGTACGGTAGATGCCACTGCGAATGCGTTCATTATCTTTGCTCCTTATATCGGTTGATCCGGTTGCCAAACGCGCCTGCGATCAGATTCAGTATCAGTACAATGACGATCAGCACAGTGGCTGTGGCATACGCCTTACCCACTGAGAGCCCCTCCTTGGCCAACGTGTACAGATGCAGCGAAAGAGAGCGTGCGGAATCCATCAAACTGGTGGCGACTTTTGCACCGCTGCCCAGTGTAAAGAAAAGCGCCGCTGTTTCGCCCACAATACGCCCCATGCCGAGGATCACGCCGTTTATTATGCCCGGCGATGCCGCCGGTATCACCACTTTATACATCGTCTGCCACTTCGTCGCGCCCATCGCCAGCGAGCCTTCCTTATACCCAAGCGGCACAGTCAGCAGCGCCTCTTCGGATGTTCGGATCAGCGTGGGCAGTATGATCACCGCCACGGTTGCCGATCCATTGAGCAGCGACCAGCTCCACCCCAATATCCGCCCGAAGAACATGAATCCGAACAAGCCGAATATGATGGACGGGATGCCCGCGAGGTTGGTGGTAAAGAATCGTATTATTTTGATCAGCACACCCTGGCGCGCATATTCTGTCATATAGATCGCCGCCAGTATGGACAGAGGTGCCGCAAACAGCAGCCCGAGGCCCACCAGATACAGCGTATTAATCATCAAAGGAAGTATGCCGCCCTCACGTCCGGCGTCCTTAACGCCTTGCGTTAAGAATTCCCAGCTCAGTTCCTTGTATCCGTTAACAAATATGAACCCGATTATCACAAGCAGAACAAGCACCGCCAGAGCAGCGGCTGCATAAATCAGCGTATAAGCTGTTCGCTGCCGCCTTTTTTGCTTGGCGCGGTTGGCAAGAATCCATTCTTTCGTACACCATTTTTCTGCATTGACGTTTTCCATCATACCCTCACCTTCTGCCTGCTCAGCAATATAACCGCCGCGTTGATGATCATCACGAAAACGAACAATACGATGGCCGTTGCAAAAAGCGCGTGATAATGGTCGGAGCCGGTGGATACATAAGCCATCTCGATCACGACGTTGACCGTCAGCGTTCGCACCGGCTGGAACAACGACATCGGGATGATTGGCGAGTTGCCAGCCACCAATATCACGGCCATCGTCTCACCTACGGCGCGGCCGATGCCCAATATGATACCCGCCAATATGCCGGATTTCGCAGTCGGCAGGCTCACCTTTTTTATCGTCTGCCAATTTGAAGCTCCCAGTGCCAGTGAACCATCCTTGTATGAAGACGGCACCATCCGCAGAGACACCTCCGCGATGCTGATGATCGTCGGCAATATCATGATTGCGAGAATCAGCCCAGCTGCCATCACAGAAAATCCCGGCCCCTGATTGAATGTGCGGATAAAGGGCACCAGCACCGCCATACCAAAGAAACCATAGACGATCGAAGGGATGCCCGCCAATATCTCGATGCACTTGCGCAGTACCTTCGAAAGTTTCTTAGATGCAATTTCCGCCAGAAATATCGCGCAGCCAAGACCGATCGGTATTCCGATTATCAGGGCAATGATCGTCGTATATATGGAACCCACGATCATCGGCAATATGCCGAACACGCCTTTGGTTGGCACCCATTTCATTCCTGAAATGAAATCCCAGACACTGACTGCCGAAAACACCGGCAAGCCTTCCGCGAAAATCAAGTAAGTAATCAACAGCACTGCCGCTACCGATACCAGCGCGCAAATGAGCATTACTGACTCTATTGATTTTTCGCCAATTCTCAATTTTTTCTTATTCATGCTTCCACCTTTTTGGCCTGCTTAACACGTTTATCATTGTATCTGACCCAAGTCAAATTCACGTCTGAGTCGCGTTAAGTCTATGTTAAGATTGTGTAAAGGCAAACGCTTTATGATTAAGTCTTCAAAAAAAGTTCGGGCAACTGCATTCACAGTTGCCCGAACCAAGTGTATTCAGGAATTCTTTTCTATCAGGGCATTACGTAGCCTTTGCCCATCATGTAGTCGATCGCATCCTGATTCGTCAGGCAGTATTCGAAGAACTTCGCCACTTCGCCGGTCGGGTCGCCCATCGTGAGCAGGTTGAACGGTCTCATGTACTTGTATGTGCCGTTAGCCATGTTGTCAGTCGTGGCTTCCACGCCGTCAACCTTCGTGGCCATAACGCCGTCATACTCAGGAACGATACCCAGAGACATGTAGCCGATGCCCATCGGGTCGCCCTGAACCGCAGTAGCCAATGCGCCGTTGGAGTCGAATATACCGGCGCAAAGCGTCTCGTCAATCACAATCTCTTCGCCCGCATCATCTTTGCCAAGGAACAGCTCCTGGAAAGCGCCTCTGGTGCCGGAAGCCGAGTCTCTGGTGTAAAGGTTGATCTTGCCTTTGCTGCCGCCAACTTCGGACCAATCGGTGATCTCTCCAAGGTAGATAGCCTTAACCTGGTCTTTTGTCAGGTCGGTGATAGCGGTGTTAGCCGAGTTCACTATCACCGCTACGCCATCCAGGCAAAGCAAAGTGGTCTTCATGTCGGGTGCAGCCGCCTGTTCGTCATCCTTCACGTTTCTGGAAGCCATACCGAAATCAACGGTGCCTTCCGCTGCAGACGTCACGCCCACGCCGGAGCCGCCCGCTTCCACTGTGATTTCAACATTCGGGTTGGCAGCCACATAGAGCTCAACCAGCGCTTCCATGACCGGACCCACAGACGTAGAACCAGCCGTTTTGAGCGAGACAGGCTCCGCGGGAACTTCCGCAGCCGGAGCTTCCGTTGCCGGGGCTTCCGCTGCCGGAGCTTCTGTAGCCGCAGGAGCTTCCGTTGCAGCCGGCTGCTCAGCAGCAGGCGCACCGCAGCCCACAAGCGCCGCGACCATCGCTATCACAAGTATCGCAACTAAACCAAATTTTTTCATGTTATCCTCCTTGATTTGTTTGAAAATCTGGGACGAGTATAACAGCGCTATGTAAAAGACGAATAAACGCTGTGTAAAGCCCGTGTAAAATTCAAATACGAATTTGGTTATGCTGCTTGCAAAAATTCAGCGATAAAAACGCAAAATGCTTCAAAATACGTATTTCCCGCGCAATAGCGCTGGTTTTGCCGTATCCCCATCTATGTTTTGCGCTTTTTCGCAAAAGAAAAAGCCCGCTTTCGCAGGCTTGGTTTGGTCTGTTGCCGGTATCAATAAAGCGGCCTTTTTGCGCACAGCTCGAGCACGCGGGTTTTCACAGCCTCCACAGCTTCGTCGCCTTTGTGTACGATATCTGAAATCAGCGAACCGATCACCTGCATATCCGCTTCGTCCATGCCGCGTGAAGTTGTCGCCGGCGTACCCACGCGGATGCCGCTGGTGATGAACGGGCTTCGTGTGTCGAACGGTATCGCGTTCTTATTGACGGTGATGTTTGCCCGTCCCAGCAGCGCTTCCAGATCCTTGCCGGTAATGCCCTTGTCCGTTAAGTCCACCAGCATCAGGTGGTTGTCCGTACCGCCGGACACCAGGCGAATGCCATTGTCTGTCAGACTCGTCGCCAGCGCCGCCGCGTTGGCGACGATGCGTTTCTGATAATCCTTGAAGCTGTCCTGGAACGCTTCCTCGAAGCAGACAGCCTTTGCCGCAATCACATGCATCAGCGGGCCGCCCTGCGTGCCCGGGAATATTGCCTTGTTAATGGCCGCACCGTATTGCTCCTTGCACAGTATCATACCGCCGCGCGGTCCGCGCAGCGTCTTATGCGTCGTTGTTGTCACAAAATCGGCCCACGGCACGGGGCTTTCGTGCACACCCGCCGCCACGAGGCCGGCGATATGCGCCATGTCTACCATCAACAGCGCGCCCACCTCGTCCGCGATCTCACGAAATATTTTGAAATCAATCTTGCGCGGATAAGCGCTCGCACCGGCCACGATCATCTTGGGCTTGTGTTCCTGCGCCAAAGCGCGCAGCGCTGCATAGTCAATTTGCTCCGTTTCCTGATTGACGCCATAAGGCACGATCTTGAAGTATTTACCGGATATATTGACGGGGCTGCCATGAGTCAGGTGTCCGCCGTGTGCCAAGCTCATGCCGAGTATCGTATCGCCCGGTTCCAGCATCGCGAAATAGACAGCCGTGTTGGCCTGAGCACCCGAATGCGGCTGTACGTTGGCAAACTCCGCGCCGAACAGCTTTTTTGCACGCTCGATTGCGAGAGTTTCCACCACGTCCACATATTCGCAGCCGCCGTAATAACGCTTGCCGGGATAGCCTTCCGCATATTTGTTGGTGAGATGAGATCCCATCGCATTTAACACCGCTTCGGAAACAAAGTTCTCCGACGCGATCAGCTCAATGTTTTCCTGCTGCCGTTTCAGCTCATCCATCATTGCAGCATAGACTGCCTCATCCACTGCCTTCACCTTTGAAAAATCTAGCATTCTGTCATACCCCTATTCTTTAACATTCATGCAGGCCTGACGAGCCGCCTTCTGTTCGGCGGTCTTTTTAGACCTGCCCCTGCCCTGTGAAATTTCCTCGCCGGCGATATACAGCTTGATATAAAACACTTTATCGTGCGGCGGTCCTTCCTCTTTATATACGGTGTAACGTATGTCGCTGATGCCCTGCTTATGATAATATTCCTGCAGCTGCGTCTTGTAATCCCGCACACCGCCGCCCGAGAGCACATTGTCGAAGCTGCTTTCCATCAGGCGCCTCACCACGCCACGCGCCGCTTCGAACCCGCCGTCCACATACACCGCCCCAATCAGCGCCTCCACCACGTCCGCCAGTATCGACGGCTTGTCCGCGCCGCCCGAATTACGCTCACCGCGTCCCAGAGTCAGGTATTCGCTGATATTCAGCTCGCGTGCCAGCTTCACCAGCGCGCTCTCGTTGACCAGCGCCGCGCGGCTTTTGGTCATCTCACCTTCGGTATAATCCGGCTTCTCAAAAAAAAGATGCTCGCTGACGGTCAGCTCCAGCACAGCGTCGCCCAGAAACTCAAGGCGTTCGTAGCTCTCGCCCGCGTCCGCTGAGGAATGGACAAACGCCCGCTCCAGCAGCCGCTTGTCCTCGAAAGTATAACCTATGCTGTTTTCCATGAGTGACAAATCTGACTGAACCATGTTTCCACCTAAGCAAAGCAATACCCGGAGCAGCCAATACTCCGGGCAAAAAGGCTTACTTAATTCTTAATATCCGCCCACATTCTTCTCAATATAGGACACAACATCCTTCACTGTCACCACTTTTGGCAGTTCCTCATCCGGAATATCGAGATCAAATTCCTGCTCTAAATCCATGATAAGCTCAACGATAGCGAGAGAATCGGCTTTTAAGTCGTCGACAAGATCAGACTCCATCGTGATGCTCTCTTCGTCAATTTCCAGCTGATCGGACAGAATTTTTCTTACCTTTTCAAATACCATTGCGAGCCTCCTGTAAACTTAAATTAATCGCTCAAAGAAAATTTTATTATCTCTTCTTTAATAACACCCACAACATCGGCTTTTATGAAACCTGCTGCCTGATGCAGGGTGCTTTTAAAGGCCTTGGCGTTGGAAGAGCCGTGCGCTTTAATGACGCCGCCGTTTACCCCCAGCATCAGTGCACCGCCGTATTCGGTATAGTCCATCTTCTTTTTGAAGCTGCGGAACGCGGGCATAGACAGTGCAGCCCCCAGCTTGGCGCGAAGCGAACCGCTGAGTTCATCCTTCAGCATGCCCATCAGCACGCCCGCCATGCCTTCCATAAACTTCAGAATCACGTTTCCGGTAAACCCGTCGGTCACAATCACGTCAAAATCACCGGAAACGAGATCACGCCCTTCGGCATTGCCCTTAAAGTTGACGGGCATCTCTTCAATCAGTTTATAGGCTGCCTTTGTCAGCTCCGTGCCCTTCTCAGCCTCGGCGCCGTTGTTGACCAGCCCCACCCTCGGAGACTCAATGCTCTCCATCCTCTGCATATATATGCTGCCCATCAGCGCAAACTGCGCCAAAAACGACGGGCGGCATTCAGCGTTTGCGCCGCAGTCGATCAGCAGCACCTTACCTTTTCGTGTGGGCAGCAACGGCGCCAGCGCGGGTCTTTTCACACCCGGCAGCCGCTTCACGATCAGTGTCGCCCCGGCGATCGTCGCTCCGGTGGAGCCCGCCGTGATGAACGCACCCGCCTCGCCGGCCTGCAGCAGACGAAGCCCCTTCACCAAGGAAGAATCCTTTTTATAGCGAATCGCTTCAACGGGCGGTTCCGCCATGTCTATAACTTCTGTCGCGTCCACAATATTTATACGCGCAGCATCGTAGTTGTATTTTGTCAGTTCCGCTTCAATCACGTCGCGCCGGCCGGTGAGGATCAGCTCCATCTCAGGGCTTTCCGCCAACGCCTGCACACATCCGTCTATAACGGCATGCGGCGCGTTGTCTCCTCCCATGGCGTCAACAATGATTTTCAATACGGCACCCTCGCTTTAGTTCATTTATATATGGGTAGTATATAAAAAATACAATGCCAATGCAACAATTTTTCTTTTCCTCAAATATAAAAGGAAATCACCGTTATAAACCTTCGTTATTAACATATACACCGACAATAAAGCTTATTCATTGCCAACTTAATACCCTGTGCTGGGAATAACGTTTCATTTGTTACATTATGTAAGCTGTGTGTATGTTATAATCAAGCTGCGAAGAAAAAATGGCTGTATGGAGGGGTTGAATGCTCAAAGTTACTCAGACAAACTTGCCGGAAGTTCTGGTTCTGGAATACGAAGAACACTATGAATCCCGCGGAAGCTCCTGCTTATACTTTTCAAAGCAGCTGTTGGACGATGCGGGGATATCAATCGATTTTGTTGAGGAAAGGGTGTACTGCCCTCAAAAAGCAGGGACACTGTACGGCATACATTTTCAAAACAACCCAAAGCCGCAGGCTAAGCTGCTGTATTGCATTCAAGGGAGCGGCCTGGATTATGCGGTCGATTTGAGAAGGGGCTCCCCAACATACAAGCAATGGGTATGCGTTCAATTGTCGTCGGACAACAGAAAACAAATTCTAATTCCCCACGGGTTTGGCCATGCCTTTTTATCATTGGAAGATAATACGCGCGTCATTTTGAGAATTGATACTTATTTTGAGCAGGAATACAGCAGAGGGATAGCCTGGAATGATCCGGAATTGAATATAGCATATCCCGCAGATCATCCGATTCTAGCGCAGCATGACATCGATGCTCCCATGCTGAAAGACAGTGATTGTAATCTGTAGCCTTGGTACATAAAAGAACACAAAAAAGGGCGCCGGTCAACGGCACCCCGTTCGCACACATCAAGCAATGCGTCTAGCGCGCTTTTTCCGCTTTTTCGGTATTCATCACATGCCTGCCATTGTAGTAGCCGCATGTCGGGCAAACCCGGTGAGTCAGCTTCATCGCATGGCACTGCGGGCACTCCGCGATGCCGGGCGCCTCCAGCTTAAAGTTCGCCGACCGCCTCGAATTACCGCGCTGTTTGGATGTCCGCCTTTTTGGTACCGCCATCTATTTACACCTCCTCATCTGTCGCTCTTGTTGAAAAGCCTGCAAGCCTTTCCGTCAATTTCCGGCTCTGCTTGTTCCTCGTTCATACTTGAAACCGGACAAAACCGTCTGGCGAGCAGCACAGTTAAAACTGTTTTGCCCACTTATTTATTTTTAGATAATCCATTCAATTCCGCGAACGGATTTGAACTCTCCATCTCAGGAGCGCAACTGCACGTTCCTTTGTTTAAGTCCGCACCACATTGGCTGCAAAGGCCTTTACAGTCTTCACGGCACAGCAGCTTAGTCGGCAGGTTCACCACCACGTTGTCTTCCAGCATCGGCGTCAGGTCAATCATCTCATCCTGATACGCGTACATGCCTTCTTCCGGCTGCTTCTTATAGTACTCGGCAAATCTGAAGCCGATCATATACGTAAAATCCGCAAGACATCTGGCACAGGTGACCGGTGTTTCCGCTTCAAAGCGCCCCGTCACGATGATGCCTTCGCCGTCATGCCGCCAGTCCGCCGTCACATGGACACCGTCCGGAAAATCATACCGTTCGCCCAGAAACTCAATTCCCGGGAACGCACCGTCGTATTCCGCCGTAAACTCTTCGCCCGTGTTGCGAACCGCGTCTGCAATGTCGATTTTCATCTCAAAACCTGCTTTCGGGGCATTCGTCAACGAGTTAGATTATATTTTAATCGCAGGCTTTTTGTCAACTCTTTTTTGGTATTCTTACCTGAGCGCAAATATCGTTCTCTTCCTTTCCACAACCTCTTCCAACCGCTCCAGATACATGCGCAGATCCTTGATGTTCGCGGCGCGCTCAATGCGCGTTTCCGCAGAAAAAATTTTCTTGGAAATTGCGCCCGCGCCGAATGCCAGCACATCGCACAATTCTTCCATGTTGTCGATGTTGTACAGGCACGCTTTGCCGGGCAGCGTATAGCCCGCGTTCTCCTGGCTGCCTTTCATATACTTTTGCCGGTACATATAATACGCGCGGTAATCCGCAGCCTCCAGCATCCGCCTCGCACGCTCCACCGCCTCCGCCGTCTCCGCATCGGTGGGCAGCGCATCCATATTGGCCGCCGCGAAAGCAGACGCCCGCTTCACGGCCAGCGTATGCACCGTGATGTTGGCGGGGTTCAACGCAATGATAGGGCCAAGCGTTGCCACCAGCCGTTCCGCATCCTCGCCCGGCAGCCCCGCAATCACATCCACGTTGATGTCGAAGGCGAAATCCGTTGCCAGCGCATACGCGTCAAAGAAATCCTGCGCGGTATGCTGCCGACCGATACGCATGAGCGTCTCGTCACACAGCGTCTGCGCGTTCACGCTGACGCGCCCCGCACCGCTGTCCCTGATTATTTGAAGCTTCTCCGGCGTGATTGTATCCGGCCGGCCCGCCTCCACCGTGAACTCTTTCGCACCTCGGGCCAGCTGCGCCGCTCGCTCAAGCACCGTTTTCAAGTTGCCTGCGGACAGTGCCGTGGGTGTGCCGCCGCCCACGTACAGCGCACGCACGCGCCTGCCGCTAATCAGCTGCTTCGCGTCAGCCAGTTCCGTCATCAGCGCGGCCACATACTTATCCTCCGCGCCTTTGAACACCTCCGGCGTGGACGATGCAAACGAGCAATATGCGCACCTCGTGACGCAAAAGGGTATGCCGATATATATGTCCAGCTCATCACGACTGGGGTCAAGGCCGGTCTGTGCGGTCACGATGCCTTTCGCGAAATCGTATTTTCCCGGCGATACGTCAAACTCGTCCAGCATCAGACGCTTGGCGCCCTCTTCCCCCAAAGCTGCCTCACTGTCGCGCAGCAGCCTTGTGGGGCGTACGCCCGTCAGCGAGCCCCAAGGCATTGCAGTTTCAAAATGCGAAAAAAGCGCCCGATAGACGCTGATTTTGGCAGCCCGTTTGGCAACGCGCTTACGCTCCAGCTCACCCTGCGGCACAGGGCAGGCATACGTGTTTTCCGACACCGCTGTCCCATCCCGGTACAGCTGCGCCCGGCTGATAAACGCACCATCCGCTTCGGTGAATTCGTGGATCACGCTGTAGCCCTCGGCATCAGCTTTGGGTTCATTTAACGGCTCAATGCGCCGCGTGTCGATATATAGGCGCAGCTCCTCGCAGATGTCGCCGAAGAACTGCGGCGTCCCGGTATAGAGCGCTGTCATCGTGCCAGATACGGGTTGCTCTTGTACTCCGCCTTGAGCGTCGTCTTGATACCGTGCCCCGTATAAACGGTATAATCTTTGTGCAGCCCCCCCAGCACCGTGTGCAGCGAATGTTCATATTCCTGCGGGTCGCTGCCCGGAAAATCGGTACGCCCGCAATACATATAGAACAATGTGTCGCCCGAGAACAGCGCATCGCCTGATATATAGCACACGCTGCCGCCCGAGTGCCCCGGCGTATGCAGCACCTGCGCCGGCAGGTCTGCCGCTATCACGGTTTCACCGCCTTTGAAAACGATGTCGGCCTCCACCGGTTCCACGCTGACACCTGCCACCGCAGCCAGACAGTCCACATTGCTGGTCAGCATCGAAAGATCCCGTTCGTGAACGCACAGCTTCGCGCCGGTATGCTTTTTCAGCGCCGCCGCCGCGCCAATATGATCAAAATGCCCATGCGTCAGCAGTATGTGTGTTACCTCGGTGATGCCCTCATATTCCAAACGCGCGCGGATTTTTTCAAAGTCCGCACCCGGGTCAATTACAAACGCTTTTTTAGAGCAGTCTTTGAACACGATAAACGCGTTCGCCTGCATCATACCCACCGCTACCTGTACGACCTTCAATTTGCTTCTGTCCCTCCCAATGAATCGTCATCATGTCACGCGGGCCGCCGTGGACAGCGGTCCCTACGGTTTAACCGAATCCAGCAGTATCGTCACTGGCCCGTCGTTGACGCTGGACACCTCCATATGTGCGCCGAACACGCCCGTTTCCACCGGCAGCCCCATCCCGCGCCAGGCTGTCACACAGTCATTGTACATCACCTGCGCAATATCGGGCGCCGCCGCGCGCATGAAGTCCGGCCGGTTGCCGCGCCTCACATCGCCTAGCAGCGTAAACTGCGACACCACCAGCAGTGCGCCTCCCACATCCTGCACACTGTCTGTCATTTTACCGTCCCGCTCAAATATGCGCAAAGCCGCCGCCTTGCGCACGATATAATTTATATCCTCCGGTCCGTCGCCCTGCGCCACACCCAGCAGCACCAGCAGCCCTGGTCCGATCTGTCCCACTGTTTTTCCGTCCACCGTTACCGTCGCCGCAGACACGCGCTGCACCACCGCAATCATTTGTGAATGCGGTATACATCCCGCACGCCATCGATGGATTTCAGATTCTTGATGATGGTATCCAGCTGAGAGATATCACAGATTTCGAAACCGAACACCATGTTGGCGATGCGGTTCTTGCCCATGCGCGCGTTGACCGATGTGATAGAGAAGCCCAGGCTGAACAGCTTGTTGGACACCTCCGCAATGAGACCGCTGCGGTCGTTCGCGATCACCTGTATCTCCACGTTATAGGACGACTTTTCACTGGACGACCAGGCCACGTCGATCATGCGCCCGGATTCAAAGTCCTCCGTGGTCACGTTGGGGCAGTCGCAGCGGTGTACGGATACGCCGCGTCCGCGCGTGATGTAGCCCACGATGCTGTCGCCCGGTACCGGGTTGCAGCACTTGGCAAAGCGCACCAGCATATCGTCATATCCTTTGACGATAACGCCGCTCGCCTCGCCCGGACGGCGTGACTTCACCTGTGAAACCGGCTGCTCGGGCAGCGTACTGTTCTCCCGGCGGTATTCTTCAATCAGCTTGTGCAGTATCTGCCCCGTGGCGATACCGCCATAGCCCACCGCCGCGTAGATGTCTTCCGGCGTGGACAGCGTAAACTTTTTATAGACGTCTTTGAGCCACTCAGGCTTGAACAGCGCCTTGAAATCGTAACCGCGCCGTTTCGCCTCCTTTTCCAGCATATCGCGGCCCTTGACAATATTCTCCTCTTTGAGCTCTTTGCGGAACCAATTGCGTATTTTGCCCTTCGCCTGTGACGTCTTGGCGATCTTCAACCAGTCGCGCGAGGGGCCTTTGGACGCGGACGACGTGACGATCTCCACGATGTCGCCGGACCTCAGCTCATATGACAGCGGCACCATCTTGCCGTTCACCTTGGCGCCGACGCACTTGTTGCCGATCTCACTGTGGATGCCGTACGCAAAGTCCAGCGGTGTCGCTCCCTGAATGAACTCCTTCACATCGCCTTTGGGTGTAAACACGTACACCTTATCGGAGAAAAAGTCCACCTTGAGCGTTTCCATGAACTCGCGGGAATCCCGCGTGTCCGTCTGCCATTCCAGCATCTCCCGCAGCCAGACCAGCTTTTCATCCATCTCGCTGCTCTGTGCAATGCCTTCCTTGTAGTTCCAATGCGCCGCGATGCCGTATTCCGCCGTCGAATGCATCTCCTGCGTACGTATCTGCACTTCGAACGGCCGCCCGTCCCGCCCCAGCACCGTGGTGTGGATGGACTGGTACATGTTCTGCTTGGGCACCGCGATATAATCCTTAAAACGGCCCGGGATGGGCTTCCATACGGTATGCACCGTGCCCAGCACCGCGTAACAGTCGCGCACTGATTTGACAATGATGCGCACCGCAATCAGGTCGTAAACTTCGTCGAACGTGCGCTGTCTCTTGTGTATCTTGTTGTATATGCTGTAGATATGCTTGGGCCGGCCTTCCACTTCGGCATCCACGCGTATCTTCTTCAGATGCTTTTTGATCTCCTCGACGACGCCCGCGATATATTCCCGGCGTTCGGCACGCGTTTCGGTCAGCTTCGCCGCGATCTCGTAATATGCCTTCTCGTCGAGGTATTTAAGCGCCAGATCCTCCAGCTCCCACTTGATCGTATTGATGCCGAGCCGGTGAGCCAGCGGCGCGTATATCTCCAGCGTTTCCTTGGCTTTCTCAATGCGCTTGCCCTCTGCCTGAAATTTGAGCGTACGCATGTTGTGCAGCCGGTCCGCCAGCTTCACAAGTATCACGCGTATGTCGCTCGCCATCGCGAGGAACATCTTACGCAGATATTCGGCCTGGTGCTCCTCCTTAGAGGAGAAATCCACCTTGCCCACCTTGGTCACACCGTCCACCAACAGTGAGATTTCCGCCCCGAAATCCGACTTGATCTGGGCCAGCGTCACCGTTGTATCCTCAACGATGTCATGAAACAGTCCGGCGATCACCGTGGTCATGTCAAGGCCTAAGTCGACGAGTATCCGCGCCACTTCCCGGGGATGGACGAAGAAGGGTTCTCCGGACAAACGCATCTGCCCCTCGTGCGCTTTTTCCGCGAACAAATAAGCCTTTTCAAAAAAGGCGGCGTCCTCGGCGCTGTACCGGCTTTTCACCTCGTCGATCAGCGATTGTGCGCTCCGTTGCTTGTCATCCATTGATTAACCCCTCAAAACTCCTGTAGCAGGTGCTGTCGCTCAAATTTCTGCGCGGCCCGCCGCTGCCAATTGCCAGTATTCTATCACTTTTGTCCGTTTCTATCAACTCAAGCTCGGTAAACACACGAAATGCGAACGCGGCCTTTCCGGCGCTCA
Organism: Bacillota bacterium; assembly: GCA_023397655.1. GTDB lineage: Bacteria > Bacillota > Clostridia > Christensenellales > SZUA-584 > SZUA-584. The sequence continues at coordinate 33,473 of JAEWTW010000023.1, forward strand.
ACCCCAGATTCTCTGCTAACGCTGACACAGAACGCGGCTTTTTCGCCAAAACCGGCTGCATCCGCCGGTATATGCCCAGCAACTCGTCCCGCTCGGCAAAGCACTGCCGCGTATGGCTTTTATAGTCTTCCCGCAGCTTTTGGTCAAAAAAAGCGGGCGGTGCGCTGACGCCGATATGGATGAGGCGCGTATGCCCCGGCACAACCCCGCAGGCGATGCAGTTCTCCGACGTGAACGACTTGCGGTCCCACAACACCAGCTGACCCTTTTCCAGCGCCTGCCGCACCGGAGCCATCGTCAGCAGCCGCCGCAGCGCCGGTTCGGTCGCCGCCGCCAGACACAGTCCGAAACGGCTGGCACTCAGTGCCTCGTCCAGCAGGCGCACAAAGCCTGTCTCCTCCGTCTCCGGCATCCCTTCGTTCATCAGCCGCGTGACCTCGTCCGCCAAACCCGCTGCCAGCCTGAACGCGTTGTCATCGATATAACTTTTCAGCAGGTCACCGTCATATTGCGGAGAAATCTCCCTCACGATCACCTGCGGACGTCCTGAATAGTTGTCTATACCCGCTTCGCACAAAAAGTCTGCCCGGCCCGGCATCAGCGCATGCGCATCAGTAAATCCGAAGCTCACAGCGTCCAATGTGCCGCCCTCCTGCCGCAGCATGAATTTCAGGTGGGACTTGTCGCGCCCCACAAATTTCTGCGCAGTCAGTGCGGCATTTCGAATAACAATCAGCGGCTGCTCGTTATCCGGACCAAAGGGCTCCAGCCTGCGGAGGTCTTCCACAAAACGACGCGAGACAGACTTCGCGTCCAGCTCCATATCGTAAACCTTCTGCGGAACGAACACGGATTCATCGTAATGCGCTTTGATGTATGCGCACACGTCCGTGCGTAGCCCGTCGAGTATCTCCGGCTTTATTGTCAGCCCGGCCGCCTGCGCATGGCCTCCGAATTTTTCATAGCTCTCCGCAAACGCGCCCAGCACCTCGTACATATTGATGCCCGGGATGCTGCGCGCCGAGCCGATCAGATTGCCGTCCCCGCCAAAAAGCACACAGGGACGATAATATTTTTCCGCAATCTTCGCGGCAGCAATGCCGATAACACCGGAATTCCAGCCCTTATCCGCCAGCAGTATCGCCGGGTCGGTCTGGTATCCGCCCTGGCTTATCATCTTTTCAGCGCCTTCAAGTATGCTGCACACGTCACCGCGCCGCCTGTCGTTGAGCGCACACAGGCGTGTCACGCTCTCCTTAAGCTCGGCTGATGGCTTTCTAGCCGTCAATATCTCAATAGCCGCTTCGGCGGTATCCATACGCCCTGCCGCATTAATGCGCGGCCCCAACCCGAAACCGATGCTGAACGACGACATATCGGGCAGGCTGATGCCCGCTGCCTGAGCCAGCGCCGCCACCCCGGCCGACGGGTTTTTGCGCATCCTCTGCATACCCATATGTGCGATCACACGGTTCTCTCCCAGCAGCGGCACGATGTCCGTGATGGTACCGATCGCTATGAGATCGATGTAGCGCATTGCTTCCGACAGCGACGACAGCGCGTGGATTAGCTTAAAAGCCACTCCGCAACCCGCGAGATATGGATAAGGATATGTGCTGTCGGGCCGCTTGGCGTTGATGATGCAGGGTGTATCAGGCAGCGTATCGCCGCATTCGTGATGGTCGGTGACGATCACATCCACGCCCAGGCTCTTCGCCCGTTCCGTTTCGGCGACATTGGTGATGCCGCAATCCACCGTGATGATCAGCTTGCCTCCCGCCGCCGCGATCTGCTCCACCGCGCTCAGCGACAGGCCGTAGCCTTCCTTGTGCCGGTTGGGCGTCTGTATGTCCACATCGGCGCCTTTACTGCGCAAATGCAGGTACAGCGCGCTGCCGCCGCACGTACCGTCCGCATCGTAGTCGCAAAACACCGTGATCTTCTCTTTTGCAGCCAGCGCCTTTTTAATTCGCTCTACCGACGCTGCCATATCGGGCAGCAAAAAGGGGTCGTGCAGCTGCTCGGGGCCGGGATGCAGAAATCGCTTGGCTGCTTCGGGTGTGTCAATGCCGCGTGAGCACAGCAGAGCCGCGACAGGTGCAATTAAACCCGTCGCTTCCTGCACCAGTCTCACCACATCATGGGCGCATGTGCTCTTTTCACGTTCGACAAACCTCTGCAAAACGGCACCCCTTAATCTCTCCGATTCCCACACCGAAAGCTTGCGGAAACCAATCGAATAAATACTTGAAAAGCCTCTCCTGAGGTATCAGGAAAGGCTTTTAATCAACACAGATCGATGCCTCTTGTTTAAGCTTTGGCCTTCTGAGGCTTTTTCTGCCCCGGATTTTGCTTTTGCCGGCGGCGTCTCCATTCCACAAGGGCCACCCAGACCGGGCTTGCGATGTAGATCGACGAGTAAGTGCCCGATATCAGGCCAACGATAATTGGCAGCGCAAACTCCTTGATGGAGGCTACGCCGAATATATACACAGCCAGTATCGTGATCAGCGTCGTCAGCGAGGTATTGATAGTACGGGGCAGCGTCTCGCGTATGCTGTGATCGGCAACTTCCAGACGCGACATCGACTTGCCGGAGAGCTTCTTGTTGTTCTCACGGATGCGGTCAAACACCACGATGGTGTCGTTGATCGAGTAACCGACGATTGTTAAACATGCCGCGATGTACGAGCTGTTGACGGGAATGCGCGCAATGCACATCACCGCTGTCATAATCAATACGTCGTGGATGAGCGCCACCACCGCCGCGATACCCGAGAAAAGCTCAAACCGAATCCAAATGTAAATCAGCATCAGCACGGATGCGATGATGACGGAAAGGAACGCATTGGCGATAATCTCGCCCGTCGTTGCGCCGCCGACCAGTTCAATCTCACCGCCGGTTGCGTTCGGATAAGTTTTCGCCAAAGTGTCCACAAGATTCTCGCGGAACGTCGCGTCGTCCACCGAATCCGGCAGCTCCTGTATGCGGATAACTGCCTGAGTCTGTTCGGAGCGGACGATCTGCGCCGTGGACGGATCTATGCCATTTGCGCTCAGCGCATCGTTCACAACCTGGAGGTCAAAGTCCTCACCCATTTCAACGGTGAGTATGCTGCCGCCCGTGAAGTCGATGCCAAGGTTCAGTCCCCCGAATATAAGACCGAATATGATACCGGCCAGTATGACCGCACAGGACACTATGATCATGTACTTTGTTTTGTTCAGAAACAGCATATTACTCACCTCCTTTCACGGCGCTGGGCGCCGGAAGCTTTTTATTCGTGTACAGCTTAAGATTCTTGATGTTGAACGCAATGGCCAGCTTCATTAAAGCACGCGTTACGACCAGTGCTGTAAACATCGAGACAAGTATGCTGATGATCAGCGTATAGCCGAAGCCTTTCACCGTGCCGACGCCGAATATAGCGATAACGAAAGCCGCAATGATGGTCGTGATGTTGGAGTCAATAATGGTGCTCATCGCCTTATGGAAACCGGCGTTAAGCGATGCGCGCAGCGTCTTCCCGGTGGAGAGCTCTTCCTTGAATCGCTCGAAAATGATGACATTGGCGTCCACCGCCATGCCGACGCCGAGTATGATACCTGCAATGCCGGGCAGCGTCAGCTGTATAGCCGGTATAGCTGCCAGCAGGAACAGTATAATGAACATATAGACGCTGAGCGCCAGCACGGCCATGAAACCAGGCAGCCGGTAGTAAATCAGCATGAACAGGAACAGTATGCAGATGCCGATCATGCCGGCAAACAAACTGGACGAAAGCGCGTCCTGACCCAGCGTAGCGCTGATGGTGCGCAGTTCAATCTCTTCCAGATTCAGCGGCAGTGCGCCTGAGGAGATACCCACCGCGAGGTTCTCCGCCTCTTCCCTCGTGAAGCCGGAGCTGCCTCCCGAGATCTGCGCTTTTCCGCCATATATCGCACCGTTATTCACACCGGCGCTGGATAACAATTGATCATCCACATAAATGTTGATGTTGGTGCGGGCAGCATAGGCCTGCGCGGTCATGTCACCGAATAATTGTCCGCCTTCGGTGTTGAACTCGAGACTGACCACGATCTCGCTCGTTGACTGATCGACCACAGCCTGTGCGGTTTTGACCATGTCGCCGGTGATCCACACCTTGCCGTCGGCGTCCTTGAACTCCAGCTTGGACGGCTTGCCGATAGCCGCAAACACGGCGTTCTGATCCTCTTCTTTATTAGGTATCTCGATACGGATGCGGTCGCTGCCCTGCGCCACCACGGTGGCTTCAGTGTAGCCCTTGGCGTCCAGACGGTTACGGAGAACACCCATCGTCGTCTGAAATTTGGCTTCGAAAAGTTGGTCATCCAGGTCTGCTTTATCTGCCTGATAAACCACATATCCGCCGCCAGTCAGGTCGAGACCGAGGTTCACCTGCTGATACAGCGGATCGACTCTGTAGACGCCGATCTCAAAACCGGTCATGCCAAAGGTCACTGCAGCGCCGAAGACCACAAGTATGATCACCAGCCAGATGATGCTGCGTTTTCTCATATCTTTACCGTTTCCTCCTTAGTGGAAAGTTGCATTAAAAAGCTCTTTCCCAAAACGTCAGCCCCACCAACCAGCAATATCACCCGCGGGCTACATAAAAAAGGCGTTTCCGGAAAAACTCATTTCATTATATACGCGGTATATGCAATAGTCAACAGCGCCCGGACAAGCCTTTTGCCATTTTGGACGTGCCTGCAAAAAAATTCTTGCGTATACATGATTCTGTTAGAAACATCGCCTAATTCAAGCATACAAAAAGGGGGGGAGACATGGCTCCGCCCCGATTTCTGCTTTGCCTATATTCGAGCCACACCGGATTCGCGTGCTGCCTTGGCTACGGCTTTCGCCACTGCCGGGCCGACGCGCGGGTCAAACGGTACCGGAATGATATAGTCCGCCGTCAGTTCCGCGTCTGAAATCAATCCGGCAATCGCGTATGCCGCGGCGATCTTCATCTCATCGTTGATATCGCTGGCGCGTACGTCCAGCGCCCCGCGGAATATGCCGGGGAACGCCAGCACGTTGTTGATCTGGTTCACAAAGTCGCTGCGGCCTGTGCCCACCACCGCCGCACCCGCTTCCTTCGCGAGCTCAGGCATGATCTCCGGTGTCGGGTTGCTCATCGCAAAGATGAGCGGATTCGGGTTCATGCTGCGCACCATCTCCTGCGACACGATACCCGGCGCGGACACGCCGATAAAGATGTCGGCATCCTTGATCACATCTTCGAGGGAACCCTTCTTCATCTCGCGGTTGGATATTCTGGCCATCTCCTGTTTGAAAGGATTCAAGCCTTCGCGGCCTTCCCAGACAGCGCCCTTGGTGTCGCACAAAATCACGTTGCGCAGACCCATGCTCATCAGCAGCTTGGTGACGGCCACACCGGCCGCGCCTGCGCCGGACACCACGCATTCCTGCTCCTCGATGTTGCGCCCCGTCAGTTTCATCGCGTTGATCATGGCCGCGGCGGTCACCACCGCAGTCCCGTGCTGATCGTCGTGGAATATCGGAATGTCGCAGCATTCTTTTAACTTCTGCTCAATTTCAAAGCAGCGTGGTGCGGAGATATCCTCCAGATTCACACCGCCAAAGCTGCCCGCCAGCAGCCGCACCGTGTTCACAATGTCGTCCACGCTCTTGCTGCGCACACAAAGCGGAAACGCGTCCACGTCGCCAAACGTCTTGAACAGCACGCACTTGCCCTCCATCACCGGCATCCCCGCTTCGGGGCCGATGTCACCAAGACCCAGCACTGCCGTACCGTCCGTCACCACCGCAACGAGGTTCCACCGGCGCGTATAGGCATAAGACAGATCAACATCTTTGGATATCTCGAGGCACGGCTCTGCCACACCCGGCGTATACGCCACCGAGAGGTCGTACCGGTCCTTAACAGGCACGGTGCTGATTACTTCTATTTTGCCTTTCCATTGTTCATGTAGCCGCAATGACTCTTCCTGAATGCTCATCTGTTGTATCCTTTCACGTTATGCATACGCCGAGAGCGCAGCACCCAAACTCAATTTAGACTCTATTATACCAAGCCTTCCATACTTGCGAAAGGCAGAACATGCACCTAATTATTTCAGTCGAACAGGCTGAGCTGATTGCTCTGCTGTAGCCCTGTCAGGCAGCCGTTCTCCTCCAGCTTGGTGATAACAGCGCTGGATATGCCGGACCGCTTCTTCAAATCTTCAATGGACAGGAACTCGCCCTGCTCCCGTGCGCGCACGATGCCCTTCGCCGCCGCCTCACCGGTGCCTCCGAGCGCGGTGAATGGCATCCTTATGCCCTCCGGCTCGATGGTGCAGTCCGTCGCGTCCGACTTATACAGGTCACACGGCAGAAAATCGATGCCGCGCTCGAACATCTCCAGCGCCACCTCGAGTATCGTCAGCTGCGCCTGATCCAGCGCGGAGGCCGCCTTGCCCTGCGCCTCAATGTGCGCGATGCGCTGCCGGACCGATTCGCCCGAATGCAGATACTTGGCGTCCAGATTGTCCGCGCGAACAGAAAAGTACGTTGCATAGAACGCGCGCGGCTGGTGCACCTTGAAGTACGCGATGCGCAGCGACATCATGACATAAGCCACAGCGTGCGCCCGCGGGAACATGTACTTGATCTTCTTACATGAGTCGATGAACCACTCGGGCACGGGCAGAGCGCGCATGTGCTCCTCCCAGTCGGGCTTTAGTCCCTTGCCCTTGCGGACGGACTCCATGATATAGAACGCCTCAGTCGCGTCCATGCCGCGCGCCACGAGATAGTTCATGATGTCGTCGCGCGTGCAGATCACCTGCCGCAGATTGGCTGTACCGGAAGCCACCAGTTCCTGTGCGTTGTTCAGCCACACGTCGGTGCCGTGTGACAGGCCCGCGATGCGCACCAGCTCGCCGATGGTGGTGGGCTGTGTATCCACCAGCATCTGTCGTACGAACTTGGTGCCGAATTCGGGGATACCGAGGCTGCCTACCTGACAGCCAAGGATCTGCTCCGGTTCCAGCCCCAGCGCCTTGGTGGTTCGGAATATCGACAGCGTATCCGCGTCGTTGATCGGTACTTCTTTGGGTGCGATGCCCGTCAGGTCCTGCAGCATGCGCAGCGCAGTCGGATCGTCGTGGCCCAGTATATCCAGCTTCACCAGCCTGTCGTGCAGCGAGTTGAAGTTGTAGTGCGTGGTCACGCTGCCCGAATTCGGGTCGTTCGCGGGATACTGCACCGGCGTGAACTCGTGTATGTCACGCCCCGCCGGCAGTATGACAAGGCCGCCCGGGTGCTGACCCGTCGTGCGCTTGGTGCCCGACACGCCCTTGGTCAGCCGGTCGATCTCGGCGCGGCTCGCGACGATGTTCCGCTCCTGCAGATAGTTCTTCACGAAGCCGTACGCCGTCTGCTCCTTAACGCTGCTGATGGTGCCGGCGCGGAACACGCGGTCCTCGCCGAAATACTGCAATATGAATTTGTGTGCCTCCGGCTGGTACACGCCCGAGAAGTTGAGGTCGATATCCGGCACCTTGTCCGCGTTGATGCCAAGGAACGTTGCGAACGGAATGCCGTAACCGTCCCGCTTGCATTCTGTGCCGCACTGCGGGCAGTCTCTGGGCGGCAGGTCGGGTCCGCACGCGTATACCTCCGCGTCGATGTCAAAATCATACCAGTGGCAGCTCGGGCAGTAATAGTGCGGCTGCAGGCCATTCACCTCAGTGACGCCAGCCATCGTGGCCGCCAGAGACGAGCCGACGGATCCACGCGAGCCGACGAGGTACCCGTCCTGCAGCGAATGGTTCACCAGTTCATAGGCGATATAGTACAGCACGGAATAACCGTGCCGGATGATGTTGTCCAGCTCATAGGCGAGACGGTCTTCCACGATCTTGGGCAGAGGTTCGCCGTACTGGGCGCGCGCGTTGTCCCAGCACATCTTCTCCAGCTTTTCCGCCGCATTCTCAATAACCGGCATTGCGGTGTCGTCGGGCAAGAGCTGTATCTTCTCCACCTGCGCCGCAATGGAGCGCGGCACGTCAATGACCACCTCGCGCGCTTTCTCCTTGCCGAGGTAGGCGAATTCTGCCAGCATCTCTGCCGTGGTGCGGAAGTAAAGCGGCGCCTGATTGTCCGCGTCGGAAAACTTCTGACCGTGCATCAGTATCCGCCGGAAGTACTCGTCCTGCGGCTCAATGAAATGCGCGTCACAGGTCGCCGCCACCGGCAACTCCAGCTCCTCACCCAACTGCACGATCTTGCGCGTGATGTCGCGCACGCCCTCCATCGTCTTAAAGCGGCCCTCGCGCACCAGAAACGCGTTGTTGCCGTCCGGTTGTATCTCCAGATAGTCGTAAAATCTGGCAATGTGCTTTAGCTCACCGTCCGACGCGAAGCGCAGCATCGCCTGTATCAGCTCGCCCTGCTCGCACGCGCTGCCCACGATCAGCCCTTCCCGGTGCTGAATCAGCAGCGATTTGGGTACGCGAGGCTTGCGGTAGAAGTGGTTGAGATGCGATTCGGATACCAGCTTGTACAGGTTGAACAGTCCCGCCGCATTGCGGCACAGCAGTATGATGTGGTTAGTCTCGATTTTTTTCTCATCCGTCAGCCCGTGCTCTTTGGGCTTGCCCGCTTCCTCAAAGCACATCGCCATGATCTTGGCGGTGGCCGTCGCGTCGTCCAGCGCGCGGTGGTGCCGCAGCTCAATGCCGAAGTCCTTCGCCAGCTTGCCGAGACTATACGACTTCTGGCTGGGGTAAGTACGCTTGATCAGCCACAGCGTATCCAAACAGATGTCGTCAAAAGTGATACCGTTGTCCGAGCCATATTTCTGGATGAAGCTCATGTCAAAAGGCGCATTGTGCGCGGCCAGCGGTGTATTACCGATGAATTTCTTAAACATCGCCAGCGCCTCACCCGCATACGGCGCGTTCTTCACCATGTCGTCGGTGATGCCGGTGAGGTCGGTGATCTGCGGGCTGATGGGCTGTTCGGGATTGACGAACGTGCTGAATGTATCCACAATCTCGCCAAGCCGCAGGCGCACCGCGCCGATTTCGGTGATGCCGCAGGAGTTGGGATTAAGGCCTGTCGTCTCCAAGTCGAACACCACGTACTCGTCGGCGAACGTCTCCTCGTAATGGTCATTCGTATCATTGATCAGATACGCTTCCATGCCGTATATGACCTTGATTTTGTGCTTCTTGGATGCGTCGAACGCGCGCGGGAACGCCTGCACCACGCCGTGGTCGGTAATGGCCACCGCCTCGTGGCCGAACTCCGCGGCGCGCTTCACAACATCCGCCTCGTCCGCCATGCCGTCGAGTGCACTCATATTGGTGTGCATGTGCAGCTCAACGCGCTTTATTTCAGCATCGTCCATGCGGCGTACCGCTTCCGTCTCTTCAATGCTGGTGACGCTGACGCACACTTCTCTTGCATAGGTGTCGTAAGACGCCTTGCCGGACACGCGCACAGCGGGCGCTTTCTTGAGCCGCGCTTTTATATCCCCCGCTTTGTCCTGCGCAACAAACGCCTTGCATGTGACGGTGGAGGTTAAATCCGTAACGCCGAACGACACGATGGACTTCTTGCCCCCGCGCATCTCTTTCTTAATATCAAATGAATCCACGCCTGTCACCTGTCCGGCGACGACGCAAGCGCCCGTCATGTCGTCGATGTTCTTGATAGGCATCGGCTCGCCCGTCACCGGCTTGCCATGTATCACCGAGGAAGGCTGCTCCTTATCAGCGGCCTTCTCCGCCTTCTTCACTGCCTCCTTGGGTTTGGATTCCCATGGCGGCGTATCCTCCGTTTTCTTAGTCTCAGGCTTGGGTGCGGCTTTCGGGACAGCAGCTTTCACGGTTTCCGGCACGACAGTCACCACCGGCGCATCCGCGGCGTCACACTTGCCCACGGCCACTGTCATCTCCCGCCCGAAGCAGCGCTGCATGTAGTCCGCGAGATATTCCTTCATGCCCAGCGTGGCGAACAGCTCCCGCCCAAACTCCTCGGGAAAATCCACCTGCAATTTGTCGCCCTTTACGGTGATAACGGCGCGGTTAATGAAGGGTGCTAGCGCAGGCTTCATCACACCGCACAGTGCGCGCACGTTGGCGCATAGCGTCTCACAGTCTTCGCCGGACACATCGCAATAGCGCATGATCACCTTTGCGTCATCGCCCACGGCCTGACCCACGTATTTTTCGATGGAAAGATAGGTTTCAGGGGGAAGCATCCGGCTGTGAAAGTGTACGCGCACCTCGCCTCGTTTCACGAGATGCTGTACCTTATCGATGCTTAGCTCATAGCGATCATCAATGCCCACGCTGCTTTTCAGCGCGGCCAGAAAATCCCTCTTCTTCAACGCGGCCCCCTAGAAGTGTTCTTCAATATAACCGGCAAAAATGCCGAGGATGTCATCTTCCGAAAATGTACCGATCAGTTCGCCCTTTGCGAACAGCGCCGCCTTGCCTGCGCCGCCCCCCGCAATGCCGATGTCGGCATGACGCGCCTCACCCGGCCCGTTGACAACGCAGCCCATCACCGCCGCCGTCACCGGCTTGTCCAGTTCAATCAGTATACGCTGCACTCTGTCCGCCAATTCGGCCACGTTGATGCCGGTGCGCGCGCAAGTGGGGCAGCTGATGACCTCAGGGTAAAACGTACGAACCCCTGCGCTCTGCAGTATGCGCTTCGCGGCGTCCACCTCCAGCACCGGATCGCCCGTGATGGAAACGCGGATGGTATCGCCGATGCCGTCCAGCAGCAGTGCTCCCAAGCCCACTGCGGATTTAACGATGGCGCTTTCATATGTTCCCGCCTCGGTGATGCCGATGTGCTGCGGTGCGTCGCACATCTTCGCGAAGTCACGGACTGCCTGTACACAAACGGGCACCGACGACGCCTTGATGGAAACCACCACGCTGTCAAAGCCCATGTCGTACACCGCGCGCACCCAGTTGACGGCGCTCTCAGCCAGCGCCTGCGCCGTGGGGCTGCCGTACTTTTTGAGCAGCTGCGGCTCAAGCGAACCCGCGTTTACACCCACGCGCAATGATGCCCCGTTCGCTTTGGCACAGGCCACCACCGTCTCCAGCGCATTCTCACCGCGCAGATTTCCAGGATTGATGCGCACCTTGTCCGCACCGTTCTCCAGCGCCAGCACTGCGAGTTTCGGGTCGAAATGCACGTCCGCAATCAGCGGAATATGAATGTTCTTTTTGATTTCACGGAAAGCAGGGGCGCATTTGGCATGATAAAAGGCGCAGCGCACCGCTTCACAGCCCACCGCCTCAAGGCGGTGGATCTGCTCGAGCGTGGCTTGCGCGTCCGCCGTATCCGTGTTGGTCATTGATTGTATCAGGCAAGCGCTGCCGCCGCCGATGGCGGAGCCGCCAACCGATACCCTTCTTGTATATGTGGGCATAAGCTTACCCGAAAAGCCTGACGATATCTTTGTACGCGATGAATATGAACAAACCGATAAACAGTGCGAATCCGATCAGATGAATAACACCCTCCACGTTGCGCGGCACCGGTCTTCTGAAAAGCTTCTCTATACCGATGAAAACCAACCGGCCGCCATCCAGCGCGGGCAGCGGCAGCAGATTAAACACTGCAAGGCTCGCGTTGATGACGACACCCAATCTGAGAACATTCTCAAAGCTGCTGCGGATGGCTGTCCCCAGCATCTCCACCATGCCCACCGGCCCGACCACGTTCTCCAACCCCTTACCGGCAAACAGGCCGAAAAATGCCAGCAGTGTTTCACGGATCAACAGAAACATCCACTTGAAGGACAGCGCCAATGCCTCCCCGACTTTGTATGTCACGCGCTGATAACCAAGCACGAAGCCGACGCGGTAGGCATCGTCTTTCTCATAATAACGGTAGGGTATTTCGAACGACAGCGTTTCTCCGCCGCGCTCCACCACAATGGGCATCGACACGTTATCGGATTCTCGCTTGGCTGATTCAAACTCCATCGCGAAATCCATCTGCACGCCGTTCATCGACAATATCACGTCGCCGGTCTGAAGTCCCGCTTCCTCCGCCGTGCTGCCTGCTTCCACTTCGCCCACCGTGGGCACATATTCTCCGAAGAAGCCGAGCATAATCACGACAAGCAATAAAGCGAAAATGATGTTGAAAATGGGGCCCGCGGCGATGGTCAGCGCACGACGGCCTGCTGGCTGCCGATTAAACGCCAGCGAATCGTCCAGTTCCTCGTCCTCGCCGTAGAACTTGGTGAAGCCGCCGAGGAACACCCAGCGGATGGAATATATGATGTCGTTCTTGACCCAGCTTTTTATTTTGGGGCCAAAGCCGACGGCAAATTCGACGATCTTGATGCGGCACGCCCGGCCGATGCTGTAATGGCCCAGCTCGTGCACCATGATGATAACGCCGATAAACAGCAGCGCCACTATAAAACTCAAAATGTTCAATATCGTATCCAAGCGCACCCTCCTTTTTCTATCATTATATCAATATAAATGTGTCGAAATACGTACCATTATTAAATATTATTGTAAACGAAATCCTTAACCTCTTTATCAGTGGTGTAAATCTCGATCAAAGAGTTGCCCGGCAGATGCGCAAACTTGTTCATCGCGAACGCCACGCTCTTCTCGATATCGCCGAACCTGATCTTCTTTTCGAGGAATAAATCCACCGCCGCTTCGTTGGCCGCGTTCATGATCAGAGGCATGGAGCCGCCCTCTTTGAGCGCGTCCATCGCGTGCCGCAAGCACGGAAACTTGTTAAGATCGGGCTCATGGAACGTCAGATTTCCAATCTTGGTGAAATCCAGATGCCCCACCACGCTGTCCAGCCGCTCGGGATGTCCGAACGCGTACTGTATGGGCTCGCGCATGTCCGTCGGCCCCAGCTGTGCGATCACGGCACCGTCGTTGTACTCGATCATCGAATGGATGATGCTCTGCCGGTGTACCACCACGGATATCTTCTCCGGCGGAACATCGAACAGCCATCGGGACTCAATAATCTCCAGCCCCTTGTTCATGTAGGTCGCACAGTCCACCGTTATCTTCTTGCCCATGCGCCAGTTGGGGTGCCGCAGCGCCTGTTCCACCGTTGCTTTTTCGATATCTTCCTTGCTCCAGTCGAAGAAAGGCCCGCCCGATGCGGTCAATATGATGCGCCGGAGGCCGGTGGTGTCCACGCCGCCGAGGCTCTGGTATATCGCGCACAGCTCGCTGTCCACCGGGAAAATTTCCGACTTGCTCGTTTTTTGCTTTTCCTTCACGATGTGCCCGCCGCACACCAGCGATTCCTTGTTGGCCAGCGCGACATTGATGTCCTTGTCCAGACATTCGATCAGCGGCGGCAGACCCGCGATGCCCACCACGGCGATCAGAACGATGTCCGGCTCCCCCGCACTGCACGATTCCAGCAGTGCCTGTATGCCAAAGCCCGTGCGTACACCCTTGGGAACCTTTTTCTCAAATTCAGCATCTCCCGGGCACCCGGTTACGCCCACATAACATGCGCCAAACTTGTTTGCCAGCGCCAGCAGCTCGTCCGAGCCGTGATGCGCCGTCATCGCCGTCACGCGGAAACGGTCAGGGAATTTCTCAATGATGTCCAGCGCCTGCCGGCCGATTGATCCAGTTGCGCCCAGTATTGCAATTTTTTTCATTATTCTTTCCTTTATGCCACAATGATCGTATAGAAAGCAAAAACGGCGGGGGCTATGAACAGCACGCTGTCAAGCCGGTCCATCGCGCCGCCGTGTTCTCCCATAATACGTCCAAAATCCTTAATACCAAAGCGTCGCTTCACTGCCGACGCCGCGAGGTCTCCCACCTGTGCCAGTACCGACAACGCCGCACCCAGCGGCAGATACCACCAAGTCGGCAGGCTCAGTCCGAATACCGGCTGCAGCAGCACCGCCAGCGTATACACGCCTGCCGTGCCAAACACCGTACCGCATATCGCGCCCTCCACCGTCTTCTTGGGGCTGATGGATTCGGCCAGCTTATGCCGGCCCAACAGTCGCCCGCCAAAGTACGCGAAGGTATCGGTGATGACCGCCGCGCCGAACGCGACGATGAGCAAAAAGCGCGAGCTGCTTGGGTCCGGCGTGCACAGTATGCCCAGCAGCGAACCGAAAAACAACCCGGGGTAAGCCATCGGCAGCACGGTAAACAGCCCGTCCACCACGCTGCGGCCCGAAAACACCAGCGTGGCAAACACCACCATCACACCGACCGTCAGCAGTATCGCCACGCCAGACTGACCGCCGAGATACTGGTACGTGGGATACAGCAGTACCGCAAACGCGTACCCGACGGCGCGCATCGGCTTGGACACGGTCGATGCTGCGTTCATCATTTCATGCACACACAGTACACCCACCAGCGCGACGACCAACTTTGCGTATAACCCATGCAGCCACACCACAGACACCAGCAGCGCCAGAGCCGGTATGGCGATGAGAACCCTTTTCAGCAACGTCTGCCCCTCCACAATACTCCGGACAGTACATCCTTCCGGAATCAAAGACCACCGAAACGTCGGCCGCGGCCGGCGTAATCAGCCAGCGCTTTTTCGTACTCCGCTTCGTCAAAATCCGGCCAGTAAGTGCCGGTAAAATATAATTCGGCGTAGGCCAGCTGATACAGCAAAAAGTTGCTGATGCGCGCTTCCCCGCTTGTACGGATCAGCAAATCCGGATCCGGTTCGCCTGCCGTATACAACATGGATGATATCCATTTTTCATCCACATCTTCCGGCTTTACACCGGTTGTCAGCGCCTTTTTCACCGCTTCCACCAGCTCCTGACGCCCGCCATAGTTGATCGCCATATTGACGGTCAGTCCGGTGTTATCCTTCGTCGTCTCAATCGCGCGCGATATCTCCGCCTTCACCTTATCGGGCAACCCGCTCATATCACCCAAAGTACGGATGCGAACGTTCTTCTCGTGCAGCTCGGGCAGTTCCTTTACCAGGTATTCCACCAGCAGCGACATCAGCACATTCACCTCGCCTTCGGGGCGTTTCCAGTTCTCAGTGGAAAACGCAAACAGAGTCAGATATCGTATGCCGATATCCGAGCTCATGCGGATGATGGTGCGTACACGCTCAACGCCCGCACGGTGCCCCGCGCTGCGCGGCAAGCCGCGCTTTTTGGCCCAGCGCCCATTGCCGTCCATGATCACAGCCACGTGCGCAGGCAGACGCTGCGTGTCGATCTGGCCGTAAATATGCGTATCCGGCCGACGGCGCCGGCCAAACAGTATATCCGCTATAACGCCCAAACCGTTACTCCTAACCTGCCTGTGTCTTGAATTCAGACACGGTGATCTCAATGCTATTATTGCCAGCGCTTCGCTGACGTATAACGCGAGTTGAATCCGCTCCGTCTACGCCGCGCCGGGACCTGTATTCGCTGCGTTGAACCTCAAATCCCAGCTTTTCCAGCACGGTTTTGGCTTCATCCTCACGCAGCCCTATGACGCAGGGCGTCATACCGACATAATCTCTTTCTCTTTTTCCTTCACGAGATCGTCGATCTGTTTGGTATATTCGTTCGTCAGCTTCTGCACTTCTTCTTCCAGATCGTTGAAATCGTCCTCTGTGATTTCGCTCACCTTTTTCGCCTTTTTGAACGACTCGTTTGCGTCCCGCCGAATGGAGCGCACCGCCACTTTGGCTTCCTCGCCCTTCTTATGGATACTCTTGGCCAGGTCCTTGCGGCGTTCCTCTGTCAGCTCAGGTATCACCAGACGGATCACCTTGCCGTCGTTGGTCGGGTTGATGCCAAGGTCCGACTTTTGAATCGCCTTTTCCACTTCGCCGATCATCTTCGCGTCCCAGAGGGAAATCACCAGCATACGCGGCTCGGGCGCAGATACGTTGCCAATCTGGCTAAGCGGCGTCGGCGTACCGTAATAATCCACCGTGATGCCATCCAGCAGCTGCGGGTTAGCCCGGCCTGCTCTGATGTGTGACAAATCTTTTTTAAAAACGGCGATGCTCTTCTCCATTTTAGATTTGGCCGTTTCCAGCGCTTCATTATTGATCTGCATAAACTTAACCTCCTGTCAAATTTTTGCCCTTAAGCGTTTATTTTATGGCGCGGAATTGATCCGCGTCCCGATATTCTCTCCTGTCACCACACGTTTGATGCCATCCTCTACATCGAGGCCGAAGCATACGATGGGAATCTTGTTGTCCATGCACAGTGAAACCGCCGTGGTGTCCATCACTGAAAGCCCCTGATTGATCACGTCGATATAGCTGATGAAGTCATACTTCTTCGCATCCGGGTTCAGCTTGGGGTCACTGTCGTATACGCCGTCCACATTTTTTGCCAGCAGAATCAGCTCCGCCTCTATCTCAGCCGCTCTGAGAGCCGCCGCCGTATCCGTAGAGAAATACGGATTGCCGGTGCCGCAGGCGAATATCACCACGCGCCCCTTCTCCAGATGCCTCATCGCCCGCAGCCGGATATACGGCTCAGCGATGGCGCGCATCTCGATAGCGGTCATCACCCGTGTCTGCATGCCCTTGTTCTCCAGCGCGTCCCGCATCGCAAGAGCGTTGATCACGGTGGCCAGCATGCCCATATGGTCTGCCGTCGTGCGGTCCATACCGACGCCGCTGCGGCCGCGCCAGATGTTGCCGCCGCCCACGATGATGCCGATTTCGACGCCCATTCTCGCCACTTCGATCACCTGATCGGCCACCTGGCTCATCACGTCGAAATCAAATCCCGACTTGCCGCTGCCCGCCAGGGCTTCTCCGCTGATCTTCAGTATTATTCTTTTGTATTTTGGCATAAAACACTTCCTTCCTTATTACCTGCAGTCGTCCGGTGTTCGGATACCACAAACATTCAAGTGGTATTGCAGAAAAGGGAGAGCTGTCCCGCGGCTCTCCCCCTGTTACCAACTTATTTGGAAGCCTGTTTCATGACCTCTTCCACAAAATCATCTTTTCTCTTTTCCAGACCTTCACCCATTTCGTAGCGGGTAAAGCGCCGGATGGATATCTTCTCGCCCATCTCACCGATCTTCTCGCTCACCAGATCCTTGATCGACTTGTCCGGATCCTTTACGAACGGCTGCTCGACGAGGCAGAATTCCTTGTAGTACTTCTGGATGCGGCCTTCCACCATCTTATCGATGATCTTTTCGGGCTTGCCCTCGGCCAGCGCCTGCGCACGCAGTATCTCCTTCTCGTTCTCTATCACCTCAGCCGGTACTTCGGAAGGCTCGAGGTAGAGCGGATTGGCAGCCGCGATCTGCATCGCGATATCCTTCACCAGCGTCTTGAACGCCGGCGTCTTGGCCACAAAGTCGGTCTCGCAGTTCACTTCCACCAGCACGCCGATCTTGCCGCCCATATGAATGTAGCTTTCCACAACGCCTTCCGCTGCAATGCGGCCGGCCTTTTTCGCTGCGGACGCAAGACCCTTCTCGCGCAGCACCTTAATGGCTTCGTCCACGTTGCCTTCACATTGTGTCAGCGCGTTCTTGCAGTCCATCATTCCGGCGCCTGTTTTTTCCCTGAGCGCCTTAACATCACTTGCCGTAATCATTATATTTCACACTCTCCTTGTGTACAAATTGCCTTATTCCTGTGTTCCCTCTGCGTCCACCACGTATGCTTCTTCCACGCCGTCAGCCGAGTCGTCACGCACTTCGGCTGGCGCCACGTCCACCAGCTGCTCGCCCTGCTTGGCTTCCAGCACGGCGTCGGCCATCTTGGATGCCAGCAGCTTGACCGCACGGATGGCGTCGTCGTTGCCGGGGATCACGTAATCGATCTCGTCGGGATCGCAGTTGGTGTCCACGATGCCCACCAGCGGGATGTTCAGCGAATGCGCTTCCGCGATGGCAATGCGCTCCTTGCGCGGGTCCACGATGAATATGACGCCCGGGAGTTCCTTCATGTTCCGGATTCCGCCCAGGTTTTTCTGAAGTTTCTCATGCTCATGGCGAAGTTTGATAACTTCCTTCTTGGGCAGCAGCGCAAACTCGCCGTTCTCTTCCATCTTCTCGATTCTCTCGAGACGCCGAATACGGCTGCGGATGGTCTTGAAGTTGGTGAGCATGCCGCCCAGCCACCGCTGGCTGACGTAATACATACCGCAGCGCTGCGCTTCCTGCTCAACAGATTCCTGCGCCTGCTTCTTGGTGCCCACAAACAGCACGGTCTTTCCTTCCATCACTGCATCGCGTACAAAAAAGTACGCATGCTCCACCATTTTCACCGTCTTCTGCAGGTCGATGATGTAGATGCCGTTGCGTTCCGTGAAGATGTATTTCTTCATCTTGGGGTTCCAGCGACGTGTTTGGTGCCCGAAATGAACACCCGCTTCTAAAAGCTGCTTCATTGAAATGACTGACATATTTTCCTCCTCGTTTTTATCCTCCCACCGCGTCGTCTTTGTTGCATAACCCGGATTTCTTTACCGGGCACGAATGCACAAATCGGCAGTGGTGTGACATACATTGTGGATTATAGCACAGGGTTTTTCGATAATCAATAATTAATTGTTCTTCCATGAGGCTTCTTTGGAGCGCTCAGGCTGCTGCAAACCCCGTTTTATATCGGACTTTTTTCGAAAACCTACTCGGCAGTATTTGTGTCCGGTTTGTTTTTCAGGCGTTTGATGGACAGCACCTCATCGAACACCACCAGCAGGCTGCCCACGATCAGCATCATGTAGTAGGTCAGGAAACGCCAGATCAGCATCGCCACTGCGGTTGCCGCTCCAAAAAACGGCCCGAAGAACAATAGGAACCCGCCTTCGGAGGCTCCGGCCGCACCGGGCAGCGGTACAAACGACACAGCCAAAAACAGCATCGCCTCCATCGTGAAAATGTCTATGATGTTGTTCGCCGAATATCCGAAGGACAGATATATCAGGTACGGTATGACGAACAGGAACGACAGATTCAGCACAGAGATAAAGTACGAGCCCAATGCGCGCAGTTTATACTTGGAAATATACGCTGCCGCTGTGTGATAATCGTCTATTGTGTGTTCAAAGTTTTCATTCGTCCGGTCTTTGTCTTTGACAATTTTAAATCTGCAAAGCAGAGAAATCAGTCCGCGTCCGATCTTCATCACCAGCTTCTTGTTGATGATGGTCAGAATGATGAACACCACTGCCGCCAGATTTACCAAAAAGCCGAGCACCGCCAGCCAGAACGCTTCATTGTGGTTGGTATAAAAATAAGCCCCGCGCAGGCACATGCCGGCAATGTAAATGGAGCAAAGAGACAGTTCGTAGATGACGAACTTGATACAGACGATACAGGTGGCCGTGCCTACCGGCATTTTATTGCGGCGCATATAGACCACCTGCATAGGCTGCCCGCCGGAGGACGACGGAGTCAGCGCACAGTAGTAAAGCCCGATAAGCCCCACCTTGATGGATTGAAGCAGAGGCTCCTTCTTATACATATATTTAGTGATATCGTGAAGCAGCAATGCGTCCATCAGCCAATACAGCAGCAGTGCCGCCACACAGGAAAACAGCCACCAGATATTAAAATTCTCCAAAGCGCGGCCAATCTCCTCAAGATCTGCCGCAAACAAAAGAATGACGATGATCGCTACTATCGTCACGCCCATATATATGAAGCTGAATAAATGCGTCTTTTTCTTTTTCATTAACCCTCCGCAATCGCTGACAGCATCATACCAGATAAGCCTGAATAAATCAAGAAACCCCTGTCCATCCCTTTGGTGTCCGGGTAGCAGCGGGTCACTGTTTTTGGTGCTATCAGCCCGGGTCGGCTATTCCGCTCTTTTTATAGCCTGGCTCTTTTTCAAGTCAATTAAATACAGGTATCGCTGATATGCGACTTCAATGGCATCTTCCCAGCTGCGATACAGCGAAGCACGGGCCGCATCGCCCGTCTGGACACCCTTTTCGGGGTTGTTGATGATGAACCGGATTGCTTCCGCCAGCGACTCAGCATTGTTCTGAATCAGAAAACCGTTCTGCTCCGTCACACCCTGCGACGTACTGGAACCACGCACAAAAACGGTGGGGCATCCGCACGCAGCCGCTTCGCGCGGCACCAGCGACGAAGTGTCATAGAGCGATGGAAAAAGCATCGCACTGCAGCGCAGATAAATATCAGCGATCAGGTCCCGGTCCTGTATGCGGCCTGCAAATGTGACTTTGTCTTTCATGCCGAGTTCCGACACCATGCTCTCCATATCGGCGCGGCGCGCGCCGTCGCCCACGAAAAGCATATGAAAATCTGCGCCTTCTCTGTGGAGCTTCCCCAAGGCTTCGATCACCATCTTGAGATTTTTCTGCCATATGTGCTGGCCGATATAAAGAAAGAGCGGCGTTTTGGCGTCGATACCAAACCGGCTGTTGACAATATCATCAGACTGAGGGCTCCGGTGCCGGATATCGATATCGCAGCCGTTCTCCATGATGAACACGTCGCCTTCATATCCATATTCGCGCAGAGTTTCCACCGAAGCTTTGTTGACCGTCCAGACTTCGTCAGCCGATTCGTAGAAGGAAGCGATCATTTGAAGCACGCCCTCCACGATCTTATCCGATTTGAGCGCCGCTTTAAAATCGTCCTTATATTTGGAATGAAACGTGGCGACAAAGGGAATGTCCCGTTTGCGGGCAATGCTCTTTGCTGCCAGACCGGAAGAGAAAGGGCAGTGAGCATGCACGATATCGAACGGTATCTTTTTGAGGTCAAGCCAAAAGGACGTATGCATCTGCGGTAGTCCGAAACGGTATTCGTGCCGCGTCGGTACCTTTACGGAAGAATACCGGTAAACAGGATATTCGTAATCATCGACTGCATCCGGATACTTGGGCGTAATCACACAGCAGGAGCCATGCTTTTTGTTCATCCAATATGCGTAATTTTTAACGACGTTGGCCACGCCGTCCAAAATAGGCGGAAACGATTCATTAAACTGGCCGATTGTGATGTTCATCCCTTGTATAGCCTCCCTGAGCCCACGGTTCCCCCTGCGCAGACCCACATCATTATAGCAGACCCCTACACATTTTCAATCGGCATTTTGTAAACAATTGATTGCCTGAATACAAACCATTTGTAAACAAATATTATCGCGCAAGGCCTTAGCCAAGAAAAAATAAGTAAGCCAAAAACACCCTTTACCGGGCGTTCAGGCAGAAAAAACTCAATCGATGATTTCGTCGATCAGCGTCTTTAGGTCTTCCTTTTCCTTGGGATCTTTGAACGACAGCGGAAAGTCTTCAGGCTTGTCCTCGTTCTCATATATCCAGGAATAATCATCATACTTGGGCTTATAATCGCTGATGCTTTTTGGAGCTGCTTTGGGCGCTTCAGCCGGAGTCTGAACCGGCTGCTCCTGCTGCGGCTGTATCGCTTCCTCCGCAGGCTGCCTGTCTTCTGCCGGAGCTGACGTGAAATCAGCCGATTCCAGGGCGCCAAGCATCTTGTTGATCTCGTAAAGCTCCATAAACCCTGCCTGGTCTTCCGGGTTTTCCCCTGCCTCTTCTGCCTTTATCGACGGCAGCGAAACGCTTTCCGGTAAATCGGATGCCGTCTCGGGCTGCAGTTCAGGTTCGGAATCGTCGGGCAGATTCAGGCCGGGCATATCCTTTAAGCTCTGCGAGATGTCCTTGTCGATGCGGTGCAAAGCCTCGGTGTTGATGCCGCCGCCGAAGGGCGGTTCCTCCTGCCCGAAGTAGCTGCGGAACGTTTTTTCAAAATGAGCCGCCTGGGCGTTCACCATATTGGCAAAACTGGTGGCAAAGCCCTGCGCGCAGCCTTTGAGCTCCTGCAGCTTAATCTCCGCGTCAGCCAGTTCTCTGGTGGCCTGATCAGCCCGCTTGCGGGCCGTGGTCTCAGCGCTGCTGATTACCAGTTCGGCTTTGCGCGAAGCGTCGTTGATGATGCGTTCAGCGGATTTCTGAGCGGAAACAAGCGTGTTCATAATGGTGTCTTCGGCTTCCTTGACTTTCCGCGCCTGTTCTCTCAAAGTCGCCAGCTCATTCTTCATCATTGCGTTTTCGTTCTGCATCTCTTTGAACTCGTCAATGATTTGATCGAGGAACTTATCGACTTCATCCTCATCGTATCCTTTAAAGGAACGCTTAAATGTTTTTTCCAGTATATCCTTAACCGTTAAAGGCACGCTTATACCCCTTTCCCACTTTTTCGCAGATCAATAGCTTTAATATCCCCTTCAAACAAAAGGCTATACGCGACATGCCACAAGCGCAGCCTGCGGCATGTCGGTCAGCACATATAAAGCTTATCAGTCAAATCTGCGAAAACCATCACGGGTGCTCCGCTCGTCCGCATTCTGAGCGATATCGACATTGGACGGAGCGACAACGAAAATGCTTCTGGCAACCTTCTTGATATCGCCGCCCAGTGAATACACCGCGCCGCCGACAAAATCCAGAATCCTCTGGCCCAGCTCCACGTCCATCTCATCAAGGTTCATGATGACCGGCTTTCTGGCCTTCAGATTGTCGATGATGCATTCCGCCTCTTCGTAGCTGGACGGCTGGAATACAAGCATGCGCATCTTCGATGCGGAATTCGGAAGCCCGACCACTTTGCTTTGCTTGCGCTTGGGCAGTCTCTCTTCCTGTTCTTCCATCATCATCTCTTCTTCGTAGAATTCCTCTTCTTCGTCCATGATCTCGTCATTTTCGAATTCTTCTTCCTCAAGGCCAACCGCGTCTAATATACGGTTAAAAAAACCTCTCGCCATAGTATTGTAACCCCCTGAAAAATTTAATTTGACCTCGCCCCAAATACGGCCGTGCCGATCCTGACCACATTTGAGCCTTCCTCTATGGCGGCTTCAAAATCGTCCGACATACCCATTGAAAGGTATTCAAACCCGGTATACACTTTTCTGAAACGGTCATAGAGCATGCGCATTTTTTCAAAATGCTGTCTGTTATCACCCGCATGTTGGGCTGCCGGCGGTATCGCCATCAGTCCTTTAATGTGGATGCTCCTCATATCAGACAACTGCTCCAAAAACTGTTCCAGCTCCTCTTCGTATACGCCGGACTTCGTCGGTTCCTTGGCGATGTTGAGCTGCACAAGCGCACTGAGCTGCGTGCCTTTTATATGGCACTGTCTTTGAATCTCATGCGCTAATGTGACCCTGTCTAATGAGTGCAGCAGATGCACACCTCCGTCAGTCAAATACTTGACCTTGTTGGTCTGCAGCGGCCCGATGATGTGCCAGATAAAGCCGTCTCCCAAAACCTCACGTTTTTTGAGATACTCCTGCACACGGTTTTCACCAAAATCCCGTATCCCGGCTTTATATGCCTCGGACACGGCGGCGACGTCCACCGTCTTACTGACCGCTATGATTGTGATATCGCTGCGACTCCTGCCTGTTTTGCTTGCGCTGGCATCCACCCTTTCTTCGATCATTCTGATGTTCTGTTCAATGCTGGTCATCTATCCCCCACCTTTGAGCAAGGTGCCATCGACTATTTTTTGATAAGTTGTCCCACTTCAAGGCCCGGCTGCCCTTCATAGGTTTTTACGAATACATACTCGCCGTCGTCAGCGACCACCACCACCGGCACAATCTGCCCGTCCGCAGTCTCGACATAGTCCACATCATCAGAGGTTTTCACACAGCCTGCCGGTATGCGAAGCCCTTCCTGAATGTTGTACAGCTTGGCCGAAACGCGCCGGTCTCCAAGCAGCGGGCCAATATTATCCTGTATCAGTATAGTATACACATAGCCGTCATTATTTTCAAGCTTTGTCGTATTAAAAACCACGCCGGTATACTGAGATTCCAGATAATCATCAAAAACGAGTGAAAAGGCGTTCCCCACATACATCTCGGGTATCTTTTTCTCACTCAGCATCACCACATACCATTCGTTCTCATCGACAACGCGGTACAGCGGCGCGGTGGCCTGATCCTCTTCGTTCGTCCTTACCGTTTTGCCCGCTTCCACTTCCTCCAGCGCCTTCTTGGTAAAGCGGCCGATATTGTCTTTGGTCATCAGCGCTTCGCAGCCGTCAAAGTAGAAGCTGACAGTGCCGCTCTCCTTGGCGTTAAGGCTGGTGCGCCACCCGGCGATCTGCGTCAGCAGTTCGGTCTCCTCGGCATAATATCCGCGCAGGGTGTCGTCCGGCATGACGGAGCTCTTCTGATATGCCATGCGCTCATCCAGCAGCGTGGCCATCTCGCGCTCAAGGAGCAGCGTTTTGTTAAGATCTCCGACAGCCACCGCCTGCTCGATTTCTTTAGCCTTGGCATCGATGCGGCTGTTAATATCGTTCAGCTGCTCATCGATGATGCCCGCCTGCAGCTCGTTGGTCTGGTAATCCAGTATTGTCTTCTGCAGATCCAGCAATATGGACAGCGTCTCATCGTTGTAGCCCCATTCGTAAACCTCAATGATGGGGTCCCCTTCGTCCACGTGCTGGCCTTCCACCGCAATGAAGTCCGTTTTGCCGTAATTCTTCGCTTCGTAGACAACCTCACTGCGCAAAACGAGCATGTCGTAATTCGCGGTGAATTCCGTGCTTGCCCATTCCACCGGCGCCGTGGGCTGTCCGCGCAGCACCAGAAACAGCGTTACCGCTGCTGCCGCCACTGCCGCAAGCAGATACAGGTAGAACTTCAGCTTTGGTTTGCGCCGCACCGTTACCCTGCGGTTCATGGTTTGGGGCGGGCGCTCATAATGATAACGGCCACTCGTTCTTTGCCTGACTGCCATTTTTAACCCTTCCTGTTGGTCACCTTTACTATTTCTCCGTTAAAAAAAAAATTCCTTTATAGAGGAATATAAAAAAAGCGCGAAAAACCGATTTTAATGTCCCGGTTGTCTACAGGTCTATCCGCACCTCCACGCTGTTGCCGCGCCCGCCAAAATTCATGTCCTGACACAGCGCCTGAACCAGCCGAAGGCCGCGACCGCGCTCCTTGTATAATCCGTCTTCATCCACAGGCCGGGCCAGCCGTTCCATAGCCCGATCAAATTCAAACCCTTCGCCGCCGTCCTTGATGCCGATGCACAGGCTGTTGCCTCGCATACCGGCCGCCAGTATCACCGGAGTTTTGGATGAGGGGGCGGCATGCTCAAAGCTGTTCACCAGCAGTTCGTTGATTACCAGCGCAATATCAAACCGGCGCTCCTCAGACAGCGCCGTATGGCGGCCCACACCGGTGATCACACCGTTTGCCACCTCTTTGATATCATCTATGGAAGTCAGCACATAGCGGCTCGAATAACACATACACACTTACCAGTAAAGCACATATTTTCGCGTAAAAAGGCATTGCCTTCCACGCCGCGCTTCATACTCTATATACCCTGTATGGCCCGCGCCTAAACTCATTTTTCATAGAAATTTCTGAACTTGACGAGTATCCGCCGCTCGATTCTGGACACGTACATCTGAGAAACGCCCAGCATCGCAGCCACCTCGCGCTGGCTCTTGTCCTGACCGTAGCGCTGCTCGATCACCTTCTTCTCCACATCGCTCAAATGGTCCAGACAGTAGTCCAGAAAATCCTTGTCCTCAATCTGCTCGTACGCGTTGTCAGTGCTGCCCACCAGCTTGATCAGCTGCGAATCCTCGCTCATCGCCACAAAGCTGTCCAGCGACGTGGCGTATCCCACCGACTGCGCTTCCATCAGTTCCAGTACGCGTTCTACCGTCAGCCCAAGGTATTCCGCCATCTGGTCGGGCGTGGCGCTGCGGCCATATTTGGCAGTCAGCACAGCCTTGGCCTCCTCCAGCTTGCGGATCATTTCACTCTCCCGCCGCGAGATGCGCACCATGCGCGTCTTGTCGCGGAAGTAGTTCTTGATCTCGCCCACCAGCGTGGGTGTCGCAAAGCTGGCAAACTTGACGCCGCGTCCCGATTCAAAGCGGTCCAGCGCCTTCACCAGTGCCAGAGAAGCCACCTGAAACAGGTCGTCATATTCCACGCCCCGCCCCACGAACTTCTTGGCGACTATTTCTGCAATATAAAGATACTTCTCCAGAATGTGGTTGCGCAGCGATTCGGAACGCGTCTGCTCGTAGCGTTCAAACAACGACTGTTCTGTCACATCCGCCCTAACCTGCTCCATATTGTCCCCAACGATTTCTAACACGGCTGTTTATTGAAGCGCACCGCTTTCACGATGCCGTCTTCTTCATCGATCTCGCAGCTATCCACCAATGCCTCCAGCAGATATTGGCTGAGGCTCTCTTCCTGCAGCTCCTCAGCGGAACCGCTCTGCCCCTGCCCCACAAACTCCAGCGACATGCCGTCGCCTGCTGTGATCTGTATGCGAAGTACATCGGGTTTCGATTCCAGCAGCAGTATGCACGCCTCCGCGCTGGCCACCTTGAGGTCCTCAATGTCCTCAATGCCAAAGCACCCGCGTTCTGCAACGGCGGACACCACCAGCCGCACGGCCAGTATGTATTCGGGTTTGGCCGGAAACTCAAGTCTGATAATATCGCCGCTCACGTTTCCTTCACCTCAATGTCAAAGATTCTGTCCAGCCCGGTCAGCGTAAAAATCTTGGCGATATGCGGCTTTAAGCTGACGATACTGATTTGTCTTTCGGCTTCCTTGACCTTTTTAAGTGCGCTCACCAGCACCCCAAGACCCGTCGAATCGATGTACTTGAGGCTTGCGCAGTCCAGCACGATATCCGCCTTCCTCTCGTCGATCAAGGCGTGCAGCTCGGATTTCAAGCTGTCAGCGTTGTAGATATCCACCTCGCCGTAGAGATGCACATCCCATCTGTCCATCCCTTCATCGTAATTCGCATCCAAGAGCATAGGCCATCCTCCTGTTCATTTCCATAATTATAACACATACTCACGGTAACTTGTCCAACAAACTGTGGAACTTTTCTTTAAAGAATAACCCACGCACCGGCCATCGCCGATTCCACCGCCTTGTCCAGCACGTACTGGTTGTATACGCCGTCGTCAATGGAAGGAGACGGCGCTGTGCCCGTATGGATGCTGTTGAAAAACGTGTACATGCTGTGCGCGTGTGCCCTCACCCAGCCGATCGCCAGCTTGGGCGCGGGTATCTGCCCGCCCGGCGCTTCATAGCGCTGATACGACTCTATCGCCTTGAAGCCGCGGTTACCCCCGAACGTTCCGTCGGCATCCGTACAGTCGTAAAAATCCACCGTATTGGGGTAATCAGCATTGAAGCGCAGTGCACCCTTGTCGCCGTACAGCCGGATATCCAGCTCGTCGTTGGTGCCCGTGGCCAGCTTGGACGCCGTGATGGTGCCCATTGCGCCGTTTTTCAGCTGCGCTGTCATATAAACCGCATCGTCCACATCCACCGTTTTGCTGCCGCCGTCCGCGGGGCGCTCTCCCGTCACCGTCTGCATCGCCGCGTTCAGCCGCGCAATCGGTCCGGCGAGAAAGCATAGCAGGTCAGCCGCGTGCGAACCCATATCCGCCAGCGTGCCGCTGCCCGAAAGCTCGCGGGAAAACCGCCACGTATGCTTCTTATCTGCGTCCACGTTGGATGCGTGGTTGTACACCACCTGAAATGACAGCAGTCGTCCCAGCCGTCCTTCGTCCATCAGCTGTTTGGCGCGCATGACCGCCGGAAAGTGCCGGTTGTTAAACACCATCTGCGCCACCTTGTCCGACTTGTCTGCCGCCGCCTTGATACGCAGTGCCTCGTCATAGCTGGTCGCAATGGGCTTCTCGCAGTAGAGATGCTTGCCCGCCTCCAGCGCCATCACAGCGTACTGAGCGTGCTGGCTGTTGGGCAGGCAGATGCTGATGGCATCGATGTCGTCCCGGGCGATCAGCTCTTCAGGCGAACGGGCTGCAAATTCGAAGCCCATGCTGTCCACCGCGCGCTGCGCCTTCTCGAACGTCCTGTTGTACACGCCTGCCAGCCTGACGCCGAAGGGCAGATCGTACAAAAACGGAAGTGCGCCCGCCGCATAAGCGTGAACCCGTCCGATGGTGCCAAAACCCAGTATGCCCAGCCTGTAAACCTTCATGAATCCGTTATATCCTTTTCCTCAGCCACGTCCGTATATCGTCATAGACACGCTGCTTCTGTTTTTCATTGAGTATTTCGTGACGCATTCCCTTGTAGATATGAAACTCCATATCGGCAAGTCCGGCCTTCTGATAATCCGCCACGTCCTTTTTAACTTCCTTAAGCCCGGATCCTCCCATGGTATCCAGCTCGCCCGACCCGATGAACAGCGGCAATGCCTTTGGCGTCCCGCTGAAGGTCTCCTTCTTGAACGCCGCCCGCGTCCCATACAACAACTCGTCGATAAATGCCGCCGTTGTCGTATTGCCGCAATATTCGTCTGCCGCGTACGCCTGCACCACCGCTTCGTCACTGCTGATAAATTCGCTGCCCGTCGCCCCCTTGAAAGGCAGGTTCAGCGTACCAAACACCAGCTTATGGCACAGCGGCGATCTGTGTCTGCGTCCATAAAGTGCCGAGATCGCTTTGGCAATGCCGCGCACCAGCGCGATCAGCGCCGGGCTGACACGGCCCGTTCCGGTCAGTATCAGTCCATGAAGCTCAGCACCCCAGCGCGATGCGTACACACGCGCCATCAGCGAGCCCATGCTGTGTCCCATCAGGAACACCGGGAGGCCGGGATTCTCTTCCCTGATATGCACTGTCAGCAGATGCATGTCCTCCACCGACTGTAAAAAGCCGCCGCCTCTTTCACCCAGGTAAGCCACGTTCTCCGGGCTGCCTGCCGTTTTGCCGTGGCCCCGGTGGTCGTTCGCGTATACGGCAAAGCCGTTGTCCGCAAGGTATCGGGCGAAATGATCGTAACGCAGCGCATGCTCCACCGCGCCGTGCGCAATCTGCACAACGGCAATAGGCTGTTCAGGTATCCAGCGGTACGTATGCAAGACCGTTCCGTCCGGTGTAACGAGGGAAAACTCCTGATACAACATACACACAGTACCTCCGTTTTTATCATATCATTATCGATAATCTTTGTAAATAGAGCCCGAATTTGTACAGGCAATGCTGTTTGGCGATGTGAGTGCTGCCCTTACTGACAGACAGCGTTCACAGCCAAGTTTACACAATGCAGAATTATGTTATAATATCGTATAGGTATATATTAAGGAGAAAAAACCGTGCACGATTATATTGAAGTGATACGCGACAATCCCATCATCGCCGCGGTGCAGACCCGCCCGGCGCTGGAGCGCGCATTGGAACTGAAAGTGCCCACCGTGTTTTTGCTCAATACCGACATCTTTTCAGCCCGGGCACTGGTGGACATGGCCAAGGCGGCGGGCAGCCACGTGTTCTTGCATATGGACTTGATTGACGGCTTGGCGGCCAGCGCACGCGCTCTGGACTACATCCAGACGAGCATGAGCCCTTCCGGCATCATCAGCACGCGCAGCGGTCTGGTCAAATACGCGCGGGACAACGGCATATTCTGCATCCAGCGCTTCTTCATGGTGGACAGCGCCTCGTTCGAGAACTCGGTGAAGACGGCCGAGAAGGTACGCCCCTCCATGATCGAGCTGATGCCCGGCGTGATCCCCGACGTCATCCGGCGCTTTGCGCAGTCGGTGGACATCCCCGTCATCGCGGGCGGTCTTGTCACCGAGCGCCGTCAGGTGATCGATGCGCTGTCGGCCGGTGCCATCGGCGTCTCCACGGGCAACGCACCGCTTTGGCTCCAGAACGCTTAACATCCGGAACAACATCCAAATCACTGATAATGACAACAGAAAGCTGCTTAATTTGAACGTCAATGTGTCCTTCGTTCAGACGGATGTCTGTTAATCGTTGGCCGCTCCGCATTTACAACATATTCGGAGTGTCCAACCACTGTCTCATCGACCTGTATTGCGCTGTTTCAACGAAGTGCTCAAAAATATAGAGGCCTTTGAAGCTGTAGCGCCCTCAGCGCAGTATCCCCGTTTTCACATAAGCTTTGGCCAGAGCCTCATACTGTGAGCAAATCTCGGACGTGTGCGCCACCTCGTCGGGCGTCGCGTCGCGGACGATCTGTGCCGGATGCCCCACCACGAAACTGCCGGGCGGTATCACCTTGCCCCCGGGTATCAGCGTCCCCGCCGCAATCACGCAGTCCTCACCGATCTTCGCCGCGTCCAGAATGATCGCGCCCGTGCCCACCAGCGTGCCGCTGCCAATCTCGCACGAATGCAGCACCGCCCGGTGCCCCACCGTCACGCGGTCGCCGATCTTGAGTTTGAACTTGCCGGTGTGCAGTATGCAGCCGTCCTGTATGTTGGTGCCGTCGCCGATGGTGATCTGCGCCATGTCGCCGCGCACCACCGCATAGGGCCACACGCTGCTGTTCTGCCCCAGCTTCACATCACCGATCAACATTGCGCTGATATGTACATACGCGCTCACCGGCTTATCCGGCGTCTTGCCGTTCACTGACTGTATCATTCTGCCTCCTCGCCGGAGCAAACTGCGCTCTGCTTACCCGGCACATTAATGATATATACCGGGTTCTTCACGCTCCGTTGCTCCTCTTCCCCGCAAGGGCTGACGTCCAGCAGGGACCTCCTTATATCTGTTCTGCCACGGCTATGCCGATGGCCAATTCCAGCCTCTTCTTTTGCATCTTGCAGCCCACTTCGTAAGGTTTCATCATGTCGTTGTTGATGTTGACGTTTGCCGCCGCACACCCGCCGCTGCAGTAGTATTTTGCCCAGCATTTTTTGCAGGCGTCCATATTATCGATGCTGCAGGCGAAGAATTTCTCCGCGAGCGCTTCGTCCAGTTTGCCTCCGTCCACATGCGCCATCTTGTACTCCGGCCGCCCCACAAACTGATGACAAGGGTAGATATCGCCCGTCGGGGATACGGCCACGTACTCGGTGCCCGCACCGCAGCCGCGTATGCGCTTCAATCGGCACGGCCCTGCGTTCAGGTCCACCATGAAGTGGAAGAATGTGAACCCTTCGCCTGCCTCGCGCCGCCGCACGTATTCCTGTGCCAGCCGGTCGTATTCGGCGAACACCGCAGGCAGGTGTTCTTCCTTGATGGCGTTTGATCCCGCCGTTACCACCGGCTCAATGGACACACCCGCAAAGCCCATGTCCGCCACGTGCAGCACATCCTCAGCGAAGTCCAAGTTCTTGGCGGTGAATGTGCCGCGCACGTAATATTCGCCCTGACGGTTCAGCAGCAGCTTCTGCGCATTGCGCTTCACCTGCTCGTAGCTTCCGCCGCCGCCCGCCGCCTTGCGCACCGCGTCGTGCACGTGCGGACGCCCGTCGATGCTGACCACCACATTGTGCATGTTCTCCTCGATGTACGTGCGCATATCGTCCGATACCTCGTAGGCGTTGGTGGTCAGCGTAAAACGAAAATGCTTTTTATGCTGCGCCTCCAGCGAACGCGCGTAGGTCACTGTGCTCTTCAGCACGTCGAAATTCATCAACGGCTCTCCGCCGAAGAAATCCACTTCGAGGTTGCGCCTCGTACCCGAAGCCTGCACCAGCCAGTCGATAGCGGCATGCGCCACAGCCTCGCTCATCAGCTCTCGCCGTCCCGCAAACGCGCCGCCCTTAGCAAAGCAGTAGGCGCAACGCAGGTTGCAGTCGTGCGCGAGGTGCAGACACATCGCCTTCACCACGCTCACCGGCGTCGCCGAGTCCTCGTCCGCAGGCGAGAACAGCAACCCCTCGTACTTGAGCTCCTTCAGCTCCGCCAGTACCGTGTCCGTCTCCGCCAGCGCGGCATTAATATCGCCGCCTTCCGCGTCCAGTTGTTCCAGCCGCACCAGTGCGTCGAACGCGGGCCTGTCCAGCAGGTGCACGCTGCCCGTCTCCACATCCAGCGCGTAATATTCTCCGTTATATTCAAATGCGTGTATCAATATTGCATCTCCTGAATCGTTTTAAACCACAACCAAAAATCCTTTGTCTTTTCGGGGACCCCGTAACAAAAAAAGCGGCAGTATAGCGCCGCGTTTTGCCGGAAATCCTGCCGTTTCTACTGTATGTATACAGGCGTCCGATATTATCTGAGCTTGATGTTCTCACAGCGCTGATTGGCCAGCGTGCACGATGTTTTGCAGGCGGACTGGCAGGACGTCTGGCACTCGCCGCATCCGGTTTTCTCTTTATTGGTCTTCAGGCTGCCCTTTACAACCGTTTTGATGTGCTTCATCGTTATTCCTCCAAAAGTAGTTGGCGCGCAGCTTACCGCTGCTAAACGATTATATAATACATCGCCCGCATATTGCAACACAATATTTGCATCCCCTCT
This sequence comes from Bacillota bacterium, assembly GCA_023397655.1. GTDB lineage: Bacteria > Bacillota > Clostridia > Christensenellales > SZUA-584 > SZUA-584. The sequence continues at coordinate 65,748 of JAEWTW010000023.1, forward strand.
GCACAGTGCCTGATACCGTGTTGAGGCGCAGCACGCGGGCAAGGCCGGCATTCGCCCGCCCTGCCCGCGGCTTATCGCCATATATGCAGCTTTACATAGCTGCTAACTCTTTTTAAAGCTCATCCGCCGCGGTTTGGACGACCGCTTCTTGGCACTGCCGACGCGCTTGCCCGCTCCGAAAAAGTTGGCCACGATGATGGCGAACACAAGGCCGATCAGCAGACCCATCAACAGGTTGGAGAACAGCACCGCCACATTGCCGAACATGCCTTCAATCAGCGAGAATATCAGGTAGCTCACCACGATGAACAGTATGCCGGACATACCGCCCACCAACCACTGTTTCTCCTGCATTCCCTTTACGGCGAAGAACGATGCCAGTATGATGCCGCCTATCTTCACCACCTGATTGATGATGGAGATGGTGTTGTCCTTCATGCCCGTTTCCTTGATAATCAGCGCGAACAGCAGCGTCACCGCTACTGTAAACACCATCGATATCAGCGTGCCCTTGAGCGCGGCTTTGAACATTTTCCAGAATGTGCCCGACTTTTTGTCTGCGGGCTTGGCAGCGCTTCTGGCAGCGGGAGCGCTTTTGGAGGCAACAGCGCCTTTCATGTTCGTGTCCATAAAAAATCCCCCTTCATTGATCACATTAATCATTATGAAGGGGACTTATATTTTATGACGGATGACGCGTGAGTGTGATGTAACTATTGAATATATTACTCCATTTGCTTCAGGTTCAGCGACACCGCCGCCTTGGGCGGGTCGTCCAGATATTTGGAGAAAACGCTTACATAGCGCGACGCGAAAGTGACACTGGTGATGTCCCCATAGTATATCTTTACCGGCCTGTCCTGCCAGACGCCGTCCGCATCAAAGTGGCGCACGAACACTGACTGCTTGAGTATGATCTCAATGCGCCCAATGGTGAAATCGAATTCGTCCGCATCAGGGCGAGCCACCTCCACGATCACGTTACCGCCCAGCCGCTGCAGGTCCTTGAACGCCTGCTCCCACGAGGATATGCCGACTTCAGGCGTCTGCAGCCCATCCAGCACGCCTTCCTTTCGCAGTATCTCGGTGCACTTGTCGTCCTTCGCGACCACGTCGTCCAGATCACGGAACCGGCGGATGGTGTAGCCGTCTAATATGAAGTCGTCTTCCTCCGCCGAGAGGAATAGCTCGTCACCCATCGCCAGCGGTATCAGATTCCAGTAGTTTCGGTCATACCAGAAATATACGTTGCAAACCTGCCGCTGCGCAGCGCTCTCCTGCAGGATCTCTCTCATTGCTGCTTCCGTCACGCGTCTCCTCCGAATGCCTGCCCGATAACGCCCGAAATCAGCATCGCGCGGACGGGCGCTGCCTCCGCCTGTATCTTCACCGGCGCAGCCACGAGCAGATATTCGCCCTCCGGCACGTCCGCCAGCCGCAGCCCTTCCAGTATCACGATGCCGGTTCCCAGCAGCGCCTTGTGCGTCTCGTGATGCGGCTGCGCACGTTCAATGCCCAGCGCGTCGGAGCCCACGCCCGTGATTCCCTTTTCCTTCAGATACTGCGCACCCGTGCTGTCCAGATACACAAAGTCGCCCTCGAGTATGTCTTCAAAGGAATTACGCGATTTCAGCAGCACGAAGTCCCCCGCTTCTATCGCCTTGCCCTCAATGTCCTTCGCGGATATGCCCTCCATCACGTGCGTCACGTCGATCACGCGGCACTTGCAGACCGTCTTTTCCAGTGGCATGCCATCGATAGTGCCGCCGCCTTCCACAAAGTGCAGCGGCGCGTCGATATGCGTGCCGGTGTGCAGGTTCATGTTGATGCGCGATTCATAGGCTGTCCCCGTCGTAAAGTCGCTGTCAACGGACAGATGCGGCTTTTTTTCCGCACGTCCTTTATACACCGGCATATCCGGCTTTATCGTCATCGAAATATCGTATATTCTCATTGCCATTCCTCCGTCTCGTCCCGCCATTTGCGCCCGTCCCGCGCGAGCAGCGCTTCCGCCTCGGGCGGTCCCATCGTACCGGCGGCGTAGTTGGGCGAGCAGCAGGCATTCTTTTTGTGTTCGATGATGCTGTCCGCCAGCTTCCACGAAGCCTCCACCTCATCCCAGCGCGAGAACAGCGTCGCGTCGCCGCGCAGTATGTCGTACAGCAGCCGCTCGTAAGCTTCCGGCGTGTTGCCCTGCGCCGGGCAGGCGTAGCAGGTGTCCATCCGTGTCGTCACGATTTTATTATTAGTGCCCGAATCCTTAGTGTTGAACTGGAACAGCACGCCCACGTCCGGCTGAATGCGGATCACCAGCAGATTGGGATCCTGCTTCGCGCCGTCCTTGAAATACAGCACGTCGGGAAGCGCCTTAAACTGCACCACGATCTGCGCCGCGCCGGACTTCATGCGCTTGCCCGTGCGGATATAGAACGGCGTGCCCGCCCAGCGGAAGTTGTTGATATGCAGCTTCAGCGCCACGAAAGTCTCGTTCACGGAATCGGGTGACACCTTATCTTCTTCACGATAACCGGGCACCGTCTGTCCGCCGATCATGCCGCGTCCGTACTGTCCGAACACCACGTCGGTATCCAACGACTGCGGCGTCATCGGCTCAATCGCGCGGATCACCTTCACCTTCTCGGCGCGGATCGCCTCCGTCTCCAGACTGCCGGGCGGCTCCATCGCCACCATCGAGAGTATCTGGAACGCGTGGTTCTGCACCATGTCCCTCATCGCGCCGGACTGCTCGTAATAGCCGCCGCGTGTGCCCACGCCGTGGCGCTCGCACAACGATATCTGTATGTTGTCGATGTGCCGCCCGCTCCACAGAGACTCGAACACGGTGTTGCAGAAGCGCAGCACCATGATGTTCTGAATCATCTCCTTGCCGAGGTAGTGGTCGATGCGGTAGATGCTCTCCTCGGGGAACACTTCCAGCAAACGGTTGTTGAGCGCTTCCGCCGTCGCAAGGTCCTTGCCGAACGGCTTTTCGATCACCAGCCGCCCGTGCGCACCACCGCTCTGCGCCAGATTGCCCGCTTGCAGGCCGGACACGATGGTCTCAAAGTGCTCGGGCGCCACAGCGAGATAATAGACGCGGCCGCCCGCGCCACCGCCCGTATCCAACCCATCCAGATAGTCAGCCAAGCGCTCATAGCCGGAAGCATCCTCGATATCCAGCCGAAAGTATCGGATGGCTTTACGCAGCTTGTCCCAACAGGCGTCATTGATACGATTGCGGGAAAACCGCTTCAGCGATTCGCGTACTTCCCCGCGGTACTCCTCGTCCGTCTTGTCCCTGCGACCCACCGCCACGGTGATAAAGCTTTCGGGCAGGAGACCGTCCGCGCACAGGTTGTACAGCGCGGGCATCAGTTTGCGGTGCGTCAGGTCCCCCGTACCGCCGAATACCACCAGCATGCCGGGCATGGTTGTCTGTCCGTTGTCCCGTTTCATAAGCCCTCCGTCAGGAGCAGGTGTTCCCGTCCTGCCATTGCGTGTGAAAATAGCCGCTCTTGTCCGTGCGCTGATAGGTATGCGCACCGAAATAATCGCGCTGCGCCTGTACCAGATTCATCGGCAGCTGATCAGCGCGCAGGCTGTCGTAATACGACAGAGCGCTCGCCATTCCGGGCACGGGCAGACCGGCCTGGATTGCCGCTCCCACCACATCCCGCCAGGCTTGCTGATAACGGTTCATCACATCCTTGAAATCCTCATCCAGCAGCAGGTTGGCCAGCTCCGGCTGCGCCCGGTACGCACCCATGATGCTGTTCAGAAACTGCGCCCGTATGATGCAGCCGCCGCGGAATATGCCCGCAATGCGATCCAGCTTCAGTTCCCAGCCGTATGTGTTTGAGGCCGCCGCCATCAACCCGAAGCCTTGGGCATATGCGCATATCTTGCTGGCGAACAGCGCCTGCCGGACGGCTTCTACCATCTCCTTGGCGCCTGCCGCAGAGGGTTTGGGTCCCGCCAGTGCCGAACTCGCCGCCATACGCAGCGGCTTCATCGCGGACAGATACCTCTCAAACACAGCTTCGGTGATCGTCGGGACAGGAACACCCAGGTCCAGCGCGGTCTGGCTGGTCCACTTGCCCGTGCCCTTCTGTTCCGCCGTATCCAATATCACGTCCACCATGGGCTGCCCTGTCTCCAAATCAGTCTTGCCCAATATGTCTGCGGTAATTTCGATCAGGTAACTGCTGAGCTCGCCCGTGTTCCAGTCGGCGAACACCGCCTGTACCTCGGGAACGGTCAGCTTCAGCACATTCCTCAGTATGTCGTAAGCCTCGCATATCAGCTGCATATCGGCATATTCGATGCCGTTGTGCACCATTTTTACAAAGTGGCCCGCGCCGCCCTTGCCGATGTAGGCGCAGCAGGGCTCGCCCTCCGCCACTGCCGCTATCGACGTCAATATCAGCCCGGCGATCTCATAGGCTGTTTCGTCACCGCCCGGCATGATGGCAGGGCCGCGCCGTGCCCCTTCCTCGCCGCCGGAAACCCCGGCACCGATGAAGCGGATACCTGCCGCCTCCAGCTCGGCAATACGTCGCATCGTGTCCATGTAGTACGAGTTGCCGCCGTCGATCAGCACGTCGCCGGGTGAAAGATATGGCATCAACGCCTGTATCGTGTCGTCTACCCCCTTGCCCGCCTTCACCATCATGATAATGACGCGCGGCGGTGTGAGCGATTTCACAAACTCATCTATTGAGAAATAAGCGGTCATGTCGAAGCTGCCCGCCTCGGCCATCGCAGCCTTCGTCTTCTCCGGCGTCCGGTTATAAAGCGACACCGCATAGCCGTGCTCCGCGATATTCAGCGCCAGATTCCTTCCCATCACCGCCAGCCCGATGACACCCGCCTGCTGTTTACTCATGCTCTGTCTCCTCCGGTTCCCGTATTTGCCAATTCATATTCAATCCGATTATATCACGATAAAAATGCTTGCGCTACGTATGCAGCCACCATCTTTCCACGATATTTAAAAGAGCGCCTCGCAGACGCCCTTTCGTTGATCATTTTATTCGCTGTCAGGCTGCTGTAAGCCCAGCGCCTCCACGCCCCATTCACGCAGCTTGTACTTTTGTATCTTTCCGCTCGCCGTCATCGGGAACGAATCCACAAATTTGACATAACGCGGCGCTTTATGTTTGGAGAGCCCCTGCTTCACGTAGTCCACCATGGCCTCCTCTGTTTCCTGTGCACCGTCCTTCAATATCACGCAAGCCAGCACCTCTTCACCATACTTGCGGTCCGGCACGCCCACCACCTGCACGTCCTTCACGGACGGGTGGGTATAGAGGAACTCCTCGATCTCGCGCGGGTAGATGTTCTCGCCGCCGCGGATGACCATGTCCTTCAAACGTCCGGTGATGCGGTAATACCCCTGCTCGTCCTTCACGCCGAGGTCGCCCGTGTGCAGCCAGCCATCCCTGTCGATCGCCTGCGCGGTGGCTTCGGGCATTTTGTAATATCCCTTCATTACGTGATAGCCGCGCGTCACGATTTCGCCGACGGCGTTCGCCGCCACCTCTTCATTCGTCTCAGGGTCCACCACGCGTGCTTCCACATTGGGGTAAGCACGACCCACGGTGGATACACGTATCTCCAACGGATCGTCCACGGTGGACTGCGTGATGCCGGGGGACGATTCCGTCTGTCCGTACACGCTGGTGATGTGCCGCATATACATCTTATCCGCCGCCGCCTTCATCACTTCCACCGGGCAGTTGGCTCCCGCCATGATGCCTGTGCGCAAATGCGACAGATCATATTTGTTAAAGTCCGGATGATCCATAATGGCGATGAACATCGTGGGTACGCCATGGAACGCGGTGCACTTTTCCATATCCAGCACCTTGAGCACGTTGACGGGATTGAAGTGATCCACGAACACCATCGTCGTACCGTTGGTGATGGACGCCATCACGCCCAGCACGCATCCGAAGCAATGGAACAGCGGCACCGTGATGCACAGTCTGTCCTTTCCGGAAAACGCCATCGATTCACCAATGATCTTGCCGTTGTTAATCAGATTGTAATGCGTCAGCATTACGCCCTTGGGGAAGCCCGTCGTGCCGGACGTATACTGCATATTGATCACATCGTGCGGGTCGCACGTGGCCTGCCGTGCAGCGCGTTCCTCATCCGTCACCTCTTCGGACAGCCTCAGCACATCACTCCAGTTGTACATGCCGGTATGCTTGGTCTCATCAAGGAAGATGACCGTCTTTAAGAAAGGCACCTTCTTGCTGTTCAGCGCGCCAGGCTCGCAGGTGTTCAGCTCCGGGCACACCGCGTAGATGTGATCCACATAGTTGTTGTCCTTAGTGCCGCCCATCATGATCAGCATCTTGGAATCCGACTGCTTCAAAAGGTATTCCAGCTCGTACTTTTTATAGTTGGTGTTGACAGTCACCAGCACCGCGCCGATCTTGGCGGTGGCAAACTGTGTCTGCACCCACTGCGGATAGTTGGTGGCCCATATGGCTACGTGGTCGCCCTTCTGAATACCCATCGCCATCAGGCCGCGCGCCACGCGGTTAACCTCCGTCTGGAATTCGGCGGTCGTGAAACGAAGCCCTTCCAGCGGATGTATGCTGCAGTCCCGGTCGGGATACTCCGCCGTCTTCTGATCCAGCCAGTCACCGATAGTCATATTGATAAATTCCGGCATAATCAATCCCCCTTTATCATGCTGAAAATAAAAAAAGCCTTCGTCCATACAGAGACGAAAGGTTTCGCGGTACCACTCTGCTTGCGGCAAGCCGCCAGCTCATCAGGGCGCATGTACGCCCGTCCTCCTGTAACGCGGAGGCAACTCGTCGGAACCTGAAATCATAGGATTTGTCAGTTCCGAAGCTCCGGGATGAGTTTCACGCTCTGCCGCGTCCGCCTCGCACCATACGGCGGCTCTCTTTGCGCCGGCTAAAAAAACGCTACTGGCCCCTTCACAGCCTAAAAATGTGTAATTAACTGTTATTATATTATCCGATTCAACGGCTGTCAACCATCAAATAGCACACGGCAGCGGCAAAGATTGATTCGGGTATTTACCCCAAAATCCATTGCTATACACTGATTCGGCTGATAATATTAATAGAGGTAATTGTATATCATGCGGAGGCTTTGATGGATAAATATTTGGGCGTTGTCAAAATGATTCTGCCGGTGCTGCTGATGCTGCCTGTCGGCATGATTTGCCGCAAAACAGGCGTTATCAAAAAGGCAGGCGTGGACGGGCTCAAAGCGTTGGTGGTCAACATCACGCTGCCCGCGGTGCTTTTCAAGGCCTTCTACAGCACCACCTACACTACCGCAAATATCATCATCACCGTTACGATGTTCGCCGTCTGTCTGGCAGCGCTGGGCATCGGCTTTTTATTCAAGCGCGCCGCCCGCTTGCCAATGCGCACGTCGCCCTTCCTGATGACTGGCTTTGAAGCCGGCATGCTGGGATACGCGCTCTATACATTGCTGTTCGGAGCAGAGAATATCTCCAGCTTCGCGATGGTGGATCTCGGTCAGGTCCTGTTCGTATTCACAGTGTTCCTCTCGCTGCTCAAAAAAGATGAAAGCGGCTCATTCGGGCAGACGCTGAAGTCCATGGCCAAATCGCCCGTGCTGGTCTCCATCGTGCTCGGCGTTATCATAGGAGCGACCGGACTCGGCGCGCAGCTTGGCAGCTCCCCGGCAGGGGATATCGTGTCGCACGCCTTCGACTTCATCGCCGCGCCCACCGCGGTGGTTATACTGTTTGTGGTGGGATATGAGCTGCAGTTCAGCCTTGCAGGCATCGGTGCTGCGCTGGCTGCCGTTTTCTCCCGCTTTGCGGTGATGGCGCTGCTCGGTGCAGCGGTCATATTCGGATTGGGCGCTTTGATGCCGATGAGCGAAAACTTGAAATGGGCCTTTGTGCTGATGTTCATGCTGCCGCCGCCATACGTGCTGCCAGTGTACGTCTCGGATGACAGCGAGAGCGCTTTTGTTTCCACAACGCTGTCCCTGTCCACGGTGCTTTCACTGGCGGCTTTTGCCGTCATTGCCGCGCTGGCTTAACGCATCCTTTCGCTTTTTGAGACGGGGCCCGATCTCCTGACGCCACGCGCGCAGCAGCCCAGCGCCGATTAAAAACACAGCAAATATGACGCGGAGCGTTTCCCCTGCCAGCGCGGTCGCCAGCCAATAACCGAGCGCACCGCCAACGCATCCAAATCCGGTAAGAAAAAGCACCGGCTTGATCCGTATCTGCTTGTTGCGAATGTGCATCACCAGCGCCGCAAGCGCCATCGGAAGATACGCGAATAACGTCATGCCCTGCGCCGAATGCTGCTCGGTGCCCATCAGCAGCGTCAGCGCAGGTATCAGCACGATACCGCCGCCCAGCCCCATGCCGCCCACGATGCCGAACACCACGCCGAACAGCGCGTATATCATCAGAAAAGCATACGGATGCCGGAAGCCAGCATCAGCGCCGTGAATATGTTGTTCAGCAGCCGCACGCCCACGCGTTTCAGAAAAAATGCTCCAATCACGCCGCCCGCCACCGCACCGCCGCACAGCCACAGCGTGTCCTCCAGCGGCACATAGCCGCCAGTGCCATAAAGCACCGCCGACAGCGTGGATATCGGGAATATCACGCCCAGTGATGCCGCATGTGCTCGCCGTTCATCCGTCCCCGTGCGCTCCAACCCTTCCACCACCGCGATGCCGCCGCCTGAGCCGAACAAACCGGCAATGAAGCCTGACAAGGTACCTACCGCCGCTTTGGTAACCTTTTTCTCCATAACACACCCTTTATAATAGAATCAACTTTTATTGTCTCTTAATGCTTTGCTGTCTATTCTGGATATATAAAAGTATAATGATGCGACATACTAACGAAGTGGCAATAGAAATCCCTAGCACCTTTCGGACACCAAAGAGATGAAGGCGAAATAATTCCGCCAGAGAGCAATCCAATGTATTACTATTCTATTGCTTTTGTTTTACTTATATGTTACATTCTTTGATAATATATACCACTATTAGGAGGATTGTCATGTACCGTAAATTGCTTTCAATCACGATACTTGCGGTTCTTATTTGTATTTTCCCTCTTACAGCCTATGCCAACTCATCATGGTATTGGATCACGGAGACGACGCCATTAACCGTACTCCCTTTCGCCGTTGTGTTGACACTGGTGGTTGAAATCTTTGCCGTGATTAAATTCGGTCAGGTAAAACGTCCGATCAAAGCAGCACTCATCGTATCGGGAGCTAATATTGTTTCCTTTATGGTACCGTTACTGTATTTCTGGTTTTCGAGTTTGTATTTTTCATTTGGATATTCAATGAAAGAGATTTTCTTAAGCGCTCCTTTTTACATTATAGGCACTGGCTTCTTGCTTTTGACTCTCGCTGCGGAACTGCCCATCGTCTTTTTTGCTTTAAGACGCGAGGCCGTAAGTTCTAACCGTCTGCTGCTATCCATCGTTATTTCAAACATCATCACCACCACCGTAATCGCTGTCACCGAACGGCTTATGTGTATGGGCACATATTAACTAATCTTGTGCCCATACACCATCTTGTTGCCCCCGTTGTATTTTTGCCCATATTATTGTAGCATGCGTCTTTTTTGTGTATAATAATGCGGTGAATACATCAAAATTCGGCGCATCGCTGCGCCCGCTGGAAGAGAATAAAATACGCGAGTTGTCACCCATCGCGCTGGCCTACATCGGAGACACAGTGTTCGACCTGTATGTCCGCGCGTATCTGGTGAAGAATAATATGGGTAAGATTGAGGCGCTGCACAAGCTGGCGTCCGGCGTGGTGAATGCGCGTGCACAGGCCAAGGCTGCGCTGCTGCTGCAGCCAGTGCTGACACCGCGCGAGCTGGAAATATTCCAACTAGGCAAAAACGCCAAGTCCTCACCGCCCAAACACGCGAGCTACGAGGACTATTCCCTCGCCACCGCGGCGGAGGCCGTGATTGGGTATCTGCACCTCACGGGTCAAACGGCGCGGATGGACGAGCTTTTTGCCGTCATCATACCACATTTTTTTTGAGGGGGGCCAAAATGCCTGAGGCCATACAAAACGTCAAGCTGCTGCACTACCCGCCGGAGGCCGAGAAGCTGACGGCGATGGCCGCAAAGCTGTGCTACAGCCCGGCGCATATAGACGATATCGCAGACGACCTCACGCCCGAAAAGTCGGCCGCGTTTTTGCAAAAAATCGTGGACCTCGGGCACTTGTCCACGGTGGAGCACGCCTCGTTCACGTTCGGTATTGAGGGCGTGTCGCGTACGCTGCTCGCACAGATCACGCGGCACCGCATCGCGAGCTTCTCGGTGCAGTCCCAGCGGTACGTGAGCTATTCGGACGGCGGCTTCGGCTACATCATCCCGCCTGCTGTACGCGAATTGGGTGAGGAAGCGGTGCAGGAATACGAGGCGCAGATGTCCCAGATGCAACGCTGGTACGATGGCTGGCGCGAACGGCTGGGCGAGGGCGAAAAGTCCAACGAGGACGCCCGGTTCGTGCTGCCCGGCGCTTGTGAGACGCGGCTGATGCTGACGATGAACGCGCGCGAGCTGATGAACTTTTTCGCGCTGCGCTGCTGCAACCGCGCCCAGTGGGAGATACGCGAACTGGCCTGGCGCATGCTGTCTCTTGTGTGTGAGGCGGCCCCTGCGCTGTTTGCCAATGCGGGCCCGGCGTGCGTACGCGGTGCGTGCAGCGAAGGCAAGATGACGTGCGGCAAGGCGTCCGACGTCAGAAAACAACATGAAAGAACCGTGAAAGGCGGCAAATAGATGGATATCATATACGGCAGAAACGCGGTGAAAGCCGCGATACGTTCAGGACGGTCGATCGACAAGCTCATCGCGTCCAAGGAGCTGTCCGACCCCAGCGTACGAGAGATATTGACGCTGGCGGCGCAGCACCACATCCCCATCGTTCGGGCGGACCGGCGCAAGCTGGACAGCATGACGATGCCCTTCGGCTTTGGCGGCAAGCCAGCCAACCATCAGGGCGTGCTGGCCGTCGCGCCCGCGCGGGACTACGATTCCATAGAGGACATATTCGCGCTCGCGGAAAAGCGCAGCGAACCACCCTTTATCGTGCTGTTGGACGGCATTACTGACGAAGGAAACCTGGGGTCCATTATCCGCAGCGCTGAGGTACTGGGTGCCCACGGCGTGATACTCGGGAAGCACCGCAGCGCGTCGCTCTCCGCCGTCGCTTCCAAGTCATCGTCGGGCGCGGCAGACCTCATCCCCATCGTCAAGGTCACCAACATCACCGCCACGATCGAAGAACTGAAGGCGAAAAACGTCTGGACGGTGGCGGCAGACATGGAAGGCCAGATTGTAACTGCCATCGATATGAAAGGGGCCATCGCTATCGTGGTGGGTTCAGAAGGCGAAGGGCTCTCCCGGCTGGTGCTCGAGAAGTGTGACTTCAAGGCCCGCATACCGATGAAGGGGCAGACGGGCTCCCTCAACGCCGCGGTAGCCTCCGCCGTGCTGATGTATGAAAAGGTTCGGCAGGACGGCGCGACGTGATCATCGACGGGTACAATGTCATCCACGCCTGGGGGATAGACACCGCCAATCTGGAGGATGCCCGCACCGCGCTGCTCAATACGCTGGATGATTACGCAGGCTTCACCGGCGAAGACATCACGGTGGTATTCGACGGTTACCGTAAGCGTGACGCCATGCGCGAGGAGCCATTCGGGCTCATCACCGTGGTCTATACAGCTTACGGTGTCACTGCGGATACGCACATCCAACGGATTGCCAAACAAAGCGGTTCGATGCTCAAAGTGGTCACGGCGGACTTTCTTGAACAGCTCTCCGTCTTCGGCTCGGGCGCGGTGCGCGTCACCCCGGAGGAGTTAAAAATACTGGTCAAGCAGGCGCGTGAAAAGCATATTTCGCTGCTGCATCGCAGCACGCTGACTGGAGACGAACTCAAAAAGCGCCTGTTGATCGACGCCATCACCGAAACCTGAAAAAATATCAAAATATTGTATCAGTTCCCTACACACGGCGGCTTGACTGTCCACATGCCAGAAGATATAATAAAATACTAGCAACGGTCGGTTAACAGGAGGACAGGCATTGACCACTTACAATAAGTCTTCATTGGAAGAAACATATTTAAACTACGAGGACTTAACCGATGAAGCCGTTGCAGAGCTTGCGCGCGGCTACGACGGCGACGCACTTGAGTACCTTCTTAATAAATACAAGAATTTCGTACGCGCAAAAGCGCGTTCCTATTTTCTCATCGGCGCAGACAGGGAGGATATCGTTCAGGAGGGCATGATCGGCCTGTATAAAGCCGTTCGTGATTTCCGTTCCTCCAAGCTGACGTCTTTCCGTGCCTTTGCGGAGCTGTGCATCACGCGGCAGATCATCACCGCCATCAAAACAGCCACGCGCCAAAAGCACCGTCCGCTCAACTCTTATGTGTCGCTCAATAAACCCGCGTATGATGAGGAGTCGGACCGCATGCTGATCGACGTTATTTCCAGCACAAAGGTCTCCAACCCGGAAGACATCATCATAGGCCGTGAAGACTATTCCAACATTGAATCCAAAATGGGCAAGCTGCTCTCTCCGCTGGAGATGCAGGTGCTGAAGAAATATATCGAAGGTAAGTCGTATTTTGAGGTGGCGGACGAATTGAAGCGCAGCGTTAAATCGGTGGACAACGCTTTACAGCGCGTAAAAAACAAGTTGGAGAAGCTCATTTCTGACAACGAATAATCCATTTGATTATGTTAGACTCAGATAAAACCCTTGCAGCCTGCATACTGTCGCTGGAAGATGCGCTGCTGCAGGCCGAAGTCCGGCAATGTGCCGCAAAGATAGAATCGCTGCTCTCGGGCGATTTTTTCGAGTTCGGCAGTTCGGGAAGCGTCTACCGCTATACGAAGGGCGACGCGTTTGCGCCTGTTGACGGCTATCAGATCACCGGTTTTTCTGTTGCCGAGTTATCTCCGGAATGCGTTTTGGCGACATACAGCATCACTCTGAGTCAGGGAGAGCGAGCTAAACGCTCGCTGCGAAGCACCATATGGAGAAAGTCTGAAGGCCAATGGAAAGCCGTGTTTCATCAAGGCACACCGGTACTTTAAAATTTCTTATACCCACGTAGTCATTGGGCCAGCCGGCCCCCGGCGATGCCGCGCGTATCGCAGAATATATAACAGGAGGTAACATCATGTCGGCCCAGCTGGAAAGAATCATGGAACTTAATGGCCTGAAGCGCTACGGAGATATCGCTTACGGCAGCAAGAACGGTATTTATGTCAATGTTGTTTACAACAGGATGACCTGGAGTGCCAACGTGCACTTCTTCATCGGGCGGGAAAGCGGCGTCAGTCTTGAGGAGATCAACCTTTACCTCAAGGAAAACCGTAAAAAGTATCGGGCGAAACCGGCACAAATAAATGGCAGCGCCGTGTCAGTGCTGCTCAACAGCGAGATCAAGCGCATCAAGCCGGAGGATGTCGCGGTTTTTGTGGACGAGGCGACAGCATTTCTGGCCGAACACGGCTACGTTTCGGGCTGTGCGGTCTGCGGGCAGGACAGCGGCGAAGGCTATACCCTGCAGGGCGGCTTTGTTCAGCAGATGTGCGCCCCTTGTCACGAAAAGCTGACTGACGCCACCACGGAGATCAAGCGCGAGCGGGCAGAAACAGGCAGCTATCTGACCGGCCTCGTCGGCGCGGTGCTGGGCGGTATCATCGGCATCATCCCGTGGGTTTTGATCGGTATGCTGGGCTATATCGCGGGCATCAGTGGCTTCATTATGGCCTTCCTGTCCTACAAGGGATATCTGCTGCTGCGCGGCAAGCGCGGTCCGGGTATGACCTGGATCATGATTCTCGTACTCATCGTCTTCACCTACATTGCCGTGCTCACCAGCGAAGGTGTTGCCGCCTATCAGATGCTGACGGATGAAGGCTATATTATTACCGCTGCAGAGCTTGTCCCGGTGGTCATCGCGGCACCTTTTATGCCTGAAAGCGGTCCGCTCTGGGGTAGCATTGCTATCGGCTGGTTCTTCGCCGGACTGGGCAGCTTCACATTCCTGCGCAAATTGAACAAGGAAGCCGTCGGCGCTGACCTCGCTGTCAAACGCGTCAGCAGCGATCTGAACCAATAACGCTAAAACTATACTCACGTATACTAACGCCGTGCGACCAAAACCCGCACGGCGTTTTTTCTTCCGCTTCAACTTCATCTGTAATTCACGGCGAATATTATTGAGGTACCTTGCTATTTTTAAAGCACTGTGATACGATAGAAATTAATAAGGTGCCTAAATATTTAAAGGAGACTGCACGTCAATATGAGCCGCAACAATAATAAAGAACGCTGTCCGCTGTGCGATAAACACTGTCCTCTAAAATCACCGCGGTGCAATAAAGGTGTTAAATATGCCCGCAGCTTGCAGAAAGAGACTGCAGTACTGCCGGTGGCTTCCGTTGAACCGGCTGTGCCCAGCATTAACGATGCGCTGCTGATGCAGCTGCGCCGCCTCAGCCGCCGCTTGCAGCCGCAAAATTCTCAAGGGAGCAGCCGTCACCGCATATTGTCCCTGCTTGCCGAACGCGAACGCATCAGTCAGCAGGAACTCAAAGAGCTGCTTGGCATAAAATCCGGTTCCTTAAGCGAACTGCTCGCCAAACTGGAGAAGAAGGGTCATATCCGACGCAAGAAGAACGAGGCCGACAAGCGCAACCGGGATGTCGTGCTGACGGAAGAAGGCCGGGAATGGCTCCGCGGACACAAGCCGAAATACCCCGACGCCTTACAGCTTTTTTCTGTATTATCCGAGCAAGAAAAAGCACAGCTGTCCACGCTTTTTGACAGGCTGCTGATAAAGGACTCTCAGGACCCGTCCGCAGAAATACAACCGGAACCGCAGTCTGCCGATGAAGTCGATACCGGTATGAATGCACAGCTGGAATCTGTCCAATCCCAAACCAAAGAGGATGTTATCATCAGCGAGAAATCCATTGCCGGAAGCGAATCGACCGTTGACACTGACAACGAGTCCCCGGGAAAATGAAAAGGCAGCTTTGCAGCTGCCGTATTGTCAATCATATATCCAGCCCGATCCCCTTTTATGAGCTCTATAAATGGGGATTCTTTTTGTCCGCCGATACTATATCACGAACCCGCCGCTGACACCCAGCACCTGCCCTGTCACGAAGGCGGCTTTGTCTGACGCGAGGTAATATATCGCCTCGGCCACGTCGCGCGGAGATCCGATCACTCCCAGCGGCGTCTCCTGCTTCAGCGCAGCAACTGTGTCTTCGTCCAGATTCGCTGTCATCGCCGTGGCGATCACGCCGGGTGCCACGCAATTCACGCGCACGCCGGACGGCCCGACTTCCTTGGCAAGCGCCTTGGTCAGCCCGATCACGGCGGCTTTTGCGGCGCTGTAGTGCACCTCGCACGACGCGCCCGTTTCACCCCACATTGAGGATACATTCACGATGCTGCCCGCCTTGCGCGATGTCATGCTGGGCAGCACGGCCTGACAGCAGTGGAACACGCCTTTCACGTTTACATCGAACATGTCGTCCCACTCCCGTGCGGAAATGTCGGTAAACAGCTTCTGCTGCGCCAGCCCGGCGTTATTGACCAGCGCGTCGATGCGGGTGAACGCGCGGCATACCTTTTCCGCCATCGCTTTGACCGCATACGGGTCGCGCACGTCCGCCTGAACCTTTATGGCGCTCGCGTGGCGCGCTTTCAGCTCGTCCACCAGCGACTGCGCGGCGGCCTCACTTTTGTGATAATGTACCGCCACGTTCCAGCCCTCCGCGGCGAACCGCTTCGCGGTCTCACGGCCGATGCCCGTGGCCGCCCCGGTAATCAATGCCGTCCGGCTCATGCGCTTTTTTCCTTTCAGTTCAGTTCGTCCAGCGTCAGCTCGAAGCTGGGCACGAACGTCTTCATGAAGTAGTCCACCTCGGGGCGTTTCATGTCGTCTATCGTTTTCTTCAGCGCTTTCTTGGCCTTGGCAAACTCTGTGTTGCCAGCCGACAGTTCCTCCACGCACTTGAGGTACGCACAGATCTTATCCGCGGCTTTCACGATGGCGTGCGCTTCGTCGTCATCCCGCTGCTTCACCAGCGGTGCGTACGCTTGGCGCAGCTCGTCCGGCAGCATACCCAGCAGCTTGTCCTCCGCGACGCGTTCGATCTGTTTATAAGCGTTGTTGATCTCGGGGTTGAAGTATTTGATGGGCGTTGCAAGGTCACCGGTTATCACCTCACCCGCCTCGTGGTATACCGCCAGCGCCATCACGCGCTCCGCGTTCAGGTTGCCGCCAAACCGTGTGTTTTTAATTACCGCCAGCGCATGCGCGATCATCGCGGCCTGCAACGAATGCTCCTGTATGTTCTCGTCACGCGTGTTGCGCATCAGCCCCCACCGTTTGATGTGCTTCATCCGCGCCATATATCCGAAAAAGTGGTACATGAACTCGCCTCCCGTCAGCTCCATTCTAATACATGGCAACAGGCTTTGACAATGTGTCCATGCAAATTCGGCAAGGACATCGCACCGGGCGCAATATTTATGCTTGCTGTGACAGCATATATCCGGTATAAAGGTTATAATGAAGAATTATACGCGGCGCAGAGACCTTACGCATCAGCCGGGTTAATATCTTTGGTCTTTGGCTATAATTCGGGAAAGGAGATTGTGCAGGCCATGGAGATACTCAACGGCATCAATATCATTACTCTGGTCATGGTCTGTATATTTGCGGCACCGATTCTTTCCGGTATCATCTGGCCTCTGACTCATGACCGTGTCCGCCGCTCCTTTTCCTCGCTGCTGAACAGCCTGATACTGCTTGCGTCCATACTGCTTGCGGCGTGGCTCACGAGAGTGCTGCTCTCCAGTGAAGCCGTACTTGCCTGGCTGTACCGGCTTGTTCCGGACCTGCAAGGCATGATGGAATTTCATGCTTTCTGGATGTACCTCGGCGTCTTTCTGATACTGTCACTGCTCATCGGCGCGCTGCTCCACCTGCTGGCTCTGCCCTTCTATATCTTCGCCCTGACGCCGGTGTCGCACATCATCGCGTCCGCCATCAGCTCTTTGCGCGGTTTTGCCAGACGGGTTGTCAGCGCACTGTGGAAGCTACCCAAAGCCATATGGCTGGTGCTGCTGTTCACCATACTGCTGAATTTTTATACCAGCTATTTCAACAGCCCTGTCATTTCGGCATATGCTGGGCAATCCGCACCGTATCAGCTCATTCAGCAAAGTGTCGTTCAACCGCTGCTGCGCAACAGCACGGTCAAAAATATACAGGTACTGTTCAACGATTCGTTTA
This sequence comes from Bacillota bacterium, assembly GCA_023397655.1. Classification (GTDB taxonomy): domain Bacteria; phylum Bacillota; class Clostridia; order Christensenellales; family SZUA-584; genus SZUA-584. The sequence goes on from JAEWTW010000023.1 coordinate 83,126, forward strand.
AAACGGCGGAAACCGAAGTACGGGAACTGGCCGGTAAATATCTGGTCAGATACTTCAACGGCATGACGCTGGAAGAGGCAACGGCGTCCAGCGCTGAAATCGATGCCGCCGCAAGGGAAATCGTCGGCACTGAAACGGATGACAGGCAAAAAGCCTACCTGGTCTACATGTGGATCTGCGAAAACCTCACTTACGACAACGAGAAAGCCGTTATGATCACGCAGGACCCCTCCCGGGTGTCCTCCGGAGCCATTGTCGCGTTCAGCACCCGTACCGGTATCTGCTTCGACTTTGCTTGCCTGTATGTCGCGATGTGCCGTGCGGTGGATGTAAAAGTCAGGTTCCTCACCGGACTCGGATATAACGGCGTTGAATGGGGCGATCATGCGTGGAATCAGGCCTACGTCTCCGGCGAGGACGTCTGGATCAACGTGGACACCACCTTTGGCAGCTCTGGTGTCAGCTATTTCGACACGCCGCATTTTTACCTCGACCATCAGGACGGCATCGTACAGGGCGAATGGTAGCCTTCCTTTGTGCAGGCAATTTGCAACCGCCGGTTGACATATTGCATTGCGGCTTTGGTGGAAAGCATCCCCCCTGTCCGGCTATACTATCTGTAAAAACATCAGGAGATTCTATCTGATATGACAATGGGAGAAAGAATTCAGCTGCTGCGGAAAGCGGCCGGGCTGTCGCAGGAACAACTGGCGGAGAGCGTCGGAGTTTCCCGTCAGGCCGTGTCCAAATGGGAAACGGACCAGTCTTCGCCCGATATCAACAACATACTCGCGCTCAGCCGGGCCTTTTCGGTTTCCACGGACGAGCTGCTGGGCAACACGGAAGGCGTCGTCGGCTCCGGCGAGTGTTCCAGGCCGCAGATGGACGCCATTCTGAGGCTGAACATGAGGAAACGGCTGTTGACCGTGGGCTGGATATCGGTACTAGCCGGGCTGGTGCTGCTCATCGTGGAGTATTTTCTGCTCTTCACGCTGCAACACAACGAAATGGTGTACTTAAGCCACTGGAATCCCAATGCCCTGACCTATGCCAGCCAGCCGCCCATGCCCACAATATTCTTCATCACAGCGGCCATCATCGCCGCGGGCGTCTGTCTCACCGCAGCCGGGCTTATCGGCAGAAAAAAGAAATAAGCGGCCTGAAAAGCCGCTCCAAAATATCCATTAATCTACGTATATAATAGCTTGAGGCCACAGCGCAGAACGCATAAGATTACGGGATTCTTAAGGGGCTGTGCCCCTTAAGCCGTAATGTGGAGGCGGCGCCTCCACGGTCTTAGATCTTTTTTATCTTGCTACGCTTACCCCAGCGCGGCCTGCACCGCGTGGCGCAGCGCGATAAACGCTGGCGTCTCCACGATATCCCGCGGGCGCGGGCGCGCCAACGGTATGTCGATGATCTGTGCTACCGTTGCGGGGCGTTCTGAAAGCACGCACACCCGGTCGGAGAGGAACACCGCCTCCTCGATATCGTGCGTCACAAACACCACCGCCTTTTGATGACGGCTCCAGATGTCCAGCAGCCAAACGCGCATCCTGTAGCGCGTGAGCGCGTCCAGCGAAGCGAAAGGTTCATCCATCAGAAACACGTCACCCTCGCAGAGAAAGGTGCGCAGCAGCGCCGCGCGCTGACGCATACCGCCGCTCAAGGTATCCGGCCACGCATCCTCGAAGCCCGAAAGTCCGAATTCGTCGAAATGCCTTGCCGCCTGTTCTGTCCGCTCCGCCTTGGGGATGCCGCGCAGCTCCAACGGCAGCGCAACGTTTTCCAGCACCGACCGCCACGGCATCAGCAGGTCTTTCTGCGGCATCAGGCAAACGGACGGATGCGCATCGCGCACATCCCGCCCGGTCACCAAAGCCGAACCCGCGTAGTCTTTATCCAAGCCGGCTATTATTTTCAGAAGCGTGCTCTTTCCGCAGCCCGAAGGCCCAACAACGGACACGAACTCGTTGGGGCGCACGGCCAGATTTACGTCCACCAGCGCCTCCACGGTGTTCGGCGAATCGTCAAACACTTTGGATACGTTCTTTAGCTCGATCGCCGTATTTGTCATTTGACGTAGTCGTTGGTGAACGCCTTGGACGAATCCACCAGCGTCTCGATGAAGCCTTGGTCATACAGCCACTGCGTATAGCGGTCCCATACCTCGGCCTTCTGCACACCGAAGCTCTCCGCGTCATCGATGTAGCGGGGCGACAAAAACTCCTGGCTCGCCTTCACCAGCTCCGCATCCAGCTCGGGCGCGTGCTTGATGAGTATGTCGGCGCTTTCGTCCGAGTTCTCCGCCGCAAACGTATAGCCCTTCACCACAGCGTCCATGAACTTGTCCACCGTCTCGCTGTTGCTGCTGATCATATCCTCGCTCGTCACGATGATGGGCGTGTAATAGTCAAAAATCGGATCGTCCGCAAACGGTACATAGGTGAGCTCCACACCTTTGAGCTGTGCACTGATGCCTTCCCAGCCCTCGTATATCCACGCAAAGTCGATGCTGCCCATCTGCGCTGCTGTCAGGAAATCGGTGTCTCCGATGGTGGTGATGTTGAGCTTGCTGAAATCTCCGCCCGCCTTTTCCATCATGTATTTCAGCGTCGCCGTCTCCATGTCCATGCCCCAGCCGCCGTAGTTCTTGCCTTCAAAATCTTTGGCGCTGGTGATGCCGCGATCGGCCGGTGCCGCAAACGCGGATGTGTTGTGCTGCAGTATCGCACCGATGGACACCACCGGTATCCCCTCGTCGCGCGCAAACGTCAGTGATTCCTGAAAGTCGATACCGAACTGGGCTGTCCCAGCCGCCACCAGCTGCAGCACCGCCGAATCGGACGGCTGGATAATCTCCACGTCCAGGCCATTTTCCGCAAAATATCCCTTGTCCTGAGCCACATACAGACCAGTATGGTTGGTGTTGGGCGTCCAGTCCAGCACCACCGTTACCTTTTCCAAGGTCTCCTCTTTGGCCGGGGCACCGCATGCCGCCAGAGCCACCGCCAACGAAAGAGCCAGTACAATCATCAAAAATTTCTTCATCAGTCTCCTCCTCATAAACTTTATTTCAGCCCAGGCGTCGGGCACGGTTCCACGGCAGCGCCTTTTTTTCGGCAAAGCTTACCGCGCCAAACAGCGCCAGGCTTAAAATCACAATCAGTACAATATTGGCGAACAACGCCGCCGTTTCAAACGAACTCATCGCTCGAGACAGGTAGATGCCCAGCCCCATCGTCGCTCCTGTCCATTCGGAAATCACCGCGCCCATCACACAGTACGCCGCGGATATCTTCATACCCGCAAAGAAATTCGGCATCGCGCCGGGCAGCCGCACCAGCCGGTATATCTGCCAGCGGCTCGCTTTCATCGTGCGCATCAGCTCCGCCAGGTCGGTGTCATACGCCTCCAGCCCCTCCGTCAGGCTTACAGCCACCGGAAAAAACACGACCACCACCGACATGATAACCTTGGGCACAAAGCCGAACCCGAACCAAATGGCGAGCAGCGGCGCGATCACCACCAGCGGCACCGTCTGGGAGATGATGAGGAACGGATACAGCGTATGCCGTACCTGCTTTACCATGCTCATCGCCACCGCCACCACCACTGCCAGCAACACACCCAGTACAAACCCGATCACCGACTCCGCCACCGTCACCCCGGCATGCTTCATCAGCAGCGGGAACTTGTCTACAAACTCGGCAGCTATGACACTCGGTGCAGGCAGACGGTATTCCGGCACATTGTTGACATGCACCAGCAATTCCCACACGATGATGAAAACAGCGAGACCCGCTGCGGGATATATCCTACTTCCTATACTTCGCGATTTTCTCATCGATGGTGGACCCTTCCGGCTTGTAGTCGATTTTGACCACGGACAGTACGCGGCTGGCGCCGTTCTTAACACACAGTTCCTGTGCTTGCTCCACAATTTTGAGCAGCACCGGCAGCTCGCCCTCCATCGTGGTGCCCATCGGCCCCACCACATAGTTCAGTCCGCTGTTTGCGATCAGCTCTATCACGCTGTCCACCACGGCATAAGCATTGTCCACACCGCCGGGTATCACCTGCAGCTCCACATTTACAACTGGCATTTTTGTCACTCCTTTTCCTTAGCATACCCTTTTACAGAATCAAAAAAGCCGCTCCTGATGCGGGACGGCTTCAAACTGCTTTAATAGCTTTTCAGTCATTCCCTACGCCGGCATTATCCGTATCAGGTTCTCATGGTCGGAACGAAACAGTTCCCTCTCAGCCGATTCTTCAGCTCCCACATGCTTATATTCTGTTCGTGATGCATTGTATACCCTTCGGTGCGTCTTTGTCAAGTTGTTATTGTCACAGGGCAACAGTGTATATGATAGTTCTTATTGATTTTATTCCTATCTGTGATATTCTGTAATGATATTTATACAGGGGTGATTTTTTAATGGACTTCGAATATTTCATGAGAATGGCCATCAAAGAAGCAACAACCAGCCTTCAAGAAGGCAACAACGGCTTTGGTGCTGTGGTTATAAAAGATGGACAGGTTATTGCTTCAGCGCACGACAGGGAGGACATTGAAGGCGACCCCACATCTCACGCGGAAATGAACGCAATAAGAGAAGCCAGCCGGAAGCTTGGCAAGAAGCTTGATGGCTGTATGCTGATAAGCACCCACGAGCCTTGCCCGATGTGCGCTTCCGCTGCAGTCTGGTCGGGAATCACAGCTGTCGCATATGGCTGTTCCATTAAGCAGACTCTTTCGCAGGGCAGAAAACGCATCGACATTCCCTGTACGGAAATTTTCAATAGAGCAGGGGTGGACATCAAGGTCTATGATGGTATTTTGAGTTTCGAATGCTCGGTTCTGTACCGGAACGATGTCAGAACGGAAATCAAGCAGCTTCGGAATGCTGATGACAACAGACTTCGTGAATACAACGAGGAATCTGCCCGCAAGAGAACAGCGTGGTTTCAGGAAAACAAAGCCCGCTTCGAATTCATATCATCGGATTTACTGGATTCAGGTTACCGTCTTCTGCTTGAACGCTTTGGCATTTCGCCCGATGAAGCGACCATCGTGCACAAAACGGCGGACAGAATCGTGTTCCATTCAAAAAACTTCTGCCCGACTCTGGAAGCATGCCGAATACTTAGCCTGGATACCCGGCATGTCTGCAAGCTGCTGAATGAAAATTCTACCGACGTTTTGCTCAAACAGATAGACCGCACGCTTTGCTTTTCGAGAAACTACGATAAATTGAGGCCGTATGAAGCATACTGTGAAGAGATGATCAGCATCATCGACGGCCGAAACGACGCATCTTTATAACGCGAATCAGAATTCTTCCACCGCAGGCATGGTCAATACAAAAATGGTTAAGGATGTCGAAGACAGAATTATCACAGAGGTTATGCGCGCATTGACGCATTGGCTCAAATCAAAGTTCAATACAAGCGCTGGACAAACTATCGTCGGCATATAAAAACAGGTCATTTTATGTGAAGTGGGCGAACAGACAAATTGAAAACTGACATTATCTAATCACAAAAAGGCTGTACCTGAAGCACAGCCCTCATCTTCCTATCGCTTCACAGCCAAGGCAGCAGCACTTTTTCGCT
>JAEWTW010000045.1 GCA_023397655.1 Bacillota bacterium
GGTGCTGCGCACCATCAAGCAGCTCGCGGCGGAGCACATGACGATGATCGTGGTCACGCACGAGATGGGCTTCGCAGGCGAGGTTGCCAAAGAGGTGGTGTTCATGGACGAGGGCTACGTGATCGAGCGGGGCACGCCGGACGAGGTGCTGCGCAACCCCAGCCAGCAGCGCACGCGCGACTTCATGAGCAAGCTGCTTTCCGTATAGTGTTCTGTATAGGAGTCAGCACCGCGCATATAAAAGGTGTCCCCCTGATAATCACAACCTTTTGATTGTACTTTTTTTCGCTTTTTTGGGCCTGTTCAAAGATCATAAAATGATGAGCTTCTGTTTATTCCGCACCAGCACCGAATGTGATGGATTCTACAACATCCTCATCACTGAGCTGGAAATGGACACCCCAATATACGCCGCCTAATACGATCACCTTCGCGCTGCTGTCCTCCATGTTGATCATATCGCTATAGGCGGCCCGAACCTCATCTTCACTGCTGCCGATACCGATGCCCTTTGCTGATTTACCGCTGAAAGGGGCAAAAACGGACACCTCCTGTGTCAAGTATTCTCCCTTTTCTTCCGCAGAGGCCAGCTGCAAACTAATCCCTTTGCTCATATAGACTGCTGACATATGCCACTTGGCGTCATACTCCTGGTATTGAGCCTTCTCTACTCTTTCGGGTTGCCCCAGCAGCGCAACTATATCTGAATACGGAGTACCAAACAATATCGGTCCAACCTGATAATCAAGATCGTATTCACCAGCCGGCTCGCCATCCATCGTGATGACAATCCCAAAGTCTTCTCCGAATGGGCTTATTGAAGGCTCCTCCTTGATTGCAGCAGCTGTTTCGTTCGATAGGATCTCGACATTGGCTGTAGAATCATCCGCAGTGGGAGATTGGGTTGCTTCGGGTATCTGGGGTTCCAATATAGATGTTTGAGTACATCCCGCAAAACAGAAAATCAGTATGCCAGATACGATCACAGCCAATATATGGCTCACTAATGTTTTCATCTCTTTCTCCTCATTTGACGATTTAGCCAGCTTTCAAACCGATTTAAAAGATTACTAAAACAACAAAAACAGGGTTAAGCAACCCATAATTTACTTATTATAACAATATTTTTAGGGTGTTTCAACCAAAAAAGCAAACCGGATTTTTATCATTAATATCCGGTTTGCTTTATAGAAGGAATTAGTCTTGTCTTTTACTGCTGCGGCTGACCCATACAAAGTTGTCGGTGAAGCCAAATGTTCCGCCGTCAGGCTTTTTATTTAAAAAAATCCCTCAGCATCGCCACATATAGGGCCGGCTGTATCAGGCTGAATTCTCCATGCTTCATATTGGGAAGGATATGCAGCACGCTGCCTGGGATCGCTTCATGGATCAGGCCTGCAGATTGCTTCATCACGGCTAATTCCTTTTCCCCCGCCAATACCAGCACCTTAGCAGAGGTTCCGGATATGGCCTTATTCAGTGCGAAATTGCTGTTGCTCCTCGTGATATTGACCAGAGACAGTTTGGATATGCGCATACTGTCTTCGTAATACCGCTCAAATAAATGGTCTGGTATACATAAAGCCTTCGCCTGCCATTTCGCGAACCATCGCCTCTTTGTCAACCCGTAAAAAAACTTCGTCATTTCAGCCGATGCGTCAGTCCCTTTGATCGGGCATACTAGTGCGCTTTCGATGACGGCAAACCGAGTAATTGCGGGTCTTATAGTCAGCATATGTGTAACGATCTGCGCACCGATGGACAGTCCACCAAGTGCAAACACCGCACCGCCGAGGTGTTCATCAATATAAGTCAGCAGCTTATTAGCGGAATCCTCTATACTGACAAACGTTGTATGACCATCTTCTCCGTGGCCGTCTATTATGGGCGTCAACACGTGATAATCAGCGGCCAGTTCTTTTGCCGCCACCTCCAAGGACCACCACGACAATCCGCCGCCATGCAACAGTATGACTGCTGGTTTTGACCTGTCTCCGAACTCTTTAATGATCATCATACCCTCATTATTATACACAAAAGGAGGGATGTCTCCCTCCTTTTACTAAATCTACTCGTAACGTAGTGCGTCGATTGGCCTCAGCGTCGCAGCCTTGTTGGCAGGGTATATGCCGAACACCACGCCCACGAATGCCGAGAACCCGAGCGCCAGCGCCACCGTGCCCACCGACATCCCCATCGCGATGTCCATCGCCGCGCCGATGATCTGCAGGCCGAGGTACGACAGCCCCAGACCCACGACACCGCCCGCAACGGACAGCACCACCGCCTCGATCAGGAACTGCAGCAGTATGTCGCTGCGCTGCGCGCCGATGGCCTTGCGTATGCCGATCTCGCGCGTGCGCTCCGTGACGGACACCAGCATGATGTTCATGATGCCGATCCCGCCCACCAGCAGCGATATCGCCGCGATGCCGGACAACAGTATCGTCATCACGCTCATTACATCGTTCATGACGTCTATGATCACGTTTTGATTGATAATGCTGTAATCGTCGTCGTCGCCCAGCTCACGGATCAAAAAGTTGTCCGTCGCATCCTCCGCCATGTCCACCGTGTCGGGGGACGACGCGGATATATACAGCGCATCGAACTCCTTGTCGTTGAACAGCCGCTGCGCCGTGGTCAGCGGAATCAGCACGGTGGAGTCCTTGTTGGCCAGCATCGTATCCGACTCCTCCAGCAGCCCCACCACCGTGAAGTCGAAACCGGCCATGGAGAGGGTATTGCCGATACAGTTCTCGGTGCCGAACAGTTCGTCCGCTACGTCGATGCCGATAACGGCGCTGTACGCGTGGGACTCTACGTCCACATCGCTGATGAACCGCCCCTGCCTGATCACCTGTCCGGTGATATCCTGATATTTGCGCGTGATGCCCTCCACGCTGTAGTCGTCGTCCGTCACGTCCGCGCGTATGTTTTCGGTCCGCGTCACCACACCCGTCACGCCGTATATCGAACTGTCTTCCTCCAGCTCGGAAAGGTCGCTGACCGTGAGGTAAGTGGGCTGCACGCCGCGGAACGACACCTGCAGCAGGTTGGACCCCAGGCTCTCAATCTGCCCGGTAATCTCGCCCGTCGCGCCCTGCACCACGGAGATCAGCAGCGTCACCGCCACCACGCCGATAATAATGCCCAGCATGGTGAGAAACGAGCGCATCTTGTTGCCCTTGAGCGCAACGAATGCCATTTTGAACGCCTGTGAGAATTTCATGCCTTCTCACCCCCGTCTGTGCCGCTGTCCCGGCTTACTTCTTCTGCTTTCAGCTTGTTTTTCTTTTTTTCTTTATCCTTTTTATCGCCTTTGCCGTTCTTATCCGATTTATCGGGTTTTTCAGCCTTTTCCTTCTTCTCGCCTTTTTCCTTTTTGCCGCTTTTTCCAGCGCCGCCGTCAGCACCGGAATTACTGCGGATATCTCGCTCAATGCGTCCGTCACGCATCTGGAGCTGCCGGCTGGCCATGTTCGCAATGTCGTTGTCGTGTGTGATCAGCAGTATGCCCCGTCCTTCCCGGTTCAGTTCCGTCAGTATGCTCATGATCTCACTGCCGGAACGCGAGTCCAGATTGCCTGTCGGCTCGTCAGCCAGTATCAGCGTGGGCCGCGTTGCGATTGCCCGCGCGATTGCCACGCGCTGCTGCTGCCCGCCAGACAGCTCGCTCGGCTTGTGGTGCATGCGGTTGGTCAGCCCCACCTTGTCCAGCGATTCCATCACGCGCTTTTTGCGTTCTCCCATGGGCAGCCCCTGATAGATCATCGGCAGCTCCACGTTTTCGTACGCGGTCAGCTTAGGGAGCAGGTTGAACTGCTGAAATATGAAGCCGATCTCTCGGTTGCGTATCTCGCCCAGCTGCCGTTCGGTGTAGTCGTCGATCAGCTGGCCGTTCAGCCGGTACTCGCCCTCGTCAGCCAGGTCCAGACAGCCAATAATGTTCATCAGCGTGGACTTGCCGCTGCCTGACGGGCCGATCACCGCCACAAACTCGCCGTCGCGGATCGTCGCCGACACACCGTCCAGCGCATGCACCTCTGCCTCGCCCATCTGGTATGTCTTGCGTAAGTTAAGGAGTTCTATCATCGAAGCCTCCTCATTAATTTCCGTTGCTTTCGGCATTGTTCCGGAAGTTCATCATCTGCTGCTGAGCATCTTCCTGCACCTGAGGCACCGCTACCCGGTCACCCTCGGTCAGGCCTTCCAGTATCTCAATGCTGACGCCGTCCGTGATGCCCGTCGTCACCTTATGTGTGGCGGCTACGGCGTCCTGTTCCTCGTTCAGGTCGGATTCCAGCACCACAAATTTTTCGCCGTTAATGATTTGAATGGCCTCGGCCGGGATCACCAGCGTATTGTCGGCGCGTTTTGATATGATCTCCACATCGGCGCTCATGCCGATCATCACGCCCTCCGCCTTGGACAGCGACAGCGTCACCGTGTAATCCGTCACATTGTTTTCCGCCAAGCCGATGGGGTTGATCTTTATAATTTCGGCTTCAAACTGCTGCTCAGGCAGCGCGTCGAACGTCACGGACGCCTTTTCACCCACTTTGATGCCCGCGATATCCAGTTCGTCGATATCCACATCGATCTTCACTGTCTCCGCGCTCTGTATGCGGAACAGCCGTGCGCCGTCCTGCACCGTCTGCTTCACATTCAAATCAAGGTCGGAGATCACGCCGTCAAAACCCGCGCGCACCGTCAGCGCCTCAATGTCCGCCAGCACGTCATCCAGATCGTCCTCCAGATCAGCCCGGTTTTCGATCTGCGTGTATAGCTCCGCTGACAGTATCTCTCCCTCCAGCGCATAGATGCGGCTTCCGTGCGACACTTTGTCTCCCACATCCTTACGCACCTCTTCCACAATGCCGCCGCGTCCCGTCACATAAACAGGATTCTCAATCTCAACCGTGCTTTCAGCCAGTACGCTTCCATCCACAGCGGAAACCGTTGCCGCTGTGCCCGGCAGAAACTCGTCGTCCTCAAAGCTGATGATGGCTTGTCCTTCCTTGATGCTGCGTACGATGCCTGGCATACTGACGGAATCCACCGTCACCGTCACACTGTCGCCCAGCTGCAGGCCTTCAGCGCTGATCACCGTTTTCATGCGCTCGTCCGGACAAATCACAGCCAGCATGCCGGATTTCTCCATTACGGCGTCCACTGAATCGCCTTCCTTGGCATACAGCACTTTCACCACGCCCTTCACCGGCGAATATATCCTGTCCGAACCGGAGGTGCCGCGCAGCATCTGTATCGCCGCGTCCACGTCGTCGATCTGCTGCTCGATCGAATCACGTTCGGTCTCCAGCGCGTCGCTTTCAAACACAGCGATCACGTCGTCCGCCGACACCACGTCACCGTCCTCCGCCAATACCTGCTTCACGGTGCCGGAGAATCCGGCGTATACCGTGTTATCATCCAACGGCGCCACCGTGCCCGCGCCTTTCACCTTCACTTCCACGCTGCCTCGGGTCACGTCCACGATCTGATATATGGTTTTACCGACCGCAGCCATTCTCCGCTGCCATCCGGCGTAGCCCAGAACTGCCAGTCCCACAATCACCACCGCGACAATTATGATAACGATTCTTTTGGTTTTGCTTTTCTTTTTTGCCATAAAGCCCTCCACGTCCACTATTACAGAATATAAACTTGTTTATCGGTTATTCTACCAACAAACATTGTCAGCCAACAATAACATTTTTGTATGCTTTACAGAATATTCACATCGATGCAAGTACATATAAGTATTCCTTAACGCGGAATACCATATTCATTCGTTTGCATGTCCAGAAAGAGCGGAACCTTGGGCGGATAGTATGTCATCAGCCCGTATAAGACGCTCAATGCAACAACGATAACAACGGCAAGCGCACTGAAAACAGGTCCATGCAGCCGCCTTTGAGAAACTGTCAGCTTATATGTGACAGCCATACCAAACGAGATGGTCACCAGAGAATTGACGATATCCAGCGGCAGCGTCTCCTCCATGAATTGCGAATAAATGCCGTACAGTGCCAGCATCAACGCGGGCATCAGCGCCAGTGTCACCGCAGCGGCGAACACATAATTCGGATACCGCCGCCCTGCCGTGAAATAAACCGCGATGTACCAGATCAGCGGCGGGATCAGAAACAACTTGACATGCTCCCACGGGCTTTCGTTCACCGGGCTGATAACAGCCATAAAGCCGCACGGCAGCCACTCGTAGATGAAGTGCCACAATGTCGCGAACGCCATCACCACGAAAACGCCGACTATGCACCAGCGTCTGAGCTTCCTGTGATCGCCTTTAACCATAACCGTCTCCAATCAGATCAATACTTCCAGCGCGTCGAACACGTGCCGCACGCCGATAACCTCCATACCGTCGGGCAGCTTCAGCCCTGCGAGATTGGACTTTGGAACCACGGCTTTTTTAAAGCCCATCTTGCTGCATTCGAACAGCCGCTTTTCCACCTGCCCCACGGCGCGCACTTCGCCCGTCAGGCCCACCTCGCCCATCGCCACCGCGTCACTGATCGCCTTGTCACGAAAGCTGGACACAATGCTGGCCGCCATCGCAAGGTCCGCCGCGGGCTGCGCCAGCTTGATACCGCCCGCTACGTTTAAATATACGTCCTGATTATATAGCTTCAAGCCCATGCGCTTTTCCAGCACGGCCACCATCAGCGCCATGCGGTTATAATCCAGCCCCGCTGCCATGCGCCGCGGCATCTGAAACGACGTGGACGAAACCAGCGCCTGTATCTCCAGCAGCACCGGACGCGTGCCCTCAATGGCCGGATACACGCATGAGCCGGAAGCATCCCGCGCACGCTCGCCCAGCAGCAGCCCGGACGGGTTCTCCACCTCGTGCATGCCGTCATCGCGCATGTCAAATACGCCAATTTCGTTGGTGGACCCAAAGCGGTTCTTCACCGCGCGTAATATGCGGAACGTGCCTTGACGCTCACCCTCGAAATACAGCACGGTGTCCACCATGTGCTCCACCACACGCGGCCCCGCGATCGCCCCTTCCTTAGTCACATGCCCGATGATGAACACCGCCGCGCCGCTCGTCTTGGCCTCGCGTGTCAGCTGTGCGGCACACTCCTTGATCTGGGAGAGGCTGCCCGCCGCCGGCCCCAGCCGCGACGAGTACAGCGTTTGTATCGAATCCACCACCACGAAGTCGGGTGCGGTCTCACGCATGCGCAGTATGCAGCTGTTCAGTTCCGTCTCCGCCAGCAGCCTGATATCTCCATGAACACCCAGCCGCCCGGCACGCAGCCGCACCTGCCGCAGCGATTCCTCGCCGGAGATGTACAGCACCTTCTTGCCCGAGCGCGCCACCACGTCCGCAACCTGCAAAAACAGCGTGGACTTACCGATGCCCGGCTCACCACCCGCCAGCACCACGGATCCTTCCACCACGCCCGATCCCAGCACGCGGTCCAGCTCCGCAAAGCCGGTAGACCAGCGTGCGTTATCCTCCAGCGACACATCCTTCAGCAGCACAGCCGGTTCACCCATTACCCCAGCTGCTGCGAGCGCCGGTCCTGCCGGAGCCACCACCTCTTCCTCCAGTGTGTTCCACGATTTGCACGTCGGGCACTGCCCCAGCCATTTGGCGCATCTGTAGCCGCACTCGCCGCAGACGAACGCGGTTTTCTCCTTTGCCATCGCTGCCCCCTTCAGAAATCTCTTTGAATACCATTATATAGCCTTTCTTCCGGGGCGCAAGGGCAGAAACCCGTGTCTCATCACGAAAGTGAGCTTTGATGCCGCAAAGCGCGGGCTCCATAAACGCCCTTCGTCGGAAAATAAGAAAAGGCCCCGGATTCATTCTCCGAAGCCCTGCTGTTTTGAGTTAATGCTTACAGCGACAGATCGATATGGTGGATGGTACCCGCTGTCCCGTTTTCACGCAGATAGACGGAGCTGCTCCTTATTTGCCCATACTCCTCATCCGTATTTTTCAGTTCAAACGGCGAGCTGACCTCCTGCAGGTATATAGCCCCTATGCCCACTTCCGCCAGCCTTACCAGCGTCTTCTCGCCGCTCTCAGACAGCGTCAGTATCGACAGCCGCGCAAACACATCATCCGATTCATCGATCCAGCCGTTGCGATCCAGGTCATAGACGCGCAGTTCCGCAAAACCGTTGCCGCTCTCCGGCCCGAACAGCTCGCTTCCATCGCCTATCATGCCGTCTTCATTGCGATCCAAAGCCAGAAAACCGCTGCCGCCCGTCGCGAATGCGATCTGCTCCAGCGTACCGTCGCTGTCCAGATCAAAATCCACCCGGCTGCGGCTCAGGCTCGGCGCACTGCCGTCCATCACCACCACCAACGGATCAATCTTCGCCGCATCGCCCATGCGCAGGCTCATGCTGCTCTGCTGATAATACGACCTGGACATGCTGAAATCCAGCGAAAACGAGATCGTCTTGCCGTCCGTAGTGGTCACCGTGCCGCCGGAATTAAACCGGATGCTCTCGCTCTCCGCGACAGTCTCCTGATATTCGTAAATAAGACCCCAGCCGTCTCTCGCCTGCACCGGACTCATGTCCTTGGGCATAGGCGCAGCCTCGCCGGAAGAATCCAGCTGCGGTGTTTTCACCTGAAGCTTAATATGCTTGCCTGTCATCTGATACACAAGCGCTTCAATCAGCCGGAGCTTGGTTTCTGTTTTCTGGTCCTGACATTCCTCCGCGCCATCATTACTGGTCTTGCCTGTTTTGGACGCAGACTGCTCATAAGCCTGTTGATTGATCTCGACAACAAATGACGCATCATCTTCAGCGGGCTGTGTGCCGTCAGCCCAGATTGTCAGCTTTTCAGAAGCATCCCTGCTCTTGTTCAGCCTGTGCAGACAATCCTGCTGTACGCTGTAATTTTGAATTTTCATCACAGTGCCTCCGTTACGGTTTGATGCGGCCTCCGTGCTGCATATACCGACACGTATCCCTTTCATTGATTTATATCGGACTTTATTAAAAAAGCTTTAGTTTTTACGCAAAAAAACAAGAGCCACCTGGGTGTGACTCCCGTTTCTACTCCCTGATATTCTATGTCTTATTCAATGTTGATCCGGCCCTGTTCGCGCTTGTTCTTCGGCAGTGTGATGTACAGAATGCCGCTGTCCTGCCTCGCCGAAATCGTCTCTTCGTCTATATTCTCCAGCACAAAGCTTCTCTTCAGCTCGCCAAAAACGCGCTCGCGCCTCACATAACCTTCGTCATTCTCAGGCGCTGCAGACTTGACCGAAATCGTCAGGACACCGTTTTCACGAATCAGCTCAATGTCTTCCTTCTTCACGCCCGGCATCTCGGTTTCCAGCAGGTAAGCATCTTCAGTCTCCCTGATATCCGTCCGGAGCACCTGCGATCCCCAGACACCCAGCCATTCGGAAGCTTTCGGCAGAATGCCCTGTCTTGTATACGGTATGATCGTCATCGTTTCAGTCCTCCTTGTTATTACTAAAAGAATTATATAATATAAGTCAAAGATAGTCAAAGTCTATTATTTTGATTATTCTTTCAAATGAATGCGCTCCGGCCGAAAAAATGACCTTTTCCGCTTTATAGTCCGCCAAGCTTTGCATTGCTGATTCTTTTGAGCTTCAAACAGCATACAAAAACGCCAGACGGAGCGATATTCGCCCGGCGTCCGGCGTTCATACAGCTGATGTCAAATTAATCTTACAGGCTCTCCACAAAACTCTTGATACGGCTGAGCGCTTCCTTCAGATTATCCAGCGACGACGCATAGGAGCAACGGATAAAGTTATCAAGCCCGTCGCCAAAAGCACTTCCGGGTACGCAGGCCACCTTCTTTTCAAACAGCAGCCGTTTACAGAACTCATCGGAGTCCATGCCGGTTTTGCTGATGTTGGGGAAGATGTAGAACGCACCGAGCGGCTCAAAGCAGGTAAGCCCCATCTCGTTGAAACCAGTATACATCAGGCGCCGGCGACGGTTATATTCCGCCGTCATCTTTTTCACCTGAGGAAAGTTGTTGGCGCATTCATACCGCAGCGCTTCCACGCCCGCTTCCTGACTCAGCGACGCTGCACACAGCATCGAGAACTGATGAATCTTGACCATCGCGTCAATGAGCGGCTTGGGGCCCGCAGCGTATCCCAGCCGGAAGCCCGTCATCGCAAAAGCTTTTGAGAAGCCGTTGATCACAATGGTACGCTCCAGCATGCCGGGCAGCGCCGCAATGGAGAAATGCGGCTCACCGTAGGTCAGCTCCGCGTATATCTCATCCGCGATCACCACCAGATCATGCTCAATAATGATGTCGGCGATTTTTTCATAATCCTGCTTCGTCATCACCGCGCCAGTCGGGTTGTTGGGAAACGCGACGACCACCGCCTTCGTTTTGGGCGTGATCACGCTTTCCAGCACTTCGGGGGTCAAACGGAAGCTGTCACACTCTTTCAGGCGCATCGGCACCGGGACACCGCCCGCGAAGCACACGCCCGGCATATAGGCCACATAGGAAGGCGAAGGCACAAGCACCTCGTCTCCCGGGTTCATGATCGCACGGAAAGCAAGGTCCAGCGCCTCGCTGGCGCCCACGGTCACCACAGTCTCATTCAGCTCGTATTTTAAGCCAAACCGCATATCCAGATAATTCAGTATCTCTTTTCTCAGCTCTGTACTTCCGTGGTTGGAGGTGTAATGCGTATGCCCGGATTCCAGCGAATAGATCGCGCTTTCCCGTATATTCCACGGCGTATCAAAGTCCGGCTCGCCCACGCCCAGCGATATGCAGTCTTTCATCTCGCTGGCGATGTCGAAGAACTTGCGTATGCCCGAAGGGGGTACGTCTTTCACACGGTCGGATATCTTCTTATCCATCGTCACGGCGAGATCACCAGCCTTTCCTCTTGTTCTTTGGTCATCAGAATAACGCCCTGTTCCTTGTATTTACGCATGATGAAGTGCGTGACCGTACTGGCCACGCCTTCCAACACCGCGAGCTTTTCAAACACAAACTGAGATATCTGCTTCATGCTCTGTGCACGCACCACCACCGAAAGATCGTATGTGCCCGACATCAGATAGACAGATTTGACTTCTGCAAAGCCGTATATACGCTCTGCCAAGTCGTCGTAACCCTGGCCGCGCTTGGGAACAACCTTTACCTCAATCAATGCTTCCGCTTCTTCGGAGGCCACCTTTTCACGGTTCACGATCGCCGCATATTTGACAATGATCTTTTCCTGTTCCATTTTTTCAATGGCTTGCCGGACCCTGTCTGCCGATGCGCCCGCCATGACTGCGATCTCTTCCACGCTCATCCGTGCATCATTTTCCAGCAGATCAAGTATCTCGCCATACAGTGAATTGCCCATTGTAAAATACCTCCATCTCAAATAAGGTTGATTTCTGTATTCTACCACTCTGCCATATCCTGCGTCAAACAAATATGAGCCTGAACCGCACAAAGGCTTGACACGTTGCAACACAAAAGGTGCCCATATTCTTGGTTTGTTGACGGGACTGCCGTGGTTGTTTTAGACATTGCGGCACAACCTCCACACCCCTTTGCAAAGCGGATGAAATACTTTGTCGGGTTTGTCCAAGTATGATATAATATATTTGTAGAAAAAAAGGGAGGCTTCATATGCAGGATAGCAGAATATCAGATGCGGTTGTTCGCAGGCTGCCGAAATACTACCGGTATTTGTCCGAACTTGAAGCTGCGGGCATTGAGAGGGTTTCCTCGTCCCGCATGAGCACCGACATGAATCTCAACGCGTCTCAGATCCGGCGGGATTTGAACTGCTTTGGCGGCTTCGGCCAGCAGGGCTACGGATATCAGGTCAGCCGGCTCAAGCAGGAGATCATGAAAATACTTGGCATCGGGTCGTCATACAAAGCCATCATCGTCGGCGCGGGCAACATCGGTCAGGCGCTGCTCAAATACCGTAATTTTGACGAGGAGGGTTACCATATCGTCGCCGTATTCGATGCCGAACCGGCGCTCATCGGGCGCGATGTGGGCGGCCTTACCATCCGTCCAATGAATGAGCTGGCCGAATTTTTGCGGGGCAACGTAGTGGACATCGGCATCATCGCTGTGCCCAAGACATACGCTCAGCAGCTGGCCGACGATCTCGTCAGCATGGGCGTGCGCGGGCTTTGGAACTTCGCTCCCGTCGATGTGGAAGCGCGCAAGGGCATCAGCGTTGAGAACGTGCATTTAAGCGACAGCTTGTATATTCTTTCGTATCACATGAGGGAGAACAATGAAAACGGTTAATGTCCGGTCGTCTAAACGATGCGAGCTCATTGACATCACTCGTGAAGTTGCGGCTTGTATCAAGGAAAGCGGCGTCCAAAACGGGTTGGTATGCGCTTTTGTACCGCATACCACGGCAGGCATCACCATCAATGAGAATGCTGACCCTGACGTCAAGAGGGACCTTCTTTTTGCGCTGGACCGAGCCGTTCCGAACACTGGTTTTATGCACGGCGAAGGCAATTCGGATGCGCACACCAAAGCTTTGATGGCCGGTTTTTCCGTCACTGTCATCGTGGAGAACGGCCGTCTCGTATTGGGCACCTGGCAAAGCCTGTATTTTTGTGAATTTGACGGTCCGCGCAGCCGCAAGGTTAATGTTAAGATAATAAAAAGTGATGATGAAGCGATATGACTTTTTTGTAAAAGGTTGATAACTTTACAGTGCACAATGTTTACAACCGCAATGAAATAATGTATCTTTAGCATTGATTATATACATGTTTCAGACCATACAGGGGGACTTAGAATGAGAAGGCGATCCAGTCAGGCAAATCTGATGAAAACGCTGCTTTTGGCGCTGGGGGTATTGGTGGTGGCGCTGATTGTGGTACTGATATTGATGCTGGCCACGGGAGGTTCCGGCAGTCCGGAAGAAAAACAGCTCAATCTGAAAGAACACGGCAAATATATCGACGGCATATCGGTCGGAGGCGTGGATATATCCGGACTGACATATGCCGAGGCCAGTGCAAACCAGGAAATTCAAAGCCGTGCCGATGCCATTGCAGACGGCTTCCGGTATTCGTTCTCGGTAAACGGTCAACAATATGATTATTCCGCTGCAGAGCTGGGGCTTATATCCAACCGTGAAAAAGTGTTGTCCGATGCGCTTTATTTCGGGCAGGTGGGCGAAGGTGCCGTTATCCGCGAACAGCAGCAGCAGGCGCGCGAACAGGGCGTTGATTTTGAGCTGGCGATGTATGCCGATGAAGCCGCTGTCCATGAAAAGGTATTGGCGCTCAAGCCCGAATTGGATGTGATGCCGCAGGATGCAACGCTGGAGTTTTCAGAAGATGTGACGAGCGAAAGCCGCTTCACATATATCGACGAAGTCACCGGCGTGGACGTGGATGCCGCTCAGCTGGCACGCCTTATCGCCACTAATATCAATAGCGGCGACTACAGTGTGGCCGAAGCTCCGGTGATCATTTCCAATCCCAAGATTAATGTGGAAACGCTCAAGGCCAACACGGTGCTGCTGCGCAGCTACACATCGGAATTCGGCGCAAGCAAAACGCTGTACGATCCGGACCGCGTCACGAACATACTGCTGATGGCAGACATCGTGAACGGAACGGTAATTCAGCCGGGAGAAGTGTGGTCCATCAACGACGCTGCCGGCCCGCGTGACGCCAAAACCGCAGAAACGAAAGGCTGGTCATACGCACCGGGTATCAACGACGGCAAATATGAGATGGAAGTAGGCGGCGGCGTCTGCCAGGTGTCCAGTACCGTCTACAACGCGGCCATACTCTCAGAGCTGGAGATTGCGGAGAGAAGACAGCACAGCTGGCCCTCTTCATATATCCCCACAGGCATGGATGCCACCATCAGCACCGGCGGACCCGATCTTAAGATCATGAATCCGTTCACTATGCCGGTTTATCTGGCGGCGCATGTCAACGAGGAAGAAAAATCGGTGACGGTGGATATTTACGGACCGCCCGCCCAGCATGATTATACGATCAAGTTTATCAACAAACAGGTATCCACCCAAAAAGCGGCTGATCCGGTATATCACTACAACGCCACGGTTGACCCGGACGGCAATCCGATCAGAGAGGGCAAAACACTTGTTTGGAAGCCGCATCACGACGGGCAGACCTGGGAAGTGTACAAGCAGTATCTGGATGCCAACGGAAACGTCATCAAATCCGAACTGTTTTCGAAGGACACTTATAAGGCGTTTGCGGGAGAATACTATGTCAACGGGCCCGATCCCGAAGCGGTGCCGGTGTCCACACCGACCCCGGAAACCTAATAGATGTCAGGCGGACAAGCATGGTTTGTCAGCATTTACTTTCGGACCGATATATTGTATGATAAAGGATAAGCTGTATTCATAACGGTGAATTGACACGGAGGTTATACACGATGGCCGATAGGCAGTCAGTTGATTCAAATAAAAAAGGTTTAAAGATATTTCTGATCTCATCAGCCGGCGTTCTTGTGGCAGCGCTTGCCATAATCGCCGTGCTGCTTTTGGGGAACAAGACCATTACCGAAGACAGGGTTGTGCGTGTAATGGAATACGGCACCGTGCTACAAGGCGTATCCGTCAACGGCATTGATTTGTCCGGAATGACGACAGAAGAAGCCGGTGCCGCCACAGCGGATGTTGAAACGCAGCTGCTGACCGAAGCGACATTCAATCTCGACGTCAACGGCACGGTCGTCACGCGTACCTCTACAGATTTTGAGCTGTACACAGATTATACCGACGCCATCCAAAAGGCGGTGGAATACGGCCATACCGGCAGCTTTGAGGACAGGCTTCAGGCAGCCAACGAAGCCAGAGATTCGGGCATGGACATTCCGGTTAATGTGCTTTACGACGAAGCCACACTGACTTCTGTGCTGGCTGCGTTGAAGACGGAACTTGATACCGAGCCGATCAATGCAACGGCAACTTTTATGCCCTGGGGTTATACGCTGGATGCCGACGGCAACGCCGTCCCCTGGGAGCCGGATCTGAAGGCCATGGCGGATGCCCATTCCAAAGGCAAGGAATTTGAGCAGCCCGCCCTTGTGCGCCTTCCCGATGCGGAAAAGCCTCTCGCTTTGCGTTATCAGTATTGGGACAACGACGAGTACGTCGATGGCTATATCCCGCGTGATTGGAATATCGCACGGTTCTCTTATACGCCGGAGGTCACCGGTATTGTCGTCAATACTCAGGCGATCTATGACCAGATCGTATCGCAGGTGCAGAGTGGGAGCTATTCCACCATCACGGTGCCTGTTGAAGTTACCGAACCCACCGTCAAGCTTGCAGATATCAAAAAAAGCACGATGCTCGTTTCTTCCTGGTCTTCCAGCTTTGGCGGCAGCAGCCATTACAACACCAGCAGAAACTGGAACGTTTCGAGAATGTCCAGTTTCATCAGTGGCGCAGTGATACTGCCGGGAGAACAGTGGACCATCAATACGGTGGCCGGCCCGAGAAACAGAACGACAGCGAAATCCATCGGATGGAAGGAAGCCGCAGGCATTGAAAACGGCGGATATACGCCGCAGGTCGGCGGCGGTGTCTGCCAGCTGGGCAGCACAACTTACAATGCGGCGCTCCGAGCTGGGCTTACGATCGTGTCGCAGACCCATCATACGATACCGTCGGATTATATTCCGCTCGGTCTGGACGCGACGCTCAGCACGCCCAAACCCGATCTGGTGCTGAAAAACGACAATACGATGCCGGTCTATATCGTCTCATACGTCAACCCCAAGGACAAAAACGTGACGGTGGAGGTTTATGGCCAGCAGCCTGTTGATCCGACCTATGGTGAGGTCATATACGACTATACGTCCAACAACAAGGGGTCACGCTACGGCACGCCGACGCCGAAAACCATCACGAGCGAAGTTCCCATCACCGCTCCCGACGGTACCGTGGTCGATGCCAGCCGCCCCCAATACGAATATGCTAAATCGCGGAAGGGTACATCGATACAAACCTACAAGCACATCTACTCGTTGGATGGCAAGGAGCTTTGCGATCCCATCCCGTTTGAGAAGCACAGTTACCCGATAATACACGGAACTGTTTACGTGTACAGCCCGCCTGTGGTTGCAACACCGACACCAATCCCGTCTGAGCCGTCTCCTTCACCCTCGTCTAGCGGAGGGGCTGGCTGACATTTGGGCCAATATGGCTTTATAAAGGGATTTATACACAAAAGCCCTGTTGACGGATATGTTTTTTGGTGCTATCATAAACTCGAATATATACCGTAAAAACGGTATATACAAATACAAATGGTCGAGCGAAGCCGATGAAAGAATTTCTGACCGTGCGTGGTGTTCGTCAGAGCCTTCAGCCAGAGTTTGGAAATCATCTCGTCTTTAAAGAACCATGGGTAACAAAAAAGGAGTAAAAATGTTTGAAGACAGAACACTGACGTGTGCAGACTGCGGCTCAGAGTTTACGTTTACCGTTTCTGAGCAGGAATTCTACCGGGAAAAGGGCTTCGAAAACGATCCCAAGAGATGCCAGTCTTGCCGGCAATCGCGCAAGCAGCAGAAGCGGACAACCGACCGTCCGATGTTTGAAGCGACCTGCGCTGAATGCGGTGTCAAGACAAGGGTACCGTTCCAGCCGACAGGCGAGAGACCTGTTTATTGCAGCGACTGCTTCCGTTCCAGGAGAGACCGCTACTAATCAACAAATAATCTCAGACACCGTGCCGAAAATGACACGGTGTTTTTCTTTGCTCCTTTATTAAGTATTGTACCAACCCCGGTCAGCTGGACGACGGACTCCCCGCTCTGTATTTGGCATAAAACGGCTTGCCTTTCTCACTAATACCTGCTATCCGCCAGGAATCCGCCATGAATATACAATATTAGCGTTTGACGCCAGCTTGTCCACGGAGTACGATGACTTTATAAAACCGATTGGAGGCTTAATATGAGAACAAGAACATCACCCGTCGTACTGGGTTTTATTTGGGGCATGTTCAGCATGCTGCTGAGTTTCGCTGTTGTCAGCGTATTTGCTTCGCTTCAGGTTGTTTTCACCGGGTTCCCGATGTTTGCTTACAACGGGGAGACTCAATACATCATCATTGCCGCTGTATTTTTGCTCAGCGTGGTGGGCGCTATCGGTTCGGGACTGGTTCCCCGTTTTCCGAAACTTGGCGGTTCCTTCTTGCTGTTGTCCTGCTGCGGCGTCGCACTGCTGTTGTTCGCTCCTGTGCTGATGCAGTCCTTCAGCTTTGCGCCGCTTGAGGCGTATAACATCAAAGTAACACCGCTGGCGCTGCTGATCACCGACTTTACGCTGATCGTGTTTACCGTAATCGGTCTGACGGGCGGCGTCCTCGCCTTCATACCCAAAAAGATGCACAAGCTGTCGGAACCAATAAAACCACAGCTGCCATATGTGCCGGTCGAATCCACACCTGCCCGGCCCACTGTGCCCGCACAGGTTCAGCCGGTTCCCCCGACCATGCCCGCACCGCCTGTAACCGCCGCTCCGCCTGCCGCACCGCCGGAAATCATACAGGCTGGCCCAGCCTTGACGGACATTGATCTGATGGATCTGGAGTAGTATCGTTACGGCGCGCGTCGCAGAAGAACTTTAGATAGAAAAACGGCTTACGGTGATTACCGTAAGCCGTTGCCGTATTCCTTGATTTATATGAACAGATTGGTGTCCGACTGCTCTGCGGCACCCAGGTAGGACGCAACGCCTGCCAGCTCAATGCCGTCGATCAGCTCTTCCTCATGAATGCCCATCACATCCATCGACATGGTGCACGCCACCAGCCTAACACCGTATTTTTGAGCCTGTGCAATCAACTCATCCAGCGACGCCACATTTTTCTTTTTCATGATTCCCTTCATCATGAAGGAACCCATGCCCATCATGTTCATCTTGGAGAGTTTGAGCTTCCCTGTGCCGCGCGGCATCATAGCACCGAACATTTTCTCGATGAATGATTTTTTAACTTTCACCTTATCGCGGCGGCGCAGCACGTTGAGCCCCCAGAAGGTGAAGAACATCGTCACCTTGCGACCCATGGCCGCGGCGCCGTTGGCAATGATAAAGCTGGCCAGCGCCTTATCCAGATCACCGCTGAACACGATGATCGACTTGTCATCGCCCGAAGCTGCCATGCAGCTGCCAGCCGTGGCCGACTCACCCTCGCAGCCCTTTTTAATCCATACCGAAAAACTGTCGTCCAGTTTCTCGCCCTTCAGATAGGTGTTTTTCGTACGGGCGCACCACGATGACGCATCTGAGAAAAAGCCGGGGTCGGTGGAGGTGATATTGATCACGTCGCCCGTTTCGGCGGCGATCATTGCCTCATAGAGTTTGATCACCGGTCCGGGACACTGCAGTCCGCAAGCGTTCACAGAAATCGTACTGCTCTCCTTTTTAGCTGTCATTGGTATGCTCTTATCCTCTTTCACTGCTCGCTCTCCCTCCTTGTCGGTATCTTCAGGGGGCGCTGAGTAGTTCCTGCTCGCGACCCGGTAAGTCGTGTATCCACCGGCCAAGTTGCGCACATTGGCAAACCCGTTCTGCATCAGCATGCGGCAGGCGATGTAAGCCCTGATGCCGACCGCGCAATAAACGACATAGGATTTGCTCTTGTCCAGCGTATTCAGCTTGCCGCGCAGGCCGTCCACAGGAATATTGACGCTGCCTGGGATCGCGCCCATCGACACCTCTGCCGGCGTACGCACATCCAGCATCACCGTATCCTCCGGCAGATCCTTGAGTTCGGCATATGTGATGTTGTCCACGGTGCCGGAAAGTACGTTCTCCGCCGAGTAGCCCGCCATATTGACCGGATCCTTCGCCGATGAATACGGAGGGGCATAGCTCAGTTCAAGCTCCTCCAAGTCGTAGACGGTCGCGCCAAACTTGATCGCCGCAGCCACCACGTCCACTCGCTTTTCGACGCCCTTATAGCCCACAGCCTGTACGCCCAGCACCTTGCCGTCCGGTTTGGCAAACAGCAGCTTCAAGCTCAGCGGCAGACCGCCGGGATAATAACCCGCGTGCGACAGCGGATGAATCAGCGTCACCTTGTAGTCCTCGTTCAGCTTTTTGCCCGCCGCGTTCAGCTGACGCTCGTTGAGTCCCGTGGATGCCACCGTCAGGTCAAACACCTTCGCCACGCTCGCCCCTTGCGTTCCGCGGTATTTGCGGTTCAGGCCGCAGATGTTGTCCGCCGCCATGCGGCCCATCTTGTTGGCTGGCCCCGCCAGCGGTATCATCGTGCGTTCATGCGTGATAAAATGCTCTGTCTCCACCACGTCGCCCACGGCATATATGCTATCGTCCGATGTTTTCAGGCTATCGTCCACCACGATGCCGCCGCGCGCGTTCAGCTCAATGCCGCTGCTTTTGGCCAGCTCGGAGTTCGGCCTGACGCCGATTGCCAGTATTACGATGTCCGCCGCCACAGTGCGTTTATCGGTAACAACTTTCACACCCGCTTCAGCCTCGTCAAAACGCACCACGCGCTCACCCAGCGCCAGCTTGACGCCGCTGTCCGCAATATGTTTGTGCAGTATCTGCGCCATTTCAAAATCAACCGTCGGCATCACCTGATCCATCATCTCGACCAGCGTGACGGCAAGCCCGGCGTGCCTGAGGTTTTCCGCCATCTCGAGGCCGATGAAGCCGCCGCCCACTACAACGGCTGTACGCGCCGCGCCATCCTTCATCGAAGCAACGATCCTGTCCATGTCCGGTATGTTCCACAGCGGCATCACGCGTGCGCTGTCAGCCCCCGGTATGGGCGGCACCACCGGCGTCGAACCCGGAGATAAAACGAGCACATCATAGCCTTCGGTGTATTCCTGCCCGTCCTTGCGCACCGTTACACTCTTTGCTGCCCGGTCGATTGAAACAACTTCGCTGCCCACCCGAACGTCCACGTTGAAGCGTGCATGAAAGGATTCTGGCGTCTGCAGCAGCAGCTTGCCGCGTTCTTCAATCACGCCGCCCACATGATAGGGCAGGCCGCAGTTCGCAAACGAGATGTACGGCCCTTTCTCCAGCATAACAATCTGGGCCGTTTCATCCAGCCTTCTCAAACGTGCCGCACAACTTGCGCCGCCAGCCACGCCGCCTACGATGACAACCTTTTTAGACATAAACTTACCTCTCTTTTTTCAAAACTAGCGCGTTCATGGGACAAAACCTGACGCACTTGCCGCATTCTATACATTTGTTATTATCAACAGCCGGTGCTTCCACCGATATCTGAGACAACGCCCCCACCGGACATACGGCGATCGAGGGGCACTTGTGATTCTGCGGGCACCGCTGTGCGATGACTTCTAAACTCAATGCAATCCCTCCTGCAATTATAATTCGATATATTTTTCACAATTATTAATATACGACAGTGGCCGGCGTTACTTCCGTGACTTTATCACTATAAATGAAGGTTATTTTATTCCTCCGGTCAGAACATAAAAACAGCCGCTGCTTTTTCACGCAGCGGCTGCTTCATTATTAACTCAAAGAAACTCATCGATGTATTTATCCACTCCATATTTTTTGATCAGCTTCTCGACGGTGCCCTTACCGGCGACACCGTCCGCATCCAGCCCGTTATCCTTCTGGAACTGTATCAGTGCCTCTTTCGTGCTCAGGCCAAAGTATTTATCGGTGCTCACCTTGTATCCCAGCTCTTTGAGCATGAGCTGAATACGTTTGACTCTGTTCTCCGGTTTGCATCCGTATTGAGCGTATTTGTATGTCCGGTCAAACAACGCTGGCGGCACGTCATCACCGTTATATCGGCCGCTGTAATCCTCAGTATAGAAGTAATGGTTGCCAATTTGCTTCCAGAATTCAAAAGATCTCCAGGATCCGCCGCTTGTCTTGAAATAATAGGTGTTCTGCGGCACCTTCCAGACTTCATCATCCAACACGGCATGCGCTGCGTCAATGCAGGACTGCTTGGGCACAGTATCGGAATGATAGGCAAACCGGCCCGCAACCGATGCAATTGTGTTGCCAAAGTGGCTGCTAAATACACTATTCATAACCACATTGCCCACCGCTATCTTGCCTGTATCCGACTCTCCGCCCGACTCAGTCTGTATGATCTGTGCCAGCATATATAGCTCATCGTCGGTATAGTTGTAATGATTGTTTGAGTATCCCACCTCGTTGTAATAAGGCCCTTCGGACACCACGAAGTAGTCCAGCATTTTGTCCATATCCGTATCCGGTCTGGGATCAGGTGTGGGCGTCGGCTTCGGTGTGGGCTTCGGTGTCGGTTTAGGCGTGGGCTTAGGCGTAGACTTGGGCTTGGGCGTGGGCGTCGGTTCTGCTGTTTTCTTGGCTGATGGTTCGGGCGTTTTAGACGGCTTGGGCGTTGCAGTCGGCGCAACGTCGGGGCGCGTTGTATATATCGGCGCAATATCCGGCCTTGTGGTGGGAACAGTGTTCACAGATTGAACGGCTGTTTCCTGATCCGCAGCCGACACTTGTCCGTCCGACCCCTGGTTATTCATCTGAATGTTTAAGGTGGCCAGTTCGTCAGCGGGCGGTACAGCCGCTTTCCCCGGTACAAACAGCACCAGCAGCACGGTGATAATCACCATCATGCCGGCGCCCGCGTAGACCACAAGCCGCCTTTTGCTGATACTTTTTTTACCGTCGAACTTTACCGCACCGGCTTTACCCGTCAGTTTTTTCTTAAGATATATTAAAATCGCACGAATCAGCCGGACTACCTTTTTGCTCCGGCTTGTCCGCTTTGAGGGCTGAGCAGCAACGTCACTTTGCCGGGTCAGGGAAACCGGACGCGGGTTTTGAGACGCAGCTTTATCCGCGCCTTTACTGCGCAGGCGTTTAAGCATGACGGATATCAGCGTATTCTTTTTTGCATGCTTTGCCGTCTTCTTGGGCATACAGACGCTCCCATTAAATGATAATGGCAGTATAAACGATATATTGCGTTTTGTCAATGTTGTCGTAATACTTTCGTAATATTTAAGGTGTTGACTTGCATTATATGGTTTTACTTTCACTCAGCAGATAGTATAATAACAATATAATAATCATGGAGGGCGGCGTACTCAAAATGAACCAAAATGAATCTTCACTGACAATACCGCAACAACCCATTGAATATCCCTATGATTATGATCCTTCACTTATTGGAATAGGGGGCTGGCTCATACTTGTCGTGATCGGTCGGATATTGAGCGTTATAATTGGCGTATATAACTTCGCCAATACACTTATCATATTTAATCAATACAATGTATCTGGTTTCTGGGCCTATGCCATTACTTGCATCGAGATGCTGAACAGTGTCGGACTTTCTTTTGTGATGCTCATCTTAATATTCAAGCGCAATATCGTTTTCAGAAGACTTTTCGTCATTCAAATGTCCATTGCGATTATTGGTGCACTGTTAATCGGTATCTATACCTCCATATACACCACCTTGATAAGTACTATAGCGAGTACTGTTGTTTGGACCATTTATTTATACAGATCACTGCGTGTTAAAAATACATTTATATATGATAAGATGTATCCCGCACCTGCTCCGGCAACCGATCAGCACTAAAAAAAGGAGCCTTTCAAGGCTCCTTTTTCTTCATTGCGCGATTTTGAGTATCTCGATAATGTCCTTGCTTTGCAGCGGGACGAAGCTGCCCACTGCGTTATTTCCGGTCCGCCTGCAATTATCGGCGATATGCTCATAATGCTGTGGCGTGATACCGATTTCAGACAGCGACACCGGCAAACCGATGGAACGGAAGAACGTTTTTATCGCGTCAATTCCGGCCAGCGCAGTTTTCTCCGGATTAAAGTAATCCATCTCCTTGTTCCAAACCCGCACGGCAAACTGTGCAAAGCGGCTGATATCCTGTTTGTAAACATACCGCATCCACGCAGGGAAAATGATCGCCAGCCCTGCACCGTGCGCCACATCGTTGATGGCTGACAGCTCATGCTCGATCATGTGCGATGCCCAGTCGCCAACACGTCCGGTTCCCAAAAAGTCGTTATGTGCGATGCTGCCCGCCCACATGACCTCGGCGCGCGCATCATAGTTATCAGGCTCCGCCAATACGACGGGAACATTGCCGATAATGGTTTTCAGCGTGGACTCGCACAGCCTGTCGGTCAGTTCCACATTGGAAACACGCGTAAAGTACCGCTCCATGATATGCGCCATAATGTCCGACGCGCCGCAGGCCGTCTGAAACGACGGAAGCGTGCAGGTCAGTTCGGGATTCATCAGCGCAAACTTCGGCCGCAATATCGCGTTATCCACGTGTCTTTTATTGCTGGTATCCAAGTCCGTTATCACGCTTCCGGTGCTGGACTCGCTGCCTGCAGCGGGAATCGTCAGCACCACACCGATGGGCAGCGCCTCGGTCGGGGTTACGTCTGTGGTATAGAAATCCCACACATCGCCGTCATATACGGTGCCAAGTGCGATCGCCTTGGCCGAATCGATCACGCTGCCGCCGCCCACTGCCAAAATGAAATCCACACCGTTATCGCGGCAAAGCTGTATGCCCTCACGCACCAGTGACAGGCGCGGGTTGGGCTGAACCCCGCCCAGTTCAATGTAGTCCACGCCTGCGTCCATCAGCGATTTTGACAGCTGATCGTACAGGCCTGACTTTTTGATATGCCCGCTTCCGTAATGCAGCAGCACCTTACTGCCGTATTTTTGCGTTTCTTTGCCACAAAAAGATTGCACATCTTTTCCGAATATCATCTCAGTCGGGCATGAAAACCGAAAGTTCTCCATATTAGATCTCCTTGTTTATCAGAATAAAATCTACGCTTCAGTATAACATCCTCCAAATCCAAAAAAAAGCGCCAATTGGTTTACAAATGATCATATTGCCTCAATATAGGCTGATGTCTGACAATTGAACTGTTTTGAGTGATATTGTCAGTTTATTTTTTAACAACCTGCAGAAAATATCTATGACAAGGTTTTATGAATGTTAAACCAGTCAAAAGAAAGGAGGAAATAAACAATGTCATCTCAGAACAGAAAATACGGTCCGGATCATCCCTGGACAAAGTTTAAGACTGAATGCGCCGCCGAGGTTGGCCGTGTCCAGTTTTGCAAGGAAAACAACGATGAATATAAAGGCAATCTGCCCAGCCGTGTGAACGGTGAGCAGGGCGGCCCGATAGGCGGCCAGATGGTTAAGAAAATGATCGAAATGGCAAAGCAGCAAAAAGGTATATAACCTGCCACAGTTTTATATGATCTGTTATGATATACACCTCCTGCAAAAGCAGGAGGTGTTTTTTATATCAGATTTTTGCCTTTTCCGGTGTTGTCAGTTCAGTGATACGTACACCGTAATTGTCATCAATGACAACCACTTCACCGCGAGCAAAAAGCTTTCCGTTCACCATCACATCCACCATTTCGCCGGCGAGCCTGTCCAGAACGATGACCGACCCTCTGCCCAGCTCCAGGATTTCCTTAATGCTCTTTTTGCTTTTCCCGAGCAATACTGTGACCTGCAGCGGAACGTCGATGATCAGGTCGATGTTGCTTTTGTCAAGGTCCGCGCGCATCATTGAAATATCCGAATCCGCATCATTGAACGACTGATATTTTACTGCTTTGAGCTCTACCTTTTGTTTATCGCTTTTCTCCGGTATCACTGCCGCTG
The DNA here is from genome assembly GCA_023397655.1 of Bacillota bacterium. Classification (GTDB taxonomy): domain Bacteria; phylum Bacillota; class Clostridia; order Christensenellales; family SZUA-584; genus SZUA-584. The sequence goes on from JAEWTW010000045.1 coordinate 24,680, forward strand.
CCTCCATGGCATAAAGGTCTTTTTGCTGCTTTTCAGCGCGAACCGGCGCTTCAGGGGCTTTTTTGACCGGCTGGGCCGGCGCCGCATGTCCCGTCAGCGATTCAGCCAGCTTTTTACCAAAGTCAAACGGCAGCAGCTGCATGATGTTGCTGGTGAGCAATCCGTCAATTTCCAGCCTGAAACTGATGCGGATAAAAACATCCTGGTTATGCCTCTCCTTCTCCACCTCAGCGTCTTCCGGGCTTATTTCCCGCGTGACCGGCGGAGAAATGTTGACGTGTGTATGCAGTATATCCGCAAGCGCAGTGGATGACGCACCTACCATTTGGTTCATCACCTCACTGATAGCGCTCAGGTAAAGGTCTTCTACCTGATCGTCACCGCCCAGAAGCACCGATGTGATCAACAGCGCATCGTCTTTTTTCAGCAAGAAAATCGTATCGCCGTCCAGTCCTTGTGTATACGAAACCTCTGTAGCTACCACAGGACGCTCATACTCATCCAGATACTCGTTGCCTCTGATGACCGTGACCGTCGGCGTCGTGATGGTGACGCGTTTGTCCAGCAGTGTAGATAGCGTCGTGGCGGACGTCCCCATACATATATTTCCAATTTCCCCCAGCGCATCTTTTTCCGCCGTCGTCAGCCTTGTGATCTCGCTATCGTTCATTATCGACGTCATCGCCTGTTTCCTCCTTGAGAATATCGGTCACCTTCACCGCATAATTTGAGCCGCTCATGCCCACAAAGCCTTTAAATTTGGGTATGTGCTCAATCTTGACCGTGACCGGCATATTGATGTTATGATTCACCTGAATCACATCGCCCACTTCCGTATTGAGTATATCCTTCACCGTTGCATGCGTTTCATTAAACACGACATTCAGCGTCAGGTTCACGGTTGAAAGCGCTTTGTTCAGATCCTCGCCCGCCGCTTTCACACTGATGCCGTTCTCGTTGTACCAGGAACGCATCACCAGCTTCTTCGCAATAGGCTGCAGCGCTACATGCGGCAGACATATATTAATGATATCAGTTGTCTCTCCAATGCTCACCTTCATCGTGATAATCGCGATCGGCTCGTTGGAGGATACGATCTGTACATACTGCGAGCTGGTCTCAATCCTCTCCAGATGGGCGCTGACTGTATTGATCTTCTCCCATGCTTCGCTCATGTAATTGAGCATGCTTCTGGTGACCCGTTCCATGATCGAAAGCTCAATTTCAGTAAACGGCTTGTCCATTGCCTGTTTTTCACCCATGCCGCCAAGCAGACGGCTGATTATCTCATACGCTACCGCGGAAGAAATCAAAAACAGCGAGGACCCCTGGAGCGGCGGCATGCTGATGATGGACGCCACCACCGGAGACGGCATCGAGTTGCTGAGCTCCGAGAACGTCTGCTCTTCAATGGAAAGCACCTGAACCTCACAAAGCACCCGCAGCATTCCTGAAAGATACGTGGAAAGGCGGCTGGCAAAATTATCGTAAATAAAATGCAGCGTTCTTATCTGCTCCTTAGAGAACTTGTTCGCGGTTCGAAAATCGTACAGGCGAACTTTCGCCGGTTCGTTTTCGGGCTCGGCCGTCTCTACCGCCACATCCTTTCCGGATGTCAGGACGCTTAAGAGCTCATCTATTTCATTTTGCGACAGTATGTTGGCCAAGGGTCTCTCCTCACTCCGTCAGTATTCTCTACTGAATCACAAAATCATTAAAAAATAGCGTCGTCAGATAATCAATTCCCATTTGCGTTTTCAGATTATCAACAATTTCTTTTCTCAGCGCGTCCTGCGAAGAAACATCCCTCAGATCTTCTTCCGTTTTATTGCGCAGTGTAGAAAGTATTATATCACGGATCACATGATTATTCTCAGTCAAATTCTCTGTGACTTCTTCCGTTTTTGTCGATACCACTTCCAGTACGATTGTCACTTTCAGCAAACGCGTGCTGTCCTTGATGTTCGTGACAAAATAGTCCCCCGGGGTGTAATACGACGTTTCAGCTGGGGGCGGCGGCTGTAGAAACAGGAAGTATACGGCAGCCGCCACGACGACCAGCGCAATGGCTGCGATGATGATTATTTTTTTCATTCTGACAATTCCTCCAGAATTCCCTGTATCACAAAGTCAACGCGCCGGTTGTTGGCTTTTCCATCCTCAGTATCGTTTGTATCCACCGGCCGATACTCGCCGTATCCGATCGGGACTATCTTGGAAGGCGAAATATCCATTATCCCCAGCATATATCTGCGAACGCTGGTGGCGCGCATCGCCGACAGATCGGAATTATCTCTGTATTTTGCAGAGCTGATCGGCACACTGTCGGTATGCCCTTCCACCCAAATCGTTTCTATCAAGTCGTCATACTCATCTATGATCTTACTGATTTCCATCAGCATTTCCTTCGCGGCAGGAAGGATATCCACTTTTCCGGAATTGAACAGTGCAGAATCGGTCATTCGAATGAGTATTGTATCGTGTTCTTTCTGCGCTTTCAGCAGCATTTCCAGATTGTTTGTACGAATATATGTCTTTATATTCTGATACAGCTCTTCAAACCGGCGTTCCCGCTCCGCCTTGCCCGACTCATCCAATTCGTTGCTGGGTTCCGGAGTCGGCTGCGTGGATTCTTTGGGTACATCCCAACTGGTATCGTTCACCGGATCTGTTTCGCTGTGCACCTCTCCCGGATCGATCGATTGGATCGCTACGTAAGGCGTACCGGATAGTGAGCTGACAATCTGCTCCCATTTCTGCGCGTCTATGGTTGAAAACGAGAACAGCAGCACAAAGAATGTCAGCAGCAGTGTCACCATATCTCCGTATGTATTCATCCAGGCCGGTGCGCCTTCTTCATCAGGCGGCTGCGGCTTGCGCTTACCTGCCATCCTGCATGATCTCCTTCACTTCCGGATTGGGCTGGGATTCCGTCTGTTTAATATCGCGCCGCGAAATAAACGCCGTCAGCTTGTCCTTGATGATACGCGGATTTTCTCCGTCCTGTATCGAAAGAAGCCCTTCCATGTACAGTTCCTTTTGCAGCGCCTCGTTATCGCTCTGAACTTTCAGTTTTTTGGATACCGGCGTAAACACGAGATTCGCCAGTACAACGCCGTAGAATGTCGTGATCAATGCAACAGCCATGCTTGGCCCCAGCGTACCGGGATCACTTAAGTTTTTCAGCATGTTGATAAGACCAATCAGCGTTCCGATCATACCATATGCCGGTGCAAACGCCGCCATGCTGTTGATGATGTTCTGCCCTTGTGAATGACGTTCCTGTATAAACGAGATTTCCGTCTCCAGTATATTCTTGACGAGCTCACCGTCAGCGCCGTCCACAATCAGCATGATACCCTTTTGCAAAAAGGGATTTTCCACCTCGCCCACAGCATCTTCCAGTGCCAGCAGGCCTTCGCGGCGAGCCACATTGGCCACTTTGATGATCAGCTCGATGTCTTCGTTCAAATCAATATGCTGCTTTTTAAAGGCCATGGTATATACAGTTTTGAGGGATTTAAGCATTTTTCCCGGGTAGGCAACAATGGTCGAAGCGATCGTGCCTCCGATCACAACGAACAAGGATGGTAAGTTAAAATATGTACCCAGCTCGCCATCCAACAGGATGGAGATAAGTATGCATGCAAATCCCGCGCTGATACCGATAACCGTTGTTTTTTCCAAAGCCATACACCTCTTATTTGCCGTCAGCCCCGCTGAAGTTTCCGAATATTTTCCTCTTGTACTCTATGATGAGCCTTTGCAGCTCATTGCAGGATTCCGATACGACGAGCTTGCGACCGGAAGCCATCGACACCACCGTGTTCGGCGTCTCTTCCGCAAACTCTATCAACTCACAGTTAATGAGGAATTCCTCATTGTTTAAACGATGTACCCTGATCAAACTGATTCAATCCTTTCCATCACATCTGCTTAGAGCCGGCGCGCTTATCCGGCGCGCCGGCATCAGCATACGTCGTTATCTGACCATGTTCACCAGTTCCTCGAGCATTTCATCCGTTGTGGTGATGATTCTCGAGTTGGCCTGGAAGCCTCTCTGCGTGGTGATCATATCTGCGAACTGGGCAGTCAAATCCACGTTGGACATTTCCAGCGAGCCCGGATTCAGGCTGCCGCTGCCGCCTTCACCCGGAGTATCAAAAACCGGGTTGCCCGAGTTGACCGTGGTGCGGTAAGAGTTCTCACCCGTCTTTTCAAGCCCGTTGGGGTTGGCAAACTGCGCCAGTACGATCTGCCCCAGCACGGTGCTTTGGCTGGTGGCTTCGTCCAGCGCCACCACCTGGCCGTTTGCGCTGATGGACACATCATAGTAAGCGGGATCCACAAAAATTCTCTCCATCGTCAAATGTGCACCCGGCGCTCCAGCAGCGCAGACCGCATTGGTGGCATCTCTGTAAACCAGCGCACCGGTGCCATCCACCTCATAGCCCATCACATAGCTGCCGTTTGAATCCACGAGATAGTTTTGTGAATCCGTATAGAAGTTGCCGGCACGGGTATAGGTATACGAATTGCCGTTCTGAATCACGAAATAGCCGTCGCCGTCAATCGCGAGATCCAGCGGGTTGCCGGTATACTGTGAGGACGACGGCGTGTTCAGCACGTCGATCGTCGCCAGCTGTACGCCGAGGCCTATTTGCTGCGGATTGGTGCCGCCTGTTGTGGCGTTGCCCGCCGATGCCGGTGACACCGTCTGGCTGTAGATATCCTGGAATATGACTCGGCTGGCCTTGAAGCCCACCGTATTCACGTTCGCGATGTTATTGCCGATCACATCCATCTTGGTCTGGTGATTCTTGAGTCCGGTCACGCCGGAGTATAATGAACGCATCATGTTAAAGTATCCTCCTGTTAAATAATCACTGGTTCAGTATCGGCCGGCAGTTCAGTATCCTCCGCCGGTGTTTCCGTTCCATCGGTCGGCGTTTCAGTGCCGTCGGCCGATATTTCCGTTATGCTCGAAACCGGGATTTCTTTCCCGTCCACCACTGCGTAAATCACGCCGTCTTTTACCACGATCCGGGACACTTCACCGGTCACGGTGGTTTTGGTGCCGTCTTCAGCGGTGACCGTCGCAGTGACCGTACATCCGATCAGTGTGGCGCTTTGCAGTATCTCATCGTCAATACCGCCCCCCACTGTGGAGCTGTCCACAACGCCGGCCACGCTCGCCAGATCGTACATTTCACCGCCGATCATCAGATAGTTGACGCCATTTTCCTTGACGACGCCGTCCACCTTGCCAAATATCAGGTTATCGCCGTCCTGCACATACACGTACTGGCCTATCATGCTGTAAGCCTGACTCGACAGGAAGCTCTGCCCCATCTCCTTGATCTGCTCCAGCATGGTGAACTGAGCCATTTGCGCCAGAAAATCTTCGTTGCTTGTCGGCGACATCGGATCCTGATTGGCCATCTGCGCTACCAGCAACTTCAGGAAGTCGTCCTGTCCCAAGCTGCTGCCTGTTGTGCGTGTGCTGTTGTTCAACTCTTCCAGCGTCCGTATGACAGATGCTGAGGTTGTCGCTACGCTAGACATTTTTAATCTCCTTCCATCAAGCCAGGTATTCCACCGAGCTGCCGCCCAGCATTTCGGAAACAGGCGCTGTCGATTCAAACAGTTCGCTGCCGGAATACCGGTCAGCACTCCATCCGAGGTGTCCTTCCCGTCTCTGTCCGTTTCCACCCGCCTGCTGTCCAAACGCTTCGCGTCCGGCTGCCATCGGATCCTGATACGAAACATCGACGGTAGAGATGACGATGCCTTTTTCCTTGAGCGCGCTCTGGAGCGAACCTGAGTGATCCGAGAACAGCCCCTTTACCGCCGCATCCTCTGTTTGCACATGCATGCGGACCTCGCCGTTCTCCATCGTGAGCTTGATGCTGACCTTGCCGAGAAAGTCCGGCTTTAATTCCACATCAAACTCGTAGTGCCCCTCGCTGACGCTGGCTCTTGCCTTATCCACGATGCGGATCACATTATCCCTGACGAAATCCGCCGTCGTTTCCTGCGGGCTCGTTGTTTCAGCCGGCATTTCCGCCTGCTGCACGTTCACCTTCGCCGACTCCGTACCCATGCTGACTATGGGTTCCGGCGATGTATCCGCCGCCACCGGCATTTCGGCTTTTTCTTCAGTCCGGGCCTGTTTACCGGCATCTTTTACGGGTGCTTTCACCGATGCTACCTGTACCGTTGCTGCTGCAGACGCGGCTACCGGCATTGTCGCTGCTTCGGCCGCATCCGACTGCGTTGCTCCCGTTTCAATAACTTCCGCCGGTACCGGCTGCTGCGGTTGGCTCTGCCTTGGTGCGGCATCTATCTGCTGCGTCCGGCTGTCAACCGTGAGTTTGGACTTGAGCAGCATTGCCGCATCCGGGCCTTCTGCCGGAGCCTCTTTGGCTTCTGCCGTCGGTCCGCTGTTGGTACTCTCGAGGGAGCCCGAATACTTTTCAGCACCGGCGCTTGCCTGCGGCTGCGCACTCTGCGCCGCTTCGCCGGGCTGTTCATTATTAAGCATCCTTGCAAATTGTCCGGACACCTGCGACTGTTGTGCGGCTGTTGCTTCCGGGCTCTCTGTTGCCCCCGTCTGCAGCTGGCCGGCTTCTGTTGAAGCCTCGCTGATCTCCGTCTGATAATCCAGCAATCCGAATCCTTCGAGAATGCCAACAACCTCTTGCGGCACGGCCTGTGCCGAGGGGGTTATAGCCATGCTGTTATCCTGTCCGGGTATGATGACTGTCTCCTGCATGACCGCCACCGGCTGTGCTGCCGCCGCGAGGCTCTCCAGTTTCTTTTTAAAGTCGCTGAGTATAGCCTGGGCCGGGTTCTTGCCTGCTTTGGTCAAACCGCTTGTCATGACACCCTTGTCCGCTGATGAACCAGGCATTTCAATGCCTGCCGTCATAAGACTACAATCCAAATGCGCATTCCTCCCTTCTGATCAATCGCATTTCCTCCTTTGCTTTTTTTATTTCATCATTTCTGATAAAACTCTGGTTGCAAGCTTAACCTCCATGTTGCCCAGTATGGCAGCCGCTTTGTCGCTGGGAATCATCATCAACACCGACACCATATCATCCACCGTGTTGAGACCGGATATCGCTGTAGCCGCCACAATCGGGTCCATCGCTTCAAATATCTTTGCGGTGGCTGCCATGTCGTCCTGCGCCTGCTGCGCCTCCTGTATGCTGGACTCCTTGCTTGTTACCGCTTCTTCCCTCGCTGTCAGCGCCGTTTCCTTTTCTGCCAGCGCCGTTTCATTGTCCTCCAGCGCTGTTTCGCGCTCCTTAAGCTTTTCGGTCTTACTCTTCAGCGCGGCGGTCTGTTCTGCCAGCTGAGCGGCCTGTGCATCCAGCTCGCTTTGCCGCTGCTCAATCTGCTCCGCATCCATGGCGGCGGTCTCTCCGTCTGTCTCAGCCTGCTGTGTCTGCAGCGCGTCCGCCAGTTGCTGCCGTATACCGCCCAGATTGAAATAAATTAATGCCGTTGCCGATATCATGATCACAATCAGGAAAACTGCGACCACACCGCCGGCCGAAACTTTGCTCTTGGGCTTGGCAGCTTTATCGGATGGCTTGGCCGCCGGTACCGGTTTTCCTGCCGTCGCCGCCGCAGGCACTGTATTCTTTTTGGCTTCCAGTTTTTCTGCCATATCTGTTCCTTAGGATACGGTCACGTTATACGAGACCAGATCATCCACAAATTTGTTATGCTGTTTCTTTACGTTTTCCTGATACTCGGCATACTGCGACTCGCGCAGCTTGTCCAGCAGCTTGATCTCCTTGCGCGTGTGAACCAGCTTTTGCATGCGCTGTTCCCGCTCGCGCTCCAGGCGAACTATCTCCGCCTGCACTGTGGCCATTGAAGCCTTCAGACTGTCAAAGAACTGGCCGTAATCCTTGATGCACGGCGCCGTTACCCCTTTGGATACCGCCGTACAGTACTCGCCGCTTGCCTTTTCAAAATCCGCGTTCAGCTGCTCCAGCTCCTGATGCCGTCTCATCAGCTCGGCTTCAATGTTCTTCAGCTCCAGCTTCTGCTGCTTTTCAATACTCAGCTGCATGTCGTACCAGGACTGCAGTGTAAATACAAACTTTTTCATGCGCTTCGCCTGTCATATATCTGCGAGACCAGCTCCATCGTATCCTCAAACGTAAACCGTTCATCCACCTGCTGCTTGAGGAGCATGTTGATATGCTCTATCTGGTCGATCGCCTCGTCGATCTTCTTATTTGTTCCCGCCTTATATGCCCCGATCGATATCAGGTCCTGCGCGTCCCGGTAAGTGGACATCACCGTCCGGATATACGCAGTCATCGGAAGGTACTCCCGGGGCATCACGTCCGGCATCAGGCGGCTGACGCTCTGCAGCACGTCGATAGCCGGGTAATGGTTACTGTTCGCCATCTTGCGCGAGAGCACGATATGTCCGTCCAGTATGCCGCGCACCGTGTCCGCGATGGGTTCGTCCATGTCGTCGCCCTCCACCAGCACCGTATACAGCCCGGTGATGGAGCCTTTGCTGCACATGCCCGCTCGCTCCAGCAGCCGCGGCATGATCGCGTACACTGAGGGCGTAAACCCTCTCGATACCGGCGGTTCTCCAATCGCCATGCCGATTTCGCGCTGCGCCATTGCAAAACGCGTCAGCGAGTCCATCATCAGCATCACGTTAAGCCCCTGATCGCGGAAGTATTCCGCCATTGCCGTGCCCACCATCGCAGACTTGAGCCGCACCAGCGCAGGCTGGTCCGACGTCGCCACGATCAGCACCGAACGCTTTAAGCCCTCTTCCTGCAGATCCTTTTCCAAAAAGTCCTTGACCTCACGGCCTCTTTCGCCGATCAGTACGATCACGTTGATATCCGCCGAGGTGTTCCGGGCGATCATGCCCAGCAGCGTGCTCTTGCCCACGCCGCTGCCAGCGAATATGCCCACCCTTTGTCCCTTGCCCAGTGTCAGCAGCGAATCGACGGCTTTAACGCCCATTGAAAGCTGCTCAGTGATGCGGCGGCGTTCCATCGGATTGGGCGGACTGTTCATGATGGGATAGGTGGCCTCCGCTTTCACCGGCCCCAGCCCGTCCATTGGGTTTCCCAGCCCATCCAGCACCCGGCCGCAGAATTCGCGGCCCACCGGCACGCTGAGCGACCGGTTATCGGAAACAACGTAGCTGTTGGGACCCACACCGGAAAGCTCTCCGAAAGGCATCAGCAGCACCTTTTTTTCCTTGAAGCCCACCACCTCGGACAGAATAAACTTATCCTTGCTGTCCGTATATATGCGGCATATGTCTCCCAGCTTGCATCCGAGACCCACCGCCTCCACCGTCAGGCCGTAAACCTGACTGACGCGGCCGCCATATTCAAAAAACTCTTTGTCCTTGAGCGCATTCCGGAAACGCTCGGCGCTTTCAAAACCGGCCATGCTATTCCACCTGCTCCTTCAGATACTGCCGAGTCTTATCGAGCTGCATCGCGATTCCCGCGTTGATGACCTCGTCGTTTGACTCGATCACGAGTCCGCCCGGTTCCAGCGACGGATCGCATACCACCTCGAAATCGCCGCAGTCCGTTCCTTCACGCAGCCACTGTCCGCCGTCTCTGAAGTACTTTTCGAACTCTCCCCGGCCCACGCGCAGCATGAAATCGTCCGACTGTTTTAATTCCATAACTGCCTTTTTGGCAATCTCCATATAGACTTTATCGTCTTTTTGTAATTGTATGTTAATTATTTTTTCCGCTATGTCCATGGCCAGCGGCAGCACGCTCTCCTGAAGCTGATCGTACAATTCGTCTCGGTATTGTGCCGTTTGCTCAATCATCGCCCGGGCTTCCTCATTTTGAGCCGCTATTTTTCTGGCGATTTCATCGGCTGCATCCGCCACTCCCGCATCGCAGCCCTGCTGCCGTGCTTCGTTCTTTATCTCTTCCGCACGCGCCGCTGCCGCCTGTAAAATCTGCTGCGCCTTGGCCTGCGCGCTGTGCATCAGTTCGCGCGCCTTGTCTCGCACCGGCTGCGGTATCTGGGTGTCGCTTTCAAGCAGCGCGGCATCGCCCAGCGGAATCTCGGATGAGTCGCCTGACTCCTTCCTGGTTTCCTTGTGTGTGATCACGATAAACGACCGATTTTGATTCATGTTATCAACGAGCGTTTTATCGATTTTAAACAATGAGTTCGTCCTCCGAGCCGCGGGATATAATGATCTCTCCGGCATCATCAAGCTGCCGTATCACGTTGACGATCTTCTGCTGCGCCTCCTCCACGTCTCTGACGCGGATGGGACCCATGAACTCCATGTCTTCCTTGATCATTTCCTGGAGACGGTTGGAGATGTTGCCAAATATCACGTTGGACACCTCTGCGGATGAGCCCTTGAGCGCCACAGCCAGATCGCGGTTGTCGATCTCCTTCAGCACCCGCTGTACAGCCTGGTTTCCAAGCTTTACAATGTCCTCGAACACGAACATGCGCTTGCGGATTTCCTCCACCAGCTCCGCATCCGCCTCTTCCAGCGACTCCAGCAGATGCCGCTCCGTACCGCGGTCTACACTGTTCAGTATGTTGACGAGGATGTCGATGCCGCCCGCTGAGGTCTGGTCGCCAAAGTTCATCGACGACAGCTTTTTCTCCAGCACGCGTTCCGTTTCCTTAATATATTCGGGTGACGTGGACCCCATGTTGGCGATACGGGCAATCACGCTCGTCTGCTTGTCCAATGGCAGGTTGGCCAGTATGTTGGCCGCATACTTGGGTTCAAGGTACGAGAGTATCAGCGCGATGGTCTGTGGGTGCTCGTTCTGCAAGAAGTTGAGCACCTGTGTGACGTCGGCTTTTCGTATGAAGTCAAACGGTTTCACACGCAACGACGAAGACAGCTTCATGATAAGATCGTTGGTGCGCTCTTCGCCGAATGCCTTCGCCAGTATCTCCCGCGCGTAATCGATGCCGCCCTCGGAGATGTATTTGCGCGCAATGCACATCTGAAAGAACTCGTCCACCACCGACTCCTTGGTCTCAGGCTCCACACGCCTCATCGTGGTGATAGCCAGCGTCAGCTGCTCGATCTCCTCTTCCGACAGGTACTTATAGATTTTTGCCGCCCGCTCCTTGCCCATTGTGATCAGCAGTACGGCTGCTTTTTCTCTTGTCGATATTCTCTCGCGTGGCATAGCATTCTCTCCGTGTTATTCCTCGTTGAGCCAGTTGCGCAGCAGGTTTGCTACCGACTCAGGGTTTTTGCCGATGTAGTCTTCCAGTATCGACATCTTGTTGTCCGCCGATTCCAGATCGTCCAGATTCACGTCCTCGCCATCCTGCACAGGCAAGGCGCCCGGTATGATAACTTCATCGGCTATGTATTCCAGCCCGCCTTGCGGCGCTTTATTCTTGCGGAACATGCGAACGATCATGAAAAGTATGATCAGCACCACCAGCCCCGTTACAGCCATGATCACCAGCCGCATCGTGGCCGCGTTCTGAGCGCTTCTGAGCATCTCCTGCTGCAGCTCCATCGCATTTGCCACTTCGTCGCTCTGCGCCGCTTCCTGGAAGGGCAGCATCTGGACGGTAACGCGGTCCTCCGGCACGCCGATGGCCGTCGCCACCAGAGTGACAGCCTCCGCGGTGTAATCTTCTGCAGCGTTGCTGTTGATCACCACGGATACAGACAGGTCCTCGATCTTGCCTTTGGCTTCTTCAATTTGTGTCTTGGTCTGATTGAGCTCGTAGTTGGCCTCGCGCGATATATTATAGTAGGCGGAATCGCCTTCGCCCTCCAGCGCAGCCAGATACTCGGAAGCTGTTCCGTTCGCATCAAGGCCCGCCACACTGCCGCTCTGACCATCCTGATCGCTGCTGATTGCCTCGATCAGCTCCTTCATGCTCACGGTGAGGCCTTCCGTGCCCTCAACCGGCGGCTCAAATTTTACCGATTCCGTCACCTTATTATCAAAGTTGAGCTTGACATTGACCTCGGCCAGCACATTTTCCGCACCGAACACCGGGCTCAGCAGATTGATGACCTGATTTTGCAGTTGCTGCTGCACGCTGGATTGCAGTCCCATCTGTGTATCCACGCTGGACGCGACAGAATCACCGCCCGCTTTATAAAGGTTCATCTGCGAATCCACAATGCGGATATCTTCTACGCTCATTCCGGATATGCTGTTGGAAACCAGCTCGGCAATGGCCTCAACTTCGCCACTGTCCAGCTTCTGCCCGTTTTTGAGCGTCAGCATCACGGACGCTGTGGCCGGTTTTTTGTTGTCAGAAAGCACGTATGAGCTGTCCTCACCCAGGTCGATATTGACCACCGAGTCGTCGACCTTGCTCATTTTGTTGATAGTTTGGCGCAGATTCTCCTGAAGCTGAAACTGGTAATACACCTGCTTTTCCATCTCAGTAACACCAAGCCCCGAAGCGTTCTGGAAAATATCATAGCTGATACCGCTGCCCGGATACCCTTGAGCTGCCAGCTGCATGCGCACGGCATCCGCCTGGTCTTCCGCCACCAGAATGGTATCATTCCCCTGCGCTTTGGCGTCCACGCCCATCTCCGTCAGGGTCGACATTATCTCACCCGCGTCAGATGGCTCCATGCCGCTGTAAAGCACCGTATAGTTTGTTTGGTTCAGAAAAACAGAAACTGCAATAATGATAACGATGATAATAACGGCCAGCACGATGATACGTGTCTTTTGGCCTTTACTCATTTTTTTGAAAGATTCCAGAATCTTGGACGGTAGCTTCGTCAGCGCGTTTGCCATAATACATCCCTACAATATATTATTTCAGTTCATATATTTACTTATCTCTATATGAGAGAGTCCGACTTATTAATAAACAAAAAAAGCGGGCTGAATCAATTTTTTGAATTTTCCGTTAAAGTCTCAGTTTTTTGTGCCGATATGTATGGTGTAAGGTTCAAAAGCCCCGCAAACAAGGCGCCAATAAGCCGGGGCAAATGGATCAAGCAAATAGCAAGGATGCTAAATAAAAAAATTCATGGAGGAAAATAACTTATGCGTATTAACAACAACTTGATGGCGATGAACACTCACCGCCAGTACTCGATCAACAACAACAATGCGGCGAAATCGACTGAGAAACTGAGCTCGGGCTCTCGCATCAACCGCGCGGGCGACGATGCTGCCGGTCTGGCGATTTCCGAAAAGATGAGAGCGCAGATCCGCGGCCTCGACATGGCTTCCAAAAACAGCAACGATGCGATTTCGCTGGTACAGACGGCTGAAGGCGCGCTGACCGAGACCCACTCCATACTGCAGCGTATGCGCGAGCTGGCCACGCAGTCAGCTTCGGACACCAACGATGACGGCGTTGACCGTGCGGCGTTGGATGCAGAATTCCAGCAGCTGAAACTGGAAATCGACGACATCGCCAGCAAAACGGCGTTCAACGGTAAGAAGCTGTTGGACGGCACCTTTGGCTCAAACGCTACAGTGGATGCTGGCAGTGATATCCAGGCTGGTTTGCAGGGTGTTACAAAAATCTCTCTTGAGGGCTTCGCAGCGGGCGCCCATTCGATCGTGTTTGATCTTCCCGGCGCAACGGGTACTGACTATACGGCGACATTGGGTACCACAACGATCAGCTTTGCGCAGCCAGCAGCAGGCGGCGGCAGCTTTACCCTCGATTTTGGCGGTGGCCAGGTCGTTAGCATCGAAATGGGCTCGCATGCCGCTGACGCCTTCGATGGAGATAACCTTGACTTCACAGTCGCGGGCAACTCCGCCAAGATTCAGACGGGCGCCAACGAAGGCGACAGCCTGTCTATCAGCATCGATAGCATGAAGGCTGCTGACTTGGGTCTGGGCGCCAGCGCCATCGGCAGTCAGGCGAATGCGGAAGCAGCCATCACATCGGTCAACACCGCGATCAACACGGTTTCCACACAGCGCGCCACATTGGGTGCCACGCAGAACCGGCTTGACCACAAGATCAACAACCTGGATACTTCATCCGAGAACCTGCAGGCTGCCGAGAGCCGCATCCGCGACCTCGACATGGCAAAAGAGATGACGACCTTCACGAAGAACAACATCCTGACGCAGGCTGCTACGGCCATGTTGGCTCAGGCCAACCAGGCTCCGCAGAACGTCCTGTCGCTCCTCAGGTAAGAAAAACGCAACAGGTGTTCGCCCCTACCGAACGCCCGCGTTTATCACAAAAAAAAGCTCCGGCCTTATGGGCCGGGCTTTTTTTATTGGGCTTTAGCACAATAAACCCCCAGTTTTACCGGGGGAATTAAAAGGCTTTAGCTTACAGCAGTTAAGCGAAGCGAATGACAAAAAAATAGACTGTCAAAAGCAGTGCGCTCGAGAGAACTACTGCTTTAGCAGTCGTAGGGCAAGTAATGCGAATGGCGGACCATTCAGTGCGTCTTAAGACGCTGGCCTGTAATATGCCCTTTTACGGCTAGTGCATACCACCAGTTCAACTGGTGGTTTTGATTACCGAAAACCTTTGATGAGCATTCAAATTGAAGATCAAGGCTTAATTTTCTAATGTAAGTCAGACTCCTGTATATACACCTGATGTGCCGGTCTCTGAAATTGTATTATGCAGATGTCTCCTCTGCCCCAATCTGGTTTCTTTGCGTTGCAGCATGCTGCGGCACAGATATCCTCGGCAGAGACCATCAACGAGCTTCCTGTAATGCCCCCTTCGTTCGTATGTGCCAATGCGGGTCCACGGCGTTCACACATGCTTTAATCCCGCCGCAACGATGGCTACAGCGTTCGCGCATGCCGTGACAGCGCTTCAGCGGAAGCTGACAACGTGCATGGCCTTCAGCCGTTACATACCTCCGTTTTCCGGCTCTTTGTATCTGATATCACCTTGCCGGATGCGTCGAACGAACGCATGAAACTGACCATTGTTTCCGTTCAAGCTTCAGCCATGTGCCCTCACGCCCGTTATACTTGCACCACACGCTGCCCTTACGCTGTGGTACAGAACCGCCAGCCTTCCCGGCAGTAGTGCTGACTGGCCGTGCAAGCCGCTTGCATTCCGCTGTCCTTACAACCTGAGCATCAAATAAATAAGCCCTCCGGCGCAATATGCCGAAAGGCTTGAGTATTTTATCGTCTGCCGCTTACGGGCGGGTCGTGTTGAATGTGATAGCGGGCGTATGAATCGCGGTCCTGTTAATATCGATCGTCTGCTCCAGCAGTTCCTTACGGTAAATACGCATCTCTTTGGGAGCCTGTATTCCGATGCGAACCCTGTCCCCTTCAATAGCAAGGATCTCAATGGAAATATCCTGATTCAGCGCTATCCCTTCACCTGCTTTCCTGGACAGTACCAGCATCTTGATCTCCCTCCTTAAGCAAACTCTTCATGATGGCGTCATACACAGGCCAGCGGACCGGAAGGGCCTGCGCATCCACAATGATCTGCTTTCCGATCCCGCGCTTGGTATTGATGACGATAGGAGCCGCCAGATTCACTGTCATATCCTCCGCCTGCTCAGGAATCACCACCACATTCATTACCAGCAGGTCGTTCTGACTCTCCACGAACAGGTCTTCCAGCTCGTTTTCCCGTATATCGATATAATAGTCGTCCAGCACCTCAAAAGTCAATATCACCGGCAAAGCAATATATTTGTTTTCCGTTGACTGAAGCCAGTAAATCGGCTTGGTTTGGGCTATCTCCAATATTATAAAATTTCGCAGTTCTTCAAAACCCGGTATCCCCACAGGAAACTCAATCATCTTGTTGTCTTTTGTATCAAAGCTCCCGAAGCGATCGGTATCAATAATCATATAGTTCCTCCTGATCTCTCAGCAATTATTTCAGAAAATCGACAAGCGACGGTTGGATGATCTTTGAACCAATCTGGAGCACCGCAGTATACACGTTCTCAGCCATTTTAAAGTTCATGATCGCTTCAGCCTGATCCACATCCTCCAGCTTTGACTTCATGTCGGTATACATCAAGCTGTCCTCTTCATACCGGTTGGCAATCAACTCAAGCCGGTTGACACGGCCGCCGATATCGGCAGCAACGGCCAGCACACGGCTTTGTCCCGCCAGAAGCTTATCGGCGTAACCGCTCAATTCATCCGCTCCTGCGTCGGCGCTAAGTGCATTATACAGGTTATCCAGTATTGTGTAAATGCTGTCATCACCTGTTCCGATAAGTTCGGTACCGTTTACAGCGACGTCCATTTTCAGGTTGAAACCCACCTCGTATTGGACAGAGACGCCGCCCTCGGCAATCAGCGACGGATTGGATGCATCCGACATATCCAAACCGTTATACAAAAGGTTTCCGCTGCCGTCCAGCGAAAAAGGAGCTTTGTTGGTGTTAAAACCGCCGAAAATATACTTGTCGCCCGACTGGGCATTGCCAATCGTCATAACGTGGTCGCGCAATTGGCCGATCAGCTCCGCAGCCGCTGTCTTATCCTCTTCGGTCATAAAATCGTTGGACAGCTCGATGGTCGTCTCATACGCTGATTGAATCAGCTCGTTCAACTCCATCACTGACGACTCTGTCTGTTCCAGCCTTGTCAGCCCCATGTCGACGTTCTCTTTAAACTGCTCACCCTTGTATAGCTTGACACGGTATTGCAGCACGGACACAGCATCCACAGGGTCGTCCGACAGCTTGTTTAAACGCTTGCCCGAAGACATCTGTGTCTGCAGTTCCACCATGTTGCCCATGTTATTATTTAAATTTCTCAGGTAGCTGTCATGAATCATTCCATTGGTTATCCGCATTTCAATAACCTCCTTTTACACCTTACAGGCCAACACGGCCCGTCCTGTTAATCAATACTTCCAGAGCTTCGTCAATAGCTGTCAGCACGCGGGCTGCTGCCGAATATGAGTGCTGATATGACACCAGATTGACCATCTCTTCATCCATCGACACGCCGGATACGGACTGCTTGCGTTCACTCAGGTTGGAGACAACCGACTGCTGGCTTTCCGCATTGGCTTTACACGTAGAGCTTTCTATGCCCACTTCCACCACAGTGCTTTTCAGGTAATTCTCAAAGTTGCTCACTGTAGGCACATTTGAACTGGAAGACAGTGTTACCATCGCCAGTGCGATGACATTGTTGCCCTCATTCGTATTCGCTGCCGACAGATCAATCAGCTGGCTTGATGCGGCAATGTTAAACACGCTGTCCAGCACATCTGAAGACAGCGAGAAATTACCCGCCGTGATATCACCGTAGCCGCCCGCCGGCACTTCAAACAGGTTGATGCCAGTCTGAGATGTTGTCGTGCTGGTCGGCATCGTGTAGCCGGTGCTGTGAATCGCATTGAACTGCTCAGCAATGCTTTGCGCCAGAGTGTTCAGGTTCTGCAGTATGCGCGGTATACCCAAATTATCCACCGAGGTGCTGTCGCGCAAGTCCTTCGCCGCCTGCAGTTTTCCGCTGCTGTAGTTAAACACGGTGCTGGTGCTTCCCACGTAGATCTCATAATATCCGGGTTCACCGGACACCTCGCCTGTCAGCTCCGGCCGTGCATCCAGCAGTGTCGCCGTTGTGTGGTTCACCAGATCAGTCCCTTCACAGCTGACGACCATCTTGCCGTCAGCCGACTCTGTGGCTGTGATATTAACCAATTGGGACAACTGATCGATCATCAGGTTCCGGCGATCCCGCATTTCGTTGGCCGCATTGCCCGAAAGCTCATAGGCGTATATCTGCTCATTGTATTTCGCAATGTTGGTGACAAGTGTGTTGATTTCATCCACCGTCAGCTTCATCGACTGGTTATACGAATTCTGCAGCTCAACCAACTGTTCATAGTGATGGTTGAACGTTTCCGTCATCTTCAGCGCGTTTTGCTGTACCGTCGCGCGGATCTCCTTGCTGGACGGATCGATGGAAAGATTGCTCAGGCTGTTGAAGAAATCAGCCATCGCCGAGGATATGTTGCTATCCTCGGACAGTTCGTTGATCACCGTCTCAATGTATTCCATCTCGTCAGCGCGCGTCTCCCAGTACCCCATCTTTGAGCTCTGGTTACGAAACTGCCGGTCCAGATAATCGCTGCGAATCTGCTCTATTTTCGTGATCTCTGCGCCGCCGCCTATCGAGCCTTTTGCAACTGGCGAAAGCCGGACATTTGCTGATGCCGGCTTGATGGACTCCACAATTAAACGCTGACGGGTATACCCTTCAGTGTTGGCATTGGATATGTTTTGGCCAGTCAGGTTGATGGCCTTCTGGCTGACTGTTAGCGCTGTTCTGGCAATCTCCAGACCGTAAAACAAACCGGACATAATTCTCCTTTATCACACCATCCGGTCGAGGACAAGCGTCGGCGTCTGTTGCAATTCACTCATCCTTCCGGAATATGAATAGGTGCCTATCGTCGTTGTGTGACCCGTCAGAAGGTTAACACAAAAAGCCGAGTACTGCAGGTGCGTATCCACCAGTTCCTTGTTAACCCTGCCAACGGCATTTATTTCCGATATGACTTGTTTGAGTTCCTCTTTAAGCGCCAGCAGACTTTTGCTTGCTTCACCCTGATGCAGTGCGGCAATATCGTCCAGCGTTGTCGTTTTAAAGTTCAGGCCGTGCTCCAGTGAGACTCTTCTTATGATCTGCTCTCGTTCTGTTTCAAGCTGTCTGACCGTCTTGACAACAACCCATTCATGCGCCACAATGCGATCCAGCATGCCCACATCGTTGCTGAGCAGCGCATCTTTTTTCTGCCTGGCTTTGTTGAGTATATCTTTGTATGCAGCCAACTCCTGCTGCATCACGTTCTGCAGCTGCTGTATAATATTGTCCAATCTAATCACCCCTCGTTAAGGCGCGGCAATCACTTGCCCAGTATTTTCTCCGCCACCTTGAAGCCCGGAACAGTGTAGGTATTGTTTCTTACCTGGGCTGCCACCTGGTTAATGTGGGCTGTCTCTTCCGGCGTTCTCGCCGAGAGCGACTCCTTAACCATCTTCAGCGCTGTTGAGAATGTTTTCGCGCCGTCCGTCAGCTCTGTTTTGTCCACACCCGATGCCGGTCTGTCCACCGCCATCTTTTCCCGCACATGCATATACTGTGTCAGCAGTTCTTTCGGGGGAATGGAATTGATCCTCACGGCAATCACCTCGTCAATTATAATCCCGCCCGTACTTGGAATGCATCTTTGCCTGCACTCTGCTGTTTGGGCTGTTTTGGTCCTTCTTCGCCGACGTGTTCACAATGTTTTCGAACGCGTTGGCCAGCTTATTGCGGCAGTTCATGCAGTACCGACCGCTCGGTATCGGGCTGCCGCAGTCCTCGCATTTGAGAAGCATTTCATCGCTGCTTTCGATATTCAGCCTGCCTTCCTTGAGGAAAGACAGTACATGCTTCTCCGGTACGCCTGTGTCTTTAACGACATCGACGATGTTGGCTTCCTGATGGTCATACAAGTACTCTTTGACCACCTTAAAAGCCTTATCCAACTCCTCAACGCATACAGGGCAATAGTTTGACCCCAGCGATTGAAACAACTTCCCGCACTCTTTGCACAGTATCACATTAGGACTCATTGCGGCACCCCATTTTTAAGCATCACGTTCTCAGGCTGTTGGTTGTCTGCTCCATCTCGTCCCAGACGGACACGACACGGCTGGCCATCGAGAAAGCCTTCTGTGCCCGTATCAGCCTGGACATTTCCGTTGTCAGGTCCACATTGGACGCTTCCAGACTGCCCTGAACCACTTTTGCATCCGAGTCCACCGGCGCACCAGACGCCACCGTTTCCACAAAGCATCCGCTGCCGGCTGCCGACAGGCCGTTCTGATTGGTAAATGTCACAATACCGAGCCTGGCAAACTGTGTGCCGCCTGCCCACAACGAGCCGTCTTCGTTCACAGCAATTTCATTCACGCCGTCCGGCACTTTGATGCGGGCGTTATTCTCATCCATTACATAATCGCCGTTTGCGGTCACCAGATAGTTGCCGTCCGCTTCCGCCGACACCGCAAACGCCCCGCTGCGCGTATACATCAGCGTGCCGCTTCCGTCGCGAACGGTGAAATAACCATCTCCGTCTATATACATGTCCAGGTTTTCACCCGTGCCCAGCACCGCGCCCTGCGTATAGTCGCGGTTGGTGGTGCCCAGCAGCACGCCGGAGCCCTGCTTCATGCCTTCCTGCTGAAGATCCGCCGGGTTTAACATCTGTGTATACAGCGCATCCTGAAAGTCCACGCGCTGACATTTGTATCCTATCGTATTTACATTGGCTATATTATTCGCAATGACATTGACACGGTTCTGCTGGGCCCTAAGTCCCAGGCTTGCCATATTTAACGACTGCATAATGACCTACCTCATACCCTTCCTACATCGTTGACCGTTTTACCGAGCGATTGGTCCAGCATCGTCAGCACGCGCTGGTTGACCTGATATGCCCTGTTTATCTCAACCATGGTCACCATCTCTTCGGACATGTCCACGTTGGAGCCTTCCAGCCATCCCTGACGCACCTTGCAGTCCGTTGCCTCCTGCGGCGCTCCTGCCGACCCGGCCGCAAACATGTTGGACCCCACCTTCTCCAGCCCGGTCAGGTCATCAAACGTCACGATACGCAGCTTGTCCACTGTTGAGCCGTTTACGATCACGCCGCCCTGTTCGTTGACGGCAAAGGTGTTGTCGCCTACAAATATCCGGCCGTTGTTTCCCTGCACGTAGTTGCCGTCCGCGTTCACAAGGTAGCCATCCGGGCTCACAGCGAAGGCGCCGTCCCGTGTATAACGCGGGCCGTCCTCCGTATTAATGACGAAGAAGCCTTCTCCTTCCAGCGCCAGATCCGAGAGCCTTGCCGTCTGCTCAAGATCGCCCTGATCAAACGATGTAACGACATCGTCCACATGAATGCCGGTATTCTGCGGCCCCACAGCGGACCCCTGCAGCCGCTCTATCATCATATCCTGAAACGACCGGGTGATCAGTGTATCCTTTTTATAGCCCGTTGTGTCGATGTTGATGATATTGTTGGTCACAATATCCATCTTTTTTCTCTGGGCCAGCATGCCCGTACTGGCAATATATAAGCTTCGAAGCATACCTCTCCTTTACCTGCTTTTCTGATTAGTATATCGGATTAATAAAGCCGCTACTTTAGGTCTATTTACGGAGCAGCTCAAGCGCCAATGTCACCTCACGGACGGATATCCCCAGTGTTTTGGCGATCTCCGTCGCGCTGAACCCCTGAGCATTCAGCAGCTTTATCTTCTCGTTGGTTTTCAGAGGCGGCGCCGGCTGTTCGTCCGGTTCGGCTTCCTTTTGTACCTGTTTGAAAGCGGTCCGCTGTAACGGCTCGGGTCCCTTCGGCGCTGCTTCC
Source organism: Bacillota bacterium (assembly GCA_023397655.1). GTDB lineage: Bacteria > Bacillota > Clostridia > Christensenellales > SZUA-584 > SZUA-584. The sequence goes on from JAEWTW010000045.1 coordinate 46,034, forward strand.
GACGGTTCCTGCTGTTCGTTCCATCGAATGCCCTTCGGCACAGCCTTCTGAACATCCGGTTCCGCACCGGCCTTCATGCTCTTCACCTCTTTGGACAGCTGGCGTATCTCCTCCAGCATCCCCAACGCCTTGCTGAGTGACGCTTCGGTATCCTTTTTCGTTTCCTCGGCGTACTCCTCAAAACCCGACATCATTTCTTCCACGTTCTGATACAGTATAAACAGTCGCTGTTCCTTCTCATATGCGGATTTGTCGCCCTTGCCCTTTGCGCCGCGCGACACTTTATTAAAGAACCAGATACCGCCGCACACCAGAAGGAATATGTAAGTGGCAAATGCATAATAAGTGACGTCCATGTTTCCCTACCCCCTCGTTTTACCGGGCGCTTGCCACCGCTTCATATATGCCCGCATACTGCATTTTGTTCCGCAGCTTCATGACGACCTTGGAATGGATCTGCGACACGCGGGATTCGGAAACGCCCAGCACCTCGGCAATTTCTTTTAGTGTCATCTCTTCATAATAATACAACGTGATGACGAGTTTCTCCTTCTCGGGAAGGTTTTCGATGATCCGCCCCAGTATCTCCACCATCTCCCGGTTCTCCACTTCCTCTTCCAGCGAGTTGTCGTTGCTCTGTATCGAATACTCCCAGGCAGTATCGTTCTGAACCATTTCTTCAAAGTGGATGATGTTGAACATCTGGGATTTGCCCAGTGTGTTCTGCAGCTCCTCTTCGGGCATATTCAGATATCGGGCCACTTCACCGTCCGTGGGTTCGCGGCAAAGCCGGCTCTCCAGCTCGCTGTAAGCGTTGCTGATGGCTTTGATCTTGCGCCGCAGGCTGGAGGGAGCCCAATCCTGCTTGCGGATATTGTCGATGATCTCGCCCTTGATGCGCATTGCCGCATAATACTCAAACTTGACGTCGCGCGAGATGTCGTACTTCTCTACGGCGTCCATCAGACCAAGAATACCGCAGCTGAGCATGTCGTCATAGTTGCTGTAGGCTTTGTAAGTCGGCATCAGGCGCAGCACAATGCTCTTCACCTGCGGAAGGTAACGCAGCACCAGTTCATTCTTCAGTTCCAGGGTTTTTTCTCTGGAGTACAGGCTCCAGAGTTCCTGTACGCTCAAATGGTTCTCACTCATGGCATCACTTCCTGATTCTTTTTGTTTCTGGCGATTATCTGCTGTCGCAGTATATACCGGCCGAGATCGGACTTTTGCCGGTCTGAACTGCCGACAAACAAAAGCACGATACGGTAGGGGTCCTTTTTATCAAGCGGCTTTTCGCAGCGCAGCACCTTGGCTTTCAGCGCCATCGTGTCCACCGGAGACATCCTGAGTTCCGCTATGACCTGAATGTCCGCTTCCAGACTGGTAAAGCTGGTCAGCAGCATTCCGTGTTCCGACAGATCCACCGTTTTTCCTTTGATAACCGGGGCGTTCCGATCCCCTTTATCCTTTTCGATCCGGACCATCACATCCAACCTGATGGGAAGCCGGTAGCTCTGCCGCCGCTGCGCCTTCACCACCTCGCTCTGTGACTCAAACAGGCACAGGCGAATGTCGTCCTTCGTATACCAGTCCAGCAGCTTCGCGTCAAATGAGAAGATTCCATTGGACCGATAGAAGCGGAGCGTGTAATTGTCGCCGGTTTCCAGCATCACGGGCAGCCCTCTCACAGTGGGATGAAACACAGTGAATCGCCCGCCTTCGTACATGTCCTGCAGCTTCGTTTTGAAATGTCCGTTATTAATTTTTATATCCATCAGTTCGCCGACGGACATCATCTCATGTGCGTGCACCCTTTAAGACTCCCGATAAACGCTTTTTGAAAAGAAGCTTTCCAGAAACCCGGCCACGCCCAGCTTCCTGGACTCCTTGGCCGGCAGGCTCAGATATCTTTCCGCCAGATTACGGATATCCGCTGATGCCGTGCACTTGGGAAAGCTGGCCAGTATCGGCACCTGCATTTTAATCGCACTTTGCATGTTCGCGTCGCGCGTGACATGTCCCAGCCTGTTGATGCGGATATTCAGGTTCTTCTCCGCAATGCGCACAAAGCCGTCTGCCACCGATGTGGCTTCCCTTGCACCCGACGCCTGATTTACCACCAGGCTGATATGCGGGCGGTCTCCCTGCTCATGCACGATCTTGAGCAGTGCGTATGCGTCCACCACCGCTGTCGGTTCCGGCGTGGTCACCAGTATCGTCTCATGGCTGGCGCGTATCAGCCGCATCGCGTTTTCCGAAAGCCCTGCACTGGTATCGAATATAATGGTGTCCGCCACATCCTCCAGCTCAACGAGGCTGCTCACAATATCCATCAGCTGATCCGGCGGCATTCTGAAAAGCTCATACACGCCCGACCCGCCGGAGATAAACTGCACGCCGCACAGCCCTGTCTCAATGACTTCCCGCACGCCTTTTCTTCCCTCAATCACATCGAGCAGGTCGTATTGCGTATGTACGCCCAGCATCACATCGATGTTGTTGAACCCAAAGTCCGTATCGATGATCAGCGGGCGGCGGCCATGCTGGCTGAGCGCTATCCCCAGGTTCAGCGCCAGGCTGGATTTCCCCACCCCACCTTTGCCGCTTGCAATGGTCACAATCTTTGTCTGCGTATTATTCAGTTTCATCATTGTCCGCAGATTCTGCGCCTGGTCTGTCATAATACGCTCACCTTCTTTCCTGCAATATTGTCCGCAAGTCTCTTTGTGTCCGCCGTTCTTATGTCGTCGGGCACGTTTTGCCCCACTGTGACATATGCCAGCGGCTTACCTGTCAGCTCCCTGATGTGGAGCACGTTGCCCCACGCACTGACCTCGTCCAGCTTGGTCAGTATCAGCTTATAGTCTGTCAGAAACGCATAGCTCCCGACGATTTCCCGTGTTGCCCTGTGCCCCGTCACCGCGCTGACCACCAGAAAAACCTCGTCAGCCTGCGCCGTCTCCAGGCACTCCACCATCTCTGCCTGGTAGTTCTCGTTGCCGGGGTTTTTGCCGGCGGTATCCACCAGCACCACATCCCGGTCCGACAGCTCCTCCATCGCCTGCTTGAGATCGGCTGCGTTATAAGCTGTCCGCATCGGCAGATCCATGATGTCTGCATAGATGCGCATGTGCTCCATCGCGCCCACGCGGTAGGTGTCCATGTTGATCAGCCCCACCTTAAGCTTGTGTTCCAGCATCAGCATGCCGGCCAGCTTGACCAGCGTGGTCGTCTTGCCTGCGCCCGTCGGCCCTACAAAGAACACCACGTTCTGGCGGTAACCTTTCAGCCTGATGGGCGATGCCACACCCAGCTTGTCCATGATGATCTGCTGGGCGGCCGTCTCCGCCTTCACGTTGCGGCGGCTGAGTGCCATTTGCGTCTGGGCGGCCAGCTGACGCGCCATCTCCTCGGGCACGTCCCGGTCGATGAGGCCGCTGTACAAGTTCAGTATGTCGGGCGGCAGCCCCAGCGTTGAATCTTTTGTCATCAGGCTCATGCGCTGCGTGAAGTCCTGTACGGCATCCTTCAGCGACGCAATCTGATCCGATAAAGGGTTCTGCTCCATGTCGAACTCTACAATGGCCTGACGCTGCGGTTTAGCCGGCGGTTCTTCCGTCTTTCTCGTTACCGGCAGGTCAGCGGACTGGCGGAGGACATCCGCCGGTTCCGGCTGTTTAACGGGGACCGGTCTCTTTGTGGCCTCCGGCCTCAGATCAAGCTCCAAACGCCGCATCAGCTCCGCAATCCGTTCCGGCTCCGGCTCATATTCGGATTCCGCTTTGGCACTTTGTGCTGCCATCGACATAAGGTCGGGCATCTCAAATGCGGGGAATATGACCGGTTCCAACTCCGTGGGTACTGCAGTCTGTGCCGCTTGTTCCCCCCCGCCGGTGCGTGCGTTCGCGGGTGCTCCGGCGGTCACATGCCCCGGTTCCTGCCGTTGTACAGCCGCATAACGGGCGATTGCCGGATGGGTCCCGCGAGGCGGCTTTTCCTCTGCGGGTTTCGCCGCTGCGGATGCAGCCGTTTGCGGCGGCGCGACAGGCGGCTCCGGCTGACGGCTCGCCGTCGGTTCATAGGCCGCCACCACCTCGATGCCCTGCTTAAACAGTCCGCTGCGCACAGGGTTGCTGTCCATGATCACAGCATCGGGGCCGAACTCCTGCCTTATTTTTTCCATGGCCTCTTTCATATCGGCCGCGACGAATCTTTTAACTACCAACTAGATGTTCACCGTCCAGTCAGAGTAGATTTCCACATGCTGTTCCAGTTCGTTGTATGAAAGCACCACCAGCTCCGGGAACACCTGGGTTGACAGATTCTTCACCTGCTTGCGTATCAGCGGCGACGTAATGACCATCGGTGAAAGCCCAAGACTCAGGAAATGGTCCACCGCCTTTTTCAGGCTGGAGAGAAACCGCTGTAGCTGCGCCGGTTCCATCGCGAATCCGGTGCCCTTGTCCGTCTGCCGGATGCTGCCGGACAGCGCCTTTTCCGTTTCCGGGTTGATGGTTATCACGCGCGCCCGGCCGTCCGGCACGAAGTTGCGTGTGATCGCCCGTTTAAGCTTCTGCCGCACGTATTCGGTCAGCACGTCGGTGTCGCGGGTCAGGTTGCCATAGTCGCCCAATATCTCGAGTATCGATGCGATGTCGCGGACGGAGACGCCTTCGCGCAGCAGATTGGCCAGCACCTTCTGCACCTCGCCGATGGAGAACATCTTGGGTACCACTTCGTCCACCAGCGCGGGCTGCTGCTTTTTCAGGTTGTCGATGATCGTCTGCACCTGCTGACGGCCCAGCAGCTCGTCGGCATGGCGCTTGATGATCTCCATCAGATGCGTGGATATCACGGAGGGCACGTCGATGGTGGTGTAGCCTTTGAGTTCCGCCTTCTCGCGGTCTTCCTCAGCGATCCACAGCGCGGGCAGTCCGAACGTCGGTTCCACTGTCTCGATGCCGTCGATGGGCTCGTCCACATCGTCCGGCTTCAAGGCCAGGTAATGCCCCAGCATCACTTCGCCTTTGGCCACATCAAGGCCCTTTATCTTGATCACGTATTCGCGCGTGCCCAGCTGTATGTTGTCGCGCAGGCGCACGATGGGTACGATGATGCCAAGATCCAGCGCACACTGGCGGCGTATCATGACCACGCGGTCCAAGAGGTCGCCGCCCTGTGACGCATCCACCAGCGATATCAGGCCGTAGCCGAATTCCATTTCAATCAGATCCACATGCAGCAGTGAGGTGACGCTTTCAGGCTTACGCTTCTCCTGCGCGCTGGTTTCCGCCACGTCGCGCTGCTCGGCTTCCTCCTGCTTTTTGGCCTTGCTGGACTTCGTGTAGCCGATGATGGGCAGCGCAACGGCCAGTATCAGCATCGGGAGCTTGGGAAGACCGGGTATCAGGCTGATCAGCGCCAGCATGCCGCCCAGCACATAGAACACGCCCGGGTTGCTGAACATCTGTTTGGACAAATCCTGCCCAAAGCCTTCCTTGCTGGCCGCACGCGTCACGATAATGCCCGTTGCGGTGGAGACCAGCAGCGCCGGTATCTGGCTGCAAAGTCCGTCGCCCACGGTGGCCAGCGTATAAACCTCTATTACCTGATCGAACGGCATCGCTTTGCCGCCTGCGCCCAGCAGACCCACAAGTATGCCGCCGACGACATTGATTACTGTAATGATGATGCCGATGATGGCATCGCCTTTGACAAACTTGGAAGCGCCGTCCATCGCGCCGTAGAAGTCCGCCTCACGCTGTATATCGATGCGGCGTTCCTTCGCCTGTTCCTCATTGATAGTGCCGGAAGAAAGATCCGCGTCAATCGCCATCTGTTTGCCGGGCATCGCGTCCAATGTAAACCGCGCGGCCACTTCGGAAACGCGTTCCGCGCCCTTGGTGATAACGATGAACTGCACCGCGACGATGATGAGGAATATCACAAGACCGACGACAAGGTTGCCGCCGACCACAAATTGTCCGAATGCCCTGATCACATCACCGGCGTCGCCGCCGTTACCCAGTATCAGACGCGTGGAGGATATGTTGAGCGCCAGCCGGAACAGCGTGACGATTAGCAGCACCGTCGGGAAGGTGGAAAAGTCCAGCGTCCTTTTGGTGAACAGCGTAATCAGCAGTATCAGCAGCGACATCGTGATATTGGCGATCAGGAAGAAGTCCATCAGTCCCGGAGACAGCGGAACGATGATCAGCAGTATGACAGCCAGCACCATAACGGCTATAACGATGTCGCTCTTCTTGATTTTCATGATCTGCGTCCCCCTTTCTTCATCCGGTACACATAGGCCAGCACTTCAGCCACTGCTTTATACAGATCTTCAGGCACCTCGTCCCCTATTTCACAGAAGAAGTACAGTGCCCGTGCCAGCTGCACGTTTTCCACGATCTCCACCGAGCATTCCCGTGCCCGCTCCTTGATCTTCTGAGCCAAAAAGTCCTTGCCCTTGGCCACCACCACCGGCGCCTTATGCTGGTTCTCCTTGTAAGACAGCGCCACTGCGAAGTGTGTCGGGTTGGTGATGACCACATCCGCGTCCTTCACCGCCTGCATCATGCGCATTCGGCTCATCTGCCGCTGCTTCTGCGCGATGCGCCCCTTGGTCTGCGGGTTACCCTCCGTCAGTTTGTACTCGTCCTTGACCTCCTGCTTGGTCATCATCAGGTCCTTGTTGTGCTTCCAACGCTGATACAGGTAGTCGAACGGTGCGAATATGGCCAGGGCGATCGCCAGGTTGAATGCCACGGCGACGATCGTATCCACAAACGTCGCGGCGGAGAAGGGAACCTCCTCTGCCATCAGCGCCGGGAACCCGCCCATGCGCGTTTGAAACTCCGAGTAAGCCACATATCCCAGAATGGCTGTCTTGATCAGCGCCTTCATGAGGTCGATCAGCGTCCGTTTGGAGAATATCCGCTTAAACCCGGACATCGGGCTGATGCGCTCCATCTTGGGCGCGAGCGCCTTGGTGGAAAACACGAAACCCGTCTGCAGCACATTGAACACCACGCCCGTCACCAGCGCCGCCGCCATAAAAGGCAGCATGATCGTCAGAAACATGGTGGCCGCATCCTTGAACGCCGCCATCACTGCTGTTGCGTTCAGCGTTTCGGGCCCCGCGCTGGAGAAGAAATGCCTTTGTACATCGAACATTCCTTCCAGCATCTGCTTGCCGAATATGGACAGCGCCCCAAACATCACAGCCAGCGACAGCGCGGTGATCAGCTCAGTGCTTTTGACGACCTGCCCTTTTTCCCGCGCCTCTCGCTTTCGTTTTGGTGTGGCTTTTTCTGTCTTATCCCCACTCGGCTGTGCACTCATGCCGCCAGCCCTACCAGCATTTTATCGATGGATGAGAACATATTGCGGAATATCACATCGGTGAAAGCCACATACACCGGAATGATGAGCATCAGTATCAGAAAGCCCAGCAGCATCTTGATGGGGATACCCACCACGAACACGTTCATCTGCGGTATCGCCCGCACGATGAACCCCATCGCCACCTCTCCGAGGAGACCCGCCGCAATCAGCGGCATCGCCACGTTCACCGTCAGCAGGAACGCGAGAGCGAACACTTCAAGCGCCGCCATCCCTATGGCCGGATTCAGCGCCACCTCACCCAGCGGTATGTTGGTGACGGTGGACCGGACGATGTAGATCAGCTGCAGGTGTCCGTTCACCCCAAAGAACGAAATCAGCAGTATGATGTTGAGCATCGTGCCCGTTACCGGTACGCTGATGTTGCTCTGCACATCGAACACATTCACCATGCCGAAGCCCATCTGCATATCCATGACCTGCCCCGCCGTCTGCACGAGTGAGAAGAACAGCGTGGTCACATACCCGATCACCAGTCCGAACAGCAGCTCCTTGATGCACAGCACCGCGAATTCGATCATACCGTTGTAGCGGATTGCCCCGCCCGACGGTTCTGCGGCGAATATCACATAGGTGACCACCACGCAGAACGCAACCTTCATCATGTTGGGGATGTTCCGCCGTCCGAATATCGGCGACGAGATAATCAGCGCGCTTACCCGAAGCAGCATCAGTATGAAATAATCCAGGTCCGCTGTCACCGCGCTCAAAATCCCGTCCATGGTTCCTCACTATTGGAGCATCGTCGTCGCGTATCCGAACATGCGGGCGGAAAACTCCGTCATGTTGGACAGCATCATGCCGCCAAACACCAGTATCGTCAGCAGTATGGCGACGATCTTGGGTACAAACGCGAGCGTCTGCTCGTTGATCTGCGTCGTCGCCTGAAATATCGATATGATCACGCCCACCACCATTGCCACGATCATGATAGGCGCCGCCACTGTCAGTATTGTTGTCACCGCATCCTGCATCACGGTGATGATTTCAGCCTGGTCCATTTTCAGTTTCCTCCTATTAAGCCGTATACCATATGCCCGCCGCCTGAGCCTAGCCGAAACTGGAGAGCAGCGTCTTCACCGTCAGCGTCCAGCCATCCACCAGCACAAACAGCAGCACCTTGAAAGGCAGCGATATCACGATGGGCGGCAGCATCATCATGCCCATCGACATGAGCGCGCTTGCCACGATCATATCCAGTACGATAAACGGTATGTAGAGCAGAAATCCGATTTGGAAGCCGCGCTTGATCTCACTGGTGATAAACGCGGGGATTAGCGTGGTGTTGGCCACGTCTTCCACACTCTTTATTTCCGCATCCTTGTCCGACACGGATATGAAGAATTCCAGATCGGTTTTGTACGTCTGCTTGAGCATGAATCCGCGCACCGGCTCCATCGCCCGTTCAAACGCCTCTTCCTGCGATATCTCTTCCGCTACATACGGCTGATAAGCGTTGACGTTGATGTCGTCGATCACCGGCGACATGACGAAAAATGTGAGGAACAGCGCCAGACCGATCAATACCTGATTCGGCGGCATCTGCTGCAGCCCCAGCCCGTTGCGGATGAGCGACAGCACGATGATGATTCGCGGAAAGCAAGTGAGCATGATGAGCACGGACGGCAGTATCGACAGCACCGTCAGCAGCAACACGATGTCCACCGTCTCGGAACGGCTGCCCAGCACGCCGCCCAGCGGACTGTTTTCGTCCGCGTTGTCGCTGGAGAGTATCGAGCAGCCTGTCAGCAGCAGTACCAGCAGCAGCCCAAGCGCCATGCCGAGAATCAGCTTCCTGTTCACACGGCTGCGTTTTTTCTTCTTCTGCGCCGGAGGCGGCGTCAGCATCGGCCTGATATTCATAGACTTCCTCCGTCCCCGCCATTGCGGTTCTTTCTCTGTTCAATAGCGCGGCTCATCTGTTCAAGAATATCATCGTCCGACGGACGGCTGCCGGGCCGTGCGCCTTCCTTTTTCTGCGTTTGATACTGCATGCGTGCCTTGGCCAGGTCGGCCTGTGCATTTTTGGCGTTGCTGAAGAAAGACATTGCTTTACCAAAAACGCTGCCTTCACCCGCGCCCGAAGAAGCTTCGTCCCGTTCGCCCAAAGCTTCCTTGTCGATTTCTCCCAATGTGTTGATTGTTTGATTGGTCACGCCGATAAGATAGCACTTGCCGCCGATCTCGGTCAGATACAGGCTCTTGTCTTTGGCGAGCGCCATGCGATCAAGAACGCTGATGTGCTGGCTCTTCATCATGCGCCTGGTTTTCTTAGAGAAATATTTTGTCATCACGTAGGCGCCGATAAGCACCGCAACCATCACGACAATGTAAAAAAGTGTAGACCCCATATTGTCCATTGACAAACCCCCCTACGGTCTACACTTTATATACCCTCAATTAAATTGATGAAACAATATTTGAAAAAACCCTTAAAGTTTTCGGCTCATATACCGATAAGATATTAATTGGCTGTTTTATCCTGACCGGCTTACACCTGCATACCCATCACGTCGTTATAGGCGGAGATCACCTTGTTTCTGATCTGTATCGCCAGATTCAGCGCCAGCTCAGCCTTCTGAGCCTCAATGATCGGTGTATGCAGATCGTCCGTTTCACCCGTCAGCAGCGCGGCGTTCTGAGCCTGCACGGCGCCCTCCGTGTCCTGCGCGCTGCCCATGGCATCGCTCAGTATGTCCGTGAAGCTGCTGGCCGGTTCCGACGATTTCGACGAATTCGTATTGGCAAAGCTCGTTACCAGATTGTTAATTTGGCTGATTTCCATATTATTATCCCCCTACAATTGTCATTAGCCTCAGCGGCCTATCTCCAGCGCCTTCATAGCGATGCTCTTGGTGGCGTTCATCGCCGTGACGTTGGCTTCATACGACCGCGTCGCCGACATCATGTCGATGATCTCCTCCGTGGTATCCACGTTGGGCTTGGCAACATAACCGTTGGCGTCGGCATCCGGATGATCCGGGTCGTACACATAGTTGAAGTCCGACATATCCTCTACGATCTGCGTAACCGCCACGCCGCCGCCCGTTGCCTGGCGGAGCACAGAGGAAAACGTTTGAGGCTGAGCCTCCATCACTGCCACGCGGCGCCGGTAAGGCCCGCCGTTTGCAGTTCTCGTGGTGTCCGCATTGGCGATGTTTTCGCTGATCACATCCATGCGCATGCGCTGCGCCGTCAGTGCCGACGAGCTGATATCAAGTGATGATAAAAAACTCATTTAACTTCACTTCCCTTCGTTTATGGCCATTTTGAGTTTACTGAATTCACTGGACAGCTGCCGCACCAGCGTGTTGTAGTAGATCTGGTTCTTGGCCAGCGCCGCGCTCTCAACGTCAATATTGACGTTGTTGCCGTCCATGCGGTAGGTGGTGTCGGTATCCGTCACCACGGTTGCCCGCGGCAGGTTGTCGCTGAAGTCCATATGACCCGCCCGCGTCGCTTTTGACGAGAAACCATCCTGGTTTAATGCACTTTTAAATGCGGTCTCAAACGACACCGACGAGCTTTTATAACCCGGCGTATCCACATTGGCAATATTGTTGGTAATTACCTCATTGCGCAGCCAGGACGCGTCCAGACCGGCCTTGAGCATATTCACATTGCTGAACATCTTGTCTATCAACAGGCAGCACCTCCCTAACTGTTTTTATACTGATTGTAATACTGCAATACCTTGTCCACATAGCCGCGGACACGGCTGGAAATCTGTTCATACTGCGCCGGGTCGTCCGCATCCGTGATGCCGTAAGACGCCACGCGCCCCGGGCCTGTGTTGTAGGCTGCCAGCGCCAGCCGTATATCGCCGAACCGCTTAAGCTGCTTTGCGATATATGTGGCGCCGCCCAGCACGTTCTGTTCCGGATCGAACGGGTCTGTCACGCCCAGCTCCGCCGCAGTGCCCGGCATCAGCTGCATCAACCCCTGCGCCCCCGCGCCGGATACGGCATCCGAGCGGAACGAGGATTCCACGCGTATTACAGCGCGTATCAGATCCGGGTCCAGCCCGGTGGAACGCGCCGCCTTCTCTATCGCCGCGTCTATCTCACTGTCCGTTGCCGCTGTACTGCCGGTATATCCGGTGTATGCGGCGGACCCATAGATATCCTGTGAAGCCTGTGTATACTGCGAGGTCTGAAGGGATTGCATCGCCTCCAGCAGATTCGCCATATCAGTAGACAGCGTCATCCGCTGCTGCACATCGCTCAGCACGCCCGCAAAGGCAGACTGTGCACCGGGACATATGGACGCTTTTTGCTGTACAATGCTTTCAAAACGGTTCAGCTTTGACAGATATATGCCTTCTACGCTTCTCATAGCCTTCGCCTCTTTGGATTTTTGCCCCCTTAAGTTGGCTACATGGAGGCCTGTCAGATTAATACACCGTCTGTCAGGAGTTGAAACAAAAAAAGACGGACGGAAATTCCGCCCATCCGGTTTGCATTACGGCTGTCACGTAAACATGTCCACCAACAGACCGCGAATATCGTCCACCATCTGCAGTATTCGGATGTTATCCTGCTGGTCCGCGAGTATCTCGCGCGTCAGCTCCTCCAGCTTCTGATTCACGCTGCGGATCACAAAATGCACCTTGTGCCGTCCTTTCAAATCGAAAGCTTCGGCTTTGTGCCCCGCAAAGGCATTGTTCGCCACCTCGTTCATCAGCTCACTGATCAGCGCGCGGTACTCCATCACCGCTTTTATATCCGCTTTAGCTTTCAGCTTCTCGCCCTGTTTGCGGATCCTTTCCTGGAGGTCCTGTACATAGCGCTCATACTGCGACTCGCTTAAGGTGGTGAGCTGCCGCGCAAATGCCAGAACCTGCCCGTTGCCATCCGGCCGCTCCTTGGCTGCTGTGTAACCGCGGTTATCCGCTACGATATGGTTGATATCTTCAACCTTCATGCTTGCTGCTCCATATATTGTCTGATTAGTATTCGGACGCTACTTGTTCGCATCCACGAAATAGGCATCCTCATTGTTCATGGGGCGGGTATACCCCTCCACGCTTTTTTTAGTCTGGTTCAGCTGCCTGATTTGATCCCTGTACATCTGCAGCTTCTGCTTTGCCAGCGCGGTATTCTCTTCATCCTGCTTCAAGGTTTGAGCGACAATGGCTCGGATCTCCTTTTTGAGAGACGACACTTCAAGGTCCTCCCCTGGGCCGAAGGCCTGCTCCGCTCTTGTCAGCTTATCGATCTCTGCGATAAGCTTCTGGCGGACGTTGATCACCTCGGCGAAGGCTTCAATCCTGTCCTGCTGAAGCTCCGACCTGATATTGTCCGTCATCAGCAGCATTTTCCCCAGCAGGTCCTTTTTCTGTATAAGTATCCGGGCCAGTTCCGTTTTTTCCTGTCCTGTCATTTTTTATTCGCTTTCATACTCAAATTGAGTAGCCGTTCTGTTTTCCTTCTGGATCTGTATCCAGCTCTCGCGTATGCCGGACATGATCTCCACAACCGAGTCGATCATTGACGCATCCTTTGAAGCGTTGATCCGCATAATCTGCCGGTTGACGAAGTCGTAGATCGCCATCAAATCCCGCGCAATGTTATACTGCAAGTCAAGTCCCATCATTAGCTCAATCACAATATCCTGTGCTTTCTGCAGGTTGCTGTTTGCAGCTTCAAAATTCTTTTTCCCGATCGCCATCTGAGCAAGCCGCAGCTGCTTAATGCAGCCGGTATACAGCATCACCACCAGTTCCATTGGCGTGGCCATCATTACATCATGCTTTACATATTGTTGATAAGATTTTGCCATCACAGCCATTTAAATCGCACTCCTCGTCAAAATAAATCAAGTTAGCCTAACATCGACGACAGCCAGCTTGACTGGCTGTTCAAAGATGCCAGTGCCGACTCCATGGCAGAAAACCGCTTGTACAGTGTTGCTTCCTTGTCGGACAGCCTGTCCAGTAAAGTCGTTTCCATATCTTCAGAGTCGCTGATCTGCTTCTCCAACGATGCCAGAGTGTTGCTGGTGGAAGACGACGTATACTTCAGCAGCGCATCGGATATACGTACCACCAGTCCCGATTGGGCATAAGCCGTTTTGCTGTCGGTCGATGTGGACTTTGAAGTGAATATCTTCGTCACCGCATCCGGATTGTTCTGCAGCGCTGTCCGCAGCTTGCTTTCATTGATCGTAATCTTTCCGCCGTCCGAATACGCTCCCGTGGTGAGGCCGATGTCGGCAGCGCTCAGTCCAGATCCCTCCACCGCCGTGTAAAAAGCGCTTCTCATTGCTGAAAGCATTGAAGATATCGGGGCATCGTTTCTCAGTATGCCGCTTTGCGCCTTATCTTCCCACAGGCTGATCTCGGACTCTTCCATTTCGTCCTTCTGCGCATCTGTGAGCGGTGAATAAGCTCTGTACGTTTTCTCCTCGATCTTGTCCTGAAATTTGGTAATCAGGCTGTTGTACGAGTTGATAAACGAAACAATTTTGTTCAGCGTGCTGTCCACATCCTGGATCACATTGAAGTTGATCTCCGAGTCTGACTTGGCATTAAGCGTATACGTGATGCCGTCTATGGTGAATGTGTTGGAAGATTTGACAACGTCCACCCCTTCGATCTTCAGCTTCGCATCCTGCCCTGTTACAGCTCCCGCCGCGATGCCAAACGCCGAATCCACAGCCGCCTCGCCTTCAACGGCAAACGCGTTCCCTTTTATGTTTGCGATCTCGACCTTGCTGCCGCTGCCCGTCGACTTGGACGCGATGGAGAAGCCTTTTGTCAGGCTGCTGTAACTCATCTTGACGCCTGCATCGGAAGAATTGATCGCACTCATCATATCAGCCAGCGTGGTTTCTTCCGTAAAAGTGAAAGTCTTGCCGTTGATGGAAAACGATATCTCGCCGTCTTCAAACTCGAGCGCATTCGTGAGCTCAAGGTCTGCTAGCGTGGTGCTCGTATTCATCGAATCGCCTGCAAAGGCGCCGGAACTCTTCACTGCTGCCGAAGTCGCCAGCTGGGTTATGCTGTTGATCGTCATATTTCCCGCGTTTGCCGATGAACCTGCGCTGACTGTCACAGCGGAGGTTGAGGTCAGCATAGCCACCGAGAACGCGTTGTAGGTGGACGGCGACATCATATTATTGCTTGAATTGAGCACGCTCATATTCGATTCCCGGAACGATTTGATCATTGTGTTGATCTCTCTGAGCGCATCCGCCTTCCATTCCAGCTTCGTCGTCGTCTGGTTCTGCTTGTCCACCTTGAGCTGCATCGATGTGAGCATGCTTTTCACAACAGATTCCGTGTCAATACCGGAAGAAAGCCCCGATATCCGAAGTGAACTCAGTGAACTTGTCGTCGCCATGTCTTGCCTCCTTTATCACTGAAGCACCCTTTACAGCCTGGCCATGGCTGCTGCCTGTGCTTGTGACCGTTTCATCTTGGCATTCTATCGGCTGCCATATGCCGCTCCCGTTACTTACCGCTTATATATATCAACGTTTTTGGGCCATCCCAAACCGCTGACTGTATTTTTCGTCCATACTGCTGACAAATACGAGCACCTCAGCCACCACTTTGTACAGCTCCTCGGGAATCTCGTCGCCTGTGCTGAGCTTTTGCAGCATATTCGACAGCTTGTCATCCCGCATGACGTGGATGTTGTTCTCCCTGGCGGTCTCCACCATACGGTCGGCGAGATGCCCTGTGCCCAGCGCCACCACATAGGGCGCATCCGCCGTTTGCGGATCATACCTCAGTGCCGCTGCCTGCCTTTTTTCCGGCCTTTCGTCGTCTTTCATATCCTTATATCCAGACTTCCCGTATCGGGGACTGCCTCATCGGACAGCGCCTCCTCAGCGTTCAGCACCGTTGTCCTCGCCGTCAGCTCCCTCACGTTGACCTCGGTCAGCCGGTATCCCGCCTGCTCGATCAGAGGCTCAAGCGCCCTGGCTGCTTCATTAAACGCATCCGTCAGCTCCGCGTTCTCCAGCCGGAATTCCAAGCCCACGCTGTGCCCGGCTGCCCGGATCATCGCCTCCACTCGCCCCAGATGCTGCGTATCCAGCCCCAGCAGCACCGCAAAGGTTTCCGGGTCCGTCTCCTTCTTCCTTCTCCTCTGCCTGAACACATACAGCTCCGCCGTGTTCTGCTCTTTGCTCATGCCCGTCAGCGGTATATGATAGCAGTCGAACCTTTTCAACTCGGACATCAGCGAGAACTGCCTGTCCAGGCTTTCCGCGTGGCGCGCCAGCGTGTTCCTGTCATTATTATCGGTTGACTGTAAGGAAATCTTTAGTTCTTTAATCTGCGCAGGCAGCTCCTCGGCCGCCTTCTTCAGCTGGGCAGGCAGCGTTTTTCTGCTCCTGATATCCACAACGAATGCGGCCAGCCGCTCGGCTAATACTGCAGGCTCCCACACTTCAATTGGCAGCTTCGCGCCGTCAACCTGGTCACTCGTTGCCGAAACAGACTGCTGCACCGCCTGGGCGGCACTGCCTGCTGCTGCTGTGCCAATGGCCGCCGCAGGCGCCTGTTGCCCTGCCGTGTCTGCCGGCATACCGGTCATAGTATCGGCCGGTTGAGCCGCCGGGTTTTCTGCCGGTGCTTGCACCGCCACTGCTTCCGGTGGGGCGGGTAATGCCGCAGCCTGCGGTGCGGCAGCAACAGTCTTTTGAACTTCCGTCTGCTGAACCGATGCCGCGCCGACAGCAGCGCTGTCCAATGCCGGGGGCTGTTCAATAGATTCTATGTCCAGAGCTGCCGGATTCGTGACCGGCTGCGCTTGCGCCGCTACGGGTGCCACCGCTGTCACGACAGGCACATCCGCTGCTGCAGCGGGCGTCGCCGCCATTTCGAATGCGCCCCTCTGCCCCAAAGATGCCGATCTGTTTGCCAAAACCGTTCCGGCGCGGGCTGCTTCTCCCTGCATGGCCTGCAGTACCTGATCCGTCTTCAGCTCCCCTTTTACCAGTTTTGCCAGTGTATCAATGTTCTCAGGCGTATCCGTCAAACCGTTGCTTGCCATGAATCCCGCCATCTTCGGGTCCAGACCGGGTTTTCTTTTTAACATTGCCAGCATGCCGTACAGCATCTGCGCGCGCACGCTCTGCACAGCTGTATTAGAAGGCGTTTCCGGAGCCCCGCTGTTACTCGCCTGCCCGGGTGACACATCCACCACACGCAATACATATCGGCTGCCATGAGCTTCGTCCACCACCGTCTCCACATGATCACCCGCATTCAGCCAAAGGTCTCCCAGCAGACGGGCCGTCAGCAGTGTACCCTGTGCGCTTTTAAGAAGCGCCGTCTCGCCCCTCACTTCCAGCACTTCGGACACGAAGAACTCACCCTGCTTTAAAAGCTGGGGCTGCTGTTTTTCCGGAATATTCTTAATCGACTGTACGTTTTCGACCTTCATTGTATACTCCCGTTGCAGCCAAATCGCTTCGTTCGAATAACCGCTGTTAAAATATTTATCGGAATTAATTGAAAATGTTAATAGTCCCGAAGAAAAATACGATATAAATTTTAGCAATTAATTTTGTATATGTCCGAACGGTGCTGTTGCTTCGCGCTTTTATGCAATAGAATCGCGTTTCGGTCGGATGCGATATGGAACAACTCAGCAGGGAGGTTGACAATGAAAAGGGTGTTGATTGTGGATGATGCGGCATTTATGCGGGTGTCCATCAAAAACATGCTCAGTAAAAACGGCTACGAAGTAGCGGGCGAAGCCGAGAACGGCAAGGTCGCGATCCAAAAGTATCAGGAACTGAATCCGGACGTTGTGACAATGGATATTACAATGCCGGAGATGGATGGTCTGGACAGCCTGAAGGCGATACTGGCCATTCAGCCTGATGCACACGTGGTCATGATATCGGCTATGGGGCAGGAAAGCATGGTACGCGAAGCGGTGCTGTCCGGCGCGAAAGGCTTTATCGTTAAGCCTTTTAAGGAGGACGTGCTGGTGTCCGCGCTGTCCAGCCTGCCGTAAAACACGGTGAATGTCCAAAAACTTATTAAACAAAACAAGGGAATGCGACGGCATTCCCTGTAAAGACCTGCGACGGCACATACAGTCGGCACAGGGCAGGCGGCCATAAAAAGCCGCCTATTTGTATTTGACGGCAGTACCGTATGCCGTGACCTCCGCGGCGCCCTGCATAACGGAACTGGACGAATACCGTACGCACACAATCGCGTCCGCACCCAGCACCTGCGCCTGCCCGATCATGCGCTGCGTCGCGATCTCACGGGATTCCTCCATCATCTCGGTGTAGCCCTTGAGCTCTCCCCCCACCAGCGTTTTAAAGCCCGCCATCATGTCCTTGCCGAGATGCTTGCTCTGTATCATTGAGCCGCGCACCAGTCCCAGCGTCTCAAACGGCTTACCCGGATCCTCAATTGTCATGATGATCATCGTCATTGCCCTCCAAGTATTATTATAATGATTATTTTATCACAAAGCCCCTGTTTATCAAAGCTGGAAAAATGGATATCAGTATGTGTATAATAGGTACACGTAATCCATCAGTAAAGGAGCGCGCCCATGTGCAATATTTTTAAAGGTAACCCCCAGCTGAAGACGGAAAGGCTCATCCTCAGAAAGCTGGTTATGGCTGATGCGCCCGACGTGTTCGCCTATGCATCGGACCCCGAGGTGCCGCAATACATGACGTGGGACGCTCACCGCTCCATTGAAGACTCGGAAGCATTTATCCGCTTCACTCAAGAGCGTTACGAAGGCGGCAAAGCAGGCGAATGGGGCATCGTGCATCAAGCCGTGGGCAAGCTCATCGGTACCATCGGATTCGTTTGGTGTGACAGCAAGAACAAGCGCGCTGAGATCGGCTATGTGCTCGCTAAGCCTTACTGGGGTCAGGGCTTTATGCCCGAGGCTGCCGCTAAAATTCTGGAGTTTGCATTCACCGATATGGGTCTGAACCATGTGGAGTGCTGCCACTTTTTGCCCAATGAAAAATCCGGACGGGTGATGCAAAAGCTGGGCATGAAATACGAGGGGATTGCACGGCAGCGCATCTTGGCCAAAGGGTGCTATTGGGACGCTAAACAATATTCCATATTAAAGGAAGACTGGAGCAAGCGACTGTCAGCCGCAGACAGCAAGGACGGCTTATTGATCAGCAACGATCCGGCTTTGCTTGATTTCGAACGGATCTGCGGGATGTTGGCCGCAAGCTATTGGGCAAACGACAGGAGCAGGCAAGCGATCGAATGTACCATCCGCAACTCTTTATGCTGGGGCGCATATATGGACGGCCATCAGGTGGGCTTTGCCCGCGCGGTGACGGACTGCACCACCATCTATTGGCTGGCCGACGTCATCGTCGACGAAAAGTATCGGGGTCAGGGCGTTGGCAAAAAGCTTGTTGATGCTGTTGTCAACTCAACAGAACTGAAGCCGCTGCGCGGCATACTGGGTACGCGGGATGCCCATGGCCTGTATGAGCAATATGGTTTCAAACGAAGCGCTGACCGGTTTATGTGCCGGGATGCTCAAAGCTTGTAATAGCGGGTTTACAGCCGCACCGCCTGCCCCGCCGTAAGGTAATATATCCACTTTTCCGCCACAGGCCGCTGTGTGATATCCGTGAGCGCCCGCGCGTACAGATTCAGCTGAATCGCGTACTTCTTCGCCACGTCCGGCGCATCCTGTGCGCTCACCCTATCGGTCTTGTAATCGACGATCACCCACTGCCCATCCTCTATGAAGCACATATCGATGATGCCCTGCACGATCACCGGCTCGTCCGAATCCCCGAGGTTCAGCGCCCGCGCGCTCATTTTCAGGCAGAACGGCTGCTCGAACAGACAGCGGGAGGACGCCCGCGCTCTTGCCGCGAGATCGCTGCTCAGAAAACCGGCGACAGCTGCCGCATCCACGTATTTCGCCAGCTCTGCGTCTATTCTGCCCTCCGCTGACAGCCACTTTACTTCCGCTGCCACCTGGTCCGGTGTCTTTGCCTCAAGGCCGATCACTTCCAGCGCGCGGTGCATCAGCGTACCGCGCTCCGCTGCCGTGATGCCGTCGTCCTCGGAAGGGAAGCGCTGCGGCAGTACGGCCACCGGCTGCTCCTCCCGCCGTTTCAACGCCGATACGCTCACCTTGGAGGGCACACCGATATCGTTGCCGTGTATATACGTCTCAAACACTTCCGCCGGTTCGACCTCCACCGCCGCGTCCAGCAGCGCATTCAGCCGCTGCGACGAATCCGTTTGCGCCGCCCAGCCCTCGCCGCACGGCATGATGCGCACGGCTTCCTCAAAAGCCTCACCATTGTTCGCGCACGCCAAACGCACCGCGGGCATCAGCAGATCGAAGTAGCTCTGCGCACTCATCTGCCAGCCCTCCGCCTTGTCCTCCAGCCAGCCGTCCTTGAGCGCGCTGCCTGCACCCAACAGCACCAGCCGCTTGATCGCGCGTGTCATGCCCACATACAGCAGGCGCACCGTCTCGGATAACTTCTCGCGCTTCATGCTGCGTGCCACCGCCGTGCTGTTCAACGTCGGTTTCTTGATATGCGCTTCTTCGTCCACATCGTTGAGACCGATACCCAGCTCCCGCCCCACCAGCACCATGCCGCGGGCGTCGCGCTGGTCGATATTCTTGTGCAGGCCGCACAGTATCACCACGGGGAACTCAAGGCCCTTGGAGCGGTGTATCGTCGTCAGGTACACGCCGTCCGCCGTCTTGGGGTCGGGCTGCGCCTCGCGACCCGCGCGCATCCTGTCCGCCATGTCCAGCACTTCCTTCAGGGATCGCGGTATAGCCGCCGTGACTTGCCCGATAAAGTCGCCGATCATTCCATCGGTACCGCTACCGCCCGGCGATGTCAATGCGTATTCGCGGAACTTTGCCTCCTGCCGCACGCGCATCAGGAAATCCGGCAGCTTCATACACGCTGCCATACGGCGAAAACGCTGCACATCAGCCCAGAACCGAGCCAGCTTTTGCCCTGTCTCGTCGTCTTCTGCATACGCCAGTGCGCCTTGTGCAAACGTCACACCCGCGGGCGCAGCCATACGTATGCGCCCGAAATCGACCTCGGTCAGCCCGTAATACGGGTACCGCAGCGCGGAGAGCAGCGGCACGTCCGCCGTGGGGCTCTCGATTACAGACAGCAGGTTGATGAACACCATCAACTCGCTGTAGGCCGGGTTTCCCGCGGGACCGCCCGTCACCGGTATGCGCCGCTCACGCAGCGCCTGTGCCAGCTGCTGCCCCGTGCCGGAAAGTTCGGGCCGCAGCACCGCAATGTCGCCGTAGGCGAAGCCCTCGTTCACGAAGCCGCCTATCAGCTCCGCCAGCTGCGCGGCTTCCGCCTCAAGACTGCCCAGCGTGTCCTCACCGTCCGCGCTCTCTCGCCCCGCCAGCACAATATCCACGCGTCCATCACCCGTCGAGCCTGCCGCCAGACGCTGCCCGCCGGTATAGGCCACGCCGCCCGCGTCCTCCGTCATCATATGCCCCATCACGCCATTGATGAAGTCGATGACAGCGGGTGTGCTGCGGTAGTTGGTGTTCATCTCCACCAGCCCGCTGCCGGACAGCTCGCGGCAGCGCCGCATCAGCAGCTCCGGATTGGATTCGCGGAATGTATAGATGCACTGCTTCACGTCACCCACGAGGAAGTCGTTATTTCCTCTTTGCAGCGCCGATATGATCGCATGCTGCGCCTCGTTGATATCCTGATACTCATCCACAAACACGTGCGCATATTTATCGCGATAACGCGCTGCGATGTCCTCCGACTGCAGCACCCGAAACGCAAAGTGCATCGTGTCGTCGTGATCCAGCAGGTTCTTGGCGCGCTTCAGCTTGGCGTAACGGGACATGAACGACCGCGTGAGGTCGATGAAGAACCGCCCATCGTCCGCCACCCGGCAGAGCTCCGCCGACATTTTGGCGGCAAAGCCGCCCTCCCAACGCCGCACCGTTTCCAGACATTTGTTTGCGGCGTTGGTGTGCTTCTTGCTGCCCTGATTGGGTGCGCCCTTCGCCGGAGAGGTAATCGGCTCGAATACGGGCAGATACGCTTCGTCCTTCGTCATCGCGTCCACGGTCTGCATCAGCACCCGCCGTTCCGCATCGCTTGTCAACGCCTCCGCCTCATAACCGCTCTCCCGCCACAGCTCCGTACGCTGCGCCAGATGCGCCGACGCCTTTCGCACGTCTTCCCGTACCATGGCCCGGTATTCCTCAAACAGCGCGTCAATGAACGTACCCCCGTCGTAGTGCGAGCGCGACCGTTCCAGCCACTCCTGTGGGTCCTTCAAGCTGATAGCACGGTTATATATCTTGGTCACAATGGACCGCAGCGTCTCCATGTCGCCGCGACCCGCGTATTTGAGCACGATGTGCCGCTGATTGCTGTCCGCCAGCGCCTGCTCAATCGCATCGTCCAGTGCGGTCTGTTTGAGGTGAACGGTCTGCGCCTCGTCCGCGATAGCAAATACAGGCGACACGCCCGCCTGTGCAAAATTGTCGCGTATCAGTCGCCCGCAAAACGCGTGCAGCGTAGAGATGTCCGCGAACGCGCACTTTTCCGCCTGCGCCGCCAGCCGCGCATTCTCCTTGCCTGCCTCCTGCAGCCGCTGGTAGATCCGCGCACGCATCTCGCCTGCCGCAAGATTGGTGAACGTGACCACCAGCATGCGGCTGATATCCTCACCCTCCTCGATCAGGCGCAGCACACGCTCCGTCAGCACGCTGGTCTTACCGCTGCCCGCCGCGGCGGACACCACTACACTACATCCCCGTAGGTCTATCGCACGCTGCTGGTGCGCGTTCCATGTCCTGCCGCTCATGACGCCGCCTCCCCGTCCCCGTTCAGCCGCTCCCGGTCGAAGGGTTCCGCCGTTCGCTGTGCGTTGCCCGCATAGCCCGCGTTCAGCAGGCAGACGCTCTTGTAGTCGCAGTAGTCGCACGCCCCGTCCACTGGGCAGATGGCGTTGTCGCCACCGTATATGCGCTCCGCCGCGCCGCGTATCATATCCTGCGCGAAGCTCAGCAGCGCGTCCAGCTGGGGCGCGTCAAAGAAGTTTTTGGACTGCCCATGCAGCGCGCCCTTACTCGTCACCCGCTGATCCACCGCCACGAAGCTGCCGCCCGGCAGCGTATCACTGAACAGCCCGAGCGCATCCGCGTCGCTGATGGATATGCCGCGCATCCGCCCCTTGGTCAGCACTTCTCCCTCGTCCTCACCGTAGCTGTCGCCAATCTTCATGTAATACCCGCCCGCCGGCTGCAGCCCTGTGTCCACCAGCGCGCGCCTCGCCGCCTCAATGTAGACGGGCAGCTGCAGCGCGGTACCCGCCGCCAGATCATTCAGCACAAACCGCGTGTCGGAGGATTTGTAGTCCACCACACGGAAGTAACCCTCCGCCGCATCGATGCGGTCGATCTTGCCTGTGAGTTCCACCTCTCCGGATGCCGTGGGCAGCAGAATCGTAAACGTCTGCTCGCTCATCATCATGCGCGCCCCGCGCCCACGAAAGTGCGTCCGTATGCGCAGCGCGGTGTCCGTCAGCTCCTTCTTCAGCAACGCGTACTGTACTGCGAACCGCTCGTCTGCCTCCAGCTTGCCGCCGTCATGCTGCTGCGCGGCTTCCTTTGCCGCCGCTTCCATGCGTTCCGCCGTCTCCTCTTCGGACAGCGCCTGTATCATCACGCCCTCTTCAATCAGGTGCTTCGCGAACAAGTCCAGCGCGAGGTGCATATACGTGCCGATATCGATGCGGTCGTACGTGTAGTCCCGCGGCACTTTGGCCCGCACGCCGTGGTCCAGAAAGTGCTTGTAGGGGCACTTATAGTAGTTCTCGATACGCGTCGCGCTGCACCGGATGCCACCGTACAGTACCCTCGCGTTCTCGACGCTCAGGGACTGCGCCGCGTTGTCGCGCAGCAGCACATCCTTCGCCCAGTTGCGCCACTCCGGCCGCGTAAGGAAACGCGCGCAAAGCCCCGGCAGCGTCTCATCAGGCGTCTTGCCACGCAATGCGTCCGCCATGCCGCCCAGCAGTACCGGCTCAGCGCCGCCCTTAGGCAGCAGCGACGGCACGCCGCCCGGCTGCAAAGCCGGAAACAGCCGCCGCAGACGGTCTATCAGCACCGACGGCGCACCCGCCGCCCGGTTCCAACTCAGCACCAGCCTGTCTTTGGGCTTCGCCAGTGCGGTGTATATCTTCAGCTTCTCCGCCGCAAGGTCATAAACACCCACGTCCAGCCCCGCGTCCAGCAGCAGCTCGCGCTCTCCGCCCGAAAGTATGCCCGGTCCGTCGTCTCGCGCGGGCCACGCTCCGTCGTTGAGACCGATGGCAAACAGCGCCCGGACTCCGGGCAGCCGCGCCACCGAAATGTCGAATACCTTGACCTCGTCCGTGGCGGGCGGTATCACCGCGATGCGCGTGCCCTCGAAGCCCGTGCTGATCATACTGCACAGCGCATCAGCCGCCAACGGCGCGTCGCCCATCACGCGCGGCACGCTGTCCAGCACGTCCAGCGTCCGCTCATATACCTGCCGGAAGTAGATGTGTTCCGCTCGTGTTTCAGGCGCGTCGATGCCCGCGCATAGCGCGTCCAGCTTCTCCTTCACACCGCAGTCGTCCATGAAGCGGCGCACCGCTGCCACCTGCCCAGCCGCGCCGCCTTCCTTGAGCCGCCGGGTCAGCGCATCCAGTGGGCGCATCACGACACGACGGGCGGCCTCCGCCTCGTCCGCCCCTTCGCCACGCCAGAACGCGGTTTGGAAGTGCCAACCCTTGAGCGCGTACTTATCCGCATAGCTTTTCAGCGACCTGCGCTGTGCCTCATCGATAGGCGCATAGGCGCTGTAAGCATATGAGTCTACCATGGTCACATCCCCTGCCGCCGCCTGCATCGCGCTGTACAGGAAAGCAAAGAAAGCGTTGTCCGCCAGCGTTCGGCGCTCGTCCGTGAAGAACGGTATACCGGCCTGCGCGAACACCGATTTGATGACCGGCAGATACGCCGCGAGGTTTCCTCCGACCACGGCGATGTCCGAAAAGCGCCAGCCTTTCTGCGCCACCGCCGCGAGTATGGCGGACGCCACGCGCTCCACCTCCTGCTCCGTCGTTTCCGCTTCGATCAGGTACAGCCCATCCGTCATACCCGCATACGGCGTATACGGATAACGGTACAGGTTGGCTTCCAGAAAACGCAGCGCGTCGGCGTTGTATCGATCGGACAAGCCGGGGCTGTCCATCACCATCACATTTTGCCCCGCGGTTTCCACATCGCGGATGAACTGCCGGACCAACTTCTCCTCCGGCTCAAACAACGCCGGGTCAGCATCGTCTCCGCGGAACGCCGCCACCGTCTCCTCCGCAAGCGCGGCCACCTTGGCCAGCAGGCTCAGGGCCGCGGGCGCACCGCTGTCCAGCCCGTCGATCACCACCGCCGCACCGCGTAGCCACGCCACGCTGTCCGCCCGTGCCGCTGCCAGTGCATATATGTCAGCACTGTCGTAGCGGCTGCCGCATATCTCGTCATATAATGCCAGCACATCCGCTGTGTCATGCAGCTTCTGTGCCAGTGCGGCGTCCTTTACGTGCGCCGCCGCGTCCCGCAGCGTGTCCGGCGTCTGGCTGTGGCTTTTCAGGCGCGTAATCAGTTCGGCAAGGCACACCTCAAAATCGGGCAGGCGCTCACCGCCGAACGGTTTGTCCAGACGCTCCAGCGCCCGATGGCACACCATCGCGCGTTCCGCATGCGACAAAAAGACGGGCAGACCCGTCTCCTCCAGTATGCGCAGCGCCAGCCGCTGCAGGCTCAGCACCTCAAGACCCATAATGCCGCGCACTCCACACGCCGCCATGATGTCCTTCTCCGTCTCGAACGTGAGCTGCCCCGGCACGATCACGAGCACCTTTCTCAGCGGGTCTTTTATCATATCGCGGATGCGTCCCATCAGCATACGGCTCTTGCCGCTGCCTGCGCGCCCTTTAACGACCGTGACTCCCATTGCGCAGCACCCCCTTTTACCCCATATATTCGCACAGCGCCTGTCCCAAAATCAGGGCAGGCCACCCTTTTTCTACGCATTATTTTAGATACAAGTATAAAACCGGGGGCACTGCTTAAATGAGATGTGCTGGATTGGCGAGCTGATTTTGCGGTATGCAAGGAATGAAGCCGCAGGAATAGCACCGCTATTTCAAGGCTTCATGACGCGGCAGGCC
>JAEWTW010000052.1 GCA_023397655.1 Bacillota bacterium
ATACGTCGAATGTAGGGGCGGGACCCCTGGCCCGCCCGCGACCGTGCCCGCCCGCAGACGGGGCGGGACGGCCAGTGTCCGTCCCCTACAAGGACAGACGTAGAATGTCGCACAACGCGGGTCTCCACGTCCAACCGAGATAATGCATCGAATGTAGGGGCGGGACCCTTGGCCCGCCCGCGACCGTGTCCGCCCACAGACGGGGCGGGACGGCCAGTGTCCGTCCCCTACAAGGACAGACGTAGAATGTCGCACAAAGCGGGTCTCCACGTCCAACCGAGATAATGCATCGAATGTAGGGGCGGGACCCTTGGCCCGCCCGCGACCGTGCCAGCACGCAGCGGCAACGAGCCTATAACAAACCGTCCGGAGCGTCCGCTCACACGCATTCACGCTTTCAGCCGCCAGTTGCGCCCATCCTTTTTATCGATGCACAGGCAGAACCGCCCGCACAGCTGCTTGATGCGTCCGCCCAGCGCCTCGTCGATTTTGATGATCTGCTCCAGCGATTTCTCGGACGTGAACACGGTGATGCCCCGCTTCAGCACGCGCCGGTTGATCAGCTCGAACGCGTGCTTGACGTCTGCCTCCGTCGAAGTGAACTTCATGAAATCGTCGATATACAGCACCGGAATGTTTCCATAACGGTTCAGCACGTCGCGGTAGGCCTCGTCGTCGTTGACGACGCTCTTCATTTCGCCCATCAGCTGAGCAAACGTGTTATGCAGCGTATTCTTCCCGCCGGCGATGAAATGCCCGCACACCGCGTTTCCGAGGTGCGTCTTGCCCGTCCCTGTCTGGCCGCTGATGTACAGGAACGGGTTCTCGTCCTGCGCGATGAAGTCCCGGCACAGCTGCAGCATGCCCTTCTGAAATCCCTCCGCCGTCTCGTAGTTGTCGAAGCGGAACCGGCTGATGGCATCCGCCGTGCCGTACTTGCTGAGCCCGATCAGTGAACGCCGCTTCGCGTCGCAGGCGCATCTGGCATACATGTCCCTGCCGTCCACGACGACCGGCACCAGCCCGGTGTTGTTGCACCTGTCGCAATGCACCGCGTTGGCATACGTCAGCTCCATCACAACACCACGCTGTACTTGTATTCGATCACCTCGTCGTTATTCTTGCCCGGCTCACCGCGCGCATCCTGCTCCCACAGGCGCACCGATGCCCGCCAGTCCTTCATCGGCGACTTGCCCACCATCCACCCCTTGGACTCGTAGAAGTCCACGAACCGCTGGGCGTCCACGCCGCAGCCCCTCTCGGTGCAGTAAGCCTGCACGTCGTCCAAAGACGGCTTTTGAAAACGGGGTTTGGAAGAAGCGGTTTGTGTGGGCGGTGTGCCGCCGCGCTTATACACACAATCCGTTTCCATATCCGTATCCATATCCGTATCCATATCCATATCCGTATCGGGTTTTCTGGGTTTGCCGGAAAAACCGCCGGGTTCGCGCGGGTTTTCTTCGGTTTCGCCGTTTTCCGGCGCACTGCCATCGGGCTCCGGGCTTTCGCCGCTCTTGGACGGCCTGCCGCCCTTCATGCCGTTGGCGCGGTTGCGCGCGCACGTCTCCGCATACCTCTCGCGGTCGCTGTCCAGCCGTTCCGTCATCAGCAGGAAGATGGTCTGCAGCATGCCGCTCAGCTCCACCTCTTCGCCGTCCTCATACGCGAATATCGCCCGCAGCAGCCTGCCCCTGTCCTCATCGGACAGCGAGTCCATCGCCGCCCGGTTGCTTCTGTACATCTGAAACGATTTCTTCTCCGTCATAGGCTTATCCTTTCGTCATGGCGTTGCCGTTTGACCTGATGATGCCACAGATTTCATTTCACAACCTTTCAACTTTTCATATCCGGCGGGTTTTTTTGCGGGAATAAAAAGGACATACCTCTCATATGTCATTCCGAGCATTGCGATACCCCATTCGGGGTATAGGTGAATCCCATGGCATGTGCGCCTCAGAAGGGGATGCTTCGCTGCCCCTATTGTCATTCCGAGCCTGCGAGGAATCCCATGGACAGTGCACCTCAGAAGGGGATGCTTCGCTGCGCTCTGCATGACAGGCAGGGTTGGGCGGATGCTCCCCTCCCTTATGTCATTCCGAGCCTGCGAGGAATCCCATGGGCAGTGCGCCTTAGAAGGGGATGCTTCGCTTCGCTCTGCATGACAGCAGTGCGACGCTCCTTATTTGGACGCAACAAAAAAAGCCGCACCTGTCCCGGCACAGCCTTTATCCGTTTACTTGCCGCCTGTGTCACATAGCATGTCACTGGTGTCATATTGCGAAATAGAACCATTGTATGTTGAAATAATACTTTTATTCTGCTTAAATATTAAATATGAATTCATCATTTTATTATCGGCAACAAGTATTAAAATTATCGGCAAATATTTCATATTTTTTTAACAGGTTTGAAATTTGTACAGAAACGCTTTCTGCCCCATAGATATGAAAGATGTCCTCCATAGCTCTGAGTTTTAACATCTCATCATCTTCCAAACTATTATTTGGTATATACTGTGATAATACATATAATTTTCTTGCCACTTCGAATACAGTGTCGTATTTGCTAATTAAATCCTTATATAGCAATCCAAGAATAGTTTTTACCTGAACATTGTTATTCGTCTTGCCTTTTATATTATCTAATTGGGAGATTACCGCATTTATACCTTTACTACCAGAAAGCGAAATTTCAATAATACCTGAGTCTGGATTTTTATTATTAGCTATAATATTGTCAACCCAAGAAATTACATCAACAGCTTTAAAATATCCAATCATCAATCCAATTTTATAAATCTCTGCTTGTTCCTTGATATTCAACATATACACACTCTTTTGAAATTTATTTTTTATCTTCGACAAATTAAAGTTGCTATTTTTACTTTATTTTATAAGAGCCATCCGGCACAGTCCCTTATATACATATATCCTACCGCCGCTGTACCGTCGTGTATATCGCCGCCGCCACGATGCCGCCCACCAGCAGCAGCACGACGACGATGAACAGCAGCGCCATCAGCCGCAGCAGCAGCCCCAGCACCACCCATAATATCAGCAGTGCGATCAGCGCGCCGAGTATTCCCCGAACCATTGTCATATCATACCTCCCGCGTACCGGCTTGCCTAGATTTTCGGAACACATAGTTTTCAGCAGTCAGCTCGTACTTCAAGCCTTTCATTTGGGCTTTGACTGCGTTTAAGTCAACAGGCTTATTGTGCGGCAGCTTGAAATAATCATCCAGACGGTTTGTTTGCAAGGTGCTGCGCCCGTTGAGAACACCCACCAGCTCAAAGCCGTCATCAAATCTCGCCAGCGTCGCGTCTCCATGACTGTCGTTGCACAGCAGGATTCCGCCCGGCTTCAGGCAGCCTTTTGTCGCTTGCCCGGCAAATCCGGCAAACTGGGATATAATGAGGTCCACCGGCTCCGTATCCAGCGGCTCGTAAAAGTCCTGACCCAAAAAGGAGAACTCACACGCTTCATCGTAGTTCTTGTGCGCGTTGAGATAATCCTGTATGGCCTCCCTGTACTTAAAAAAGCGAATGGCGCCCTTAAACTGATCCACATAGGTGACCTTCGGAATCACCAGCGACGGCGCGATGTCGATATGGGAGCCCGGATATAACGCCGAGTCAATGCCAAATTCATCTGCAACGCGCTGATACAAAGCCTTGCGGTTGCCCAGCCTGGCCGCATAATCTAAATAAGCCGCGACAGCATCATAAGCGCCGCGCTTGGCCGACCGGCCCTGAGCCGCGCTCATTCCGCACCGTCCGCGCTCCGGCTCACCAGCAGCCGCGGGGGTACTGGCAGCTTGTCCTTGGGCTCCGGCGCTTCAATCGGCCTGCCGAACGGCATCTGCGCCACCAGCTCCCAGCTCTGGGGCACGTTCCAGCGCTGTTTGACCGCGTCGTCGATACGCGGGTTGTAGTGCTGCAGCGACGCGCCGAGGCCCTCCGCCTCCAGCCCCGCCCACATCACGAACTGGTGCATCGCGCAGGAATGCTGCGCCCACAGCGTAAACTTCTCCGTATAGCGCGGAAAGCGTGCCGCCAGCTCCGCCACCCCGTCCTTATCCACATAAAAAAGAGCCGTGCCGTAGCCGGCCTTGAAGCTGGTATTGATCTTCTCCTCCGTGGCGGCAAAGCGCTCCGGCTTGATCACGCCGCGCAGTATGTCCAGCGTCATGTCCCACAGCGCCTTGTGCGCCGCGCCGAACAGCAGCTGCAGCCGCGTGGTCTGCGAGTTGTAGGGCGAGGGCATAAAAAGCAGCGCGTCCGCGGCGATCTGCTCAATGCGCGCCTCCGGCACAATGATGGTATCGTCGATGGAATACACGCTGCGCCGATGTTTCACGGCTTCCCAAAAAGTCTTGTCCAAATGCAGCCTCCGATCACAGGGAAATACTTCCGTTTCAGTATACCCCCCGTGCGGCGCTGTTTCAATATGCTTACACGATTTTACTGATTTCCATGCGCAGCTGCTTGATGATGCGCTTCTCCAGCCGCGATATGTACGACTGCGATATGCCAAGGCAATCCGCCACCTGCTTTTGTGTCTGCTCCTTCTGGCCGTTCAGCCCGAAGCGCATCTCCATGATGGTCTTCTCCCGCTCGCACAGCCGGGCGATGCACGCCTGCATCAGGTCCTTCTCCACTCCGTCCTCTATTTCCGTATACACCACGTCTGGCTCGGTGCCGAGTATGTCGGACAGCAGCAGCTCGTTGCCGTCCCAGTCCACGTTCAGCGGCTCGTCGAACGACACCTCGAAACGCAGCCGCGCGTTACGGCGCAAGTACATCAGTATCTCGTTCTCGATGCAGCGGGACGCGTAGGTCGCCAGCTTGATGTTCTTATCCACGTCGAACGTGTTGACCGCCTTGATGAGCCCGATGGTGCCGATGGACACGAGGTCCTCGATGCCGATGCCGGTGTTCTCGAACTTGCGCGCGATGTAGACCACGAGCCTGAGGTTGCGCTCAATCAGCGCGCGCCTCACCGTCTTGTCGCCCCGGCCCAGCCGGTTGAGCAGCGTGTCCTCCTCCTCGCGCGTCAGCGGCGGGGGAAGCGCCTCGCTGCCGCCGATGTACGCCGTCCATCCGCTTAGCCTCAGCCGCAGCATCACCCATGCCATCAGTTTGCGCATCCACATCGCCGTCTTCATTTCGTGCTCCTTTCTCAAGCTCATCCATCAAAATGCCGCCAATGATTGCACCACAGCCGTCGGGCAGAGGCCTTCGGGAGAGACAAACAACGGCGCGCGCGCCCTTGGCCGCCCCTTTGAGCGCCGCGCTGTCTATCTCGATGCCGCAGAACACGCCGCCGCCGGATGCCGTGTCACACGGGACGATGCGCAGCCGGTCCGTTTCCGGCATTGCGTTTCCGTCCAGCAGCTTCAGTAAAGGCGTCTCCAGCAGCTCTGCCGCCGCCGTATGGCTTAAAAAAATCACGCTCAGCCCCGTTAGCGGTTCCCGCGCGAGATTTCCTGTGTCGATTAATGCTTTGACCTGTGTATGTCGTTTGCCCATTGCCAGCGTCAGGCTGGCTGTGTTATGGGCACGCTGCCGCGTCCGCCGCTGTATGTGCGCCAGCAGCGCCGTCACCGTAGCGCCGGTCAGCAGACCTAGCAGTATGGCCCGGGCGGGCGGGCGGACGATCATCACGCCGCCCGCAGATGCCGTTTCCCCAAACGCCGCCGACACGGCATACACCGCACCGGCCAATAAGAACGACGCCGCCCAGAACGCGCAGACGCTGCGCCACGCACCCCTCTCGCCCCGTGCCCAAAACGCAGCAAACCCCATCGCCACACCAATACAGACCCGTATGGGCAGCATACCCGCCGCCGGAACGCCAAACGCGATGCAGGCGTAAATGCCGCCCAGAGCGGCGGCCAGCGCATACCGGCCCCACCGCCTCGTCGCCCGGGTCAGCAGTCCGGCGAGCAGTATGATCAGCAGATTGACGGCGAAATTATCAAGAAACACCAGCTCGGCATAGACCTTTTGCAACCCCACCAGACCCTTATCTTTGTGATGGGCATATTATATAGTTACTGTCAGTCGATATATTGTAGAACCGCGCCGCGCAAAAAAAATATTATGGCGAATCGGATGGAGCGAGAGTCGCCCCTTGTCGTGCATATATGCGCGAAACACTTAAAACATGCGGAAAATATGGCGGACACAAAAAAGCCCGCGTTCACAGCGGGCGCAAAGTCTGCGACAAATATCGATTGTGACAGCATGTACAACAATCCGAATTTACATCTTCTGAAAGACGAGTGTAAATACCGTCCTGTCACCGCCGCCAATCCCAGATCCTTCGCATCATGACCAATGAATTTTTCTTTCAGGACTACCTGTTCGGTTTTATACTGCATAATCTTTAACTCCTTTTGATAATTAATTTTCCTGACATTTATGAATTATTACAGCATCTTCTACAGGCTTAGGTAAAATAACGGATTCAGTTCTTCTCTAAAGCCTTTGAAATAAACACTAACAACATACTACAATATTACTCATAATTTGCAACTAAAATGGGATCATTTTTGACTAAAGCATATCTGCTCCCTCAAACGTTGCGGACTTTAGAATCAAGTAATATTTCTACCGTTCCACAACAATTGTGCATTCGGTAACCAGAGCCGTGATCGTCGCGACGGCCGCAAAAACAGGGGCTAAAGCGATACCCACCACGCCGATGGTCAGCGGAAAGCTCAAGATTTCCTTATTATCTTTGTCCTTTATTGTGATTTTTCTCGCGTTGCCTTCCCGTATGATGGCTTTGATCTTGGCCATCAAGTCCTCGCCGCTCACTCTGAACTCTTCTGTTTTCTTTTCTTCGTCCATTTTAACTCACGCCTCCTTGGCTTATTGATTTGGCATTATTTTTGCGCAGAGCACATTTACAGCGAAGCCGCCATGTCCCGCAGTTGGTCGGATGAAAACTGATACTTCTTGTCGCAGAAATCACAGGTCACCTCAAAGTCTTCCCGCTCACCGGCAAGCTTCAATAGCTCCTCCGCGCCCAAACTCACCAGCGCCCTAGCCACCCTTTCGTCGGAACAATTACAGCGGTATTCCACCGGTTGCTCTGAAAGTATTTTGGGGGAGAAGCCCTCGAGCACGCGCATCAGAATCTCGGACGGAGACATGCCCGCATCCAGCATACTCGTCACCGGATCAGCTTTCTGCACGGCTGCCTCCAGCCGCGATATGACGTTGTCATCCGCACCCGGCAGCAGCTGAATGATATAGCCCCCGGCAGCGCGGACGGACCGGTCCGTATCCACCAGCACGCCCAACGCGCAGGCAGACGGGATTTGCTCACTGATGGCAAAGTACGAGGAAAGATCCTCGGCGATTTCTCCGCTCACCAGATCGATCATCCCGATATACGGCTCTTTGAGCCCCATGTCGCGGATCACGATCATTTGGCCGCTGCCCACGCCGCTTCCCACATCAATCTTGCCGTCCGGGCGCGGCGGCAGATCGGCGGCGGGGTTTTGCAGAAAACCGCGCACATTACCAATTCCGTCCGATACCGCCACAATGGGCCCCAATATTCCGTCGCCCCGAATCTGAACAGTGATCGAATGCTGCTCATCCTTTAGCTGCGACCCCAGCATGGATGCGGCAGCCAGCGTCCGTCCCAGCGCGGCGGTCGCAAGCGGCGAACACCCATGTATCTGGCGCGCGCGTTCCGTCAGCTGGCGGGATGTGATCGCGTCGGCGCGGATAAGTCCGTCAGCAGTTATGGCACGTACAATATGGTCTTTCAATCTGTCACCTCTGTTGTTTTTTTCTCTATAGTATAACCATAATACCGATTTCACCAATGGTTTTCAAGCATGAGCAATTGCGCTGTTTGGGGGCAAGCCATCAAAAAACGCCCGGGGCGACTTCGGGCGCAAAGCCCACGTTGTCATACCGAGCGGAGTGATTCATCAAATCATATAATGAAAAACTGTTTGATGAACTTGATAATAGATTTTTAAAGCGAATTTGACAGCCTTTTAGAAGCTTATATCAGGAGGGATATATAACGGAAGATTGCAATGATTCCAGATATGCGGCATAATGCTCTTAAAAATAATTGGAAAAAGAGGGTTTATAGATTATGGCAAAATATGTGGACGGGTTTGTGCTTGTGGTGCCTAAAAGCAAAGCTGAGGAATACAAGAAAATGGCAGAAATCGGCCGTGATGCGTGGATGAAGTATGGTGCGCTTGAATACTATGAATGTCGTGGGGATGACCTTATCCCACAGGAAACGGGCGGTGAGAAAGCACGTGCATTTACTGAGATGGCCGGAGCAACAAGTGATGATACCGTTTGGTTTTCTTTTATAGTCTTCAACTCCAAAGAGCATCGAGATGAGGTCAACGCTAAAGTAATGGAAGAAATGAATAACCAGATGGAAGAATATATAGACATGTCGATGCCTTTTGACATGAAGCAATTGGCTTATGGCGGTTTTCAAGTTGAGGTGGAAGGCTAAAGACAAGATGTAAGAAGTCATGAAGCCGCTCTCAGAAATGGGGGCGGCTTTTATTAATTAAGCAGTGAAATGATTATTAACTTGTATGAGACACTGAAAAAATACAACAAAAAACGCCCGCTTTGATAACGGGCGCATTGTTTGTGATATATTGATTGTGTGGTATCCGGCAATGCAGCTGTCAGCTTGCCTTCGGCCCCTTCTTCTCGCGCTTGCTCTGCGCCAGCCGCCTGTCGGCCAGCTCAATGATCTCACCCGGCTCACGGCACTCGGAGCGGCGCACGGCGGAGCGGCTCACGGTGGCCTTGGTACCGGCCAGCGTTTCCTTCACCGCTTTGTCCAGCCGCTCAATGATGGACTCGGCGTTCTCCGGCGCGGCGTCCGTCAGCAGTATCAGGAACTCGTCGTCGCCCGAGCGTATCGCGTAATCAGTGGCGCGTATGTTCCGGCGTATGCAGTCGGCGATATCCTGCAGCAGGCTGTCGCCAAAGGCGCGCCCGTGTTCGTTATTCAGCTTCTTCAGCTTGTCCACATCCAGCATCAGCACCATGTAATCGTGGTTGCTGCTCTTATAGATCTCCTCACTGAGCGCCGTCACCTGCCCCACCGCACGGCGGCCCAACATGCCTGTCAGCTCGTCCGTCATGGTGTTGCCCAGCAACTCGTGCGCCATCCGTTCATAGCGCCGAATCAGCAGCAGCATAAAGAATGTCACGAGCACCAGCGTGACGGCGTAGCCCGCCGCGGCGTTCACGGTCAGCACCATGTCAGCCGTCCCCCAGGACGTATAGACGGTGTTCGCCGCCAGCACCACCAATAGCGTGATGTAAGACCCCAGCAGCACGTCGCGCCGTCTCTTGTAATGGGACAGCAATACCACCATGATAAACACAACGGACAGATAGGGCGTGCTGCCCAGCAGGCCATTGAATGTGAACCAGTTGACAGGCGTATACACAAAACAGAAAAATATTGTGGGGATCATGCAGGCGGTGTCTTCGGACACCAGCCCTGCGTGCTTCATCGGCAGTACCAGCGCAATGCAAGCCAGCGCTCCGATATAGATAAACATCGGCAGATGCTGCTCCGTGGCTGCCGTTACCGCAATGCCCACCGCACAGCAGATCACGCTGGCAATCAGCAGGCTTTTGCGGAAAACCGCACGCATCGTATCGTAATGACGCTGTTTGTACAGTTCTATCAGACGGGTTCCATTTTCCATTTCATCGCCTCCTGACATGTATATCGTCAGGAGTCAAGGAAATGTTTAACAGTATTTTGATCAATTCCAGTCTTTTTTGCAACTTCTTCCACGGACATGCCGCTAAAATGCAGGCGCTTGCAGAAAGCCGGTATGCTTTCGCCCAGCTCCACGAGGTTGCCTTCCGGGTCGAAAAAGCGCAGCGTGCGCTGTCCCCAGTTCTCCTCGATCACGCCGTGCGCCAGCATCACACCCGCCGCGGTCACACGGGCGGCCTGCGCGTCGAAATCCTCCGTCTCGAAGCAAAGCTCCAGCGCGGCGTTTTCCGTGCCGTCCGCATGGGCCAGGGCTTTAATCACCGAGTGCCCTTCCGACGGCCGCCAGACGGTTAGCCCGCATTCGAACTGCACGCAGCTTCCGAAGTCGTACAACACCTTTTGCTCCATCACGTTCTCGTAAAAGCGGCGCATCAAATCAAAGTGCCCGGTCACCAGCACCGCCGATGAATATGAGATCATAGTCTCCTCCTGTTACAGCCGCACGGACGTTGTGCGGAAAATGCCCTTATCGAGCGTCAGCAGCCCCACCGAGGGGCGAAGGTTCCGGGGTTCGCCCAGGCTGCCGGGATTGAAAAGCAGTATATTATCGTAAAATTCTTCGGCGGGCAGGTGTGTGTGGCCGAACAGCGCCACATTGGCCTCCCGCTCCAGCGCGTATAACCCAAGATTCAGCAGCGACGACTTCACGTTCTGCCGGTGGCCGTGCGTCATCAGCACCCGCACGCCCTCAAACGTCAGCAGCAGCTCCGTCTCCGCGTCGGACGCGATGTCGCAGTTGCCGCGCACCGCGTACACCGGCTTTTTGGTGATGCCGCGGATCACGTCCGCGTCACGGCTGTTGTCCCCGAGGTGCAGTATCATATCCACGTCGTCAAAGCGTTTGACGGCCATTGCGATGCGCGCCTTGTGGCCGTGCGTGTCCGCCATCACCAGCGCCTTGATCATACGGAGAGCTTGTCCCGCAGCGCCTCAAAGGCGCGCGCTCTGTGCGACAGCGAGTATTTCAATTCCGCCGGTATCTCGGCGAAGGTTTGTCCCAATTCCGGTACATAAAAAAGCGGGTCGTAGCCAAAGCCGCCGCCGCCCGCCGGTGCCAGCGTGATCACGCCGTTCACCTCGCCGTAAGCCGTGGTCACGGTGTCCCCCGACACCAGCGCCACCACCGATACGAACTTGGCGCGCCGGTCCGTGATGCCCTCCATCGCGGTGAGCAGCTTGACGTTATTCGCCTCGTCCGTCGCGTCCTCGCCCGCATACCGCGCGGAATACACGCCGGGCGCACCGCCCAACGCCTCCACGCACAGGCCGGAGTCGTCCGCCAGCGCGTCGCAGCCCGCGGCTTCCGCCGCCTCGCGGGCCTTCTTCACCGCATTGGCTTCGAAGGTATCTCCATCCTCCACCGTATGCAAATCGAGCCCGATGTCCTTGAGCGACACCAGCTCGTCGTAGAAACCGCCCATGATGGCTTTAAGCTCCAACACCTTGCCCGCGTTGTTGGTCGCGATCAGCAGCCGCTTCATGTCAGCGCCGCCTCCTGTATCTTCTGAATCTCACCCGCACCCGCCGCCGCGTAGGCCATCAGCGCCGCAAACTCGTCCGGCGTCATCGGGCGCTTCTCGCCTGTGCCCTGCACCTCGATGATGCCGCCGCTGTGCGACAGCACCACGTTGATGTCCGCTTCCGCGCGGCTGTCCTCGGTATATTTTAAGTCCAGCAACGGCTTTCCGTCCACGATGCCGCAGCTCACCGCCGCCACGCCGTCCGTCAGCAGCGGCTTTGCCAGCAAGCCTTCCGCCTTCATGCGCGCCTCGCATTCGCGCAGCGCCACGTACGCGCCGGTGATGCCCGCCGTCCGCGTGCCGCCGTCCGCGTCGATCACGTCGCAGTCCACCGTCACCGTGTAGCCGGGTATCGCTTCCAGATTACAGACGCATCTCAGCGCCCGGCCGATCAGCCGCCCGATCTCAGTGCTGCGCCCATCGGGGCGCTTGCTTTCCCGGACTTTTCGCTGCGGGGTGCTGGCAGGCAGCATGGCGTATTCCGCCGTCAGCCAGCCCCGGCTGGTATTCTCCAGAAACGGCGGCACGCCGGCCTGGAACATCGCGGTGCAGAGCACCCGCGTCTGCCCCCATGAGACCAGCGCGCTGCCATGTGCATTCTTTAAAAACGATTTCTCGATACGGATGGGCCGAAGCGCATTCGCCGCCCTTCCGTCTTCCCTCTTCATTCGCAAAAGCATCCTTTACTGCATGATATTGATATAGTCGGGAGTGGCCATCGTCGCTTCCGCAGCGCCGCCGAATTCCTTCCCTTCCACCAGTATACGCACTTCCTCAATATTGTCAAATTGCATGAGCGTTAGCGTGATGCACCGCGTGAGCGCTTTTTGCGCCTGCACGTTGTCGGCGATCGACTTGAACTCCTTGGAGAAGTCCACCGTGGCCAGCCCATCGTCGTTCACATCCACGCCCAGCAGCGCCGTGTCATCCGGGAACAGGCTCTTGAGTCCGCCCTCGCCTGGCCCTTTGACGAGCTCGCTCATCGCCGCGAACGCGTCCGCCTGCCCGCCCACATACGTGGTCACCGGCACGATGATGGTGCCCGACTCATTGGTGAAGTAGAGCATCAGCCGCGAAGCGTTCTCCTGATCGTCCTGCGACAGCGTGGTCACCACGTTGAGGTCAAACGTGCCGAACGGCTGGCTGATCACCGTACCTCCGGGCAGCTCCTCGTCGCAGCCCTCCTGCTTGATGACGACGGAATCGATGGTCGGGAACTCGGTCAGCGTGTTGACGACGGCCACCACCTTGTTAAGCTCATCCACCGGGTTATCCGCCGATATCGCGCCCTCGCTGAACTTGATCGTCGCCACGCCCTCCTTGATGGACAGGCTGAGTTCCGTACCCTCCGCCAGCACCGGGTTGAGCCCCAGATACTCCATGTCCGCGTCGGCGTCCGGATTGGCGACCAGCTGACTGACCGCGGACGCGCCGATGCCTTCCACCCAGGGTATCTGCTTCATCACCGGCACGACATACCCGTTGTCATCCTCCAGATACAGCATTGTATTTCTCAGGCCCGGGTCGTCCGAAATATTGACCGCAGGTATCTCTTCATATGGCTCCTCCTGACCCTTGTCGCCGCATCCTGTCACCATGAACAGCAAAAAAATGGCGAGAAGCGCCGCAATCATCCTTCTATGCATAAACTATTCCTCCCCGTATGCGCTTTTTATAAATATATTAGGGGTATGAATCGTATATGATTTCGACAATAAAATTGTTGTTGACATACCTAGAATATCTATGTATCATGATGCCTAGATAATCAAGGTAATGGAGGTGGTATTATCCATGGTTAAAATAAGCAAAGGCCTGATGGCCGGGTCCACGGGGCTGATGGTGCTGCACCTGATCGCCGAGCGGGACATGTACGGCTACGAGATCGTGCGTGAGCTGGAGCAGCGGTCAGACAGCGTGTTCACGCTCAAGGAGGGCACGCTCTACCCCGTGCTGCACGGGCTGGAAAACGCCGGGCTGGTGCAGTCGTACATGCAGACGGCGGATAGCGGCAAGCCCCGCAAGTATTACCGCGTAACCAAAGCAGGCAAAGCGGCGCTGGCGGACAGAAAGACGGAGTGGGCGGTATTCTCCAAAAGCGTCAGCCGCGTGATCGGAGGGCTGTGTCATGAGTAGCCGCGAGGAATATCTGGGCAGCGTATGCCGCGAGGTGCACTTCCATGCCGCGCGCCGATACGTGAGGCAGGAGCTATCGGACCACATCGACGACAAGAGGACATACCTGGAGCAAACCGGCGCTGCCGATGCCGAGGCGGAAGCCGTGAACGCGATGGGCGACCCCGTGCAGACAGGGCGCGCGCTCAACGCCATCCACCGGCCGCGCATGGAGTGGGGCATCGTCGCCTGCGTGCTGGCGCTCACCATCGTCGGCGCTGCGCTGTCGTTTATCGGCATGTTTGAGCTGAACATTGACGGCAGCATTTCATATTATGCCGGCTTCCGCGTTGAATGGGCGATACTGGCTGTCGGCCTGGCCGCAATGGCGCTGCTGATGTTTGCGGACTACCGCTGGATCGTCCGGCTGCGTTACGTATGCTTCGGCGCGGGGCTCGCATGCATTGCCGCTTTTTTCGTCTATACGCTGCTGTATCCCCGAATCGATTTTTGGGCGCCGGGCTTGCTTAACACAGGCTCCGAGTCCACTGTCTTCAATGTGATACTCGGCGGTATAACGCTCAAGAAGATTGCGACAGCTGTTTCGTCAGTCCTGTTTGTTCTCGGAACTGCTGGTTTGGCTTATAGCCGCAAACGCTGGAGCGCGGGAGACATGGCGCTGTTCCTGGGCTGCATCGCCGCTTCCTCCTGTGCCGTCGGCATATTCTACAGTCAGTTTGCGCTGATGGTCGCCGTCGCCGGGCTGGTTATCCTGTTGGCATCGCTGGCCCGCAGCCCTTTGAGCCAAGCACAAAAGTGGCAGCGCGCCGCCATCAGCATCGTAGCCGTTGCCGTGCCTCTGACGCTGTGCATGCTGTACTTATCGCCGCAGCCCGCAACCGAGAGCCGGGACGTTTTCAGCATGTTATTTCCCGGTGCGGTGATCGACCATGCGTCCGTCGAATATCAGCTCTTTACTCAGCCGGGTGGCACGGACAGCGCTGCCGTTTCCGCATTCAAGACCTACGGCTGGCTGCTCAGCCTCGTCGCGGCTTTGGTCTTCCTCTTTATGCTGGCGCTGCTGGTGCACCGCAGCCTCAAGGTGGAGGACGCTCTGGGCAGAACGCTGATGCTGGGCATCTGCGCC
This sequence comes from Bacillota bacterium, assembly GCA_023397655.1. GTDB lineage: Bacteria > Bacillota > Clostridia > Christensenellales > SZUA-584 > SZUA-584. Next base: position 14,590 of record JAEWTW010000052.1, read on the forward strand.
ATATTCGGTGTGCGGTGCCTGCTCTTCATCCTCAGTATACTGGGCGTTACAGGCAGCCTGACAACTTCCGGGATACCGTTCATCAGCGACGGCATGTCGCTTTATCTGTTCAGCTCGCTGCTCATCGGCCTGTTCCTCTCCGTCTGGCGGCACAGCGCGCTGGTGAGCAGACAGGAGGCCGAAGCACAGGTGGCTTAGCCGTAAGCCGCCGTAGACATTTTGCAACTTGTCAGGAGGTATCATGAGCAACAGGAGTTACTATCTGGACGAGGTATGCCGCGAGGTACGCTTTCGCGCGGCGCGCAGGTACGTGAAGCAGGAGCTGTCCGCTCATATCGACGACAGGAAGGCGCAGCTGGAAGCCAACGGAACAGCGGACGCCGAATCGGAAGCCGTGAGAGCCATGGGCGACCCCGTTGAGACGGGACAAGCTCTGAACGCCATTCACAGGCCGCGCGTGGAATGGGGCGTGATCGCGTGCGTGCTGGCGCTCACTGTGGCAGGGGTCACCGCGCTGTTTGCGGGCACCACCTTCAGCACCCATGAAGAGAACCGCGTCATGCTGTTCTGGTCCAACCTGTCGTGGCAGTCCATGGTCTACTGTCTCGCTGTGATGGCAGGGCTGATGTTCGTCGATTATTCCTGGATCAAAAAGCTGCGCCATGCCAGCTTTGGCTTGGGGCTGGCTTACATCGCTGTCTATATCGGCATGTACCTGGTCTTCGAGTTGGATTTCGTGATGTATGAGCTTGGCTGGCTGGGGCAAACCGCCGTCACCGTGGTGCCCTGCCTGCTCTTTCTGACGGGCATGGCCGGGGTTTTGCAGCACCGCAGCCGCTGGGGCTTGTGGGAAACGGCGCTTGTGCTGGCTATGTGCGCCGTCTCCGTGCTGGCTGTGGGCGTGCTGTCCCGCGTATATGCGTTGCTGCTGTCCGCCATATATCTTGCCATGGCCGCAATCGCGCTGTCGCGCAGCCCCCTGAACAGACTGTCACAGCTCTGGCGCTTTGCCGCGATACTGGGCGTGCTCGCGGCTGCGGTCATCATCGGCAAATCAATGCAGCCCTATTATCTGTCGTTCGGGGACAATTGGGGAGATGCGCATGAGGTCAAAAGCATGCTGGCAAACGCCCAATTCGTCGGCTCGTCACCCGTGTATCAGAGATCCGGGACATGGGGTCTGTCCGCCAGCACCACCGGTTACATACTCACAGCGGCAATCGGCGCTTACGGCTGGCTGTTCGGTATCGGCGTGATCGCGTTATTCGCCGCACTACTGACATTAATGGTAATCCGCAGCCTGAGGACGCCGCACTTCCTCGGCAGGCTGCTGTCCTTCGGCATCTGCGCCTATTTCGGCGCCCGGTTCGTGCTGTTCGTGCTGGCCAATTTGGGTCTGATCGACGGCATATCCGTCACCCTGCCGTTCATCAGCTACGGCCTGTTCAACCTGCTCACGGATTGCGCCCTCGTCGGCGTGTTTCTCTCCGTGTGGCGGCGCAGCTCGTTCATGCCGCGCGATGCGGCTCCGGCTGCCGCCGCTTCACCGGTGAATGGCGTCTCTCCGGCACCACCCATTCAATAAACCGCGCGTACTTCCCCGCGAACGGCAGGAACACGACTGCACTCAGCACGTTGAATATGGTGTGCGTGTTGGCGACCAACCGCCCGCTGTCCTGCCCGACTGCGCGCGTGAACCATTCCACCAGCGCACAGAACTGGGGCAGCAGCGCGAAGGCCGCCGCCGCGCCGATGATATTGTACAGCGTGTGCGCCCATGCCACGCGCCGCCCCGCCAAACCCGAACGCAGGCTGGCGATCTGCGCCGTCGCGCAGGTGCCGATGTTATCCCCCAAGGTGAGCGCCACGGCGGACGCAAACGGCATCAGGCCGCTGCCGAACAGCAGTATTGTGAGCCCCACAGTGGCGCTGCTGCTCTGCACCAGCATCGTGACCACGATGCCGAACAGCAGGCACAGCACTGGGCTGGCCGCGTGCGCCTGCAGCCAACCCGCCACCGCCGCGTTGCCCTGTATCAGCGCGACACTCTGGCCCAGTATGTTCAATCCCGAGAACAGCAGCCCTACTGCCGCAAGCGCCTTCCCCGCCGCCTCCAGCCTGGGTATCAGTCCAAACGAGAGCACGCTCCCCGCGATCAGTATGTACCACGCGTACTGCGACAGATTGAAGCTCATCAGCTGCGCGGTGAGCGTGGTGCCGATGTTTGCGCCGAATATCACCCCGACCGCCGATTCCAGCCCCATCACGCCCGCGTCCGTGAACCCGATGGTCAGTATCGTGACAGCGGTGCTGCTTTGCACGAGCGCGGTGGCTCCCGTTCCCGTCAGGAAAGCCGTCCACCTGTTTCCGGTGAACAGGCGCATCGCCCTGCGCAGCAGCGCGGAACCCGCCCCCTCCAGCGTTTGGCCCAGCACTCGCACGCCGAACACGATGAGGAACGAACCCGCCATGAAATTCAACAGCACCGCAAGAACAGACAGCATCAGCTAACCCCGCCAAGAATTCCTTATACCATACTTACCAAATCCTCCGCCGAATTATGTACCCATCACTCAACAGCTTGATAACCCCCTCATCCATGTAAGAATAATCCCGGCGCAATGCACTTGCCCGCATGTTTTTTTGCCGAAGCCGCCTCTGCACATTGACATATACTTAAGCGCTTAAGTATAATCAATACAGCGAGCGTTTCTGAGTTGCGGGATCCATCAAAATTTATAGAGGAGGAAAAATCAATGGGCATTCGTCTCGGTATGCATGCGGACAACTGGCGCGGACAGTCGGGGAATTTTAATGACGCCGTCGCATCGGCAGTGAAGTATGATCTGAAGTACCTTGAAGCCGGTACGGTATTCGGTTATTATTTCGTATCGTCGCTCGGCTACGATCCAAGTTTGTCAATCCTCGATAATCCGTACCCGATCAAACGCCTGCTCGACAAGCACGGGCTCAAGCTCTCCATGCTTGACGCCAGTTACCCCATCTTCGGACCGCAGGGCACATACTACGGCATCCCCTACTACACGCAGGTTATCCGTTACGCCAAGGAACTCGGCGCGCCCAAGGTGGACAGCGTGGACTCCGGGCAGGCCCCTGATATGCCGCGCGACGAGATGCTGAAGATCACCATCGGCAACTACACGGAGATACTCAAGTGGGCGCACGACTACGACATCGTCATCTGCATCGAACCGCACGGCCCCTACACGGGTGACGCGGAGTTTATGCTGAAGCTCCTCTCCCACTTCGAAGACGAGTATCTGCGCGTCAACTTCGACACGGGCAACACGTTCATTCAGGGTCACGACCCGCTGGCGTATTACAAGGAGCTGGAAAAATACATCGTGTCCTCGCACATCAAGGATGTCGATCCGGGTCTTGCGGCGGCGCTGCGCGGCGAAGAGACGGGCATAGGCATGTCGGCAGTGCCCATCGGCGGCGGCGTCAACGCGGACAATATCCGCAAAATACTGAACTACATGAAGGAGCGCAACTTCGACGGCGACATATCCATCGAATGCGACGGCTCGGATGAAAATATCCGCAAGAGCGTGGAATGGATCAAAGGCGTGCTGGCTGAATAGCGCGAACGGAACCGCGAACGGCGATATCATGGGACGGCAGCACGATGGACTCGGGGCTGCCGTCCTTCATTTTCTCAAAAATCAGCGTGAGCGCTGCCCCGGCTATCTCAGCCGGTGATACGGGAATGGTCGTCAGCGGCGGGTTGATATACTGCGCTTCGGGCACATCGTCGATGGCGATGAAGGACACGTCTTCGGGCACGCGCAGCCCCTGTGACGCACAGACGCTCATCGCGCTGATCGCAAAATTGTCCTGCGCGCAGAACACCGCGGTGGGCATACCGCTTTTCAGCATATTTTCCATCGCTCGCGCGGCTCCGGCTTCGCTGTCCGCTTCACCGCGCATCCATGCGGCGTTTGGGTTGATACCGGCTTCCTGCAGCGCGCGTGTGAAACCGCGTACCGTCTGATCATAAAACAGCGGCATGCATTGCATACAGATCATGCCGATATCACGGTGACCCCGTTCCGTCAGAAACGATGTCGCCCGGTACGCCAAAGTTTCAAAGTCCAGTATCACGGAGGTTGCACTGGTGGCTTCGATCCCCGGGTTAATAATAACAAGTGGAATATTGTGCTTCTCAAGTTCAGCGTAAATCTCCGGCATCACACCCTGAAACGCGATGATGCCGTCGGTGCTGCTGCTGCGGACGATCTCAAGCAGGCTGTCGTCGCTGGCCGTATCGTCCGACTGAAAAACCGGAACCACGCTGAAGTGTCCCGGAATCTGCTCGACCATCTGCGCGATCACGCCAAAATAGAAAGCCTTGCACGCGGGCGCGGCCTCACGGCGTATCACCGCGTGGATGCTGTAGTTTCTGCCGAGCGCGAGGCTCTTGGAGCGCAGGCTGGGGCGGTAGCCATACTTTTCGATGGCGCGCTCAATTTTCTGGCGCGTCTGCTCGCCCACACCCTTCTTGTCGTTGAGCACATAGCTGACGGCAGCTGTCGATACGCCCGCTTCCCGCGCGATATCCCGAATCGTAATCTGCTTCATAATGGCATTATTATACGCCTGTTTGTTAAGCTTGTTAAGTTGTAATTTTGGCGAAAAGTCCGCGCAGCGTTTTGAACCCCTTTGTTCCGTTTGTTATAAATAATATCTCAAACATGTCGTGAGGAGAAATCAAAACACTTTGATATCTTTAACATCTGGCCAGAGCTCTGTAAGTTTTGAAAAGATAAGCGAACGTTATCATACGTAAACTCGATCTTGAGATCTGCCGACAGGTCGTCGCATAGATTTTCAAAGGAGTATGAACTGCTTGATTCCTCTTTGACGAAATATTTTCTTCATGAACGGTTTAATAGATATTTTATGAAAAGCCAGATAAGCAACCCGGCTTCCAGTACTAATGCAGGTATCATCAGTAAACCTTTTAAGTTGAATTGTGAATCTAGAGCGATAAACAAAATGGCAGGAGAGCCAATAAGAAAAAAGTAAAAAAAGAATCTGAAAATATGGTGCCAATAGGAACCTTTGACTTTAAGATAATTCAAAAAACGGCTAGCAAGCATTATTACGCATAGCAAATACGCTAAGCTCAATGCAATAGTGACAAGGCTGTTTTTCTCTATGTCCAGCGGCCAGCCAAGAAAAGCCAATACAATAATTATCATTAAAAAAGTCAGAGTCGGTATTTTGTCTAACCATTGTTTAAGCTTTTCCATGATTCCCCCACTAAATGTTATATATATATATTCATTAAGTGCATGTTTAAGCACGGTGGCTTCTTCATGCGCAGCCTTGATAAGGATGGCAATATACTCTGTTGGGGCTATTACGGTTCACTTACAAGAGCCATTGCTGGGTTATAAGTTCCACTCCTTATGCGTTTACGGGTTGTTATAAGCTAGCATATCGTTTATTCATGAGAAAAAGGAATCTACCCAAATAAGCCGACAACAGGTCAGGCTGAAGTAGGTGATGACGACAACAAGCCTTTGATTATCGCTATCATTTCGGCGACATCCGTTTCCTGCTCCGCAATATTTTCTTCTCCCTTATATATATCCACACCCGAGCAGTCGTTCATGCGTACGACAACAGGCAGTTGAAGGGAATCGTACACTTTCTGCACCATATCAAAACACAAATACTGGTCGATAAACTGCTCCCTCACATCCCATTCGGTTTCCGGAAAAGCTTTTAATAACGCCTGTACCCATGGCCTTATATCATATGGCTCACGTCTTTTGATTCCCAACACTTTGAGTAACCCCACTCTCTCACGTCGTGTGCGGATTGATGTGCACCAACACGTCGAGCATTTCCGGGTAAACCGCCATGATGCTGTCGCGCACGGCGTCCGCGATGTCGTGGCCGTCGCACACGCGCATGTCGCCGTCCACCTCCACCGCCACGTCCGCCAACAGACCGCGCCCCATCGGGCGGCACCGCAGCCAGCTCAAGTGCTCCACGCCCGGCGTTTTCAGCACCGCCTCGCGCAGGCCTTCCATCGTGCATTCGTCCGGCGCGGCGTCCAGCAGCATGTCGCCCGAAGCCTTGAGTATGCCCAGCGCCGTCTTGACGATCAGCGCGCTGATCACCAGCGCGATCACCGGCTCCGCGTACCGCACCAGCCATCCCACTCCGATGCCCTCCCCCAGCAGCCCGAGGCCGATAGCCACCGCCGCACCCGATGTAGCGAATATGTCGTTGCGGTGGTCCATGGCATTGGTGCGCACCGCGATAGAATTCAGCCGCTTGGCCGCGCGGAACGTGATGGTAAACATCACCGCCTTCACTGCGATGGAGACTGCCGCCGCTCCCAGTGCCCATACGCTGGACTGTGCCGCCGCACCTGCCTGCATCGCGGCGATCGCGTCGCGCACCACGAAAACCGTACCTGTCAGCACCATCAGCCCCACCACGAACGACACCAGCGCCTCCATCTTGCCGTGGCCGTAGTGGTGCCCCTTGTCCTCTGGCTTCAGCGAATAACGCAGCCCCAGCATCACCACCACGGCTGCCAGCGAATCGCCCGCGGAGTTGACTGCGTCCGCCTTCAATGCCTCGCTGGCGGACAGCAGCCCCACCGCGCCTTTGAGCAGCAGCAGCGCTATGTTGCCGATCAGGCACCAGGTGATGATACGCAGACCCTCATCCTTCCTCTTGCGCACATCCTCACAGGCGGCGCACGGCTCGCCTGCTTTATTCTGTTGTGGTTTGCTCGCCTTTCGCATAACAGTATTATACCAGAATATACCGCAATATAAAACAGATAACACCTCAATCGCTGCCCTGATATTGACAAACGCCGCGGGAGTGGGTAAACTATACGTTAGCACTCGTTGACTTCGAGTGCTGACAAACCATCGCATAAGGAGGCATAAGGCAGACATGGCCAAAAAACAGTTTAAAGCGGAGTCGAAGCAGCTGCTCAATCTGATGATCAACTCCATCTATACGCACAAGGAGATATTCCTGCGCGAGCTGATATCCAACGCCAGCGACGCCATCGACAAAATCTATTACAAGGCGCTCACGGACGAGTCCATAAGTTTCAACAGCGCCGACTACTATATCAAGCTGTTCCCCGACAAGGACAGCCGCACGCTGCGCATCGTGGACACCGGCATCGGCATGACACGCGAGGAGTTGGAGGACAACCTCGGCACCATCGCCAAAAGCGGCTCGCTCGCTTTCAAGAAGGAGAACGAGATCAAGGAGGACTACGACATCATCGGCCAGTTCGGTGTTGGGTTCTATTCCGCGTTTATGGTGGCGGACAAGGTGACGGTGATCTCCCGCGCACTGGGCGCCGAAGAAGCGTACAAGTGGGAATCCGAGGGCGCTTCGGGCTACACCATCGAGCCGTGTGAATTTGACGGCGTGGGTACCGATATCACGCTGCACCTCAAGGAAGACACCGAGGACGAGAAATACGGCGAGTATCTCGACGAATACCGCCTGCGCTCCATCATCAAGAAATACAGCGACTTCATTCGCTACCCCATCAAAATGGACGTGACGCACTCCCACCCTATGGAGGGCAAGGAAGGCGAGTTCGAGACGGTGACGCATGAGGACACGCTCAACAGCATGGTGCCCATCTGGCGCAAGAACAAGTCCGAGCTGACCGACGAGGACTACGAGCAGTTCTACACCGAGAAGCGCTTCGGTTTCGACAAGCCGCTGCGCCACATCCACATCAAGGTCGAGGGAACGGTGCGGTACAACTCCATACTGTTCATCCCCGAGAAGACGCCATACGACTTCTACACCAAGGAGTTCGAGAAGGGGCTGGAGCTGTACTCCAACGGCGTGCTGATCATGAACAAATGCGCCGACCTGCTGCCCGACTATTTCAGTTTCGTGCGGGGCATCGTGGAGTCGGATGATCTGTCGCTCAACATATCGCGTGAGCTGCTGCAGCACGACCGTCAGCTCAAGACCATCGCGAAGAACATCAAGAATAAGATCAAGGCGGAGCTGGAAAGCCTGCTGAAAAACGACCGCGAGAAGTACGAGCAGTTCTACCAGTCGTTCGGACGGCACCTCAAGTTCGGCGTCTACAACGATTACGGCATGCACAAGGACGACCTGATCGACCTGCTGCTTTTCTACTCGTCATCCGAGAAGAAGCTGGTGTCGCTGGCGGAGTACGTGTCCCGCATGAAGGAAGACCAGAAGGCCATCTACTACGCGTCCGGCGAGTCCATCGAGCGCATAGACAAGATGCCGCAGACGGAGATGCTGCGCGACAAGGGCTACGAGATACTCTACTTCACCGAGGATGTGGACGAGTTCGCTATTCAGATGCTGATGAGCTATCAGGAGAAGGCGTTCAAGTCCGTGTCCGCGAGCGACCTCGAACTGGACGCACCGGAGGAGAAGACGGAGGAGCAGAAGGACGCCGAGAAGTCGTTGTTTGACGCGATGAAGGAAGTGCTGGGCGACAAGGTCAGCGATGTCCGTCTCTCCAAACGTTTAAAGTCCCACCCTGTCTGTCTGACCAGCGAGGGCGGCGTGTCCATCGAGATGGAGAAGGTATTGAAGAACATGCCGGAGGGTCACAGCATCACCGCACAGAAGGTGCTGGAGCTCAACGGCAGCCACGACGTGTTCGCCGCACTCAAGGCCGCGCAATCCGGTGATCCGGAGAAGTTCAAGCTGTACACGCTGCTGCTCTACAATCAGGCGCTGCTGATGGAGGGCCTCTCGGTGGAGGACCCGCTGGCCTTCAGCAACGACATCTGTGCCTTGATGAAGTAACGACTGTTTACGTTTATAAGGGCTTTTATGGGGGCGTTGCCCCCATACCCCCATTTCTTTTCTGGCAGAAAAGAAACAAAAGAAGCAAGGGAAATGCTGACGCATTTCCCTGTTTTGTTTTATCACTCCTCCGCCTGCTTTGTAAACAGCCTCGTCGTCAGCAGTATGCCCGCCACATCCAGCCAGACCACCGCCGCTATATAGGCGATGAGCAGCCCGATGACCAGCGCGAATACCGGGCCTTCGGGCGCCGTGTCCCCGCTTGCCAGCCCGCTTAAAACCGCGGTCAGCTGGCACGCTGCGAGGAATACGCACGCCCCGACGAGGCCAATGATCACGGACTTTCGGTACTGCTTCGCGCGTAGCGCCGCCCACAGCAGCAGCAGCCCGCCCGCAAGCACCACCAGAAAAAGCTCCGCAGGCATCATGTAGTCGAACAGCAGCCGCCCTTCGGCAATCGTCCCCGCTGCGGATGTGACGATCGTGAACGCCACAGGCAAGCCAACCAGCACCGTGCCCACCGCCGCCAATACTTTTGAGAGAACCGTTTTGCTCATCGATATAACCTCCTTGTCATTGCATCATAGCTCCCTGAACGAAAAAAGGCCCGGGATGTCCCAAGCCTTTGATGCTGCAAAATTTCTGTATTACGCGCGTTCCATGTACTCGCCGGTTCTCGTGTCCACGCGGATCATGTCGTCCTGGTTGATGAACAGCGGCACCATGATCTTCGCGCCGGTTTCCAGTATCGCCGGTTTGTTGCCCGAGGTGGCCGTGTCGCCCTTGAAGCCGGGGTCGGTCTCCGTAACCTGCAGCTCCACAAAGTTCGGCGGCTCCACCGAGAACGCCTGCTCCTTGAAGAACTTGATCGTGACAGGCATATTTTCTTTGATGTAGTTGAGCGCATCTTCCACCTGATCGTGGTTGAGCGGAATCTGCTCATATGTTTCTTTGTCCATAAAATAATAAAGCTCGCCGTCGCTGTAGAGATACTCCATCGACTTGGTCTCCACATGAGCCTTGGGGAATTTTTCGGACGGGTTGAATGTTCTTTCCAGTACGCTCCCTGTCATGATGTTCTTCATCTTGGTGCGCACGAACGCGGCGCCCTTTCCGGGTTTCACGTGCTGAAAGTCCACTATGACCCAAACCTGACCGTCAATCTCGATCGTCAGGCCCTTTTTAAAATCTCCGGCTGATACCATAACTTGTCCTCCAACTGATTATATGATGACGGCTTCACGCGGCGCCTCTGTAAAATTGACGCAGCCGCCGTCCTTCACGACACACAAATCTTCAATGCGAACGCCCCAGCGCCCCGGCAGATAGATGCCCGGTTCAAGGGTGACCACCATGTTTTCCTCGAGCACCGCGTCCGAGCTTTCGTTGAGTCTGGGCATTTCGTGGATAAGCAGCCCCAGGCTGTGCCCGAGGCCGTGGCCGAAATAGTCTCCGTAGCCCATCGCCGCAATGTACTCGCGCGCAATGGCGTCCACCGCTTTGGCCGGCATGCCGGCAGCCAGCGCATTCAGCGCCATGTCGCCCGCACACTTCACTATATCATATACTTTTTGCTGCTCTTTGTCCATATGGGAAATGACGACGGTGCGCGTAAAATCCGAGCAATAGCCGTCAAAACGGCAGCCGTAGTCCATCGTCACGAAGTCGCCCGGCAGAACTTTTCGGTCGGTGGGCGTCGCGTGCGGCAGGCTGGAGTGCTCGCCCGAGGCCACGATGGGCTCAAACGCGGCATCCGCGCCGTTTTTGTGCATGTAATACATGATCTCCGCCTTGATGTCGAACTCAGTCATGCCCGGCTTTATAATGCCGCACATGTGCGCGAACAGCTTGTCGTTGTGCGCCGCGCCTTTGGCGATCAGCATCAGCTCGCTCTCGTCCTTTATGGCGCGCCTTATCGAGATCGCGTCCGACAGATCGATGAGATTCTCTTCGGCAGTGTGTTTCAGATACGCCTTGAACGCGCTGTACGATACGCTGGACAGATCCACACCCACGCGACGCGCACCCAGTTTCCTGATGTACTCGAATATCGTTTTCACACGCGAATCGGCCTTGGTCTCGATTACGTCGAACTCCGTCTCCGCCTGTGCCTGCTCCGTGTAGCGGAAGTCGGTGAAGAACAGCATGTCGTCCTGAGTGATCAGCAGCTGGCTGCTGTTGCCGGTAAACCCCGAGTAGTACGTCACGTTCTCCGTGGCTGTGATCAGCGCGGCATCCGCGTTTGCCGCCAGCATGTCCTCCCTTAACCTGTCAACCCTCATTTGCCAATACCTCCGTATAGATGCGTTTCAGTTCTGCCGCGTCCTCCGCCATCATCCCGCGCGATTCGCAGATGATGATGGGTTCCAGCTTGCGTTTTACGATCAGCTTTGCCAGCGGATCAAAGTCCGGCCCGTACTCCTTTTCCGAATACGTGCGGTGCATCTTCTCCCCCGCCGCCGTATACTCGATGCGCGAGAAGTGCACGTGGAAACGCCGCGCACGGTAGCCGCCGAGGCCGTTTTCCAGCGCGTCCAGCACCTTGGCGAAGTCCGACTCCTCCTTCAGCGCTCCGCGGTCCCGCGCATGCAGATGTCCGAAGTCTATCGCGGGCACCAATCGTTCGCTGATGCGGCACAGCTCGATCACCTCGTCCACGTCGCCGATCTGCTTGACGCGCCCCATCGTCTCGGGGCATATCTCGATGTCGCCGAGGCCTTCTTCGTCCAACATGGGCAGCGCTTCCGCCAGCGCCGCTTTGGTGCGCGCGAACGCCTCCTCGCGGGACGCCTTGCCGAGAGACCCGGCGTGGAACACCACGCGCCGCGCGCCCATCCACTTGGCCGCCATCGCGGACTGCAGCAGGTAGCGCACGTTGCCTTCCCGGTTCTTGTCCTCTTCCGTTGCAAAGTTGATATAATACGGCGCGTGAACAGACAGCGTCACGCTGTGCGCCGCCGCCTCCGCGCCGATCTTTTTTGCCGTCTCTTCGCCCAGCCGCACACCGCGCCCGAACGAGTATTCATACGCGTCAAGACCTATCGCCGTAATCCACGCGAACGCCTCGACCGTGCTCTTATGCCCCTGCTCGTAGAAGCTGTCCGAATTGCCCGAAGGCCCAAATAACACCATAAAGCTATATTACCCCACCGCGCGCCAATAAGTCCAGCTTTTTTGGCACGTCAAACCGCGCTGAAACATATCACTTCGACTTAATATCAGTGTTTGTAAATAACATTATACAAAATAAAATATTATCAAAAAAGTTCTTTAACCAATTCGCAAATTGGTATATGATAAGTCAAATAAGTTTAACGGCTGCTGGCAACGCCGAAAGGGGAACGCATGAACATATTTGAGATCGTCGGGCCGGTGATGATCGGCCCGTCCAGCTCGCACACAGCGGGCGCGGTGCGCATCGGCTACAGCGCACGCAAGCTGCTGGGCGAGCCGCCGCGCCATGCCGAAATACTGCTGCACGGCTCGTTCGCGGCCACCGGCACAGGCCACGGCACGGACAAAGCCATCGTCGCGGGGCTGCTGGGCATGAAGCCGGATGACCCCCGCATCCCCATGAGCTTTGAGGTGGCGAAGGAGCAGCAGCTTGAGGTCAGCATCAGCAAAACGCAGCTTAAGGATGTGCACCCCAACACGGCGCTTATCCGCGTCGTGGGCGATTCGGGACGCCGCCTTGAGATCGTCTCGTCGTCGCTGGGCGGCGGGCGCATCATGATACGGCAGATCGACGGGCTGGACGCCAATTTCACGGGCGACTACCCCACGCTGATCGTGCACAATCTGGACCAGCCGGGGCACGTGGCCGAGGTCACGTCCATGCTGTCCCACAAATCCGTCAACATTGCCGCGATGCAGCTTTACCGCGACACGCGCGGCGGCTACGCGGTGATGGTTATCGAGACAGACCAGTCGATACCTCAGGAATCGCTCATATGGCTGAAAAAGCTGGAGGGTGTGATCAAGGTGACCTACATCAATCTTGATGAAGAGGAAGGTGAATAGTATGGCTTTCTCCTCTGTAGAAAGCATGATCGAAAAAGCAGCCGGCATGCCGCTCTGGAAAGCGGTGCTGGCGGACGATATGGCGGAGCGTGGTTGCACCCGCGAAGACTCCATCGGTAAAATGGCGCAGCTGTGGCAAGCGATGCGGGAGGCGGACGGCGAATACGACCCCGGCCAGCGTTCCATCAGCGGTCTGGTGGGCGGCGACGGCGGGCGCATGGCACAGGCCGCGGCCTCAGGCGAGTCCGTCTGCGGCAGCTTCGTGGGGTTAGTAATGGCGCGCGCTCTCAAGATGGGCGAGTGCAACGCGTGCATGAAGCGCATCGTGGCCGCACCCACGGCGGGCTCGTGCGGCGTGCTGCCCGCGGTGCTGATATCCTGCAAGGAGCAGTTCGGCTTGAGCGACGATGACATCGTGCAGGCGTTGTTTGTGGCAGCGGGCGCAGGTCAGGTGATCGCCCAGCGCGCGTTCATCTCCGGCGCGGAAGGCGGCTGTCAGGCGGAGATCGGCTCGGCCTCCGCGATGGCAGCTGCTGCGGTGGTCACGCTGCGCGGCGGCACACCGGAGCAGGCAGCCCACGCCGTGGCGATGGCGCTGAAGAACCTGCTGGGCTTGGTGTGCGATCCTGTCGCGGGGTTGGTGGAGGTGCCGTGCGTCAAGCGCAACGTCATAGGCGCGGTGAACGCGCTGACCAGCGCAGACATGGCGCTCGCGGGTATCCGCAGCGCGATACCGCCCGACGAGGTGATCGACGCGATGCGCAGCGTGGGTGAGCGGATGCACTTGTCGCTCAAGGAAACAGCCGAAGGCGGCCTCGCCGCTACGCCCACGGCCCGCCTGATTGCGGCTGAGGTCATGGGCGGCTGATTTAGTCGGAAAACGACGATACCCCGGCCACCACTCCACCGGGGTATCTTTATCTCCGAAATCGCTGGTCAGAGTATATTGGGGTAGTTCCGCATTCCATGAATAACACGGTGGATTTCCACGGTATTGTCCCCCGTAATCACGATATAGAATATTAGATAAGGTTCAACAACGATCATGCGGTAACCCTGTTCAGCAATTTTCCTGTCTCGCGGAACAGCTCCCATCAAAGGATAATCCATCAAGCTGCTCAAAACTGATCTGATCTTCTCATACATACTGATCGCGGCGTCCGGATCGTCCAAGCGAATATACGCGATAATAGATTTCAAATCGTCTTGGGCAATCGGGAGTATTTTAATATTATACTTGCCCATGCGCGAGCATCTCCAACTCTTTCATCGCTTCGTCGAAGTCCAGCATGCGGATGCCTTCAGCCTTTTGTATCTGAGCTTCCAGCAGCTTTTCGCGTATCTCCAAAGTGCGTTCGCGCTTTTCGAAGGCTTCGATGCTCATCACCGCGAGATCGCCTTCCCCATTGACCGTGACATACACAGGCTCACCGGTTTCATGGCAATGCTTTGATATTTTGCTGTATTCATTTCGCAATACTGTAGATGACTTTATTGTCGGCATTCATAAGCCTCCCATCAATGCATATATTCTGCTCATATTATACTCAAATTAATTTTCTATGTCAAAATATTTAATTCCAAATCTTATAAAAGTAAAAAGCCACCGCCGCAAACTGCGATGACTTTATCTCCATTCATAAAAATCTCACTTCTTCATCTTCGAATACTTCTTCAGATATACGAACCGCATCAGACGGCATTCCAGCGGCGCGATCGGCTTTAGTGTGCCGTGTGCCAGCGCGGTCAAATGCGCATCGCAGCCCTTCTCCAGCACCATCTCCACAGCCTCCGCGTCGTCCGCGTCGCCCGCGCAGCACAGCGCTCCCCGGCCTTTGACTAATACAGCGTTGCGACCCTTGAGTGCCCGCACAATAGCCGCGCCCTCCGGCTCCGCTACGCGCACGGTAACGCCCGCCAGCTGCGCGAAATCGTCCAGCAGCGGCTTTACTGTCCGCCCCTGCTGCGACGCCTCCGCCACACCGGGCAGCACGCAGCCGCGTATCACGTTCACGTCCGTCCGCGCGCGATATATCGCGAGATGCCACTGCGCTTCGGCAGGCAGCAGCTTCCCGTCCGCCGCTCGGCCCGATGCCATGTCAGCCGTCACTGAATAATCTGCATTGGTATAGATGAATCCGTCTCCGTCGCGAAAGCTGCTGCCGATAGCGTCTGCCGTCCCTTCCGGAACCGGCGCGTAAAACCGCTTGCACTCGTCCTCCAGCGCCTGCGCCGCCGCGAACGCGGCCGCACGGTTCTCGCCGTACACCAGCGCGCCGTGGTGTGACATCAGCACCGCACGCCCTTCCGATTGGCTGACCGCGTCCGTCACGCCCTTGCGCAGCTTCTTGGTGCCGGGCAGGCCGTAAGCCGCCAGCAGGATACGGTGGCCGAGAATCTCCCTTGCCTCCGTCCCGGCCACATCCACGTCCTCCCCCAACACACCTGCTATTGAAGCGCCTGCCTGGTGCGTGTGTATCACAAAGTTAACGTCCGGCTTCAGCGCGTATACCGCCGCGTGGATACCCTTTTCTGAGGACGGCTTGATGTTTCCCTCGTAGCTAAGGTCCGCAATGTTCACCACCACGATATCGCCCAGAGTCAGCGCGTCGTAGCTTCGTCCGCTGGGCGTGATCGCGAAACGGCTCCCGTCGATACGGCAGCTCACATTGCCCCACGTCCGTGCGATCAGCCCCGTTTCCACCAGCCGGTGCCCCGCTTCGATGACCTCCCGTTTGGCCTGCTCAACGTCCATATGCCCCTCCCGCCGTTACAGCTGCGCCACGTGCGCAAACACGCGGTCGAAGCACGCCAGCGCCTCGTCAATCAGCTCCTCGGTATAGGCCGCGCTGGTGTACAGACGGCTGCCTGCCAACGTTACCAGCCCCTCGGCCATATACGCCGCGCCCATGTGCTCCATCTCCTTCTTGCGGACGGAGGTCGCTTTCAGCACAGCGGGTATCTTCCACGGCTTCGACCAGTCGATGGCGAAATGCACCGTGCCCACCGTCTCAAGATGGCAGATGGAGCCCTGATTGAATGCCACGAACGGCAGCCCATGCTTTTCGATCAGTTTA
Source organism: Bacillota bacterium (assembly GCA_023397655.1). Taxonomy (GTDB): domain Bacteria; phylum Bacillota; class Clostridia; order Christensenellales; family SZUA-584; genus SZUA-584. The sequence goes on from JAEWTW010000052.1 coordinate 30,510, forward strand.
TTAAGCCCCGCGGTCATGCGGTCTCCCATGGCGCCCGCGTGCTCGCAGGCATGCGTCCGCTCCATCTCGCACAGCGTATGGTAGCCCGCCACGCAGCTCAAAGGGTTGGCCGCCATCGTGCCCCCGATCAGCGCCTTCTTATGCTTATCACCCGCCTGTATGCCCGCCGCGAGATATTTCATGTATTCCTTCTTGCCGCCGAGGCCGCCCGCGCCCGGATATCCGCCCGCAATCACCTTTCCGAACACTGTGAGGTCCGGCTTCATGCCGAAGTAGCCTTGAGCGCCCGAGAGGCCGACGCGGAACGCCGTCACCACCTCGTCGAATATCAGCAGCGCGCCGTATTTGCGGCAGAGCGCTTCCACGCCCTTATTAAAATCGAAGTCCACCGGGCGAGTGCCGCTCTCAGGACCCACCGGCTCTATCATCACCGCCGCTGTGCCGCCGCGCAGCTGGTTGCCTTTAAGCTTGCGTTCCAGATCGCGCAGGTCGTTCGGGAAAAATTCCTGCGTCTTGCTGAAGCAGAAGCGCGGCACACCGTGCGCCTGCGTCCATTTGGAACCGGGGATGCGGATGCCGTAAGCCAGCTGGTCGCTCCAGCCATGGTACGCGCCGCCCATCTTGATCACATATTTCTTGCCTGTGGCCAGCCGCGCCACACGGATAGCCGCCATGCACGACTCGGTGCCGGAACCCAGCATACGGAACATCTCCACCGACGGCATCAGCTCGGATACCTTCTTGGCCAGCTTGTATTCATATTCGTGAAACAAGCCAGTGGAGGGGCCACACGTGTTCAGCAGCTCGATGACCTCTTTGCGTACCGCCTCCGGGTTGCTGCCCAGCACCGTAGGGCCGCCCGCCTGCAAAAAGTCGAAGTAGCGGTTGCCGTCGATGTCGTACAGGAACGGGCCTTGTGCTTTGTTAAACACCAACGGGAACGGATGGTTGAACGCGAGGTTATGCTGCACGCCGCCGGGTATCAGCGACTTGGCTTCGCCGATCATTGCCTTGGAGCGGACGCATTTCTTTTCGTAGTACTCCTCTTCATAGGCCTTCAGCGCATCGGGACGAATGGACCAGACGGGCTTTTGGATCAGCTCATCCAGCGCAGCCGTGACCGCTTTGGCGTCTGGGTATTGTGATATGGCAAAACCGTTGCTCATGGATGGACCTCCGGAATGATGAAGTGTGAGCGAATGTTCACTCACCCATATTATATGGCGGTTTTTACCGGCTGTCAAACAAAAACCGCTTGAGTTTTACAGATCCTTGTGATACGATCATTTCGGTGAGCGAATGTTCACTCATACCAATTTGACATATACGGAGGGGCGTATGAACACCACATTCCACAAGGATACCTTCGATAAGATATCGGAAGAAAAGCGCGCGCGCATACTGGAGATCGCCACGTCGGAATTCGCGTCGCAGGGCTTCGACAACGCCAACATCAACAGCATCGCCGACAAGGCGGGCGTCAGCGTCGGCTCCCTGTACAAATATTTCGACTCCAAGGAGGACTTCTTCCTCACCTGCGTGACGGGCGGCGTTGAAACGCTGGAGCGCGTGCTGGGTGAAGCCTTCGATTCGGATGAGGATCTGATGATCAAGACGGAGCGCATCATCCGCCTGATACAGAAGCATTCGCGCGAGCACCGGGACCTGATACGGCTGTACAACGAGATCACCTCGGAGAGCAACTCCGCGCTGCTCAAGAAGCTGTCGTTCGACCTCGAGAGCATTTCGGCGCGCGTGTATACCGGTCTTATCGCGCAGGCGCAGGCCACCGGGGAACTGCGGGACGATATGGATCCCGCTCTGTTCGCGTTCTTCGCCGACAGCCTGTTCATGATTCTGCAGTTCTCATACGCGTGCGAATACTATCAGGAGCGCTTCAAGGTTTATGCCGGAGAAGACATACTCGACCGGGACGAAGCCGTGGTGCAGCAGCTGCTCAAATTCCTCAAAGCAGCGTTCAAAGGCTTGAGGAGGTAACGCCATGCCACAAACCGTCTGCGCCATCACATACGATCTTGGTACCACGGGCGTTAAAACGTGCCTGTTCCGCATCGGCGAAAAGCTGGAGCTGGTGCACAGCGCCTACGCGGGCTACGGGCTCTATATGGTGGAGGGCGGCGGCGCGGAGCAGTATCCGGAGGAATGGTGGCAGGCCGTTTGCAATACCACCCGGCAGGTGCTGAGCGAATCCGGCACAGCTGCGGAGCATGTCGTCGCCGTCTCGTTCTGTTCGCAGATGCAGTGTCTGGCGCTGGTGGACAGGGACGGCAATCCGGTGCGCCCCGCCATGAGCTACATGGACAATCGCGCCGCGGAGCAGCACGCCAAAGGCATCGGCAGCGGCTTCAAAGTCAGCGGCCTCAACGCACGCAAGCTGCTTGCCTCGCTTGCCGCCACCAAAGCCGTGCCCGCCAGTGTGAAGGACCCCGTCTGGAAATACAAATGGGTGCAGCAGAACGAGCCGGACAATTTCCGGCGTGTCTATAAGTGGCTGGACGCCAAGGACTATCTCAGCCTGAAGTTCACCGGAGAATTTACGATGACGGAGGGTAACGCCTACGCCACCTTTCTGTACGACACGCGCCCCGGCAAGCGCGGCTGGAGCCGCGCGCTCTGCCGCATGTACGGCGTGAATCCGGCGCACCTGCCCCGCGTGATCCACGCCACCGACATCGCGGGACATGTCACAGCGCAGGCCGCGTCGGAGCTGGGGCTTGCCCCAGGCACGCCCGTTTACGGGGGCGGCGGCGACGCGGAGCTGATCGGCGTCGGCATCGGCGCGGTAAACTTAGGCGAAACGCACATCTATCTCGGCACCTCCGGCTGGGTCTCCACCGTCACAAACAGGCAACTCGTGGATACCACGTCCATGATCGCCGCCATCGTGGGCGCGCAGCCGGGCCGTTACCATTATTTCGCCGAGATGGAGACCGCGGGCAAGTGCCTCGAATGGGTGAAGGACCACCTTGCGCTGGACGAGATCGGCGTCTATCTGGAAAAGAAACACGTCACCGAATCGCTGGAGCGCGTTTACCTCAGTTTATACGACTACCTCTGCGAGGTGGTGAGCACCGTTCCCGCCGGTTCTAACGGCGTGGTGTTCACGCCCTGGCTGCACGGCAACCGCTGTCCGTTTGAAGCGCCGGATGCCCGCGGGCTGTTCTTCGGTATCGGTATCGAAACGGGCAAGTCCGAGATGATCCGCGCGGTCATTGAGGGCATCAGCTACCACCTGCGATGGATGCTTCAGGCACAGGAAAAGAAGACGCGCACGTCGGATACGATACTGGTGGCGGGCGGCGGCGCGCTCTCCCCCGTCATCTGCCAGATACTCGCGGACGTACTGGGACGCCCCGTGGCCACATTGCCCCAGCCGCAGAACGCGGGCGCTTTCGGCGCAGCAATCATCATCGCAGCGGGCATGGGGCTCATCCCCTCTGCGGACAGCGCCAAGTCTCTGCTGCCCGGCTACACCACGTTTCTGCCCATGCCGCAGAACAGAACGGCGCACGCCGTCAACTACGCTGTGTTCCGCACGCTGTATCAGCACAACAAAAAGGGCTTTGCCGCTCTCGCCGGGCGCGTCAGGAATAAGCTGCGTCCGGTCCAATCAGCCCAGAGCAAGGAATCCAACATTCAGGCATAAAAAAGCGGCGACGCCCAAAACGTATTGCCGCATTACATGCCTCGTCCTCAGTTTTATTTCTTAACTCGTTGAGCTTCTGGAGAGCTCGGCCGCCAGCTTGGCGATGGCTTTGCTCTCAATGCGCGATACATAGGAGCGCGGCTACTGCAAACGGCTTTGGGGTTTCGGTCTGCAAAAACGGAAATGGATAAAAAGCTGTTTGTCCTCCGTCATCTCCACCTTCTCGATGAGGCTGGTGAGCAGTTCCCTGCTGTTCTCCTGCGCATTGAGGAAGCGTTCGACGAGCTGCGTGGCCTGTTCGTGCACGGATATGTTTTCTTTTATCTCCGCCGGCAGCGTCCTCTGCTTCGCCTCCAAAGCCGCCCGTTCCTCTTTGGCCCGCGTGTACAGGCGCGCAAAGTCGGTCTCCTCCAGTAACCCGGCCAGCATATCCATATACATGCGGTCCAGCTTCGCCGTCAGCGCTTCCAGCCTGCTTTCGATGCGTGTCCGCTCCGCTTCGGCGCTGTGACCGCCCGCCTCTTCCAGCAGTTTGACCGCCGCGCTTTCCAGCGCATCGATATCCAGATACCTCCCGCATAGACCCCTGACCTGCTCCATCACCACCGCGGTGATGTCGTCGACCTTGGCCGAATGGCATGTGCACGCGCGGCTTTTGGCATACCGCTGATATGTGCGGCAGATGAAGTACAGCGTATCTTCTCCTGCGGCGTTCGGCCTGTTGACCACGGCCAGCGGATGGCCGCACTCGCGGCATCTGATCAGCCCTTTGAGCAGATAGTCGTATGTGCGGGCGCGTGTCGACCGGCGCAGGCCGATTTGCGCGGCAGCCTTTTCGAACAGCTCACGTTCCACGATGGGTTCATGCGTGTTTTCAACGATCTTCCAGTCCTGCCGGTCCGTGCGAATGCATTTGCTGGTCTTGTAGCTGATGCGCCTCGATTTGCCTTGCGCCATACTGCCGATGTAGACGGGGTTTTGCAGCATGTCCGAGATGCGCTCGCCGCTCCAAAGGCCTTTGCCGCGGCTGCCCGTTTTGAGCCTGGCGTACGCCGCGGGCGTGGGCACGCCATCCTCATTAAGCCGCTGGGCGATCTTGCGGCAGGATTCGCCGCTCACCGCCAGCGCAAAGACGCGCCGCACAACCCCCGCCGCTTCCTCGTCGATGACGATTTTATTCTTTTCCGTTTCGGATAACCTATAGCCGTAAACCGCCTTGCCGCCGATGAACTGCCCTTTACGCTGCTTGTCGTGCTTTACGCTTTTGATCTTCTTGCTGATGTCTTTGGCGTACATGTCGTTCATGATAGCCCTAAACGGCGTGATGTCGTTGGCCGTGCTGTCAGTGCCCGAGTCGATACCGTCCAGCAGTGAGATATAGCGCACATGATGCTCCGGGAAATAACGCTCCATGTAGTGGCCCGTCTGTATATAGTCGCGTCCCAGCCGCGACAGATCCTTGGTGACCACCATGTTGACCCGTTTTTCCTCTATATCCGCAATCATGCGCCTGAAGGCCGGCCTGTCAAACGTGGTTCCGCTCCAGCCGTCGTCTATGTACGTGTCATGGACAAATAGCGCATGTGTCTCTGCGAAATCCATCAGCAGACTGCGCTGGTTGGTGACGCTTTCCGACTCCGGCTCCTCCTTATCGTCCTCCTTGGACAGCCGGATGTACAGCGCGGCTCTGTATTCCTTCGCGTTGCCAATCTCAAAGCGCATCATAACCCTCCGGACGTAAGCGGATTTTTATCTGCTGTCAGTTCATATACGTTTTGCATCTGACAAACAGCTTGAACGCGTCCAGCATCACCTGCATGAAGCTGCGTTCCTTTTCGCTGTAATAGCAATGAACCGTGATCTCTCTGCATTTCATAAAGCAAGCCCCCTTGAAGACTTTCTATTAATGAATATGCAGACTTCCACAGACTATTGACTCTGCGTTTCCGGAAAAACAAAAAGGGCTGCACGCCGCAACCCTCAAGACCTCTAATCAGTTATTTAAAAACACCGTCGTGGTGAACGCGCCTTTACTGACCGGATACCCGCGTCCAAATATCGCGGATGTCCTGTTCGGTGATGGGGCCCGCCGTGTTCCCGAGGCTGCCCTTCTGCAGCAGCGACTGCCCGGTGTAGTGCGCCACTTCGTCCGCGGTCAGCTGGGGCGGCGTGCCCACCAGCTGCGTCATGGCGGTACGGAAACCCTCGATATCCGCAAAGCCCATCGCCCGCAGCGCCTTTTCCACCTTGTCCCTGCGGAAACGCGACGCATAGATGAGGTAGTCACTCATTAGCAGGCCGTTGGCCATTCCGTGCGGGATATCCTTGTAGTACGTGTAGCAGTAGCCCATGCCGTGCACCGCCGTGACGCCCACCTGCGATATCACGATGCCGCCCAGCAGCGACGCGTACAGCAGCTTTTCACGCAGCTCCATGTCCAGATCATTGTCCGCCAGCTTCGGAATGCACGTGCCGAACACCGCCATCGCCTCCAGCGCGAGGCAGTCTGCAATGGCCGTGCTGCGGTTGCCGAGGTACCCTTCTATCGAGTGGGAGAATGCGTCCACCGCTGTGTTGACCGTGGCATACTGCCCCAGCGTTTTGGTATAGCCCGCGTCCAGCAGCGCGATTTTGGGCACCGTGTGGATGTTACCGAAGCCCATCTTGGTCTGAAGCTCCCGGCGCACCAGCACACTGTACTGCGTGACCTCGCTGCCCGTGCCCGCCGTGGTGGGCACCGCCACCACCGGCAGCGCTCTGATAAATGCGTTTTTGAACAGCTCCGCGCCCGCCATACCCGGATTCGCCGCCAGCACCGCCACCGCCTTGGCCGCGTCGACAGGCGAACCGCCGCCGATGCCGACCACAAAGTCCGCGCCAAATTCCGCCGCCTGCCCGGCCGCGTCCACCGCCGTCTCCAGCGAAGGGTTGTTCTCAATGCCGTCATAATGCCGCCACTGGACATTCTGCTGTTCCAGCACGGAAATCACATCATCCAGCGCGCCGCACGCCTTGGCCGACGTTTTGCCGGTGACGATCATCGCTTTTGCGCCGTATGCCGCCAGCTCCGCCGAGTGCTTGGCCACGCACCCGGGCTCGAAGTATATTTTCGTAGGCACCACGTAAGAAAACTGCATTCCGTCTCCTGTCTGAACGGGCCATGCCCGCCGTCTGATGATATCTTAATATATCACAACAGCACCCGCGGCGTCATCCAAATGATGTATGTCAACGCCACCCTGCTGCTTTTAGCGCAGGCCTGCCGCCATACAAAAAGGGCTGCGATTCTGCGCGCAGCCCGATAATCAATGACGTTATGTTGTATAACGGCTTGTTCCAACCGTAATACCATAGGCTTTTGTATAAATCAATCCGTTTACTGAATCTCCGTCAGCGGCATCAGTGCCTCGGCCTTGATGTACAGCGACGGCCCCTTGCCGTAATCCAGCGCGTAGAAGCCCTTGAGATATTCGCAGAGCTTCACCTCAAGGCTGCCGCCGTCCGACAGCTTCACCGTCAGTGTGTAGACCGCATCCCCCGCTTCGCTGTCGATGATGCCCGAAGCCTGTGCGCTCAGCAATGCGTTTGCCAGCGCTGCGGACTCATCCTCACCCAGAGGCTGTCCATTGACCGTTGCCGCGCCCTCAGAAAGCTCGATCTGCTGCCCCTGCTCCTGCCACGAGACGGATACTAGGCTGTCCGCCTCCACCGGCATCAGCCGCTTGTCCATGCACAGCGCCACATCGTCCACCATGAACGCGGTATAAGGCTCGTCCAGCAGATACACGCCGTCCTTGCCCTCCACAGTGCAGTAAACCTTTTTACCGTCCTCCGTCTTTGCGCCCAGATGCAGCACCATCTCCGTGCCTGCCGCATCCGCAATGTGGATATAATCGCCGCTGTCCAGCCCGTATTCCGGCTTCACTTCGCTGCCCGCGTATGAGTTCAGACGTGCCTTCGCCGTCTTCTTCACCTGTTCCATAAACGCAGCCGAGGCGGCTGTGCCATGCTTTTCAAACGCATATCCGCTTTCAAATATATCCGACTGCACCACGGACTGCTCCAGACTGCCCCGCTTATAGGACAAGCTGCGGATGCTCTCACCGTCCACCGCGGGCAGGGACAGGTCCACGATGTCCGTCAGCGTGCTGCGTATCTGCGCGAAATGGTCGCCCCGCATCGTGTAAACGCTCGCGTCGCCGGATTTCATGAAGTATACTGCCGTCTGGTCCGTCGTGGGCAGCCCGAACGCGAACTCCACATGAGACCCGTCCGCCAGCGTCAGCTTTGCCGTCAGCGACGGGTTTTCCAGCCCGTATTGACCCGGATCCGCCGCTTTCTCTTCCACCACGGCCACAGCGTAAACATAGCTGAGGTAAGTCGCCATGCCCTCGCAGGTCAGGCTGTCCACCGCCATGTCGCTGCCTGCCGCCGCCCAGCCCTCGCCCTGCCGCTCCACCCGGATCACACCGCTTTCGCTGGTGATCGTCATGGCCTGTATCGAGTCGAACGGTATGTCCGACACCAGCAGAAGCTCATTGCTTTCCTCTTCCGGCGGATTACTCAGCAGCAGCACGATACCCACGGTCACTACCGCCAGCGCCGCCAGCAGCGACACCAGCAATATGATATTGCGTTTACTCAATTCGTCTCTCCTCTAACGTCCCGCTGACGTTACAGCCGCCGCCTCTTCCGCCACACGAATATGCCTGCGATGATCACAGCAATTGGCAGTACGGCAATCACGAGCACACTCAGCACATTCTTCTGCAGCTGGTTCCGGATCTGCAGCAGGTCTCCCCGTATCTGCTTGGGCTGTATCGTGATGCTGTTCTTCTGCTCACCGAGATAGGACAGCGTGTTCACTGCCAGCTCGTAGTTGTTCGCTGTTTCGATGGCCGCATCCGTGAAGAAAGCCTCGGAGGTGAACAGCGCGATCTTGCTGTCCCCTTTCTCCGCCAGCGCCGCGATCACAAACGCGCCCTGCTTGTCGTCCGCTTCCTTTTCCACCGTCGTCATGTTTTCCAGCGGTTTCGCGTAGCAGCTTGGGTCCGTCACCAGCAGCGGCGTCACCGTCACATCGCCCGGCACCTGCGGCACGCTGATGCTGGAGTTGATGCTCATCACCACGTTACCGCCCGCCTGAATGATGGGCTGCGTGATCTCGTGCGCCTGTATGTCCGGCACCAGGCTGGTCACCTGCTGATAATACCGCGTTTCGTCCTGCCCAATGATGATATCCTTATTGATACTCATATCGTATTCCAGCAACAGCGCGGAGAAGTTCGGGAACTTGTCCGTCAGCACTTTCACATCGCCGGTTTCGCTGTTCACACTCAGGTTCTGCATGATGATGAACGCCTTGCCGCCAGCCGTCAGGAAATCATGGATATCGGCATATTCGTCATCCGACAGGTCGCTCTTGGGGCTAATGACGAACAGCGTGTCATTCTTCGGGTCCAGTATTCTGGCGGCTGTCATGGAGTTGTAGCTTTCCAGCTCATAGCCGCGGCTGGACAGCGCGTTGAGCAGCGTCAGGTAGCTCGCGGGCTGCGCCTCGTCGTGCCCTGTCAGCACCTTGGCGGATTTGACGACGCCCGTCTCAATGTAGTTGACCGCGGAGGTGATGTACTGCTCCGCCATCGTTCCCAGCACGCTGCCCGTGCTGCCGTCGATGATATAAAGCTGGTCCGGTGAGATCACCTTATAGCGCCTGCGCGCTGCGTCTGTCACGATGATGGAGTTCACGGCGATACCCGCCTTGTCCGGGTCGAACGCCTGCGCAAACGCCGGGTTCTTAAGCGGGTCCACGTTTTCGTATTTGATGTTCGGCGAATACGCGTCGTATTTGTTCAGCAGCTCCTTGGTCAGGCTGTCTTCGGACGACGGCGTATACAGCGAATAAACCGTAACCGGCTGGCTCAGCGAGTCCAGCACGTTCTGCGATTCCTGCGTTAAGCTGTACACCTGATACTGCGACAGGTCGGCGCGCAGGTTAAACCGGTTTTCCAGCAGGTTCATCAGAAAATTGACGGCGAGCACCAGCGCGATCACGATGGCGCATACGGCCCATATAAAAACACCGCGGCGGTTTGTTTTTGCATCCGGCTGTTTGTTCATCGCTTTAACCCTTTCCCCATCTTCTTTTCTCGGTCACGACCACCGACAGCATCAGAAACACGAACGAGAACGAGAGCATATACAGTATGGACGATGCGCTGAGTATGCCGTGCGCAAAGGCCGCGTAATTGCTGAATATCGACAGTATGCCTAGCACTGAGCTGATCACAGGGTCGCTCATGGATATCATCGACGGCATCCAGAGCAGCAGCAGCACCACGAAAGTGATGAGCACTGCGGACAGCTGGTTTTCCATCACCGACGATATGAACAGGCCGATGGCAATGCACACGCCGCCCAGCAGCAGATATCCCAAATACCCCAGCAGTATCTCGCCGAAGTAGGGGCTGGAGAATATCGCAATGATCAGCACATACAGCAGCGTGGCCGCCATCGACATGGCCAGCACGAACACCGCCGCGAAATATTTGCCCAGCACGATGGAGCGCACCGGCACGGGCGAGGTCAGCAGCATCTGGTCGGTCTTTGTTTTCTTCTCCTCCGCCATCAGCCGCATCGTAAGGAACGGCGTCAGCAGTATCAGCACAAAGAACAGGCTGCCGAACAGCTCGGAAATGCTGGCAGACCCCTGATTGATGTTCTTCATGTTGAACAGCAGGCCGCTGAAAAACAGGAATACACCCATATACACATAGCCGATCATCGTGTTGAAATAGGTCGTGATTTCTTTTCGGAAAACCGCCTTCATACGCCCGCCTCCTCACTGTTTGTCAGCGTGATGAATATGTCCTCCAGCGTGGGCAGCAATGGCCGCATCAGCAGCAGCCGCGAGTCCGACGCCTTCACAGCATCGTAAACGGCAGCCCGCAGGTTTGTGTCGCCGCCTTCCAGCAGAAAATCCACAGAACCGGGCTCGTTTTCTCCGATGAACTCTAAACCAATGTCCGGAAGCTGCAGTATCTTCCGCGCCTGTGCTTCCCCGCCGCTCAGCCGCACCATCACACGCTGCGCGCTGCCCGACTGACTGGTGAGGTTTTCGATGGTATCCTGCCGGACGATCTCGCCGCGGTTGATGATGATCACCTTGCGGCAGATGTCCGATATCTCGCTGAGTATGTGCGAGGACAGTATAACCGTATGCTTCTCGCCCAGCTCGCGTATCGTTCCTCGTATCTCGACGATCTGCTTGGGGTCCAGACCCGCGGTGGGCTCGTCCAGTATGATCAGCTCGGGCGAACCGCACAGCGCCTGTGCCAGCCCAACGCGCTGCCGGTATCCCTTGGACAGATTCCCGATCAGACGCTTGCGCACATCGGCCACGTGTGCCGCTTCCAGCACGCGGTCCGTCTCCTTCTTGATCCCGGTCGGCTTCACGTCTTTCAAGCGGCACGCGAACGCAATATATTCCTCCACCGTCAGGTCGTTGTACAGCGGCGGGTGCTCCGGCAGATAGCCGATGCTCTTTTTGGCTTCCCGCGGATTCTTGACAGTGTCATACCCGTTGATGGACACCGTTCCCGAAGTCGCGGCGATATACCCCGTGATGATGTTCATCGTGGTGGTTTTTCCCGCGCCGTTGCGCCCCAGCAGACCCACGATGCCGCCCTTGTCCACAGTGAACGAAATATCATTGACGGCGGTGTTCTGCCCGTATTTCTTTGTGATGTTTTTAACTTCTACCAATGGCCTGCGCTCCTTTACCCCGTAATATCGGTATAGAACGGTATTGTACGCTTAAACAAACGCATATGAGAATCAGCCTGAAATTGCGGTATTTGCCGCCTCCAGCATGCGCAGCGCGTTGTCCGCCACCGTCGCATCCCGCAGGAACAAACCGGACGTGCCGCCCGTCAGCATATCCGCGCCCGCGCGCACCAGCTCGGGTATCGTGCGAAAGTTCACGTTGCCGTCCGCCTGTATGCCGGTGGTGAGCCCTTCTCGCCGCAGCGCGTCACGCAGCTGCCGGATGGAAGCATACGCCTCCGGTTTGATGGTCTGACCGGCGTAACCCGGGTCCACTGTGAGCTTCAGTATCCACGGCACATGGTGCGCCAGCATCAGTATGTTGTCGCTGACCTGTGTCTCAGCCCGCAGCGCCAACACCGGCTCCGCACCCGCCTGACGGATGGCGTCGAAGCACCGGAGCAGCCCCTTACTGTCGTCCGCTTCGGCGTGCACCGATATATAATCCGCACCGCACGCGGCGTACTGCTCAACGAACTTCATCGGTTCGTACACGCCAAGATGCACCTCGACGGGCAGCTGCGTGTGCGGCCGGAGCGCAGCCAGCGTGGGCGTGCCCAGTATGAAGCATGTGTTGAAACGCCCGTCCACCACGTCAAAATGCAAAAAGGACACCGCACTGCGGTGAACCTGCTCCATATCCGACTGCATGTTATAAAGGTTAAAGCATGAGACGGATGCCGAAAGCGCTATCCCCTGTCTGTTCAGCCTGTACAATATCCAAACTCCCCTTATACGCAAGATGCGGAAATCACTCCGCATCTCGTTCATTCCTTATTCTGTTAACATTGAGGTTTTAAAACGTGCTGCTGAAGCTTTATGTGCTTTCCCGCTCGATGATCTCGGCGTTTACCAGCACTTTGAGTATCGACTTGTCTCCGGTTTGTATTTTCTCGATGAGGCGCTTGGCCGCGATGGAGCCGATCTCTTCCTTGTAAATGGCCATGGTGGACAGCGTCGGTTCTATCATCGTGCAGAAAGGAATGTCGTCCACACCGATAACCGCGATATCGTCCGGAATGCGGTATCCGGCCTCCTTAATGGCCTTCATCGCTCCCACCGCGATGGTGTCGTTGTCGGAAAACACCGCCGGCGGCAGCTTGGGTCTGCTCTCCAGCGCCTTTTTCATGTCCGCGTAGGAGCCTTCCAGCGTGGAGTCCAGCACAAACGTGTATGCCGGGTTATAGTCCAGCCCCAGCCTCTGCAGTGCCTTTTTGTATCCTTCCCGTCGGCCCAGAAAGTTGTTGACCTTAAACCCGCTTCTGAAGTGGCCGATCTCCCGGAAGCCCTTATCATGCAGATACTTCACGGCACGGAACGCGATATCGATGTTGTTCATCGTCACGCAGTCATACTCGGCAAATTCCATGTAACTGTCCACGATCACCACCGGCACCCTGATGTCGCCGAGCATCGACAGGTCGTCGTTGGTCAGCTCTGTGCCCAGCAGCAGTATGCCGCGGCGCGGGTCGTTGCGCACCATCTCCATGATGGATTCCTTGTTCTCCGTGTTCAGCGTGGTGATGAGCACATCGTAGCCCTGCTCATGCGCACCGTTGGCGATACCGTCCGTCACGGCGCTGATGAAGCCGTGGTCGTCCACCACCTTGCCGTATTTGGAGTATTTGAGGAAACGTATGTACTTGCCCTTGCTGGCCTGCGGCCTTGCGGTCGCGCCGGACTGCTTTAAATAAGTCAGTATACGCTGGCGCGTTTCTTCGTTGACCCCCGGTTTGTTATTGACCACCAATGATACTGTCGATGGCGATACACCCAGCTTCTGGGCGATGTCCTTGTACTTTACTCGCATGCTGCACCGCGCTTTTTTGTATTTTTGTCACTTCATATTATAGCGGTTTTTAAATTCTTTTCAATTCATTTAAATAAATTTAATTCATTTTTCAAACAACTTTTTAAAGTTCTCGTTGAACGGCGGATACACGATGCCCTTTTCCGTGACGATGGCGGTGAGGTGTTCGGCCGGAGTCACATCAAATCCTGGATTATATGTCTTGATGCCCTTGGGCGCCGTCCACTTGCCGAACGTGCAGGTGATCTCACTGCCGTCGCGCTCCTCTATCGGTATATCCTTGCCGGTCGGGCAGTTCATATCAATGGTAGGCGTGGGCGCCGCAATGTACATCGGAATGCCGAAGTGTTTGGCGAGTATCGACACGCTGAAGGTGCCGATCTTGTTGGCCGTATCACCATTGGCCGCCACCCGGTCGCACCCCACGATGATGGCGCTGATTTTGCCCTGAGACATCACAACAGCCGCCATATTGTCGCAAATCAGCGTCACGTCAAGGCCGGACTCAAACAGCTCATAAGCCGTCAGCGTGGAGCCCTGCAGCCGCGGACGCGTCTCGTCGGCGTATATCTTCAGCTTGATGCCGCGTTCCTGCGCGAGGTAGAACGGTGACAGCGCCGTGCCGTAAGCCGACGTCGCCAGCTTGCCCGCGTTGCAGTGCGTCAGCACGCCGTCCCCGTCTTTCAGCAGGCTCAGCAGGTTTTCGCCGATTCGTCGGTTGATGTCCTCATCCTCCTGATGGATGGCGATGGCTTCCTGCTCCAGCTCATGCCGGATCGACGCCACAGGCAGATGCTTCAGAGACTCCGCTTTGGTCACCATGCGGTCCAGCGCCCAGAACAGATTGACCGCCGTGGGCCGCGACGTCGCCAGATAATCGGCGTCCTTTTTGTACTGAGCGAAAAATGCTTCATAGCCATCCGATGGTGCGAGGTTCGCGGATATCACCATGCCGTAGGCCGCCGTCACGCCGATGGCCGGAGCTCCCCGCACGATCATCGTCTGGATGGCCGTCCACACGCCCTCCACCGTATCATACTCTCTGTATACCGTCTCGTTGGGCAGCAGGGTCTGGTCGATAAGCGAAAGCTTCCCGTCGTCCCACTTCAATGTATAAAACTCCGCCATGCTTATTCTCCTTTTTCCTGCGTTTTTGTCTTCACCAGCGCAGCCAGATCATCGATGCTGCTCATCGCCCGGCGCGTCATGATGGCCGCCTCGCCGATGGACAGCGCCAGCAGCTGAGCCGCGGCGCGGCGCTTTTCGTCCGCGATGGACTGTACGTCCGCCACATGGGCAAAGCCCAGTATCCGCCGGTTGATCTTGCAGCCCGCATAACCGATGGTATCTTCAAATATCTCGCGCACCACGGCTTCCTTGAAGCCCTTGACGCTCTTCAGTTCCGCGCGGGCATCCTTCTCCCACGCTTCCGAAAACTCCTTCTCAAAGCTCCTGTATACCTGTGTGATGGTCTCCAGCAGATATTCCCTGTAGGAAGCGATCTGCTCTGCCGTTACATCGTCCCGCCCGGACCACGACGCGTAGTTCAGCACCAGGTTTGCGGTCACCGCCCCGATGTCAAAGCCTGCGGGGCCATAGAACGAGAACTCGGTATCGAACACGCGCAGCTCGTTGTCGTCGATGAATATCGAGCCCGTATGCAGATCCCCATGCAGCAGCGACTGCGCTTTTTGCATGAAGCCCATTTTCAGCTTGGTGACTTCGCACCGCAGCGCATCCTTCTTCCACCACACCTCGCGGACGAAATCCATGATCTCAGGGTTGATGTCGTTGGTGGGCGCGTCGAAGTATGGGTCGGTCAGCACCAGATCCTCCGTGATCTTGCACAGCTCCGGGTTGATGAACTTCTTGACCTGCTCCTTCTTCTGGATGGGGTCCATGTAATAGTCGGACGTATAGAACAGCGTGCGTGCCAGAAATCTGCCTATCTGTTCCGGGAATTTGGAAAAGCGGCGCATCTTCATCAGCTCAAAACGCATGATCTTGAGGTAGCTCAAGTCCTCCACCATCGACAGCGCCATGTCCTCGTCGTTGAAATACACCTTGGGCACCATGCCGGGGCAGATGCGTTCCTGCGTTTTCAGCGCTTCGGCTTCAATGCGCGAGCGGTCTATGGTCAGCGGCCACGAATCTCCGATCACGCGCAGATGCGGCAGCGCCTGTTTGAATATGGTGGACTTGCCGTGCTTGTTGTCGATAATGTGGAAGACCAGGTTCAGGTTGCCGTCGCCGATCTCATGCGACACCAGCTCCGCGTCCTTTTCAAAGAGTCCGGACACGCCCCGCGCGTATTCCACAGCCTGCTGTTCCGTGAGTGCTCTGTATTCACCCATGCTCATACCTCCGATATATCTTATCCCCCGGTGCATAACCGGGTCCGTTACGTCCTTGTTATTTTGCCAGCGCGGTGACCTGCCGCATCCATTCACTCATCAGCGGGTAGGCCTGCCGGTATTTCTCTGCGTAATCATTGTACATGCCATGCACCTCCGCGTCCGGCTCGATCTTTTCCACGAACGAGACCATGTTGCGGCATGCCGCGGCGATGTCCGGATAAACGCCCGCCGCCACAGCGGCCAGTATCGCGGAACCGAGGCTCGGCGCTTCCGCCTCCTCCGGTATGTAGATGGGCACGTTGCTCACGCTGCTGTGTATGTCCATCCACAGCCGGCTCTTCGTGGCGCCGCCGCACACATAAAGCCCGTTCACCTTGTAGCCGCCCGCGGCAAAGGTTTGCAGTATATGCTCCGTGCCGTAGGCGATGCCTTCCAGTATCGCGCGGTATATATGCGCCGGCGTGTGCTTGAGCGTCAAACCGTAGAACAGGCCGCGCACCTCGCCGTCGGTAAACGGCGTTCTGTTGCCCTGAAAATAGTCCAGCATCAGCAGCCCATCCGAGCCGGGCGCGATCCTCGCCGCCTCTTCGTTGAGCAGGTCGTATATCTTCCGGCCCTCCGCGGCGGCTTTTTGTGCGGTATAACCCGCGAGATTCTCCTTGAACCAGTTCACGATGGAGCCGGTGGATATCTGCCCGCCCTCCACCATATAAAGCCCCGGCACAATCGCATCCGGAAAGCCGCCGAACATGCCCTTCTGGTGGATCTCCACGTCCGTCAGCCCCAGATGCAGGTGCGACGATCCGGTGATCAGCGCCATGCTTCCGGGCTCTATCACGTTGAGGCCTATCATGCCCACATAAGCGTCCGCGCCGCCCTGCGCCACCGGTATGCCCGGCAGCAGCCCCAGCTCACCCGCAGCCTCAGCGGACAGCGTTCCCTGCAGCGCGCCCATGGGCAGCACCGTCTTCGGGAACTTTTCCAGCACATCGCCAAGGCCTATCTTCTCATATAAGGATACCGGGAATCCGCCGTTGTGGCTGTCATAATACCAGCGGGCGGACACGTTATTGAGGCTGGCCGTCAGGTTGCCGGAGAGCCGGTGCATCAGCCAGTCGATGCACTCCACAACGTGCTCCGCTTTGCGGTATACCTCAGGCTCGTTCTCTTTGACCCACAGCGCTTTGCAGGGCATCCATTCGTACGACACGTTGCCAAAACCGTTGTACTTCAGCGCATCGTCGCCGCACTGCGCAATGCGTTTGGCCTGAGCGGCTGCCCGGGCGTCCATCCACAGTATCGCGGGGCGCAGCGGCTGATAGTTTCCGTCCAGAAAAACCACCGTGCAGCTGGTGCAGTCCGCGCCGATCCCGGCAATGGCGGACGGTTCCACGCCCGCCGCCGCCAGACATCCCCCCACAGCTTTTTTTAGTGCCCCCCACCATTCATCGATGCTCTGTTCCGCATATCCCGGTTTGGGAATCGACAGCGCGACCGGCTGCGCGTCAAACGCCTTCTGCCTGCCTTTGAAGTCAAACAGCGCCGCGCGCACACCGCCGGTGCCGAAATCGATTCCCAACACATAATCCTTATTGATCATGGCCCATCCTTTACAAGACGTTGCCGCCCCAATACTTTGTCAGCCGTTTACAAAGTCCGCAATGCCTTTTACAAACATGTGCCCCACCGTCGCGCCGGGGTCCGGCCGTCCGATGGTCTTTTCGCGGAAGACCGCAGCCTTGCCGTGCACGGACATCATGCCCTTCGTGGCTTCCAGCCCGTCCAGCGCACCCTTTTCAGCCGCTTTCGCGCACTCCTCCAGGCTCGCGCCCGCACAGGCAGCCGCCGCTTTTGCGGAATAGTCGAACGCATCCACAATGGTCTTCTCACCCGGCTGGGCTTTGCCCCGCATGATGAGCGCATCGCGGAACTTCTCCACGAACAGCGCCAGCCCGGCAGCGTCGATCTCATCCTTGCCCTTCAGCGCTTTGCCGCCTTCCATCAGCCCGGACGCCATCAGCGTCCCCATTGTGGACGGCACATGCGAAGACATCAGCATGCCCGCGCGCATCAGCAGCTTGCCCACATCGGGCTCATCCAGCGCGGCGAGCCCTTCGGCGGTTTTGGTGAATCCGAGGCTCATCGTGATGCCGAGGTCACCGTCGCCCACCGCCGCGTCCAGCTCGCACAAAAATTCCTTGTTGTCCCGCATCAGCACGCCCAGCTTGTCGAACAGCGCCTTGATGCCGCTTTGATCCAGTTTGGCCATAGTCCTCGCCTCCGTTATTTCTGTACAAAGAACGGTGTGTTTGCGGGCACGTCCAGCAGCGCTTTCAGCTCGTCGTCCAGCTTGAGCAGCGAGATCGATGCGCCCGCCATCTCCATCGACGTCGCAAACTCTCCGACGTACGGACGGTGAATGGATATGCCCTTCTCCGTCAGCACTTCGTTGACGCGGTTGTAGAGAATGTACAGCTCTTCCTTGGGTGTCGCGCCGAGACCGTTCACCAGCACCGCCACCTCTTCGCCCTTTTCCAAGCCGAGGTCTGCAATGATGGGTGCGAGCAGCTCATCCGTCACGCCGTCCGCCGTTTTCAGCGCGCCGTTCCAGATGCCCGGTTCGCCGTGGATGCCCATGCCCAGCGCCATCTCGCCTTCGGGAATCTCGAAGTTGGGCTTGCCCACCTGCGGCAGCGTGCAGGGAGAGAGAGCCACGCCCATCGTTCTTACGTTACCGTTGGCTTTCTGTGCCACACGCAGCACCTCGTCCAGGCTGGCCAGCTCCGCCGCCTTCGCTCCGGCGCACTTGTATACGAAGAATATGCCTGCCACACCGCGGCGCTTGTTCTCCTCGCCCTTGGGCGCGGAAGCCACATCGTCGTTGCCCACCAGCGAGAGCACGCGGATGTCCTCCATGTCGGCCATCTCCGTCGCCATGTCAAAGTTCATGATGTCGCCGGTGTAATTGCCGTATATATACAGCACGCCCGCACCCGCGTCGATTGCCTTGGTCACCTCAAACATCTGGTTGGCGCTGGGGGACTGAAACACGCCGCCCACTGCGCAGCCATCCAGCATGTTTTCACCCACGTATCCCAGAAACAGCGGCAGATGTCCCGAGCCGCCGCCCGTTGCGATACCCACCTTGCCGGGCACCTTCTTTGCTGTCACCAGACAGCGCAAATCGCCGGCTGTCATCTGAACCATGTCCGGATGCGCCGCATAGATGCCTTTCAGCATATCATCCACAAATGAGTCCGGGGTGTTTAACAGCTTTCTCATATCCTCTTACACTCCTCGTTTTATATTAATTATTTAGTTCCAATTGTTTTCTGATGCGTTTCTTTTCTCCGTACGAGTTCAGCAGGAAATTCGCGATCATCGTCAGCAGCAGCACAGCGCCCCAGATGAAACCACGCGCGGTGGACGGAAACTGCAGCATCGTAAAGCCGGTGGACAGGAACTGGAGTATCAGCACCGCCAGCACCACGCCGGATATTTTGCCGAAGCCGCCCGCGGGGTTAACGCCGCCCAGCACCGCGATGAGGATGACCTGCAGCGTGTAGGACAGGCCGTAGTCCGCCTTGGCGGAATTGGAGCGGGACATGATGATAAGCCCCGCAATGGCCGCCATGATACCGCAGAACATGTACGTCTTCATGATGACGGCTTCATTCTTGATGCCGGCAAACGAGGAAGCTCTGGGGTTAGTTCCCATCAGATACAGCTTTAAGCCATATGTTGTTCTGTTGAGCGCAATGTAGAATATCACCACAAACAGCGCAAAGATGATCAGCGGGATCGGAATGCCCAGCAGCGAGTTGATGCCAAGGTTGGTGAACGCTTCCGGGAAACCGAACACCGCAGGGCCTCCGGTAATGCCTTTTGCCAGCCCGATGAACACCTGCTGTGCGCCCAGTGTCGCGAGTATCGGCGGGATGCCTATCTTGGCAATGTTGAAGCCGTTCATCAGCCCAGCCAGCGCGCCCACAACAAGCGCGACCAGTATCGCCAGCAGTATGTAACCGATGGGATTGGCCGTTTCCGCCGGCATCATCTTGGTAAACACCAGCCCGGCCATGATGCCCGCGAGGTTGGCGATGCCCACCAGCGACAGATCAATGCCGCCCGACATCATCGCGAGCATAGTCGCAATGGCCATGATGCCGAATTCAGGGAACGAGAACCCCATGGAGCTAAACGTTCCCAGCGTAAAAAACTCCTTGTTGAGCAGGCTCATCAGCACTGTCACGATGACCAGTATCACCAGCAGACGGATCAGGTTATTATCCAATTTGACCGGCGACAGCGCTTTGCCAACCTTAGGCTGAGCCGTTGCGTTCTTTGGTTTGTTAGACATAATGCTTCGCCTCCTATTTCTCTGCCACGATTTGGACCTTACGGCGCATCTTCAGGTTCTGGTAAGCCGTAATGCCCGTACCGATGATGATCAGCATGCCCGTCACAAATGTCTGCCACTCAGAAGGTATTCCCAGCAGTATCAGGTTGTTGTTGACGATCGTCACCAGCAGCACACCCAATATGGTGCCTGTTACCGAGCCGTAGCCGCCCGTTATTCGCGTACCGCCCAGCACAACCGCCGCAATCACCAGCATTTCACGGCCGGACAGATCGTACGGAAAGCTGTTGCGCATCAGCGTGGTATGGATCATGCCCGCGATGCCCGATATCAGACCCACGAAACCGAACGCGAAGAACTCGATGCGGCGCACGCTGAAACCGGCGCGCTGCGCCGCAACACGGTCACCGCCCAGCGCGTATATGCCGCGCCCCAGCATGGTATACCGCAGCAGCACAAAGACGATGATGGCAATGGCAATGGTAAACAGTATAGCGGAAGGCAGCGTGAACAGCACGTCCCCCTGCCTGATGGATACCAGATACTCCTTGGAATAGTTGGTGATGCCGACCGGCATGTTCATGTTGGTGATCTGCTTGGAGCCCACGAACGTGGTCACCGCGCTGAAGTAAAGGCTCTGCGTGCCCAGCGTGGCGATAAACGCCGGCAGTCTGAAGAACGAGATGACCGCCGCGTTGAACAGCCCCAGCAGCAGGCCGATGCCCGCGGACATCACAAAAGCGATCCAGATGGGCCCCTCGTAGTGCGCGTCCGACAATATCTTGGTGGTGGTGTACATCGCAAAAGCGGCCACCGCCGGAAACGACACATCGATGCCTCCCGTGATGATAATGATCATCGCCGCCAGCGCGAATATGACTGTTGTTGTCATGCTGCGCATCATGTCGACGGCGTTTCCGATGGAAAAGAAGCTTCCGCTCTGGTCCAGCGACCCGATCACGACCGACAGCACCAGTATCGTCAGCAACACATAGAATTCATTCTTATGCACTATCTTTTTTATGTATCTTTTCATACCCGTTTATTCCTCCGTCCGTATTGATCGCTTCATGTCAACTCGTGAGCTTTTGAGCCAGCAGTTCCTCAGTCAATGACTTGCCGCCAAACTCACCCACAATACGGCCTTTGCGCATGATCAGTATACGGTTGCAGTTGTTGAGCACTTCCGGAATATCATCCGAGATTATCACAATCGCCATGCCCGCATCCGACAGCCTGCGCAGTATGTCATGAATATCGTTTTTTGAGCCGATATCCACGCCCACTGTCGGTCCGTTGAGTATCAGCACCTTGGGTTGCGTGGCCAGCCATTTGGCCAGCACCACACGCTGCTGATTGCCGCCGGACAGCGTCTGCACCGGGTTTTCAACATTGGCAGTCTTTATCTTCAGATCAGCAACCCAATGGCTTATGATATCCTTCATCTTTGGTTTGTCCAGGAACAGCAGCTTGCCCCTCATGCGGTCAATAACGCTGGCTACGGTGTTCCGTGCGATGGACTGTGTCAGGAACAACCCTTCCGTCAGACGATCCTCCGGCACATATCCGATACCATGCTTGATGGCTGTCTTTATATTCTTTAAACGCAGCTCCCTGCCGTTCATATAGATTTTGCCGGTATCAATGGCCTCCTTGCCGAACAGCGCAAGCGCCAGCTCGGTGCGTCCGGAACCCAGCAGACCCGTGATACCTAAAATTTCACCCGAATGTAGTTCAAACGATATATCGGCAAAGCTACCCTTCTTGCCGATGTTTTCCACCTTCAAAATAGGTTCGTTGGAAGTGTTCTGTGCCTCATAATAGGTTTCGTTAAGCTCGCGGCCGGTCATGTAGTAGATAAATTTCGGCCGGTCAAAGTTCTTCACATCGTCCGAGACCACGTTTTCGCCGTTGCGCAGAATGGTGATCTTTTCGGCCAGTGCGAAAACCTCTTCAATTTTATGGCTGACGAAAAGAATGGATATGCCCTGTTTTCGCAGGCTGTCGATGACGGTGAAGAGAGAGTCAATTTCCTTTTTCGTGAGCGCCGTGGTGGGCTCATCCATGATGATCAGCTTGGCGTTCTGGAGCAGGGCACGCGAGATGGCGATCAGCTGTTTGTCCGCCACCGACAGATCCGCCACTCTGGCATCCAGATCGATGTCCACATTGATCGTTTCCAGCGCCTTTTTGGCTGTGTCATAAACGGTCTTCCAGTTGACCAGCTTTTTGTTTTTGGCCAGCGCGGCATTGAGTGCAATGTTTTCCGCTGCCGTCAGATTTGGAAAAATCGAAAAGTCCTGATAGATGATCTGAATACCTTCACGGATGGTATCCTTGGGCGAGACGGTGCTGTATTTTTTACCGTTGATCTCGATTTCTCCGTTATCCGGCTTGTATGCCCCCGCGATGATCTTGATCAGTGTTGACTTGCCGGAGCCGTTTTCGCCAGCCAGACAACATATTTCACCTTTGTTAATGGTCAGGTTCACGTTTTTCAGAGCCTGCACACCCGCAAAGGCTTTGTTGATATTGGTTACTTTGAGAAAAACCTCAGACATACTTCGATTTTCCTTTCTATAGAGGATTGGGCTTTCTGGCCTTGTGCAGCTCGTCATTAAAAGTTCGAGGCAGCTGCGTCTGGTTGTCAGCGCAGCTGCCTCTTTAACGTTGAACTACACCGGCACTATCTTAGAAATTGAAGTCTTTGTAGTTGTCGATGGTCGCGAAATGCCACGCCTGAGCATAGAACACCTTGCCGTCAAGCTTGCAGTTCTCGTAGCCCGGCAGCCCCAGATCCATGCCGTCCACGAACTGGTCTTCCTGACCGTCAAGCAGCATCACCAGCATCTTGTTCATCGCATAGCCAGCATCAGCGGGATCCCAGAAGCCCAGGATATCCACAGCGCCGCTCTCAAGGTACTGACCGGAAGCAGACACGAGGCCCGCGCCGCCCAGCTGGATCTTGTCCGCCAGACCAGCTTCTTCAACAGCTTTCGCAGCGCCCATGGCGTCGGTCTGCGCGCAGCCCTGAATGAAGGAAAGGTTCGGGTATTTCTTGATCAGCTCTTTGGTCAAAGACTCAGCCTTCGCAGCGTCGTCAGCCGTCTCAAGACGGTGCTCGACTTCCTTGAAGCCCGGATAATCGCCCATGATGGAGTCGCCGCCGTCCTGCCATTCCATATGAGTCTTGGAGGTCAGGCCGCCCACGAAAGTCGCGTATTCGCCTTCCGTTGCGCCGGTCTTCTCGATGAGCAGCTTACGGATCTGAGCGCCGAACTCTTCGTTGGCAAACGCTTCGATATCGTAGTCAATGTTCTGCTGGCTGGAAGCTTCGTGGCTCACAACCTTGATACCGGCATCGCGGGCTTTTTTGAGCACGGGCTCTAAAGCTTCAACGGACATCGGCACCACGCCAAGGCCGTCAATCTTTTTCGCGATGAGGGACTCAATGATGGAAACCTGCTGCGCCGGATCCGCTGTGTCGGCAGGGCCGTCCATAACCGCGTTGTTCCCGGTCTCTTCCGCAAACTTTTTGATGCCTTCATCCATGCGCTGGAACCACGGAATCGTGGTGATCTTGACGATCGTCACCAGATCATACGAATCGCCGGAATCAGCAGCCGGGGCTTCAGGTGTTTCGGCCTTGGGCGCGCATGCACCCAGCATGGCAATCACGAGCCCCAGCACGAGAAAGAGTGCTACTAGCTTCTTCATTCAATAATCCTCCTATATTCGATTATTAACAGCAGCGCTTCATAGATAGTAATAAAGCCATTGCCGTCAAATATAAAATTTCTGTCTGATTAAAGTCTGGTTAATGATATAATGGAACCGCTGTTTGATCGTAATAAGCTAATTCGACGCTGATTTAAAAAATCCTTTAATGTATTTGATTAATTTTATTAAATATTCGATATAATATTTTAAATTTCTACAAAATACGACGCTTTTACGTACATATTATCCATAAACTTGATATATGTTTATTTTATGTTACTGTTTGTTTGTTATTCGTTTCAATTATTTAAATAATTTTAAGAGTGCCTTCACATCAGTGATGAGTTTCAATCATTTCAAGCACTTTTTCCAGCGCAGGCAGTGAAGCCTGGGCACCGTTTGCCGATGCCGCCAGCGCCCCGCAGGCGTTACCGAACCGCATCGCTTCTTCAACGCTGCCGCCGCGCCCCACGGTATACGCAAAGCCGCCGATAAACGCGTCACCTGCTGCCGTCGTATCCACGGCGTTCACTTTGAACCCCGGAACTCGCACGGAGCCGGATGTGCCCGCGTAAAAAGAGCCCTGTTCCCCCAGCGTGATCACAACATTTTTCGTTCCGCGCTCAAAAAACCACTCCGCCGCCTGTTTCAAAGATACCGCGTCCGTCGGCAAAAAGCCGCAGTATTCTTCCGTTTCCGTTTCGTTGGGCAGTATATAGTCCGCCAGCGCAAAGATTCGGTCGCTCAGCGGCAGCGCCGGTGCGGGATTGAGCAGTGTGGTGATGCCGAAACGCTTCGCTGTTTCCAGTCCGTATTCCAGCATATCGAGGTTGATTTCGTTCTGCGTGATGAAGATATCGGCGTCTTTGATCGCATCCACAGCTCCGTCAATGTCCTCCCGCGCAAGCGTCTCGTTGGCTCCGGGAACGTACAGCAGCGTGTTCTGTCCCGCTGCGTCCAGATTGATGCTGCATGCGCCCGAATTCGCGTGCGGGTCCACCGCCAGATGATCAATGCTGATGCCATGGTTTTTCAGCGAATTCTTCATGGTGCGCCCCACATCGTCGGCGCCCACCTTGCCGATGAACGTGACCTGTGCGCCCAGCAGCGCCATCTGGACCGACTGATTGGAGCCCTTGCCGCCGACAAACGTCCCAAAGCTGTATCCCCGGAGCGTTTCGCCTTTTCTGGGGAGTCTGTCCGCCTTTGCCACACAGTCATAGTTGATGCTACCCAGCACCACCGCTTTTAATCTTTTCATCGATGCAACCTCATCTTCAACTGATTTGCTATTATGAAGCCGGCGCACATCAAACGCCGAGACGGCTGATGACGCTCTGTGTTATCTGTTTAACGATGCTGTCCATATCACGGTTCTGTTTCTTTTTATCCTGAAAAGCGATCACGCAGTCGGGCACGGTATCCAACACCTTCTGCCCGCTGTCGCACGCCCCGCAGTTCGTGCAGTAAGCGCCTTTCTTGCCGAACACCTCGCTTCTGATGCGGAACAGCTCCTTCTCTTCCTGCGGATCCAGCTCCCTCTCCCCGCCGATCTGCCGCGCGTTGATGGTGATCGCCGCGAAGTGCTCCAGCGTTTCCATCTTGAAATACGCTTCCATCACGGTGCTGCCTACAGTCAGCGCGCCGTGGTTGGCCAGCAGCACGGCATCCGAGCTGCCGATTACCTTTTCCACCGAACGGGGCACCTGCTCCGTCGAGGGCGTTCCGTATTCCGAAAGCGCAACGGAGCCCAGCGTAAATATGACCTCGGGCAGTGTCAGCTTGTTGAGCGGCAGCCCCGCCACCGCAAACGCCGTCGCCTTCTGGGGATGCGCATGCACGATGCCCTTGACGTCCGGCCGTTTCCGATAGACGGCCAGATGCATCTTCATCTCGGATGTGGGCTTTAAGTCGCCCGAAATGACCTTGCCCGAACAGTCCACCTTTATCAGGTTTTCCGGCTGCAGATCGCCCTTGCAGATACCGGTGGGCGTAATCAGCAATGTATCATCATCCAAACGTGCGGAAATGTTGCCGTCATTGGAAGCCACAAAGCCTTTCGCGTACAGCCTTTTCCCCGCTTCTATGATCTGTTCCCTGATTTCTCTTTCGAACATTGAATCCCCCTCTGCCGAGTTTCTGAAGTCGGTCTTGTTTATAATCCGTAAGTCTACCGGCGATACGCCGCAACCGTCTGTTCCAAGAGTCCCTGATTGTAGAGCCCGTTGCCCACCACCATCACGTCCACGCCGTGCTTTTTGATCATATCGGCGATCTCAAGCGAGATGCCGCCGTCCATGTAGACGTCCATGTCCCGGCCTTTTTCCCTGAGCAGCGCTTTCAGACGGTCCACCTTGTCCACGCAGGACGCCTCGAAAGCCTGTCCGCAAAAACCGGGCTCCACGCTCATAATGGAAATGAAGTCAAGATAGTGGAACAGGTGCTCGATACCGTCCAGTCCGTCTCCGGGGTTCACCGCCATGCCCACTTTCACGCCGAGGTTCCGTATCTGCGTCAGCACGCGGATGGGCTGATCGCAGCAGTCGCGCTGTATGATCATGCGGTCCGTTCCCGCCTCAGCAAAAACATCTATCAGGTTCTCCGCCCGGTAAAGCTCAAAATGAACTTCAATGGGCAGACTGGTTACCTTTTTCAAGTCACTGACCACCTTGGGCCCGAACGACAAGTTGTGTACGTAATGGCCGTCCAGCACATCCAGATGCAAATAATCCACGCCGCAGTGTTCCAGTTCGCTGACCGCCTGCCCCAGATGGGCCATGTCGCAGGCCAGCAATGATGCCGATATTCTGGCCATTCCATTACCTCCGATGTCTCAATACCTGATGCCTGTTATCTCAGCGACAGCACGTCGCGTTCATACTGTTTGACCGTATCGATCCATTCCGTGCCCACGCCGGCGTCCTTTTTGGCGCACAGATAATCCCACACGTCCGTATACGGCAGGTTTTTGCACTCCTCCAGCAGCGCCAGACGCATCGTATAGTCGCCCTTTTGCTCCGCGTCCATCAGCAGCGCCGTGGGCTCCAGCAGCGCTGTCAGCAGCGCCTTCGCTGCGGCGCGCATGCCGATGGTCCACTCCGCCACCCGGTTGATCGTCGCGTCAAAGAAGTCAAGTCCCAGATAGACATTCTTATTGTACAGTCCGCCGCGCACAAACTCGTGCATGATGTCGGTGAGCTCGTCGCTCAGCGTCAGCGTATGGTCGCTGTCCCAGCGAATGCCGCGGGACAGATGCAGCTGAATGCAGTCCACAAACGGGTGCACCGCCGAAAGCTTGTCAATGATGGTTTCCGTCGGCAGGTAATGGCCGGTGTCCATGCACACCCCGATGCCGTGCTTCGCCGCATACCCCAGATAGAAATCGTGCGAGCCCACGGTAAACGCTTCGATGCCGATGCCGAACAGCTTGCCCTCCATCACGTCGCGGGTGCAGGCTTTGTCATACTGTTTGTCGTATATTCTGTCCAAAGACTCGATGAGGTTCTCACGGAAACGGAATCTGTTCACCGGCACGTCCTTCATGCCGTCGGGTATCCACAGGTTGTTGACGCACACCACACCCAGTTCCCTGCCGATCTGTTCGGAAATCCGCCGTGAACCCTGTCCGCATTCCACCCAGAAATCCCGTGTCGCCTTATTGTTGGAGGCCAGCGAGAATCCGCCGTCCATGTTGGGGTGCGTGAAATACGATACGTTCATATCGATGCCGCAGCCGCGCGCCTTCGCCCAGTCAATCCACTCTCTGAAATCCTCAGCATCCAGCTCGTTGCGGCCCTTCTTCGTCTTCGGTTCGGCATAGATCGTGTGCAGGTTCAGCTTGGGCTTGCCCGGGCAGCAGCTTACCGCCACCTCAATATCGCGGCGCATCTCGTCGCCGTTTCTCGCTTTTCCTGGGTAATTGCCCGTCACAACGTTTTCATTGTGCACGCCCGCCATATCCTCAAAGCCCGTTACGTCATCGCCCAGCCAATTGTGCAGCGAAATCGGGATCGTCTCAAACTGAGCAACAGCCACCTCCACATCAACTCCAAAGGAGAGAAAAGCACTCCTGGCCATGTCATAGCGCTTTTGAATGGTCTCCCTGTCCGCTTGCTTCATGTCAGACCTCCAGTCGGACTGATGTTTTATCACCGGACGCGGAACGCCCGTGCCGAACTATCAGCCGGATAATCGTATATGTATTGTTTAATAAAGGGAACGCCTATTTCAATTAACACAATAGCATATTCTTTAAATTTAATCAATTTCAATGTTTTATTTATTAAATTGTTTCTCAACCAATCAGAAATAACGAATCCGGCTTTTTTGTTGCTGAAAGCCCAGTAAAGATTGGCTGCCGCAGCGAATCCTGCGCTTACATTAAGCGCGCCGCGATACATAGGAGCGTGAGATACCCGTCTTCTTGGCGATTTCGCGCTGTGTCTGCGGCCGCAGCCCTCCAAGGCCGTAGCGCATCTCCAGCACCGCCTTCTCCCGCCTCGTCAGGCACTTGCCCAACAAGCCGTACAGTGTACGCGTCTGTATGCGCAGCTCCGCCTGCTCCGACACCAGATCCTCCCGCGTGCCCAGTATGTCGATCAGCGATATCTCGTTGCCTTCCTTATCCACACCGATGGGGTCGCTTAAGGATACCTCGCATTTGATCTTCTTGCTGGAACGCAGCGCCATCAGCACCTCGTTCTCAATGCACTTGGCCGCATATGTGGCCAGCTGCGTGCCTTTCTTGGGCAGGAATGAGTTCACCGCTTTGATGAGGCCGATGGTGCCGATCGATATCAGGTCATCGCCCGACAGCGCGGTATTCTGATACTTCTTAACGATGTGCGCCACCAAACGCAGGTTGTGTTCCACCAGCTTGTGACGAGCCGATTCGTCACCGCACGCACTTAAGCGGAGGCAATCCGCCTCCTCCTCTTTGGTAAGCGGCTTGGGGAACGTTTTTCCCGAGAGATATCCGGCCAGAACCAGCAGCTCTTTGATAAGGCTAAGAAAATCGAACATGAAAAGCGCCTCCGTTTTTATGCCATACCAAAGCATATGCACAGAGTGCTTATGTTTTGCCTGTCTTATTTTCTGCGGCACCCATCATTATTATCATATGTGTACCCTTTCTTCGGGTATTTGGGGTAGGCACACACCGATCCGCCATGCAACCGGCAGCACATATTTTGATAGACGGAAATTTTAAATGTATGCTATACTAATCAACAGAATATCGATCCTTGCAATATACATGACGCTTTAAAATCCTGATTTTTTTAACGGAGCTTTATAATGGTATTAAATATTATTTTTATTTTCCTTTTCATTTTGTTCCCGGCTCTTATGATCTGGCTGTCCACCAAAATCAAGGTGCTTCAGAAGATAGGTTTGGTTCTGCTATGCTACCTTATTGGTATGATCGTCGGGAATACAGGTATACTGCCGGAGGGCTTCAGCAAATTCCAATCGCTTTTGCAGGATGTCAGCGTGGCCGTCGCGCTGCCTTTGCTGTTGTTTTCATTGGATGTGAAGCGATGGCTCAAAATATCAAAGTCCGGCTTAATTTCGATGCTGCTTGCCGTTATCGCGATCGCTGTGACTGCATTCGTGCTGCATCTTACGGTCGCATCCGGAACGCAGGACGGCTGGAAGCTTGGCGGCATGTCGATGGCTGTCTACACCGGGGGAACCCCCAACCTTGCCGCCATGAAGACGGCGCTGAATGTAACTAACGATACCTACATACTGTTTCACACCTATGATACGGTATTTTCTCTGCTCTATATCTTTTTC
Organism: Bacillota bacterium; assembly: GCA_023397655.1. Classification (GTDB taxonomy): domain Bacteria; phylum Bacillota; class Clostridia; order Christensenellales; family SZUA-584; genus SZUA-584. The sequence goes on from JAEWTW010000052.1 coordinate 60,044, forward strand.
ATGGCATCTGTTGCCAGAGTGTTTTTCCAAAAGGTATTCCGGCTCAAACCGTTTAAGCCGATGGAAGCATCGGATCTGGAACAGGCTTCGGACATCAGTGATGAGTCCATCGGGGTCTACTCGAAGATGCTTAAGCCAAGGGTATTAAAAGGTTTGCTGCTTGCATTTTTACTGTCGGCAGCTATTTTGGGCATTGCCTTTGTGATCGGCGGGCTGTTCCCGGCGGATTTCAGCACCGCCATCACGATACTGCTGATCACCTCCTTCGGCATAGCCTCCTCATTTATTAAACCGGTCCGCAATACCAAGCACACCTTCCATCTGGGCATGTATATTATCTACATGTTTTGCTTCACCGTTGCTTCCATGACAAAATTCGACGTCCTCGTACACATAGACTGGACCATACTGCTGTATGTCGCGATCTCTATTTTCGGGAGCATGGTGATTCACGCTTTGCTGTGCAAGCCATTTAAGATTGACTCGGATACGATGATCATTACTTCCGTGTCCGCCGTTTGCTCACCGCCGTTCGTTCCGGTGGTGGTCAGCGGGCTGAAGAACCGGGAAGTCCTCATCACCGGTCTGGTGACAGGCATCATTGGTTACGCGATCGGAAACTATCTCGGAATCGGCGTTGCGATGCTGTTCCGTTCGTTTGCCTAGATCACAAATATCGTATTCCCACGGAGGTAAATGATGAGTTCGAACATACCCGAAAAGGGCAAAACCCACGAAGAAGTATTGGCGTTGCTGGATGGATTTGGCAAAGACGACCCTGCCTACAAGGACGGGAAAACGTGGAGCCTGGTTTATTATCTGGACAAAGCGCATACGGAATTTCTGGAGGCGGCCTACTCAAAGTATTTCAGCGCGAACGGACTGAACCCGACAGCCTTCAAAAGCCTGAAGCGGTTGGAAAAGGAAGTGCTGAAATTCACGGCGGAGCTGTTCCATGTGGACGATAACGCCTGCGGTGTCATGACGTCGGGGGGCACCGAAAGCTGCCTGCTCGCGGTCAAGACCTACCGGGATCTGGGTCGGGCGCATGGCATCAGAAAGCCGGAGATGATAATACCGGAATCGGCGCATGTGGCCTGGGATAAGGGCGCCGAATACTTCGGCGTCAAAATACGCAGAGCGCCGCTGGCTTCAGACTATGGTGTGGATACGGAAGCAGTCAAAAAGCTGGTCAGCAAGAATACCGTCATGATTCTGGGCTCGGCTCCCGAATATCCCCATGGCATCATTGACCCCATAGAGAAGCTCGGAAAAATCGCACTACGCCATCACATTCCGCTGCATGTGGACGCTTGTGTCGGCGGGTACATACTGCCCTTTATTGAAGCCAACGGCGCGCAATTGCCGCTTTGGGATTTCAGAGTTCCCGGTGTCACGTCGATCTCAGCCGATATCCATAAGTACGGTTTTGCGGCAAAAGGGGCCTCGTGCATACTCTACCGGAGTATCGAGCAGTTCAAATATCAGGTCTTTGTGAATCAGGACTGGCCGGGCGGTGTGTTCGCTTCTCCCGCGCTGCTTGGGACAAGGCCGGGCGGTGCGTATGCCGCAGCCTGGGCAACCATTCAGGCAAACGGCCGCGAAGGCTTCATGCAGCTTGCAAAAAGAACGATGGACGCGGTAAACAAAATAAAGGCGGGCATTGCGCAGATCGAAGGTCTTGAGCTCATAGGCGCGCCACAGGCAAGCCTTCTGTCCTACCGTTCAACCAACCCAAAGCTGAATATATTTGTGGTCGGCGATATCATGGAACAGAAAGGATGGCTGGTTGACAGGCTTCAAAGGCCGGATGCCCTTCATGCCATGGTCACGGCAGCCCACGACAAAGTTGTGGAGAAATATATCGACGATTTGAGCGATGCAGTTAAGACCGCGCTGGCTCACCCTGAACTGGGCGATTCCGGACAAGCGGCGACATACGGCATGATATCGCACATTCCGCTGAGAGGGATGGTCAGAAAGCAGGTCATGGACATGTTCTCCGACTCCTATAAGCTGAATGCCAGCGAGATCGATCTTTCTGACAGCGAAGCGCTCACCCCGGGCGCCGGGCAGGAAAATGAAACAGCGGGCAAAAAGGGTGTGCTGCAAAGGGTCATTAACTGGTACGTAGCGAAGCAGATGCAGAAGCAAAGCAAATAGAGGTACGAAGGAAGAAGCGGAATTGCTTTTAAGAAGGCTTAGCTTTGTCGGTTACCGCCAGCGGCACAGCAGGCGCTCCAGCAGGTCCACCAAGCCGAACAGCAGCAGCCCCGCAACGCCGAGTATCAGTATGCCGGAGAACATGTCCGCGTAGTTGACGCGCATCCACGAATCCATGATGAAGTATCCGAGACCGTATTGCGTGCCGAACGTCTCGGTGAAGAACAACACCGACAACGCCGTGCCGAGGCTCACGCGCACCGAAGACAGCAGCGCGGGCAGCGACGCGGGCAGCACCACCATGCGCAGCACGTCCCTTTGCCGCGCACCCAGAGAGGTCATCGCAAAAAACGTTTCCTTCGGGATGCCCGCCACGGCGTCCCGCATGGACACGACGATCTGGAAAACCACGATCATCAGTATCATGAATATCTTGGACAGCTCGCCGAGACCGAATATGAGCATCACCAGCGGCAGCAATGCGATTTTGGGGATGGGATAGGTAAAGTACACGAGCGGCGACAGGCGCTTATTCCACGCCGGAAACCAGCCCATGCAAAGGCCCAGCGGCAAGCCGATCAATATGGATGCCGCCAGCCCCGCGAATATGCGCATAAGGCTCATCAGCAAGTGCAGCGCGATCTTGGCAAAAAAGATATGCCAGATGTTGACGAGTACCGTTATCGGAGTCGGGATAAACGGGATGCGCAGCGCCATTGCAAGCAGCTGCCAAACGACGAGCAACCCGATGACCACCTTCGCCACACCCCATACGCCCGCCCGCTTCATGATGCCCAGTCCTCCTTGACCATGCCGCGCAGCTCCATCACAAACGAGTAGAATTCCTTCGATTGCCTAAGGCCGCCTTCGCCGAACAGCGGGTTGTCGATCTCCCGCAGTATGCGCCCCGGCGCGGGCGACATCACGGCGATCCTGCGCCCGAGGTATACGGCTTCCTCAATGCTGTGCGTCACGAACAGTGTGGACGTGGCATGCTCCTGCCAGACACTCAGGAACAGGTCTTGTATATCCTCGCGCGTGATCGCGTCCAGCGCGGAGAACGGTTCGTCCATCAGCAGCACATCCGGCTGCATAATGAACGAGCGGGCGATGGCGACGCGCTGCCGCTGCCCGCCCGAGAGCTGCCGCGGGAACTTGTTTTCCAGCCCTTTAAGCCCCAGCCTGTCCATGATATGCGCAGTGTACGGCGCGGCCGCTTCCACATCCGCCCCCTTCACCCGCAGCCCCAGCGTCGCGTTGTGATACACATCCGCCCAGTCCAGCAGCCCGTAGTTCTGCGGAATGAGGCCGATGCGCTGCACTTTTGGATCCACAGGTTGGCCGCCGATCAGCGCCCGCCCCTCATGCTGCGTGATGATACCGGACAATACGTAAAGCACCGTCGATTTGCCGCAGCCGGACGGCCCGATCAGCGCGCAGATATCGCCCTTGTCGAGATGCAGGTCGAGTCCGCTCACCGCCGGGTAGTCGCCGCCCACCGTTTTATAGGTCACCGAAAGCGCTTCAATATCGATCATGCTTATTTCACAAAGCTCTTGTTGACGAGGTCGTCGTACTTGTACGCCTGCTTGATCAGACCCTTTTCCGTCAGCCACGCCATCACGCCGTCAAAGTCGTCCGCAGACGGCAGCGCAGCCGGGGTGTATGCGGGCAGCGTCAGGCTATCCTTCACATCCGCCGGGAACCCGGCCACATCCACCAGTATGTTCGCGTACTCGGAAGCCGGCGCTGTCTTGAGATATTCCACCGCGCTGTTGTACGCCTTATAAAATGCTGTGATCTCGGCCTTCTTGGACTCGATCACGTCCGCTTTGAACAGCAGCACACCGGGGTTGATGCCGAGATTGTCTGTGCTGTCGATCACCGTCGCGCCCGCTTTCACAGCCACGGACGCCAGCGGTTCGGGCAGCGTAGCCGCGCCGATCTGTCCGCTGCTCAGCATCTCCAGCCGCACGGGTATCTGCGGTATCGCCGTCTTCTCCACGTCGTCCGGCGTCAGGCCCAGCTTTGCGAGCATGTTGTCCGTGGCGTATTCGATGATGGTATTGGTGGATATCGCGATGGACTGACCCGTCAGATCCGTCGCGCCGTTCATGGCCGGACCTGTCAGCAGCTTGTAGCTGCCGTTGGTCATCGATGTCATCGCCACCTTAAATCCGCCGTCCGTCAGGAACGCCGCTGACAGCATATCCGATACCGCTCCGTCGATGCTGCCCGCCTGCACGGCGCTCTCCCTGTCGGGCGCGCTCTTGAAGTGCTCGATCTTGACGTCCACGCCTTCCTTCTCGAAGAAGCCCTTCTCCTGTGCGATGATGATGGGTATGGAATCCACATCGGGCAGCACGCCGATGGTCAGCGTCTGCGACGGCTTCGCGGCGGCGCACCCGGCGCCTATCGACACGACGACCAGCAAAGCCATAGCGATGTAAATCAGTCTCTTTTTCATTCTTCCTGCCTCCATTTATGATATAAACTATTTTCAATCCCCAGCGAATCAAGGATTCGACTGACGATAAAATCCACTATGTCCGATAGCGTCTGCGGCTTATGATAAAAACCCGGATTGGCAGGCAGTATCACCACGCCCATCTCGCTTAAGGTCAGCATGTTGCGCAGATGGATGGTGCTGAAGGGCAGCTCCCGCGGCACCAACACCAGCTTGCGCCGCTCCTTGATGCACACGTCCGCTGCGCGCCCCACCAGATTGCGTGAGGTGCCGGACGCGATCTCCCCCAGCGTGGTCATCGAGCAGGGCACGATCACCATGCCGTCCGTCGGGTACGATCCGCTGGATATTGAAGCAAACAGGTCATCGTGCGGGTGTATCACGATCTTGCCTTGCGGATAAGCATCAGCGAATTCCGGGCCAATATTAATCCCCGTCTCGTATTCCGTCACCTTCTGCCCCGTCTGTGACACCACCAGATGCACCTCGTGGCCGCCGCGCAGCAGTTCTTCCAATAGCCTGACGGCATACGCGCTGCCGCTTGCGCCCGTGACGCCGACGATATATCTTGACACAGCTTATGCCTCCTAGAATGACTTTATCAGTATGTCCGCGCCGGAAAACAGCAGAAATATCGTGCTGACGATCTGGTTGATACTGTACGACGCTATGGTCACATTCTTCAAGTTTGTGGGCGATACGATCGCGTGCTCATAGACCAGCAGCGCGGCGATCAGCCCCACGCCGATGTAGTATATCAGCCCGAGCCCCGCCAGTATACCGGCATATACTAACAATCCCGCCGCCACCAGATGGAATGCGGATGATATAGTAAGAGCATTGCGCACACCGAAACGGGCCGGTATCGAATGCAGATTGTTCTCGCGGTCAAACTCCACGTCCTGCGCGCCGTAGATGATGTCGAAGCCCGCCACCCACAGCATCACCGCAACCGCCAGCGCGATCACAGCCCAGTTGAAACCGCCCGTCACCGCGACCCATGCGCCTAAAGGTGCGCACGCGCACGCCGCGCCCAGTATCACATGGCACCACCACGTGAACCGTTTGGTAAACGAGTAAACGAAGAATAACACCAGCGGCGCGGGCAGCAGCCCCACGCATATGGGGCTGATCATGAACGCCGACACGACGAGCAGCACGAGGCATACGGCCACCAGTATAGCCGCCTCAACCGTCTTGACCGCACCAGATGGCATGTGCCTCCCCGCTGTGCGCGGATTCTTCGCGTCGATGTCCTTGTCCACAATGCGGTTGAGCGCATTCGCGGCCGTCCGGGCGCTGATCAGTGCGACGAAAATCCACACCGTCAGCCACAGCGGCGGAAAACCGTTCGCCGCCATCAGCATAGCGATGATGCCGAACGGTATGGAGAACAGCGTATGCGAGAACATTACCAGCCCCGCATACGCTTTGAGCTTAGTCAATACCATATTCCGACCATCTCATATCGACCTTGGCCTTGGTGTCCGCGTCCATCTCAATATCGTTCGGCCATTCGCGCAGGTGCCCTTCGGACGCCCATTTCTTTGTCGCGTCGATGCCCATCCGGTGGCCGTAGTGCGCCAGCGGCGACGCGTGGTCCAGCGCATCCAGCGGCCCCTCAGATATCACCACATCTCTCGCGGCATCGATGTTGTTGAACACCTTCCATGCCACCGTCGATATGTCGTGCGGGTTTATATTCTCGTCCACCACGATGATCATCTTGGTATACATCATCTGGCCGATGCCCCACAGGCTGTTCATCACCTTTTTGGCGTGGCCGGGAAAGCGTTTCTTGATGGACACGATCACGCAGTTGTGGAACACGCCCTCCAGCGGGAAGTTCATATCCACGATCTCCGGGCACTGAATTTTCAGCAAGGGCAGGAATATGCGCTCCGTCGCTTTACCGAGGTAGCAGTCCTCCATCGGCGGCTTCCCCACAATGGTCGCGTTGAACACCGGCTTCTTCTTACGTGTGAGACACGTGATGTGGAACACGGGATACTTGTCCTTCAGCGAGTAGTAGCCCGTGTGGTCGCCGAAAGGGCCTTCCTCGCGCAGCTCGTCCAGCTCCACATAACCCTCCAGCACGAATTCAGCGTTAGCAGGCACCATGATGTCGTTGGTCTTGCACTTGACGACCTCCAATGCGGACTTGCGGATGAACCCCGCGAACATCGCCTCGTTGATTTCTTTGGGCAGCGGCGCAGTGGCCGAGTAGATGGTGGCGGGGTCGCACCCCAGCGCCACCGACACCGGCATCCGGCGGCCCAGCTTCCGGTACTTCTCATATATCGCGCGCCCGTCCTTATGCAGGTGCCAGTGCATGCCGGTGGTGTTCTTGTCGTACACCTGTAGCCGGTACATGCCCATGTTCTGCATGCCGTTCTCCGGGTCCTTGGTGATCACCAGCGGCAGCGTGAAAAACCGCCCGCCATCCTCCGGCCAGCAGTGCAGCACCGGCAGCTTGGTGATATCCGGCTCGTCCTCCACGACTTCCTGACACGGCGCGTGTGTCACCGTGCGCGGGAACACCGTGGTCAGCCGCGCCAGCTTGGGCAGCGCCTTCACCTTGTTCATCAGCCCCATGTAGCTGGACATATCCATAAAGTCGCTGATCACATTCGCCAGTTCGTCGATATGGCCAATCTCCAGCGCGAGGTTCAGCCGCTCGTAGCTGCCGAACGCGTTGATGAGCACCGGATAATCCGATCCCTTAACGTTCTCAAACAACAGCGCGGGGCCGTCGCGCTTCACCACCCGGTCTGCTATCTCCGTGATTTCGAGATAGCTGTCCACCTGTGTCATTATTCTTTTCAGGAGCTTCTTCTTCTCCAGCGTTTCGATGAAGTCCTGTAGATCTTTATACGCCATGTTTTCATCCTTCGTTTAATAATAAAAACTAACCTTGATATTTGATTATACTTTCTGATCATGTTTGTGTAAACAGCCGGAGCCCCATAACGCCCATATTGCCTGCTTTGCTTCGCCCAAATACAGAAAAAAAGCCGCTCCTGCATACACAATCACGGCTTCAAGATTATTGAATGAAACTCTATGCCCTTTGCGGACAAATTTACAGTTGTAATGAGATTGGTGTCCGGTCAGCCGCTGCGCACCTCCCGGCTTACTTCGCGTATTTCTTTCCGGTTACAGCCTCGTACATCGCCAGCACGTTTTCCGTGGGCGTGTCCGGCTGGAAGCCGTGCGACGGAGCGACGATGTAACCGCCGTATTTGCCCAGCGTTTCCATCCTGTAGCTGACCTCGTTCCGGACATCGTATGCGGTGCCGAAGGGCAGGGTCTCCTGCTCGTCAATTCCGCCATAGAACACGATATCCCGGCCAAACTCCTCCGCCAGCCCGGCCGGCTCCATCCCCTGCGCCAGCGGCTGTATCGGGTTCAGCACGTCGAAGCCGATCTCGATCATATCTTTGATGATGGGCCTCACGCCGCCGCAGGTGTGATGGAAGTATTTCAGTCCGTAGCCGTGCACCTTTTCGACCAGCTTCTTATAGCGCGGCTTTATGTATTTGCGGAATATGTCCGGGCTGAACAGCAAGCCGTTCTGCGTACCGAAGTCGTCCCCGCAGTAAACGCCGTCTATCCAGCCGCCGCTGAACTCCATGCATTTGTCCAGATACATCATCGCGAAGTCGTTGACCTTCTCCATCAGCGCTTCCGCCCTTTTCGGTTCCAGCATCAGGTCCAGCAGGAACTCCTCGGTGCCGCGGATATACCGCGAAAAGTCGAAGCAGCCGTTCATATTGAGTATGACGTAGAAGCCCTCGTGCTTGGGCAGCACTTCCTTGAGCAGGTCGTAGCTGTACAGGTCAAGCTCCGGCATCGGGTAATTTTCGAACTTCGCGAAGTCCTCCTCGCCCGCCAGCGGATAACCGGCCAGCTCGATGTACTTGCCCAGCCCATATTCCTTCTCAACGAACTGCATATCCCACGCGCCGATCAGTATGCCGTCTTCCCGTTGGTACTTCAGCGGCATGCCGAACCAGTTGCCGATGGTCTTATCCGGATTGATGGGACATGCTACCTTGGCAAGATCCACATCCAGCGTCCGCTGCAGCTCAATCTCGTGGTCGATGCCGATGGCCGTCCGTTCTCCCAGCGGCGAATGAAACGAGCTGGCCGATGAGACGCCAAGGTCTTCCCGTTTGTCCAGCCCGAAATATTTTACCAGCGTTTCAGTGACTTCCCATTCCGCCTCATAAGCCAGCGGAAGCCTGTCCGTTTTGTGCAGCTTGAGGGCTTCCTGAATTCTTGTTCTGCCGTCCATGATGTTTTCTCCTTACCGTTTGTTTGGGGTTGAAGAATCAATTGGAACAGAATAATTATGTATCGACTTTGTTGCCCTATATTTGGTCATAGCCGGTGGACCATGGAACGATGTCCCTGATCACCATGCGGCTGCTGGTTTTCAGCAAAAACAGGGCGCAATCCGCGATATCCTCGGGCAGCATCCATTGCTCGGGGCTGCAGGGCATATCCTGTCCGCGCAGCATTTCGGTGTCGGTCACGCCGGGGTATATTGTGCTCACCTTCACACCGTGCAGCTTGGCCTCCTGATAGAGCGCCTCGGACATCCCCATCACGCCATATTTGGACACGCTGTAGCTGGTAACGCCCGGCTTCGCGCCCAGCGCCACCGTAGACGACATGTTGATGATGTACCCGCCCTCCGCGTTCACCTTCATCCGCTCCAGCGCGCCCTGCGCCAGAAAGAACTGCGCCTTCAGGTTGACGTCCAGCGTCTCATTCCACTGCGCTTCCGTGACGCCCGAAATGCCATCGCTGTAGATGACGCCCGCATTGTTGATCAGTATATCGAGGGACCCGAACTCTTTCTCCGCCGCATCCAGCAATTTTTTGATGCCGTCCATGCTTCGCAGATCCACAGGAACCGCCGCGCACCGTGCACCAAAAGCCTCCGCTTCACACTTCAACACGTTCAGGCTGCCCACGCTTCGCGCGCCCGCCACGATGTTGCAGCCTTCCTTCGCGAGCGCCAGCGCAATGCCTTTGCCGATACCCCGGCCTGCTCCCGTCACGATCGCCGTCTTGCCTTTCAGTTTCATGCTGTCACCTCTCTACCAGCAGTAATGGACTGGGTCTTTGATGTATTTCTCATACACGCCTTCCACCGCTTCCATCTGCTGTGGTGTTAATTCCGGCATTTCCGACACCGCCGCGTTGGCGTCCACCTGCTGCGGGGTGCTGGCGCCCGGTATGATGCAGCTCACCGCGCCGAACATCAGTATCCACCGCAGCGCGAAGGGAGCGATCTTGTCAGTTCCAAACAGGCTCTTGAGTTCTTCCACCGCCGCGAGTCCCCGCTCATAGTCCACGCCCGAGAACGTCTCGCCCTTGTCAAACGCCTGCCCGTCACGGTTGAAAAACCGGTGGTCCTCCTTGCCGAACGTGCTGTCCTTGCTCAATTTACCTGTCAGCAAACCGCTTGCCAGCGGCACGCGCACGATGACACCGATATTTCTTTTCGCGGCCTGCTCAAAGAACACCTGCGCCGGGCGCTGCCTGAACATGTTGAATATGATCTGTACCGTGGATACGCCCGAATACTCTATAGCCTTGAGCGCTTCTTCTATCCGCTCCACGCTGACACCGTAGTGCCGCAGCTTACCCTCCTCCACCATCCGGTCCAGCGCAAAGAAAAGCTCCGGGCGGTAATAAACGTCGGTGGGCGGGCAATGCAGCTGCAGCAGGTCGATCGTCTCCACGTCCATGTTTTTCAGGCTGTCCTCAATGAAGTCCCGGATGTTGGTCACGCTGTATCCCGCTGCGTTGTGCGGCGTCAGGCGGCGGCCCGATTTCGTCGCCACATAAATCCGATCCTTTTTACGTTTGATAAACCGCCCGATGACCTGCTCGCTCATTCCCGCGTTATAGACGTCCGCCGTATCAATGAAATTGACTCCCTGATCAAAGCCTCTTTCCAGTATCTCAAAAGCGGTCTTTTCACTGAAGCTTTCGCCCCACTTTCCGCCCAGCTGCCACGTTCCCAGCGATACCTCAGAGATGTTGAACCCGGTCTTTCCTAACGTTCTGTACTTCATGTTACCTCCACAGGCTTTCACAGCATGTCCGGCCTGATGCCTTCCCGCATGACGGAGCTATTGGATAATGTGTATAGCCTGACCCAATGCCGCGCCTGCCGCCTCCATCACCGTCTCAGACACCGTCGGGTGTGCGTGGATGCACTTGGCGATATCTTCAATGCAGCACTCCGTCTTCATTGCGAGCACCACCTCGGCGATCATATCCGTCGCATGCGCGCAGTACATATGCGCACCCAGTATCTCGCCATATTTCCTGTCCGCCACAAACTTGACAAAGCCGGTTGTCTCCGCCTCGATCAGCGACTTGCCGTTGGCAGTCATCGGGAACACGCCGGTGATCACATCGCGACCGGCTTCCCGCGCCTGCTGTTCCGTCATGCCCGCCCACGCGATCTCCGGCTCCAGATAGACGCACTGCGGTATCTGCCGGTAATCCATCACCGTGGCGTGCCCGCATATGTTTTCCACCGCCACGATGCCTTCCTCGCTCGCGGTATGGGCCAGCATCGACTTGCCGTTGACGTCGCCGATCGCGTAGATACCGGACACGTTGGTCCGCATGCTTGCATCCGTTTGAACCATGCCGTTCTTATGCGCTATCCCCAGCCGGTCCAGCATGGCGGTGTCCGACGCGGGCTTGCGCCCCGCCGCCACCAACACGGCATCCGCCTCCACACGCGTCTCCGCTCCGTTCTTCTCGTAGACGACCACGCCCTTTTCGATGCGCTTCACACGTGCGCCCGTTGCCAAAGCGATCCCTGCCTTTTTGATATCCTTGGTGACAGCGCTGATAACCGCGGCATCCGCCATCGCGATAATATCCGGCAGCATCTCGATGATCGTCACCTTCACGCCGAAACGTCTGAGCATGAAAGCAAACTCCAGCCCGATCACGCCGCCCCCCACAACCGCCAAAGATTTGGGCAGCTCTCCGATGCTGAGCAGTTCGTTGCTGGTGAGCACGCCCGCTTCGTGTATGCCCTCAATGGGCGGAAGCGATGGCTGCGAGCCTGTCGCCAGTATGATGTTTTTCACAGCGTATTCATTGCCGCCTGCCGTCACGGTATGCGCGTCTTTCACGGCGGCTTCCGCGGTCACCAGCTCAATTTTGTTCGCACCCACCAACGTACCGATGCCACCCACCAGCTGGCCGACCACCTTCTCCTTGCGCGCCATTACCGCTGGCCAGTCAAAGGAAGCGCCCTGAGCGCTGACGCCAAACGTTGCGGCGTTTTTGGCCGTGTGATAAACGGACGCCGACTTGAGCAACGCCTTGGTCGGAATGCAGCCCCTGTTCAAGCACACGCCGCCCAGCTTCTCCTTCTCGAACAGCACCGTGGCAAGGCCGCTCTGCGCCGCCTTGATGGCCGCCACATATCCGCCCGGGCCGCCGCCGATGACTGCCACATCATATGTCATGTTTATTTGCTCCCTTCATCCGGGCCCAGTATGATCTTGAGCCCCTCCCTTTTCTCAGACAGTTCGAAAGCCATCGCGGCTTCGACAAACGAAAACCGGTGTGTGAATATATCATTGATCTGCTTTGACCGGCGTATCAGCTCCATCATCTCGGGTATCTCCGAGTCGTGGAAATTGCGCGAACCCTTCAACGTAATCTCATTGGAGATGAGTCCTTCGAACAAATTCAGTGTGATGCTGCTGCACACGCCCACCTGCACCATGGTGCCCCGGCACTTGAGCATTTCCAGATCCGCTTTTATCGCCGCCGCGTTGCCGGAGCAGTCGATCACCTTATCCAGCCCTTGCCCGTTTGTGATGGCGCTGATCTCCTTTTGAACGTCGCTTCTACCGTTGACCGTATACGCCGCACCAAACCGCCGTGCCACCACCAACCGCTCTTCGATCACGTCGATGGCTACCGGGATGCCGCCAAAGTGAGCCACGCTCAGTATACACATGATGCCGAGCGGCCCCACGCCGGACACGCCCACGAACTCGCCCGGCTTTATCTCCGCCTTTTTGGCGGCGTGGAACGGTGTGCCCAGCGCGTCCGTCAGCAGCACGCCCTGTTCAAACGTGATGTCATCCGGCAGCTGCCTTAAGTTCACCTCGGGCACTGCGATGTAATCGGCGTCCCCGCCGTCCACATCAAAGCCGATGACGCTGAGGTCCTTGCAGAATATATAGTCTCCCGCCTGGCAATGGGCGCACTCCATGCATGTGATGTGGCAGTTCAGAAATACCCTGTCGCCGATATTGAACGCACCGCTCCCGCCCGGCTGCACCACGATACCCGCCACCTCATGCCCCGGTACGATGTCCGTCTGTATGGGGTTATGGTACAGCAGCTCGATATCCGTTCCGCAGATGCCGGCCGCCATCACCTTCACCAGCGCATAACCGTTGGACAACTCCGGCACAGGCTTATCAATGGTCAGCGCGTGGCTTTTTCCGTCCAGAACAACCGCTTTCATATACTCCTCCAGATTACATCTTCATGTCGATGATGATCTCGATGCCCTCGCCTTTTCGGAGCAGCTCGATGCCCTCCTCCAGCTTATCCAGAGGCAGCGTATGCGTGACCAGCTCCTTGAGGTTCAGCACGCCGCTTTCCAGTATGGACACCGCTTTGGGGAACGTCGCGTTGGCCAGCCATGTGCCCAGCACCGACGCTTCCTTGAATATCACCTGGCTTTGCACCACTTCCGGCTGCGCTTTGGTATTGACGCCGAACAGCAGCACCTTGCCGCCCTTGCGGATCACCTTGATCGCCGACATCATCTGAGAGCCCACCACATCGATGGCGAAATCCGAACCGATGCCCGTCTTCTCCAATACGAATGCTTCCAGATCCGTCTCAATCGGGTTCACCGCATAGTCCGCGCCGCTCTTCAAAGCGAACTCGCGCCGCAGCTCAGAGGGCTCCGAGACGATGATGGGATACGCGCCTGATGCTTTCATCAGCTGCACGAACAGCAGGCCGATGGGGCCTGCGCCGATCACCGTGACGCTCTCGCCGGGGTTCACGCGAATTTTGTTGATGCCGTTCACCGCGCAGGCCAGCGGTTCCGCAAACGCCGCAATCTCCGCAGGAAGATTATCCGATATTTTGAAAGCCACCTTCTCGGAGACGCGGATGTATTCCGCAAAGCCGCCTTCGCCGCCCAGCCCCATCGGGATGATGTTTTCGCACTGGTTGGGGTAGTTCATGCGGCAGTATTTGCAGACACCGCAGTAATCGTTCGGGTTCACGACGACGCGGTCTCCCATCTTGAAATTCTTCACAGCGGGGCCGACCTCGATCACTTTTCCGACCAGCTCGTGACCCAGCACGTTGTTTGGCTCCATGTTGTACGCCGGGGGTACCGACATCACATGCACGTCCGTGCCGCAGATGGAGCACACTTCTATTTCCAGTATCATGTCGTCGCCCTTCTGTATTTTGGGCGAGTCTATCTCCGTTATCTCCAGCACGCCATTGCCTCTGAACATGGCGGCTTTCATCTTTTCATTCATTGCATTTACCTCCCCTTGTTTTCACCCCAAAAAGCTTCGGTTTTCGGGGACCCTGGCGTTAAAAAGTGACGCCCGACTCGAGTATGATGTTGGCATACGGACGGCATTCCCCCGTGCGTATCACCGCTTTGGATGCGCCGGTCAGTGTCTTGAATTCCGCGTGCGGCACCTCCTCAATGACGATGTCCGCAAACATCTGCTGCATGACCTGATAAAGCTCCGCGTTGATCTCCCGCATCTCGGCGGCGATCGTCACCTTCTGCACGCAGAGCTCCGCCAGCACCGTCTGCAGCGTTTCGAGGAAGGCAGGTACGCCCAGCTTTAGCGCGAGATCGATGCGTTCCGGGCCTTCCGGTATGGGCAGCCCCGCGTCGCCTATCGTCAGCGTGTCCATGTGCCCCATCTTGGCGATGACGGCGGAAATTTGGCTGTTGAGCAGCGTCGTTTTCTTCATATCTTATACCTGCCTTTGCAGTATGACAGGCAGCGCGTATTCGCTGTCCTGATACTTGTACGTTTTTGTGGGCCACACGTGCCCCGCGGATATCAGCTCCGCGCCGTTCGGTCCGCTGATGCTGATCTCTTCCACCTTGGCACCCCGCACCGTGATAAAATTGTCCATGCTCATGCGGTCACGGATGGTCTCGCCGTCCAGAAACGGCTGTGCGCTGCCCAGCACATAGCCGGTCAGCGCGCCGGGATAGTGGAATCCGGCTTCAGCCGCCATATCGTGCGCTTCGAGTATACGCTTGCGCTCCTCAAACAGCGACATGAAGCTGTTGCCCGGCCGCATCATCGCCATCGTCTGCGCTTCCAGCAGGTTCAGCAGGTCGTAATTCATCTCCAGCTGCTTCGGAATGTCGCCGAAGCACACCATGCGCGTGATGTTGACATGCAGCCCCCTGTACGATGCGGCGGGATGAATCAGCGCCACCTTCTCCAATTTCTTAGGCGAAGGGTTGGGGTGCCGGTAGCGGGTGATACGATCGTCCGAACCCACCAGCACCACCTTCATCGTCATATTCGCTTTGGCATATTCCCCGATCACGTCCGCTTCGATCTGCTGTTCCGTCATGCCGGGTTTAATCCACATCGCGATGTCATAGACCATCTGATCGCACTTCTTCGCCGCCTCGCGGTAGACCGCGATATCGCTGTCCGTCAGCGGGTAATGCAGCCAGTAGATGTCCCACAACCTGCAGTCCGCGCCATTAACCGGCACATCCGATACGACGCGGATGCCTCCGGCGATTTTCATGGCTTTAGCCTCGCGCGACTCCTCGTACCAGTACAGCGACACCTTCTCGATGCCGAGGCCTTCCAGCTCGTCGTCAAATATGCGGTCGGCGTCCATGTACTGCGCCACGAGTACCACGCGGTCCATCGTCACCAGCAGCACTCCGAACGCCGCTTCCGTGTCGCGCAGCACCTTGAAATCGCCGCCGCCCGTCAGCCACGCCGTGTTGTCGCGCCGCCCCAGTATGGCCGCGCCGTAGCCGTTCTGCTCCATGTACGCCCGCAGCCGCTGCGTCTTCTCAGCAAAGTCCGCCGTGTTCGGATGGTTCATGCCAATTCTCCCTTCACTGCGACATCATTTCACCGGCGCTCACGATAATCGCTTCGCCTGTGATATGATCGGCCAGCGTGGACGACAGGAACAGCACGGCTTTCGCCTGATCCTCCACCGTCCCCAGCCTTTTCAGCGCTGTCTTGTCGATCCACTCCTGCTCAATCTCCGGGCTGGTGATGAACGTTGAGCGCACCATCTCGGTATCCGTTGCGCCGGGGCAGATGGCGTTCACGTTAATGCCATATTCACCGAGCTCCAGCGCGCACACCTTGACAAAGCCGTTCAGCGCGGATTTGGTGGAGCAGTAGCCCGCCTCCTCCGGCGTCGGTTTCTTACCCGAGCAGGACGATACATGCACGATCTTGCCGCCCTTTTGCGCTATCATGACCTTGGCCGCCGCCTGCGTGATAAGAAACGCACCCGTCATGTTGACGGCGAATATCTTCTCCCACTGCGCCTGCGTCATATCCACCATCTTCGCGTGGATGAGTATACCGGCGCTGTTGCACAGCACATCCAACCGCCCGAATTCGGCAACCGCATGATCCACCACGGCTTCCGTATCCGCCTTGGACGTGATGTCCATCTTCATGCCCACACATTTTTGTCCGGTGGCTTCAGACACTTCACGCGCCGCAGCCGCCACCTTCTCCTCGTTGACATCGCACAGCAGCACGTCGGCCCCGTTCTGCGCATAGATGAGCGCCACCGCCTTGCCGATGCCCTGCGCCGCGCCCGTCACGATCGCTTTCTTTCCCGTCATCAAACCAAACATGGTTCTCTCCTTTACGCTATATCAAAGCCAGATAGATGTTTTCGACCGTCTCTTTGAGCCGCTTCATGAACTCTGCCGCCAATGCGCCGTCGATAAGGCGGTGATCCACCGATATCGTCAACGTCATCATGGACCGTATCACGACCTCGCCGTTCACAGCCACGGCTTTCTCCTTCGCCGCGCCCACCGCCAGTATCGCGGCTTCCGGCGGGTTGATGATGGCAGAGAATTCGTCGATGCCCGACGCGCCAAGGTTGCTCACCGT
>JAEWTW010000047.1 GCA_023397655.1 Bacillota bacterium
GCGCTACCAAACTGCGCTACACCCCGATAAACTGCCCCAAAGGGCTTAAGTCCTTTGGGGCAGATACATGGAGCCAATGAGCGGGATCGAACCGCTGACCTGCTCATTACGAATGAGCCGCTCTGCCGGCTGAGCTACATTGGCATGCCGCGCTGACGCAAAAATACATACTCTGCGTCCGCCGACAGTATGTGATTATATCATAAGAATTCGGGCGTGCCAATATGTTTTTTCGAATATTTTTCATGTTTGAAAAGGTGTGCGTCGGTTGCATTTTTTAAGCCCTGTTTTCACTGGCTTCATGAATACGTGGCATAGACTTGGGCTAAACAAACGGGTACGAAATGGTTTTTTGACAGTATACAGGGCGCTGGTGTATAATATTAAAAAAGTGTTAAGGGATATTCCAATGAAAAAAGGGATATATATCATTTTAACCGTCATTTTCTGTGTGATGCTGTTCGCCCCATTCAGCTCAGCAAATGCCATGCCGTATTTTGAAGAAGCCACGGTGACGGCGGACGAAGTGAATATGCGTATGCGCCCCACCACCGATTCGCCGGTGATCATGCAGCTTACTGCCGGCACGCGCATCGGCGTGTTCTGCGAGGAGGCAGATGGCTGGTACCGCGTTATCTACGGTAATTATCGCGGTTACGTCAGCTCGGAATACGTTTTTCTGCCGTCGGTGGATTCGATGAACGCCAACGTGCTGGAGGGTGGGCTTAAGCTGCGCAACAACCCCGGGACATACAGCAGCGTGGTCGCGGAACTGTCCGAAGGGACAGGCCTTAAAATTGTCAGCATAAACGGCGACTGGTATAATGTCGAAATTACCCAGACAGCGGAGGACGGAACAGCCACCACGCTCAATGGTTTTTTGAACAAGGAATTTGTTAAAATCAGTTCGGCCGAGACAGCCAGCAACATGCTAAAAATCGGCATGTCGGGCGCAGAGGTACGCAACATTCAGGAGCAACTGCGCAAACGCAACTTCCTGCTAGCTCCGGCAACCGGGTATTTCGGTGATGTGACGGAGGGTGCGGTAAAGGCGTTCCAGCGAAAGGCGGGGTTGTCTTCAGACGGCATTGTGGGCGCCAAGACCTATGAAATGCTGTTTGACGAAAACAATGACATCTCGACGACGGCTGCAGAGCTGTTTGGCATCACCGGAGAGGTTCGGCTGTCCACTTGGGACGATATCGCCAAGGAGTTCAAAAAGGGCGATACGGTGACGGTGACGGACGTTAAGACGGGGCTGCAGTACAAAGCATACCGTTTCGGCGGATGGTTCCATGCGGACTGCGAGCCGGTGACCAAAGAGGATGCGGCGGTCATTAAGAAGATGTTCGGCGGCAAATGGTCATGGAACAGGCGTGCGATATGGGTAACGCTGAAAAACGGCAAAACTTATGCGGCCTCGCAGCATGGCATGCCTCATATGGTGGATGTCATAGCCGGCAACGATTTTCCCGGTCATTTCTGCATCCATTTCAAGGATTCTATGGTGCATGAGACCAGTGCCGAGTGTCCGCGTCATCAGGCGTGCGTGCAGTACGCTTATGACAAGGCGCATTGATGTGATTCCAAAGCCTTCTTTTGCGCCCAGTAAGTGCAGAAGAGGGCTTTTTGTTTTGCTTTGAATAATAAAGACCTGTGCTCACATATTTATATATGTATGTGCGGTTTTGGAGGTTTCTCATGATTAAAAAGACTTCGGCTGTTATGCTCGCGATCATCGTCGGAATTGTTTCCGCAGTTGTGACATATATCGTGATGGGTTCAACGTTTGAGGCCCGGATGGAGGGAAGCGACGAGCAACTCTCTTTAAGAGAATTTGTTACGGTGGAAGATTATATCGAAAAATACTATCTGCGCGATTACGATATGGAGGATGTGCAGTACGCGGGCCTCAAGGCAATGGTGGCATCACTGGGAGACCCGTACAGCGTCTACTACACACCCGAAGAATTTGAAGCCTTTAACCGTAGTTCCACCGGCGCATATGACGGTGTGGGTATGGGTATCAGCACGGATCAGGTGACGGGGCTGACGGTGGTCAGCTACTTCATGGATGGATCTTCCGCGCAGGCAGCGGGCGTTGAGATAGGCGATTATATCGTCAGCATCGACGGGCAGGACGTCACGGATAAGTCGCTGCAGGAAATCAGCGTACTGTGTATCGGTGAGGAGGGGACGCCCATCACCATCGGCGTCAAGCGCGGCGACGAGGTGCTGGAATTTGATATGCTTCGTCAGCCGGTGGAGCTGGATATGGTGGAGTATAGCATGCAGGACGACGGCATCGGCTACATGCGCATCAAGCAATTTGGCGGCAATTGCGAAGCGCTGTTCAATGAGGGCTTGGATTATTTTGAGGAGCAGAACGCAAAGGGCATCATATTCGACCTGCGCGACAATCCGGGCGGGTACCTCAATACCGTGGTTAATATGCTGGACCGCCTGCTGCCTGAAGGAACCATCGTGTATACCGAAGACAAATACGGCAACCGCCAGACGGAGACCAGCGACGCGGCGAGCGTCGACCTTCCGATGGTGGTGCTGGTGAACGGCCACACCGCGTCGGCTTCCGAGATATTCGCAGGCGCAATTCAGGACTACGGCACAGGCCAGGTGGTGGGCACGCGCAGCTACGGAAAAGGCGTGGTGCAGATCGTGCTGCCCATTTCGTCCACCGGCGGCGGTATCAAGATCACGTCGTCCGAATACTTTACGCCAAAAGGACGCAGTATTGACCACAACGGTATCTACCCCGATTATTATGTGGAGCTGCACGGCGATGGCGACGCGCAGCTTGACAAGGCGCAGTCGGTGCTGCGTTCGTTGATGAACGGCGCGCAATCAGCAGGATGATAACTAGAATTTTCTTGAATAGCGGCCTGTTCACTGCTACAATAATAGAAGCTTTTTCAGGCAGCTATGTTGACGTGCCGTCAAACGTTGGTTTTCATGGCACGGCATATACCTATGAGAGGGGAAGACATGTACGATTGTATTATAGTGGGCGCAGGGCCGGCGGGGCTCACGGCAGGCATATACGCAGGGCGGGCCGGCATGTCGGCGCTGATTATCGAGCGGGTATTTCCGGGCGGCCAGATCGCCCGTGCGCATATCGTGGAGAACTATCCCGGCTTTCCGGAAGGCGTGGAGGGCGTGGAGCTGGGCATCCGGTTCAAGGATCACGCCGAACGACACGGTGGTGTGATCGAGTCGGCGGAGGTTACCGGTTTTGAGCTGACGGGCAGCGTTAAAAAGGTGATTACACCCGGCAGAACGTATGAAGCCAGAACGGTGATACTGGCGATGGGTGCGGCGTATAAAACGCTGGGGCTCCAGTCTGAAAAGAAGTTTTTAGGCACCGGAGTGTCGTACTGCGCGACATGTGACGGGCCGTTTTTCCGCGGCAAGGACGTGGCGGTGATCGGCGGCGGCGATACGGCGGTCGAGGATGCACTGTATCTGGCCAACGTCGCGAATAAAGTGTATGTGGTGCACCGGCGCGACGAGCTGCGTGCCCAGATGGCGCTGCAAAAGGCCGCCAAACAGAACGCAAAGATCGAATTTGTGTGGGACAGCGAGGTGGAGGCCATCACCGGAGAAACGGTGGTGGAAGGCGTGCGGCTGAAAAACAGAAAGACGCAGGAAAAATCGCTGATGTCGTGTTCCGGCGTGTTCGTGGCCATTGGAACCGTGCCGCACACCGATGAGGTGAAAGCGTTGGTCAACACGGACGAATCCGGTTATATTGTGACGGACGTGCACATGCGCACCAATCTGCCCGGCGTGTTCGCGGCGGGGGATATCGTCGCCAAGCCCTTGAGGCAGGTGGTGACGGCGGCGGCGGACGGCGCAACGGCGATATATTCAGCTCAAAGTTATCTGAGGGAACAGGAATAGCTCCTGAAAAGGACTATACCAATTTGCATATTGGTACGCCCGGGACTATAATACAACAGCCGGGCCGGGAGGATTAATGGGCAGACTTTTTGGAACGGACGGCGTGCGCGGTATCGCCAATGAAAAACTATCCTGCGAACTGGCGTTTAAGCTGGGGCAGGCAGGCGCGTATGTGCTGACCAGCAGCGTGCACAAGGCGCGCATACTGATTGGCCGGGACACGCGCATATCCGGCGACATGCTGGAATCCGCATTGGTAGCGGGCATTTGCTCAGTGGGTGCCGAGGCCGTGGTGGCTGGAGTGATACCCACATCGGGCGTGGCATTCCTCACAAGGGACTACGGCGCGGATGCGGGCATCGTGATATCGGCGTCGCACAACGCGGCGGAATACAACGGCATCAAGTTTTTCAGCGCCGACGGCAAGAAGCTGCCGGACGAGATTGAGGATCGTATCGAGGCCATCATACTGGACGGCAGTGAGACGATGGAGCATAAAACGGGCGTGAACGTGGGGCGCCGCGTGGGCGCACTGAACGCGCTGGCGGAATACAAGGAATTTCTGCTGGGCGCAACGGATACCAATCTGCGCGGGCTCAAAATAGTTCTGGACTGTGCGCATGGCGCGGCTTCCGTGGTGGGGCCTCGTGCCTTTCAGGAACTGGGTGCCACGGTGGTGCCGTATTACAACACACCGGACGGCACCAACATCAACGACAACTGCGGTTCCACGCACCCGCAGAAGCTGACGCAGCTGGTGACGGAGCTGGGCGCGGACATGGGGTTCGCGTTTGACGGGGATGCCGATCGGCTGATCGCGGTGGACGAGCACGGCGTGGTGGTGGATGGCGACCAGATCATGGCAATCTGCGCGATCGATTTAAAGAAGCGCGGGATGCTGAAGAAGGATACGCTGGTGTGCACCGTGATGAGCAACCTGGGGCTGGACATCGCGATGGAACAGCAGGGCATCCGCACGGTGAAGACCAAGGTGGGCGACCGCTACGTGCTGGAGGAGATGCTGAGAAGCGGCTATTCTCTGGGCGGCGAGCAGTCCGGCCATATCATATTTTTGGATCAGACGCCTACGGGCGACGGCATACTGTCCGGCATACAGCTGGCGTCGGTGGTCATGCGCAGCGGCAGGCCGCTGTCGCGGCTGGCCGGCAAGATCAGTATACTGCCGCAGGTGCTGGTGAACGCCCGGGTTAAGGATGAGTATAAGGATCACATACTCGAAGACGAACAGGTGAAGGCCCGCATGCAGGCGCTGGAATCCCAGTTCCATGGCAAGGGGCGGGTGCTGATCCGTCCGTCCGGCACCGAACCGCTGGTTCGTGTGATGATAGAGGGACAAAACAAACAGGAGATCGAACGCCAGGCGGTGGAAATGGCCGCGCTTATTGAAAGCCGCCTCGCGTAATATATTTACCAGGAGGCTTTTTATATGTGCGGAATCGTGGGCTATGCGGGCGCGCGTGACGTGGTGCCTGTGCTGCTTGGCGGCCTTTCCAGGCTGGAATACAGAGGATATGACAGTGCCGGCGTCGCGTTGGTGACGGACGGCAGGCTGAACGTTTATAAGACCAAAGGGAGGTTGGCAGCGCTCCGGGACCTTATGGAGGGCTGCTGTGCCGCTGAGACCGTGGGCATCGGGCATACGCGCTGGGCGACCCACGGCGAACCTTCATTTGAAAATTCCCATCCCCATACCAACTGCGCGGGCGACATCGCCGTCGTGCATAACGGCATCATCGAAAACTACATGAAGCTGAAGGAATGGCTGAAGGCGGAAGGCGCGGTGTTTACGTCGGAGACGGACACAGAGGTTGTCGCGCACCTGATCAACCATTATTACGAAGGCGACCTGCTGGCTGCGGTGACGGAAGCGGTGGGTAAGCTGGAAGGCTCGTATGCGCTGGGCGTTGTGAGTGAGAAGCATCCGGATACCATTGTGGCGGCGCGCAAGGACAGCCCGCTGGTGGTGGGCGTGGGCAAAGGGGAAAACCTGATCGCGTCGGATATTCCCGCGCTGCTGGAATATACCCGTGATGTGATATTCCTCAATGACCGCGAGATCGCCGTTTTGACGCGGGACAGCATCGCGCTGTACGACGAATACGGCCAAAGCATTGAGCGTGACGTTTTCCACGTGGACTGGGATGTCTCACAGGCCGAAAAGGGCGGTTTCGAGCACTTCATGATCAAGGAGATCCATGAGGAGCCCCGCGTGATGGCGGACACGTTCTTCCCGCGGTACAAGAACGGCATCATCGACCTGTCCGAAATTGGCATCGACGAAGCGCTGGTCAAATCCATCAATAAGGTGGGCATCATCGCCTGCGGCACCGCATTCCATGCGGGCATGGTGGGTAAATATATAATTGAAGATTTGGCGCGCATACCGGTGGAGGTGGAGATCGCGTCCGAATTCCGTTACCGCCGTCCCATCATCGTTCCGGGGCAGCTGGTGATCATCATCAGCCAGTCGGGCGAGACGGCAGATACGCTCGCTGCGATGCGCGAAGCCAAGAAACGCGGCGCGAAGATCGCCGCGATCGTCAATGTGGTGGGCAGCACGATATCACGTGAGGCGGACGCTGTGCTGTATACGCACGCCGGGCCGGAGATTGCGGTGGCGTCCACCAAGGCCTACAACACGCAGCTGATGGCGATCTACATGATCGCGATGGAGTTGGGGCGGCTCTCAGGCGCGCTGGGGACAGAGCGTTACGCGCAGCTTGCCGAGGGCATGTCGCAGCTGCCGGTGCTGATGGAGCGTGTGCTGGAGAACAAGCCGCAGCTGGCGCGCATGGCGAACCACAGCTTTTCGCAGAGCAGCGTATTTTTCATCGGGCGCGGGCTGGACTACGTGCTGTCGATGGAAGCGTCGCTCAAGCTCAAGGAGATATCGTATATCCACTCGGAGGCGTACGCGGCGGGCGAGCTTAAGCACGGCACCATCGCGCTGATTGAGCAGGGCACGCTGGTGGTGGCGCTGGCCACTCAGGGCGCGCTGCTGGAAAAGACGATAAGCAACATCAAGGAAGTGAAGGCGCGGGGTGCGCAGGTGATGGCCGTCTGCTTTGAGGGAACGCCCATGCCGGAGGAGATCGCCGACGAGGTGGTGTATCTGCCGCGCACCGACGACCTGCTCGCACCGATACTGGCCGTAACGCCGATGCAGCTGTTCGCCTATTACATGTCGGTGGAGAAGGGCTGCGACGTGGATAAGCCGCGTAACCTTGCTAAGTCTGTGACGGTCGAGTAAGGGAAGATATGCTTCACTGACAGATTTATTAACAACAACGTCTCGTATCATGTGCGTGGCGTTGTTTTGTTTTACGTTGTCTGGATTTGGGGATATAATATGAAAAAAGATACAGGGGACTTCAGTGGACAAACTTCAGGGAGAGAACAGTCACAAGCCTTTTTTGTATGAAGCGGAAGGTAGTCGTACAGCTGTGCTGATTGTGCACGGCATACTCGGCAGCCCGGTGCAGTTTGAGGCTGTCGCGAAACGGCTGCATGAGCTGCATATAACCGTGATGGGTGTGCTGCTGCCGGGGCATGGGGGCACCGCGAAGGCTTTTGCCGCAGCGAAGTCGGTCGACTGGCAGCGGGAGGTACGTGAGGCCGTATCGCGGCTCAGACAGAAACATGAGCGCATCGTCATCGTGGGGCATTCGATGGGCGGCTTGCTGGCAGTCTTGGAAGCGGCGGAAAACGGCGCGGACGGCATCGTGCTGCTGTCCACACCCATGCGGGTCACGTTGAGCCCGAGGGCTGTATGGATGTCGCTGAGGATGCTGCTGGGTGACCCGGCCAAAGACGATGAGGTGCATCAGAGCTACCGCAGAGCCAACAGCGTGCAAAAAGGATCGTTATGGGCCTACCTATCATGGATACCGAGGTTTTGGGATCTGCGCAGGCTGATTCGAAAAACGCGGCGCTTGCTGCCGCGCGTTTGCTGTCCGGTGCTGGTCATACAGTCGCGGCGTGATGAAACGGTCGCTTGGAGAAGCCACAGGGTGCTGGCTGATGGACTGACGGCGGCTGCCGTCGATATCATGCTGCTGGAAAAATCGCGCCACAGCTACTGGGAGCCGGAGGAAAGCGGGATCATGTATGAGCGGTTATGCCGTTTCTTGAGCATCCATGCGGGAGGAGAAAACAGTGGACAAAGAGTATCAAACTGAGCGGTTGGTGTTAAAAACGCTGGATGGGTCGGCAGCTGAAATGGTGTCGGCTTATTTCGTGAGGAACAAAGAATTCTTAAGGAGTTGGGAACCGGAACGGGACGCGGATTTTTTCACTGCAACTGCAATGTTGAAAATGCTGGAGGACGAGCAGGTAGAAATGGATGCCGGGCGCGCGCTGAAGCTATGGATTTTTAAAAAAGGTGAAGCTTCGCGGGTCATCGGTTCTCTTGGGTTCAACAACATCGTCCGCGGATGTTTTCAATCGTGCTTTTTGGGCTACCGGCTGAGCGAAGAGGAGCAGGGCAAGGGGTATATGACGGAAGCGCTGAAGGCCGGCTGCCATGTGATGTTCAGCGAATTCGGTCTGCACCGCATCGAAGCGAACATCATGCCGCACAATGCCGCGTCTTTACGCGTCACGGAAAAATCCGGATTCAGAAATGAGGGGCTCTCACGCCGATATTTGAAGATCAATGGCAGATGGGAAGACCATATCCATATGGTTCGGCTGGCTGACGACGATAACGATTAGACTCAATGTTCGTTACCGCATCGTTTTGCGGACGAACCGATAGAGCTCAAAAAGCGCCATGGCAGCGGGATTTTCAACGTTGATATCAGGATGGTATTTTTGCAGGATTCCGCCCCAGCCAATTGTTTCAATCTCGCGGCGCATGGCAAAATAGCCGGCGGCTCCCTGGTTTTTGGCACTCAGCTTCATCAGATTGTCCCGAATGCTGCCAAGGTTTTTCAGTACCTCATTAGACGGCAGGCCATGATGGCGGTTTTCCGGAGTTTCCATGACGGTCTCCTTTCATGGGATGTTGATATGATCATACATCCGCATGCATGCAAAATCTGTCGAAAAATACGATATGCAGCACGAAATAAGACGGATAAAAGCGCAAACAGGAGCTGACAGAGTCCGGTAATGGTTTTGACAACACTTCTGCAAGCGGCTATAATGTGGACATGCCAATTCGCTTATTTTGGCGAGGTTTTTTGACAAAGCATTCAAATCGGACAGAAAACCGTCAGGAAAGTATTGATATGATAATAAAAAGTAAAAAAATTATAGCGATGATTTTATGCATGGCGCTGATGCTGTCGGTTCTTGTATATAAGGCGCCGGTGGCGGCCGCATCGTCAGCTGTCGCGCCGACGGGCACTGTCAATATGGCCGATGTAAACTTAAGGGAGAAGCCTTCGGCGGCATCATCGGTTGTGACAAAAATCGCCGCGGGCGCATCCGTCAGTGTAGCCGAAGATGCAGGCCATGGCTGGTATAAAGTCACGTATCAGACGTATACGGGCTATGTGTGGGCGGATTATATCGACGTGCTGGTGAGCGGCCTCAATGACCCCGGTGTGGTGATCATGGACGCGGGACTCGTGAGCCAACCGGGCGGCACCGCGACGCAAACGCTGAAAGCGGAGACGCAGGTGACCATCACCGGCATGCTCGGCGATATGTATCAGGTGAAGGCGGGTTCGGCGACGGGTTATCTGCCGATGAGCAGCGTACATAAAAAGAACATCATTACGATGAACATGAGCGCCACCATCAACTCATCCAATGTCAACCTGCGCAGCATTCCCAGCACAACGGGAGACGTCGTGACTACCATGAAACACAACACCAAAGTGACCGTATACAGTATACAGGATCACTGGGTGAAGGTGGACTGCGGCGGCAAGGCCGGTTATGTCCGCGGTGACTTTGTGACCTACAACCTGGGGGAAGGCAAGTATCTGACGGAGCTTCATCCTGGGATGAGAGGGCAGGCGGTGTCTACGCTGCAGGTGGCGCTCCGCAAGAAGGGCTTCTTTCATGTAGCGGCCAACGGCGTATACGGCAAGGCAACCCGCGCAGCGGTGAAAAAGTTTCAGGAATCCGTGTACCTCGGTGCCGACGGCATTGCTGGAGTTCAGACGCTGCTGCTGTTATTCGGCAAGGACGCACCCAAGCTGTGGTACAACTTCCGTTCTGATATGGAGGCGCAAAAGCCTCAGCAAAATGGCAAGGTGTGGATGGTGGACTGGTTCGGCGGCATGGAAGATATCATGAAGAGAATGACACCGTTCAAGGTGATCGACGTGAGGACGGGCATCAGCTGGAACATGCAGCGTTTCGGCGGTTATACTGCGCTGTGGCATGCCGATGTAGAGACAGTGGCCAAGAGGGACACCGAGAAGATGACGGAAGCCTGGGGCGGCGAGCTCGACTCCGAAAGAAGACCGGTCTGGGTGCTGTATGACGGAAAATATTACGCTGCGAGCCTGATGGGTTATGTGCATAATACCGGCCCCACGCCTGGTAACGGCATGGACGGCCAGGTCTGCCTGCATTTCCGGGGCAGCAAAATACATGGCTCCGGCCATATAGACGAAGCGCATCAGGCATGTATTCTGGAAGCCTTCGCCAATGCGGACAGGCTGAACTGAGCGAAGAGGATATAATATGGCAAAAAGATCTGTAATGAGAAAGCATATATATTTGCTGCTGGCATTGCTGCTGCTGAGCGCTTTGCTGGCGGCCTGCGGCGACAAGCCGGTTTCCGCGCCCGAGGCGACACCCGTGCCGACGCCCACGCCCGTGCCCGTCGCAACCACGCCGCCGGACGAACCGATCGTTTCGGAGCAGTCGGGGGATGAAAACTTAAGCGAAGTTGTCGCGGGCGACTGGACTTACTATCTGGACGAAAACAGTACTATTGTGGCGGACTACGGTGAGGACCCTCCGCTGCACCGGAAAAAAGCGGACGGAACGGACGAGGATCTGGGCATCCGCGGTTTCGGGTTCAGCGTCATCGGAGACTATATCTATCTGGATGCCAGCTATCCGTATCTGGACGAAGGCGGCAATCAGGCGTGGCACACCACCCGGATGGCAATGGACGGTTCAGGACAAAGGCCGCTGGAATACGGCAGTATGTCGGAACGGCTGATACCGGAAGGCGGGGATAAGTTCTATTTTACGACGGCGCATGAGACTGCGATATTCGTTTCCGATTTTGCCTGCGAAAACGTAACGGCATTGGCTGTGACGCTACCTGATCAGAGCGAACTGGATAAGAAGCTGGACTCCGGCCGGGAGCTGCAGCTGGATATCAGTGAAATAACCGGCGGGCGCATCAGCTTCAGTGTCGTGTTCGTGACACCGGAGGGCATTCAGATGTACAAGGGAACTTACAGCATGGCGATGGACGGTTCGGACATCAAGAAGAAGGATGGCACCTACTACGACTATGAAGCGCTGGAAAGCGAGCTGGATTAATATCATTCTTTAAATAGATTGCATCAGCCACAAATGGCTGATTTTTTTTATTCCTCGCTTTTTTCAATTGTGCTGTAAACAAACTTATACAGCTCAAATAAAGGAAACGCCGCGGGATCGTCCATGTTGATGTCGGGATGGTACTTTTGCAGTATGCCGCCCCACCCGATTTGCTGGATTTCCTTACGCATGGCGACGTAGTTGGCGATGCTGCCGCTGCGCTCGTTGATCTCGATCAACTTATCGCGGATACGGCTTAGGTTTTTGAGTATATCGGACAGCGGAACAAAGCTGTCACCGCCGGTCTTGTCGTCCATTGCAGAGCCTCCCTTTCCATTCCTGTTTACCTTCATATTACTTTTGGACACCGCGGGAAATTTGTCTGTGTACGCCGGAGCTAGCTGCATTTATTGGGAAAAAGGCGCGGCTTTTGTCGGCAAGGGATCGGAAACGCGGAAGTTTTAACAATATTCATACACTATTTACGGACAGGCCCCATTTTTTCGCAGCCACAGGCTTGCGAATACATGCATGCGTGTTGTAATATATTACATATAACGTTCACATTATCATATTAGGGAGGTTTGCTATCATGTCTCCGTATAAGAGCTTTATCAGCGCCGCCAAAACATATTTGGAGAGTAACGTTTTTCTAAAATTTCTGCTATCTGCCCGCATTGTGGTGTTAGCACTGGGCGGTCTGTTTTATCTGTTGGGTATTTTCCTGATCAACATCCGTGGTGTTGGCGCTGTGTCCATTTATGATGCTTTCACCTGCCTTGGCGTGGTACTCATGTTGCCCGGCCTGCTGCTCAATATTATTGCTGAAGATTCAATGACTGTCTTAATAGTGAGTGGATCGGCGTCGGTGGCGTCGCTGATAGCGTGGATCGTGCTGCTGGCCAGGAGCTATCCGTTCCTTTTCACCCCATTATTCTATTTCCTTGCATTTGGAGCCATTTGCCTATTGATATTCCTAAAATCAGAATATTTTGTAAAACTCCGCGCGGAAGCGGCTGCCCGTAATGAGCAAATGCGCACTAACGCAGCTGCTGAAGCCATGAGCTGCGCGCGCTGCGGGACCTCAATGCCCAAAACGGCAGGGTTCTGCCCCAACTGTGGCGCGCCCAACCCGGCGACGCAGTATGCCCCACCCGTGCCGCCATATGCGCCGCCCGCGGGACCCCAGTCATATGCGCCGCCAGCCGGGCCGTATGCGCCGACGACATATCA
Organism: Bacillota bacterium; assembly: GCA_023397655.1. Classification (GTDB taxonomy): domain Bacteria; phylum Bacillota; class Clostridia; order Christensenellales; family SZUA-584; genus SZUA-584. Next base: position 12,631 of record JAEWTW010000047.1, read on the forward strand.
GCCGTATACGCCGCCTGCCGCGCCGCCGTATGCGCCGCCAGCAGCATCGCCGTATGCGCCGCCCATGCCGCCGCCGTTTGTACCGGCTGAACAGGCAGTAACCGCGCCACCGGCTGCACCCGCGGAACCTGAAGAAATCGTCCCGCCGGCCGCACCCGCGGAACCTGAAGAAATCGTCCCGCCGGCCGCAGCTGTTGAACCCGAGGAGCCTGCGCAGACGCCGTATATACCGGCAGAACCGGCATTGCCTGCCGTGAAGCAGTGCATCAACTGCGGCGCTCAGCTGCCCGCAGGAGCCGTTTTCTGCGGCAAGTGCGGCACAAAGCAATAACCGTTATATAAAAAGCGTTTGTTTGACAGGAAACAACGATACAAAAAAGGACTGCGTTCAATGTGGCGCAGTCCTTTCAACTTAAATCACTTATAGTTTGATGGCAGCCTGACGTATCAGGTTGAGCGCGTGCAGCGTGGCCATGTTTCGAATAAAGCCGCGTTCGTCCTTGTGCCCGCGCGACAGGTTCTTGTGCATGGCGCACTGATGTGTATCCGTGTCCACTGCAAAATGCACCAGCCCAACCGGCTTTTCCTCCGTCCCGCCGCCCGGCCCCGCGATGCCGGTAACGGAGATGCCAATATCCGCACCGGACAAAGCACGTATGCCGGCAGCCATCTCCCGGGCTGTCTGCTCGGACACGGCGCCGTATTGCTCCAGCGTTTCGCTGCGTACACCCAATACCTTTTGCTTGATCTCGTTGGAGTAGGCGCAGACGCCGCAGCCGAACACGCCGGACGCGCCTGCGATGTCGGTGATGGCGGCGGAGACCTGGCCGCCGGTGCAGCTCTCAGCTACCGCAACGGTGAGATTTTTCTCTGTCAGCAGCCGAACGGCGGCTGTCTGCAGGTTGCCCACATCCACACCATACACCACGTCACCGAGGATGCCGCATATCTGCTCCACCACCGGGTCTGTGAGCGCAAAGGCAGCGTCTGGGGTACCCGCTTTGGCGCTGACACGCACCTGCACCTCGCCTTGTTTGGCATAAGGCGCGATGGTGGGGTTGGTGGAAGCGGTCATCATGTCACGCAGCGTGTCCTCCACCTGCGACTCGCCCATGCCGAATATATACAGCGTTCGCGACCGAATCGTGGCCCCGGTGTATTTCTCCAGAAAAGGTGTGACCCTGTTTTTGAACATGGGGCGCATCTCTCCCGGCGGTCCGGGCAGCATGATCACCGTTTTGCCGTCCTTCTCGACTGCGATGCCGGGGGCAAAGCCGGTATCGTTGAAAAACACCGTGGAACCCGCGGGCACCTGCGCCTGCAGCAGGTTGTTGGGCGTCATTTTAATGCCCCTATTTTCGAACAGCGCTTCGATCTTTCGCACGGACGGCGCGTGCATCTCCATACCAAGGCCGAAGTGGTCGGCTACCGTCTTCTTGGTGACGTCGTCATATGTGGGGCCAAGGCCGCCCGTGGTGATGATAATGTCCGCACGGCTGAGCGCCAGCTGTAAGCTGTCGGCCAGCCTGCCGGGGTTATCGCCCACAACGGACTGATGATAGATGTCGATGCCAAGAGATGCCAGCTGCTGCGCAATATACGCGCCGTTGGTGTTGACGATATCGCCCAGCAGTATTTCCGTTCCGATACACAGAACCTCCGCCTTCATTCAAGGACCTCCCCGTGATGTACTTATTCCGTATTATAACACAGTGCGATGCCCGACACACGGTATTGTTGTGCAATGACCTGCTGCCGACAGCCCGAAAATGTGGTAATTTAGACCGCGTTGTGGTATTCTATTCGATATGACACCGACGGGAACTTGGGGGGACAGACGGATGAAACGAAAACTGACAGGCTTAATTGCGCTGCTGGCGATAGTTTTGCTGATTATGGGGGCTTGCGGGCCGACGGCTGACAACACCCAGCCGACGGTGACGGTAACTGAGGCCCCCGCGATGTCTCCCACGCCGGAGCCGAAGCCGGAGCCGGTGACGGACATACCGTCGGATTTTCTGCCGGGACTGTCTGAGTCCTTTATTCCTGCCGAGACGCACCATATCGGCATCATTGTGGGCGAAGGTGCGGACTGGGACAAGCTTCAAACGATCTGTGCAGCGTATCAGGAGCGCTTTGGCGTTAAGATTACAGCGCAGAAATGCTCGGACGCACTCGAACAGAAGAGCGCGGCGGAAACGCTGCTGTCGTCCGGCATTGAACTGCTGATCATTGAGCCTGCAGCCGGTATGGCTGCCGAGGTGGACGAGCTGTGTGCACAGCAAAACATTCCCTATATTTCGATGGGCAACCGGTTGGATGCGCAGCCGGGACAGGGCGGATACGTATGCGCCATCATACGGGACGAGTATCTCGTCGGCGTGCTGAACGGCATATCCATCGTACAGGCAATGACGAAGAAATACGGCGAACCCCGAGGCAACATTGCGGAGCTGGCGGGCGTGGTGAGTGACGAGGCGTCGGTGATGCGCTCGAAAGGGCTGCGGCGTGTGCTGGCCGGGCATGACAAGCTGCGCGTGGTATGCAGCATGGCGGGCGGCGACGATGCGGCAACGTATGCGGCGGCAGTCAACATATTGAAGGCGTTCCGCGAGGGTGATCTGGACGGCATCGTGGCAGCAGACGACGCGGCGGCGGTTCAGGTGTTGCAGGCGGTGCTAAACTACGACCGGACGGAGCTGCTGGGCGCGATCTGGACGGCGGGAGGCACAAAGGACGGCCTCACCGGCGTGTGGCACGGCCAGTTTGCACAAACGGTGGAGGACACCGCGTTTACAGGTATGGCAGCAATTGAGTATGCATTGCAGTATCTTGAAGGGCAGGGCAGCAGCATACCGCCGGTGGTGACGTCGGTGACACGCGCCTTCACGGCGGATACCGAAGCGCGTAAGGGAAGCATTGCGGCAATGATTGCTCATATGAAAGAGCAGGGCTTGTCACAGTGCTCGGAGAGCCGGGGAGATCACGAGCTGTTCATGCCGGATGCGGCGCTGCTTGGGCAGTATTATCCCACGCCGTGGTATGAGTTGGGCGAGAGTTATCTGGATGAGCTGGAGCCATACACCACACGGGATGCGATCTATTCGCCGCAGGCTGAGCAGTCTGCGGAATAAGAGACAGTATAATCGGCATGGATGCTGCTTTGAAGCGGCGGCCTGCCAAAAATAGATTTGGGAGCCACCGGCGATGAGCCGTTGAGCTTTGGAAAGGCTTAATTGAATGGAAATGTCATCGGAATGCGTCTACTGTGTGGTGAGTCAGATGGACGGGTTTTTTATGCGCTTTGTGGGTGACGAAAGCAGACGCATGCCTTTTTTACGAAAGGTGTGTGCCGCCATCGGCGAGTCGGACAACGATACGCTGACACCATTGCTCAACGGAGAGCTGCTGAAGTTGGTGGCGCGGGAAGCGGGCAAGGAAGACCTTTTCGAAGAGGAAAAGCACGCGTACAACCAGGCTATACTGCAGATGGAGGGCACCATCAAAGCCCATATCGATGCGGCGGAAGATAAACTGTATCGGGCGCTGCAATATGCGATGGAAGGCAATTACATTGACTTTGGGACATCGGCAGGCGTCAGCATGGAAAAGCTGAATGATATTATCGAAGCTGCACCCGGCATTGATCTTGGAGAAGCTTATGCGTTATTCCGGCGGGATATCGAAGGTGCGCGCTCGCTGGCTTATATTTTCGACAACTGCGGCGAGGTGGTGTTTGATAAAATGTGCATTGCCACCATCAAGGAACTGTATCCGTCGCTGAACATCACCGGCATTGTAAGAGGCGGACCCGCGTATAACGACGTAACGATGGCGGATGCGCGTGAGGTGGGACTCGATAAGCTGATCCCCGTCGTCAGCAACGGCGATGATCTGCCGGGGACGATATTGCCCCGTATATCGCAGGAGGCGCGTGAGCTGGTCGAGAACGCGGATATCATCATCTCAAAGGGCATGGGCAATTACGAGACACTCGAAGGCTGCGGGCTTAATGTTTATTATCTGATGCTTTGCAAATGCGACCGTTTTATGACCGAATTCAACAAACCCAGGCTGGCCAGCGTTTTTTGCGTTGAAAAGGCTGTAAAGGCATAGAATAATTTGGACTGTCATGTTTAGTTCTTTTATAGTATAATAAAGATTATTTTGGTGGTGGAATAACCAGTGGAAAGGTTCAGCAAATGAAGAAAAAGTACTACGCAAGAAGGCGAAGAGTCAGAAGAACCGTGAAGACCCGGTTTTTCATTATAATTGGACTGCTTGTGGCTGCGCTTGCGGTGGGCATATTTTTTATTGTGCAGGCGATCAACGACACGCCGGGCAGTTCCGCACCGCCCAGTGAAAGCGTTCAGCTGACGCCTCCCGATTCGACAGTGACACTGCCGCCCGATGAGCCTACGCCATCAGAGGAACCGACGCCGACACCGGCTCCGTCGATGTCGGACGAGCTTAAACCGCATGCTACCGAGAACACCGACCCGGCCAAAGTGGGCGTGACGTATGAAATCATGGTGGATGGCGCAACGGTGGAATCGTATACGCGCCCGGAGCCTATCAGCTTCGGAACAGGCGCTGAATACACCGCACTTGAGGGCATCATAGGCTTCCGCGGTAACAACTACCGCAACGCACCGAGCTGGGGGACGGTGTCGATATCTGAAAACAAACTGGAAGTTAAAGATTACGATAAAAAGACAAGCTATATAGGCAACTGGGGCGGCGCTGCCTGGACAGGTCAGCCGCTAATCGTCACATGGCCGGCGGAAACGCGTGAGAAGATGACAGCTCTCAAGGAGGAGTTCCGCAGCAAGGATGGTTTCACAGAGGTTATTTACGCGACGCTGGACGGACGCATCTACTTCATGGAGCTGTCCACCGGCAAGAAGACGCGTGACTTTATCGACATTGGAGCGCCCACCAAGGGAACGCCCACGCTGGACCCGCGCGGTTATCCCGTCATCTATGTGGGGCAGGGCCTGCAGTCGGACGGTGATGCCAACGAATGCAAGGACATGTATTTCCGCGCTTACAGCCTGATCGACAACAAACAGCTGATGAAGTTCGGCGCGTCGTCTTCCGACCCGTTTGCGCACCGCAAGTGGCAGGCATATGATTCCAGCGCGCTGATCGACGCTGAGACGGATACGCTGATCGAACCGGGTGAAAACGGCGTGTTGTATACGATGAAGCTGAACACGAAATATGACCCCGAAGCTGGAACGCTGACAATGGATAGCGATCCTAAAATCGTGAAATACAACTATACGTCGGATCATAACAAGAATTCGGATTCGTCCGGGCGCTGGGGTATGGAAAATTCCGCGGTCGGCTGGCGCAACTACCTGTTCTTCACAGACAACGCCGGCATACTGCAGTGCGTGGATCTCAACACGATGTCGCTGGTGTACGCGAATAATCTTGATGATGACAGCGACGTGTCCATGGTGCTGGAGGAGGACATCCCGAACCAGCAGATATACCTGTACACGGGCTGCGAATATGACGAACTGGTACGCGACTTGGGCAGCACCGGCCCCGCGTACGCCCGTAAGATCGACGGTTTGACAGGTGAGATACTCTGGACGAAGGAATATGAGGTTGCGTCCAATGACAGGGTGGACGGCGGTATATTGGCCTCGCCCGTGCTGGGCCGCGATGGCACCAACATGGAAGGGCTTATCATCTACAACGTGACGGCAGCGGTGAAGGGCGATTCCACGACCAGCTATCTGGTGGCGCTGGACAAGGAGACGGGCGAAGAGAAGTGGCGTTATGATATGGAGATAGACGGCTGGTCACCGTCGTCGCCGGTACCGGTGTATACCGAGGATGGCAAAGGCTATATCGTGCAGTGTGACCGTGCGGGCGATGTGGCGCTGATCGACGGCGCGACGGGCACCCAGGTGACCAAGGTGACGCTGGAGGACAGCGACGACAAGCCTCATAACTTTGAAGCCACGCCCGCGATATACGGCAACACCATCGTGGTGGCATCCCGCAAGGCGGAGATATTCTACATCGAGATCAAATAAGCGTTAACCAAAAGGCCCTTCGGAAGCAAAACCGAAGGGCCTTTTTAATATACGAAAGGGGTTACACCTCATCAGCTTTGGTCGCTGTATGGGTTGAGCACGGGGCGTTCCTCCTCTGCAGGAAGCGCCCGTCTCGACAGTATGATGAACACGAGAGCCAGCACGGCTGCGGCAGCCACAAATATCTCAATATCGTAGATGCTGGAACCGAAAACCTCAGGCATGATCACGACAGGCGCGTCGATAAGCATGTGCAGAGCCACGGCGAGCCAGACGAGCCAGAGCCGTCTTTTACGCACCGCCATCAGCACAAGTATGGACAACGCGATCTGTATGATGAAGGCGCACAGGCGTTCAAAACCGCCGAGGTAGATGTCAAAGGGCTGAATGGTTGTCATCTGGGTCACGAGCTGCTGGACGGTATCGGCAGGCATCAGAGCGGACAACTGACTTACCTGGCCGCTGTTTATCATCTGCGCGAAGACAAGGTTATTGATGTTGGCCAGGCCGACCAGCACCATCGCCTCAATGCCGCCGTGCCCCACGCCGAACGCGAAGCCGTCGATCCAGCGGCTGCGCCGTCTGAGCAGTGTGCGGTAACCGATATAACGCCCAAACTCCTCGAACAGCCCGGCGGTAAGCCCGAGGAAGATACCATAAAGCCACGGATGCTGCACCATGTCGGCCCACCAATCCATCGGCGCCAGCAGCTGTATCAGCGGGATGCGGATAATCAGCTGGAACAAGACGAACACTGCCGCACCGACGAGCACCGGAATGAATGCGCGTTTTTTGGCGATCAACAGATAGAGTATGCAGCCGAGCGGCAGGCCGAAACAGATAATAATATTAACGACGAAAGCGGTGATGGCACCGGAATCCACCATGATAATACCCTCCTACATATATTATAGCAATAACTGTATGTTAATGCAGCGGCGGCAAACCGTCAACCGGTAAACCGCGCAAATAAAAAACCGGCGCAGCCCGTATAGGCCGCACCGGTCTGTAAACTGTGTCTTACTTGTCCATCATGTACTCATACATCGCCTTGGCAGCTGTTTTGCCCGCGCCCATCGCGAGTATGACGGTGGCCGCGCCGGAGACGGCGTCACCACCCGCGTACACGCCGGGAATGGAGGTGGCGCAGGTTTCCTCATCCACGATGATGCCGCCCCATTTCTGGGTGGCGAGGCCGGGGGTGGAGGTGCGCATCAGCGGATTGGGGCTCTGGCCGATGGCGACAACCACAGCATCCAGCTCGATATCGTATTCCGATCCTTCAACGGGCACCGGCCGGCGGCGTCCCGAGCTGTCCGGTTCGCCCAATTCCATCTTGATGAGGCGCATGCCGCTTACATAGCCGTCGTCCGTCCCCAATATCTCGGTGGGATTGACGAGCAGGTGGAATATAATGCCCTCTTCTTTCGCGTGATGCACTTCCTCCACGCGCGCGGGCATTTCCTTCTCGCTGCGGCGGTAAACGATATACACTTCCTCGGCGCCCAGCCGCTTCGCGCAGCGTGCCGCGTCCATCGCGACGTTGCCGCCGCCGATGACGGCCACACGCTTGTGGCGCACCACGGGGGTATCGGATTCGGGGAACTTGTAGCCCTTCATCAGGTTGATGCGGGTGAGGAATTCGTTGGCGGAATAGACGCCGTTGAGGTTCTCACCTGGTATGTTCATGAAGCTGGGAAGACCTGCGCCTGTGCCGATGAATATCGCGTCGTAGCCCATCTCTTTCAGATCGTCAACGGTCAGTACGCGTCCCATCACCATGTTGGTCTCGATCTTCACGCCCATGCAGACCAGCGCGTCAATTTCCTTGCGGACGAGATCCTTGGGCAGTCGGAACTCGGGTATGCCGTACACCAGCACACCACCCGATGTGTGAAACGCTTCGAAGACTGTGACGTCCACACCCATCAGCGCAAGGTCCGCCGCGCAGGTGAGACCCGCGGGGCCGGAACCGATGACGGCGGCCTTTTTGCCGTTGGGTATGCCGCAGGCGGGGGAAGGCACACCCTGACCTATGGCATAGTCCGCCGCGAAGCGCTCCAGGCGGCCGATGCCCACCGGTTCGCCCTTGATGCCGCGAACGCACAGCTCTTCGCACTGCGACTCCTGCGGGCACACGCGTCCGCATATGGCAGGCAAGCCGTTGGTTTCGCGAATTTTGTTATACGCGTCGATATAGTTTCCTTCGGCGATCAGGCCGATAAACTGCGGTATCTGCACGTTGACGGGGCAGCCTGCCACGCACGGCTGATTCTTGCACTGCAGGCAGCGCATCGCTTCATTCTGCGCCATCTCTTCGGTGTATCCCAGAGAAACCTCGCTGAAGTTGGTGGCGCGCACCTTGGGATCCTGCTCGGGTATCGCTGTCTTCTTTAAGTCCATGTTGCGTTTTGCCATTTACTTCACCCCCCTGAACAGGTTACAGGACTCGCCTTCCTGCTTTTTATACATGCCCTGACGGCGCATCGCCTCGTCGAAATCCACCTCGTGGCCGTCGAAGTCCGGACCGTCCACGCAGGCGAACTTGGTCTTGCCGCCCACGGAGACGCGGCAGCCGCCGCACATGCCGGTGCCGTCGATCATCACAGGGTTCATGCTGACGATGGTTTTGATGCCGTATTCTTTGGTGAGTTTGGCTACGAATTTCATCATAATCAGCGGGCCGATGGCGACGACGACGTCAAACTTCTCGCCCGCTTCTATCTCGGCTTTGAGCGCGTCCGTCACGAATCCCTTGCGACCGTTGCTGCCGTCGTCCGTCATCACCAGCAGCTTGTCGGACACCTCGCCCACTTCCTTTTCGAGTATGATCAGGTCTTGGGTACGGAAGCCGATGATGCTGGTCACGTCCACGCCCATAGCATGCAGTTTCTTGGCCTGCGGATATGCGATGGCGGTGCCCAGCCCGCCGCCGATGACCGCGGCTTTTTTAACGCTGCTGTCGAAATGCGACGGTTCACCCAGCGGCCCGACAAAATCCTGCAGGCTGTCGCCCTCGTTCAGCGTGCCCAGATGCAGCGTCGTTTTGCCGACTTCCTGGAAGATGATCGTCACGGTGCCGGCCTCGGCGTCATAATCCGCGATGGTGAGCGGGATGCGCTCGCCCTGTTCGCTGACGCGCAGTATGATGAACTGACCGGGCTGCGCTTTTTTGGCAACCAGCGGCGCATCAATGACCATGAGCTTAACCTGTTCGCTCAGCGTCTCTTTTTTGAGTATTCGGTACACGTTCAAACTCCTCACTGAAATTTTATAGATGCTTCTCTATTATAGCATTCACACGAATATATGCAAACACTACATAGCCAAGGTAATGATCATACTTTTCGGGTAAAACCATAAAATAAATCCGTTGTCTTTGCTAAAACGGCGTTGTAAAATAATAAAAAGCTTTATTTTAAGGAGAACCCCCTGTGAAAAGGATTATGAATATCAAGCATTTTTCTGAGGCCGCCGCCCAGAAAGCGCGCGAACGGGTGGACGGGCTGGTCAAACCCATCGGCAGTTTGGGGCGGCTGGAAGACTATGCGGTGAAGCTGGCCGGCATATTCGGTAAAACAGCGCTGCCAACGTTGAAAAAAGCAGTGGCGGTGTTTGCATCCGACAACGGCGTGTGGGACGAGGGCATTTCGCCGGTACCCCAGAGCGTGACGGCGATGCAGGCCGTGAATATGACCAAGGGGATCACAGGCGTGGGTGTGCTCTCTGCGTGTGCCGGGGCGGATGTTTTTGTATACGACGTAGGCATACGCAACTTTTCAGGGCACAAGGGTGTTGAGGATAAGCGGGTGGCGAACGGCACGCACAGCATTGCGAAAGAGCCCGCAATGGACATCGGCCAGGCCATCAAAGCCATCTCGCATGGCATCGACGCGGCGGAGGCGCTGTGGGAAAAGGGCTACCGGCTGCTGGGCTGCGGTGAGATGGGCATTTGCAACACGACGACATCAGCAGCAGTGCTGTGTGCGCTCACCGGCGCGGAGCCGGAGGAAGCGGTGGGCCGCGGCGCGGGCATCACAGATGAACAGCTGGTCAGAAAGCGCGAGGTGGTGCAACTGGCGCTGGAAACAAACAAAACAGATCCGGACAATGCACTGGAGGTGCTGGCCGCTCTGGGCGGGTTCGACATCGCCGCGATGGCGGGATTCTTTCTCGGTGCGGCGTACAAGCAGGTGCCCGTCGTGATCGATGGCTTTATATCGGCAGTGGCGGCGCTGGCAGCCAGCCGACTGAACCCGGCGGTGACGGATTACATGTTTGCGTCGCACCACAGCGCGGAGCCGGGCTTTGGCATCGCGATGGAAGCACTGGGGCTTACTGCGCCGCTGCATCTTGACATGCGGCTGGGCGAGGGCAGCGGCTGCCCGCTGATGTTCGCCGTGCTGGATGGCGCGGCCGCGGTGCTGACGAAGATGGCAACGTTTACCGAGGCCCACATCGACCCGTCCAAGCTGGTGGATATACGGAAATAGGGGGAGTATATTGCCGTGGGAAGGATATGGGGCTTGTTGATTCTAGTGGCGTTGCTGATTGGTTTGGCATCATGTTCTGAGGTTACGGACAATGAAGAGACTGCAGAAATGGATAGGCAGGAACAGGCTTCAGAAACCGTGGAACCGGAGCATAACTACCATGAGGAAGTTGAAAATGTGGATCTGAGCGACTTCCCTGAGGAATGGGAAAAGACATTCGGTGTTTACAAAGGCGATTGCATACCGGATGCACAAACCGCGGCGCGTATTGCGGAGGCGTATTTGAAAAGCTTCCATGGCGAAGAGAATATAAACGAACAGATGCCGTTTCATGTTCAAATTGATGAGGCACGTGGCATTTGGCTGGTCTACGGGGACTACGGTGATAATAGGCTGGGCGGTGAATACATTGTTCTGCTGAACAGGGCGGACGGCAAGGTGCTTTATATGGCGATGCAAGAATAAACCAGTCAATAATAAGGGGGCAATAAAATATATGTTCAGACATGTGGTGTGTTTTCGTTTGAGGCGGGAGGAGAAGGACAAGGCAGCGGAGGCCAAACAGCGGCTCATGTCGCTGACGGCCATAGCCGAGGTCAGAAATATCGAGGTGGGCCTGGACAGCCTGAAGAGCCCGCGCTCGTACGATATCATACTGATCGTCGATTTTGACAACATGGACGATTATAAGGTATACGATGCACACGAGCTGCACCAGCCGGTGCGCAAATTCATGCACAGCATCGTCGAGACCTCCGTTGCCGTGGACTATGAACGCGGCTGACGGCAACGGCTGATACAGTTTGGTAAATGGTCCGGGGGCTGCACCTCCGGATTATTTTTTTAGAATCACAAAAAATAATAAAGGATTTTTCAACAGAACGTCGAATAAATCAAATGTCAGATACAATTGATACAAGTGGCAATACAAGTTGTTCGAGAAACAAAAAGGGCTGCCGCTTGTGTTTGTGTCTTGGGTGATTGAAAGGGTAATGGGTATGGATAAAGGCTCTATACAACGTGCGGTGACACTGGCGGTCTGCTTGCAGGCGGCGGCGCGGGGGGAATACTACGTGCCTGCGGCGGCTTCGGCGCGCCATATTCATTTGAGCGCAAAGGACGTGGCCATACTGTTTGGTGAGGGCTATGCCCTGCAGCCGATGAGGCCGCTGACGCAGCCGGGGCAGTTCGCCGCTGAAGAGAAGGTGGACATCGTGGGCCCGCGCGGCAGCATCACGGGCGTACGCGTGCTGGGGCCGGCCCGCAAGGAAACGCAGATTGAGCTGTCCGTAACTGACGCCATCAAGCTGGGGTTCAAACAGGTGGTGCGCATGTCGGGCGCAGCGTTGATGGAGACGCCCGGCGCAAAGCTGGTGGGGCCCAAAGGCAGCGTGGAACTGCCGCAGGGCGTCATTATCGCGGCGCGGCATTTGCACATATCCAAGGAAGAGGCGGCGGCTTACGGCCTGAAGGACGGGCAGATCGTCTCGGTCAAAAAGAGCGGCATCAGGGAAACGACATTCGGCAACGTGGTGGTGCGCAGCGGCGACGGACACAGCCTGGAGGTGCATCTGGACACCGACGAGGCCAACGCGGCGCTGCTCAGCAACGGAGACTTGCTGGAGATCATCAGGTAAAATCAAGTATACAAGCTAAAGGTAATCAGTTTGGACGAGAACCAGCTCAAAGAGCTTATCAAAAGAATAGTGCTGGAGGTCATCCGGCGGCTCACCGGTTTCGGAGAGTGCCGGGCGATTGCGCTTGTTCCGGGTTACAGCGCGTATGCGCCGGAGGCGGCGGAATACCTCTCCGGGTGCAAAGCCTGCGCGGCGCTGTTCGGGGATGCGGAGCCCTTGGCTGACATCGACTCGAAGCGCGTGGACACAGCGGACGACAAGAAAGCGCTGCTGCGGACGCTGCGTGACGCAGAGGAAGTGGTGCTGGTTGCGCCGTCGCTGTCACTGCTGACCGCAGTCGCACAGGGCGACGATGCGCATTTCGCGGCGGTGATGTTTGAAAAGGCGCTGCTGGACGGCAAAAAGGCCACGGTGCTGCTGGACTTCCAGCCGCCCAAGTTCAAACGCGGTACGCTGTACGAAAAGGTGATAGCCGCGGTGGACGCGGTGCGCGATATGGGCGCTGAAGTGGTATATCTCGGGGCCAAGCCGGACGAGGGTTACGCGCTGATTACGGAATTTGAAGTCAACGAAGCGGCCAGGCGCGGTATTGCGCGGCTGCAGTGCGCCCCCGGCGCGATTGTGACCCCGCTTGCGCGGGACGCCGCCGCCGACAAGGGCATTGCCATCGATATATAACGGAAAATGGAGTCCCTGAAGAGACGAAGGCTTTTTGGGGTAAAAAGGAGAAACGGTATGAATCTGGCCAGAGTGAGAGGCAATGTGGTGAGCACCACCAAATCCGAAAGGCTTTCAGGTTTGAAGCTGCTGCTTGTGGTGCCCATCGATATCGCCACATTTGCAGAGAAGGGGCAGCCGCTGGTCGCGATCGACACAGTGGGAGCAGGCGAAGGCGAGGTCGTAATGGTCGTGGGAGGCAGTTCGTCGCGCCAGACAGCGTTGACGGACGGCAAGCCGGTGGATCTGTCCATTATCGCTGTCATCGACAGCGTGGAGCTTAAAGGCGAGAAGATATTCGAAAAGTTCAAAAACGAGAGACGACCGGAGTAACAGGGTCTGCCGCTTTTGTACAGATAAACTTTTGATACAGTGAGGAGTGTACTGTTATGGAAATGACGCAGGACCAGATATCCAAAATCGTTGCGGAAACGCTCAAGGCGCTGAATGTGCCCGCAGGAGCGGCATCATCATCGTTCAGCCCGAGCCGCTGGCTATGTGATACCGCCGAGGAAGCGATTGAGACGGCGAAGAAGGCTTACCGGCAGTTGTCGGACATGACGCTGGAGAAGCGCGGCGAGTTGATCGCGGCGATGAGGAAGGCTGCTCTGGACAATGCGGAATACCTCGCGAAGCTGGCCAACGAAGAGACGGGCTACGGCCATGTGGAGCACAAGATCGCCAAAAACAAGCTGGCCGCCAACAAGACCCCGGGTATCGAGGATCTCAAGACAGCGGCGGTTTCGGGCGACGAAGGCTTGATGCTGACCGAGATGGCGCCCTATGGCGTGATCGGTTCCATCACACCCTCCACCAACCCCACGTCGACGGTGATCAACAACTCCATCAGCATGATCGCGGCGGGCAACGCCGTGGTATACAACCCGCATCCGGCGGCCAAGAAGTGCTCCATCGAAGCGATGCGCGTGCTCAATCAGGCCATCGTGGCGGCGGGCGGCCCCTTAGGGCTCATCTGCACAGTCAAGGAGCCGTCGCTGGAATCGGGCAACATCATCATGAACCATAAGGATATACCGATACTGTCCATCACGGGCGGCGAGGCGGTCGTCAAGGTGGCGATGAAGACGGGCAAAAAGGTCATCGCGGCCGGCCCGGGCAATCCGCCGGTGATCGTGGACGACACGGCGATACTGGAAGAAGCCGCTAAGGATATCGTGGACGGTGCGAGCTTTGACAACAACGTGCTCTGCGTCGCGGAAAAGGAAGTCTTCGCTTTCGACAATATCGCCGATAAGCTGATGGACCTGATGGTGAAGAATGGCGCATGGCGCGTCGCGGGCGACGACATCACCAAGGTCATAAATACTGTTCTGATAAAGAAAGACAGCGGCTACGTGATCAACAGAAAGTACGTGGGCCGCAATGCCGATATGATACTGCGCGACAGCGGCGTATCGTTTACAGGAAGTCCGCGGCTGGTGATCGCGGAAGTGCCGGATGGGCATCCGTTTGTGGTGACCGAGATGCTGATGCCGGTATTGGGTATCGTGCGTGTGCGCACCATCGAGGAGGCGATCGACAAAGCGATCGCTGCTGAAGCGGGATGCCACCACAGCGCGATGATCCACTCACAGAATGTGACGCACCTGTCGATGGCGGCACGGGCGCTCAATACCACGATATTCGTGAAGAACGCACCGTCGTACGCGGGCCTCGGTTTCAAGGGTGAGGGTTATACGACGCTGACGATCGCCACGCCCACGGGCGAAGGCCTGACCAGCGCACGCAGTTTCACACGTGCACGCCGCTGTGTGCTGCACGGCAACTTCCGGATCATTTGACAGGGGGCATTGAATGGATGTGGTAGAACTCATCCGCAATGCGGGCGTCGTGGGCGCCGGCGGAGCGGGTTTTCCGACACATGTGAAGGTGAAGTGCCAGGCCGAAGTGGTGATCGCCAACGGTGCGGAGTGTGAGCCGATGCTGCGTATCGACCAGCAGCTGATGGAGCACTACCCGGATGCCATCGTGCGCGGCATGCAGGCGGTGATGGAAGCCACCGGCGCGCAGCGCGGCGTGATCGCACTCAAAGCACACTACTACCGCGCGGTGGACGCACTGGAAAAGGCCATAGAGGGCAAGCCGGGGCTGTCGCTGCACCTGATGAAGAGCTATTACCCGGCGGGCGACGAGCAGCAGATGGTGTATGACATCACCGGACGTGTGGTGCCGACAGGCGGACTACCGCTGGATGTAGGCGCGGTGGTCAACAACGTCAATACGTTTATCAACATCTCGGACGCGCTGGACGGAAAACCGGTGACGGACAAATACGTGACGGTAGGCGGCGAGGTTGCCAATCCCGTCACGCTGAAGGTGCCGATCGGAACACCGCTCCGGACGCTGGTAGCCGCGGCAGGCGGTCCGGCGAGCGAACACGGATATACGCTGATCATCGGCGGTCCGGCAATGGGCAAGCTCTGTGACGACTGGGATACGCCGGTCACCAAAACGACGGGCGGGGTGCTGGTGTTTCGCAGCAATCACAAGCTGATTGCGCAGAAGACACCCAATTCCGAAGAAGAGATTCGCTTGGCCAAGGCGGTGTGCTGCCAGTGCAATATGTGCACGCTGATGTGCCCGCGCAACGCACTGGGCCTCAAGGTGGAGCCGCACAAGGCGATGCGCGCGGCAGCGATGGGACAGGGCACGCTGCTGGGAGACCCGAACGGTGTGTTCTCCTGCTGTGACTGCGGTATCTGCACCTATTACGCGTGTAACTTTGGGCTCAAGCCCTCGCGCATGATGCAGAATATGAAGCTGGGACTGGCACAGGGCGGCTACAAGCCGCGCAAGGAAGTGGCGGGAAGCCCCAACAGGAATTTGGAATCCTCGCGCGTGCCGGTGAAGCGGCTGATCGCACGGCTGGGCGTGGCGGACTACGACGTGCCCGCGCCGCTGGATGAGCGGGACCTCGGCGTGAAGAACGTAACGATACCGCTGCAGCAGCATATCGGAGCGCCGTCGGTACCGGTGGTTTCGGTGGGTGACCGTGTGGAAAAGGGTGTACTGATCGCAGATATCCGGGAAAAGAGTCTGGGCGCTAAGATACACGCCAGCATCAGCGGTACGGTGGCTGAAGTGACCAGTACGGCGATTGTCATACAGGCTTAAGGAAGGTAATCAGCATGAACGCGATTGGAATGATAGAGACAAACAGCATACCGGCAGGAATCGAAGCGGGTGACGCGATGCTGAAAGCGGCGGCGGTGGAGCTGGTAACGGCTCAGGCCGTATGTGCCGGCAAGTATATTGTGCTGGTAGCCGGCGATGTATCCGCGGTGAAATCAGCTGTGGCGGACGGCGAGCCCACAGCGGGCAACTATCTGGTTGACAGCATTGTGATTCCCAATGTACACGAGCAGGTGATTGCGGCGCTGTCGGCCTGCAGCGATGTTAAGGAACCGGCTGCGCTGGGCATCATAGAAACTTATTCGCTGGCTTCCGCGGTAATCTGCGCGGATGCGGCGGTGAAGGCGGCGGACATCGACCTGATGGAGATCAGGCTGGGGCGCGGCCTCGGCGGCAAGTCGTTCGTGACGCTGACGGGCGATGTGGCGGCAGCCAAGGCGGCGGTTGAAGCGGCGATGGATGCAGGAGAAGAACACGGAATGATGGCGAATACGGTGGTGATACCGTCGCCGCATCCGGATCTGTTTAAGGCCATATATTGATTTGAAACGATAAAAGGAGAAGGGTGATCATGATTCAGGAAGCATTGGGCATGGTGGAAACGAAAGGTTTGATCGGCGCGATTGAAGCGGCGGACGCAATGGTGAAAGCGGCGAACGTATCGCTGGTTGGCAAAGAGATGATCGGCAGCGGGCTCGTCACCGTTATGGTGCGCGGCGATGTGGGTGCGGTGAAGGCGTCGGTGGACGCAGGCGCGGCAGCCGCCAAGAGAGTCGGCGAGCTGGTGAGTGTGCACGTGATACCGCGGCCGCACGAAGAGGTAGAGGGCATATTGCCGCAAAAGAGCACGCCCAAACCGGCAAAAGCGGAACCCAAGGCGAAACCGGCGGCGAAGGAATAATATGTACGTCGGCAGAGTGGTGGGCAGCGTTGTCTGCACTCAAAAAGATCCCGCTCTGGTGGGCGTGGCCTTGAAACTGGTTGAGGTCATCGAAAACGGTGTTGTGAAAAACACCATCGTCGCGGCGGACGCGATGCGGCTCGCGGGCAACGGCGACTTTGTGTACCTGATCGGGTCCAAGGAAGCGGGCATGCCGTTTCTCGATCAGCACAAGCTCAATCCCTTCGATGCTTCCATCATGGGATTTGTGGACGAGTACAACGAAAACATATAAATAATGAAAAGGATTTTGAAAGGAGATTATCATGGAAAAACAGGCTTTGGGAATGGTTGAGACGAAAGGTCTTGTAGGGGCGATCGAGGCAGCGGACGCAATGGTGAAAGCGGCGAACGTGACGCTGATTGGCAAGGAGAAAATCGGCAGCGGTCTCGTGACAGTGATGGTGCGCGGAGACGTCGGCGCGGTGAAGGCTTCGGTGGATGCAGGCGCAGCGGCGGCCAAAAGAGTCGGCGAACTGTTCAGCGTGCATGTGATTCCGCGGCCGCATGAAGATGTCGAGACGATTCTGCCTACAAAATAAGCTTAATTCAGGAGCGTACAAATGAGAATTGGACGCGTCGTGGGCAATGTGGTGTCCACGGTCAAAAACCAGACCCAGTACGGGTATAAGCTTTTACTGGTGGAATATATCGATACGGAAGGAAACCCCATCGGCGCCCGGCAGATAGCGTTTGACGGCGCGTGCGCGGGGGTGGGCGATATTGTGCTCATCAACGTGGACGGCGGCGCGGCGAAAATGCTGCTGGAGGACGACCAATTGATCGCGGACCTGACCATCTGCGGAGTGCTTGACCACTTCTCGTTTGATGGCAAGATCGTGCATCTGTGATTGGGGGAGGGCTTGACATGGATTTAAACAGTATAGATGTAAAGGAAATCGTGGAGCGGGTCACCAAAGAGGTGTATGCGCGTATCGGCAGTGCCGGTATACAGAGCCTGACTTCGCCCGCGCTTTCCTACAGCATGACGGATGTGGCTGCGGCAATCGAGCACTCGCTCTTAAACCCGGACATGACGCGTGAGAAGATGATCAAGGGCTGTGCAGAGGTGAAGAAATACCGTTTCGGCAACGTGTGCGCAACGCCGTTTCTGACAGCTGATGCGGTACAGGCGCTGGCCGGTACGGGCATTCCGGTATGCGTTCCCATCGGGTTTCCGCATGCGGCAGCTTCCACAGCGGCCAAGGTGACGGAGATACGCGAAGCCATCATGAACGGTGCGGGCGAGCTGGATGTGTCGCTTAATATCGTTGCGATCAAATCGGGCGACATGGATGCCGCAAAGAAGGATCTGGACGCGATGATGAACACGGCAGGCGGGCGCGCCAAGGTGAAGGCGATATACGAGCAGGGCCTGTATACCGAGGAAGAGAAGGTAAAGGCACTGCTGCTGGCCAAGCAGGCGGGCGTGGACTACATCAAGATCAGCAACGCGTTGACGGGCAAGAAGGCCGTGGTGGAGGATGTTAAATATGTGCGCTCCATCATCGGCAAAGGCATCGGCATCAAGATAGACGGCGGCGTCAAGGATGCTGCGACGGTATGCGCGCTGCTGGCCGCAGGAGCCAACAGAGTGGGCGCAAGCGCGAGCGTACAGATCGTCACACAGGGCTGATGATGAATATGAGCGCACAAGAGATTTGTGCGCTCAACTGCTGATAAAGCCTTTATAAATTGAAATAATATTTCAAATGGAAAATGCCTTCATGAAGGCATTTTCCTGATGGGATTCTTAAGGATTTGTCCCTTAAGCGGCGGTTTGGAGTCGGAGCCTCCAAGGTCTTGGTTTTTCATCGGTATGGGCGCATGATACACTTGTGCGCTCTTTGTGTTATATTTATATGAGAACGTTGTGGAGGCGTGAATGGGCATTGAGTCGATACTAAAGGAATCATTGGACAGCCTGAGCGCAAAGCCGCTCTATGCCCAGCTTGCCGCGCAGTTGGAGAGCCTGATACGCTCCGGCCAGCTTAAGGCAGGCGAACTGCTGCCCTCTGAACCGGAGCTTTGCGAAACGCTGAGCATAAGCCGTTCCACCGTGCGGCAAGCGTTTGCGCAGCTGGAAGAAGAGGGGTTTGTGGTGCGCCGCCGCGGTAAAGGCACGTATGTCAGCGCGCCCAAGGTACAGCGCCCGCTGTCCCGCCTGTGCAGCTTCACGCGGCAGATGGCGGAGCTGGGCATGGAAAGCACATCCAAAGTTTTGGAATTCGAGAATATAAATGCGGATGATGAGGGCATACCCTTCGGGTTGTCCGGAGAAGTTTTCAAAGTTGTGCGGCTTCGGCTGACGGATGGACGACCGTTCATGATTGACACGGTATACTTCCCCGTTTATCTGGCACCTGAGCTCACCAAAGAAGCGTTGGAAGGCCGGTCCTTATATGATGTGATCGAAGAGACAACAGGGTATATGCCATACCGTGCGCATGAGTCATATGAAGCGGTGAAGCTGAGCCGGGATGAAGCGCGGCTGATGGAAACGGATGTCCGGGCAGCGTTCCTGGTGAAACGCCTGACGAAAATGAAAACGGGTGCGCTGTTTGAAGCGGCGTCCATGCTGATACGCGGCGACCGGTGCCGTTTGGAAGCGGCGCTGGAATGGGATGCTGTGGCGTTCTCGCGGCAGCTGCAGCCCTAAGGCTACTCGGCCAGTTTGTCGTAGGTGGATTTGTATATCTCGGGCGCGACATCCTTCCATTTGCGGATGAACGCTTCGGCGGAATTTTTGGACCAGGTGACCAGGTTCAGCTCGAACACGGGCTGCTGGTTTTCCAGCACTTTGAGCATCACACGGTATTCGCCTTCGTCGATCTTGATATAATCGGCCGCGAGCTCGGTTTCAAGCCGCAAATCGTCCCGGTTCTCGGCGCAGTATGCATCAATGGCTTTGCGCTGAGATTCAAGCAGTTCCTTTTCAAGGTAGAAGACTGTGGTTTCCCCCAGCTCTGTGATAGTATAGAACGTGCCGTTGGGTGTTTCGCGCTGTTCTATCAGTCGGCCCTCGATCAGTTCAAACATGCATTCTTTCAAATCAAAATAATTCAACCAACCATTGTCTGTAACGATACGGAGTATCTGCAGCTCAGACAATTGTATATTGATCGTCTTCATCAAATATAGTATGAGGAGTTTATTTTGAGCGATGGCTTCGATGTGCATGGACCAACCTCCGGGCGCAATTATCTGAATACTATTATATCATATTTTTTGATATAGTACAGCAAATATGGTATTCTTATTTTAAAGATAAACTATATATTGCGGGGAACAAACGGATGGTTGGAGAATTAAAAGCATGGCTGAGCGATCAGGGGGTTGATCTGGCAGGAACATCGCACCTGGCCGGGCTGCTGCCGGAGCGGTTTGCAAAGCTGCCGTATGCGGTGACGATCGGTGTCAGGCTCTCCGATGCCGTTGTCAGCGAGGTGACTGACGGCCCAACGATGCTGTATTTCGCGCATTATCGTGCGGCCAACGCATTTCTTGACGCGCTAGCGTTCAAATGCGTAGGGTGGCTGCAGCGGCGGGGTAAGAATGCGCTGGCAATCCCGGCGTCCCAATCCACCAGCGGCGACGGCTTTGCTGGAGATTTTCCGCACAAGACGGCAGCCAACATGGCGGGGTTGGGATTTATAGGCAAGAGTGCGCTGTTTGTTTCACACGAGTTTGGGCCACGCGTTCGTTTGGCGACAGTGCTGACGGATGCGGCGCTGCCTGTCGGTGAGCTGCAGCCAGTGATGTGCGGCAGCTGCCGCCTCTGCGTGGATGCATGCCCGTGCGGAGCGATCACCGGAAGGGTATGGTCGAAAGACGGCGAACGGGAGGACATTGTGGATGCGGCGTTGTGTTCAAGGCACATGAAAAAAGAGTACCAGCATATCGGACGCGGTGCGGTATGCGGCATCTGTATGTCTGTATGCCCGATGGGAAAATAAGCATAAATGCATTTGGATATGCATAAATCGGCATAAAAAGCCTTGCTGATGTGCATAAGCGAATAATTTTAATAGGTAACAATATCAATTAAAAGTACAAAATAGCTATTGATTTAACCGAAATATTGTGTATAATATGAACTGCGGCTTTTTTGGGGGGTTATAGCTCAGCTGGTTAGAGCGCTACGTTGACATCGTAGAGGTCGTTGGTTCGATCCCAATTAACCCCACCAGTCCTGCGGTGTTCGAGAACGCTTGTGTTTAAAACCTACAGTACTTTTACGGGAGCGCGAGTCCTGATACGGATGCCGGGCCCGCATTGACGGGATGGCAGAAGTTACGGCAGCACACCCACCTGCTTTTAGGGGCAGGTGTTTAAACCTGGCGGACGGCACCATGGGATACATAATATGATATAGCGGAATTGTGTAACGGTAGCACCTACGACTCTGACTCGTATTGTCTAGGTTCGAATCCTAGTTCCGCTGCCAGACGAAAACCCCGAAACCTCGATGGTTACGGGGTTTTCTCTTATCTAAACATTGAAAAATGCAGCGACTGGACACATTTTGGACACAAAACATTATAAATCGGATGTTCTAATATTTTACAGCAAGCATTATATTAACTATGATCAAATATACCTAATGATTCAAAACACTCATAAACGGAGCTGAAAATTGAAGATCATTAAAAAAGCTCAAATAACCACTGGTCTATTAATTCCTCTAATGTTAGGACTTTTAATCACGTTAACTGCTTTTATAGCTGTTAAATTATGTGTATCGGATATGTCATATAAATCGCCGGAGCATTCAACGGAAGAACTGTATCAAGATATTTCTATCTCGCTGCTAATGCCATATATTCAAAATGAAATTGACGAATATTATTCAAAGTACCTGACGCAGCTTCCAATGGTTGCTCCGTATACAGTCTATGTTTTGAGTGCCGAAAGACCAAATGGCTATAGAACATTCTTTTTTAGAATAAAATTAAAGGTCATTTCTTATATAGGGCCTCATAACAATGTAGGCCTGGATTATATAACTGTTACCGTAGGCGGTTCGGGAGAAGTTACAATCGAAAAGTTTGAACATATAAAAAGTTTTGTGCTGCCTCCTAACTACGAAGATATAATTAAGAAAGGTTATCAAAATCCAATTCCATAAATTACTTTCCGAAATAAAGATCGCTGATGACCTGTGAAGATTTTCGCTTGCTCTCATTGACGACATGCGCATATTGCTTCAGGGTGAAGCGTGCGTCAGTGTGTCCAACAAACTCCTGAACGGTCTTTGGAGACAGACCCGATTCAATTAAGTATGTCACGACTGTATGCCGAAGGTCGTGCAACCGCATCTTTGGGAACCCCGCTTTTGCTGCGGCCTGTTTGTAGCATCTGGTCAACTTTGCAGGGCGTACAGGTTTTCCAATTTCGTTTGTGAAAATCAGAGGTGATGCTTGCTTCATATCATTGTAGGCATTCTGTTTGTAAAGCTCTGAGAGCGTATCTAACAGCACATCCGGCGCAGGAAGGGTGCGATAAGAAGACTCGGTCTTTAATTCGCCAATTTCAAGGCTGTGCGTTTCCTCGACGTAGATAAGAGAGCGGTTTATCGAAATCGTCTTCTCCTCAAAATCAATGTCCGACCAATATAGCCCCATAACCTCGCTTCTGCGAATACCAAGTATCGCACAGGTTAAAATGGCTTCGTAAAGTTCTGTGTCTTTAATTGCGTCAATTATCTTCTTCAATTCATCACGCTCCGGAATAATATATTCAAAGCTTTTGCTTTTCGGAAGCGTAATATTGTCACATGGGTTGTGCATCAGTAAGTTTGTCTTGACAGCCTTATTTAAAGCCGTAGAGAGGACGCCATGCACATTTTTTATTGTCTTGGGGCTGTATGTCTTTGCAGGGCTAATAAGCACTTCTTCTTTATTTATAGTTTTATATTTCGCCGCTTTGAACTCGGTTGTCAGCATTTTATTATAAATCTGCTGAATCTGAAGTGTGGTCAAGTCTTTCAAACGCATCTGCCCAACCGATGGAATTATGTGTTTTTTCATATAGCCTTTCGCGGCTGTTTTGGTATTGGGACGCATGTGTGCGCAATAGGTACCAAAATACTGATCGAGGTATGCTTCAACAGTGATCTTACCAGCATTGGCGTAAGTACCCGTTTGAAGTTCATGCTCGACTTCAGCGGCAAACGCCTTAGCGTCCTTGGCTTTGTCGAAAGACTTGTTACGTTGTTTGCGTTGCCCATTTTCATAAACATCATAACGTACACGATACTTGTCTCCACGTTTACTGATAGTAGCCACCTTGAACCTCCTTGTATTGAATTGAACTGTGACGCAAACGGTAGGGAGCAACACACACACGACAAGCTATGCTTATGACATTGAAGAGGGTGGATATATTAAAAACCGGGTCACAGACGCTGAAGGGCGCGTCACAGAGGCGTGGTTCGACCCGATGGGACGCAAGATAAAGGACAATAGCCGGGGGGATACGGGCGACAGCATAGTGATGCAGGCGAGCTATACGTACGATAACAACTTCCGGGTTTCCATTGTGACAAGGAACGACGGCACCAAGGAGAAGTATACTTACAATAGTATGGACCTGATGACGCGTCATGACTATTACGAGGCGTCTGAAAGCACAGAGTCAGACAGCAACGATTACATTGAATATGTATATGACGACAACGGAAACATGACACGTGAGAGTGTGTATCACGGCACGGCGGAAGAGACGGCCACTTATACTTACAACAACATGGGCCGGGTTTTGCAGATGACGCAGGGCGATTTGCAAAACGGTGGCGTGAGCGTCAACTATACCTACGACGGCGCAGGTAAAGTAACAGAGATCAGTTATACCAAGGACGGTACGCTGCGCAAGCTGGGGTATGTGTATGACGGATATGGACGCATCCATTATATCACGTTAGCACTGGGCAGCGCGGCAGCGGATATTGTTCGCGAGTACGTCTATAAGACCAACGGCGACCTCGATTACACCAAGGATTTCCGCGAGTTTGAGTCCGACGGCGCGGATTATATTAAAACTGCATATGAGATCAACAGTGCGGGACTTACCACAAAGGTCACGTATACCGATTATGAGGACGGTGCAGGTTCGGGAACCAAAAAAGAAGAATATACGATGACGTATGACGACCGCGGTTACATCACAGCGGAGACAGCATATACCAACTACGGAACGGCGCAGACGGTAAACAAATCGTTTGCTTACGACTCAATTGGCCGATTGACGCAGGCGACAATTGGCAGTAAGACGAAGAATTATACATATGACAAGGTGGGCAACCGTCTATCAATGAGCGATGGCACGGATAGCGTTGTCTACAGCTACAATCAGTTCAACCAGCTCACCAGCATGACCAAGAACAGCCAAAATAATACGACGTATACCTATGACGGGCGCGGGAATCAAACGCAGGAGGTCCAGCAATACTTCGGAATCACAACGGGCGGAATCACGACGTACTATAACAGGACAACGGACTATAGCTATGACCTGATGAACAACATGGCGCAGGCGGATATCTCGACGCCTGAAGCCGATCAGCAGGGGAATGTCACGTATACCAACGAGACATCTATAAATGCGTACAACGCCAGCGGCCAGCGTATAAAAAGAGTTGAAAACGGTGAGACGACGAATTATTATTATAGCGGAGGGGCGACGCTGTTCACAGCGAACGCCAACAACTGGCTGCTGACGGAGAATGTGATTGACCTTAACGGTCAAATCATTACCTCAGCCCGCTTCGATGATCAGAACCCGAGCGTGGTAGAAGGATTCTACTTCTATCATTACGATATGCGGGGCAGCACGACGGCTATTATTCAACCGGATGGAACATTGATAAAAGGATACAGCTATGACGAATTTGGCAATCTTGAGAGCAGCGGCGCTTCCAATTTCCTGAATGATGTCACATTTACCGGCAGTGTCAGTGATAAATCCACTGGTTTACAGTATATGAACTCACGGTTTTACAATCCAAACACAAGCCGGTTCCTGAGCCAAGATACATATACGGGTAATCCGTATGATCCGTGGACGCAGCATTTGTACAGCTACTGCGGGAACAATCCGACAAACTTTATTGATCCGACGGGGCATAGTTCGAAAAGTTTAGCCGAACTGAGAAGTGATTTAAAATTCAGGCAAAAACTTGTAGCTGGATATACAAGATTGGTTCAAAATTGTAATAATGCATCAATGCTGGACTTGTATATATATGGACGAGAACGGAATAAGGGTATTGTTATGGACCTAAAAGCAGAAATAGCTAAACTAATAACCAAAGACTTGTCGGATACGCAACGTGAAGAGGTAATGGCAACAATTGAAGAAGTAGGATGGGATAATGTGGAAATAGGTGATGAGGGGATGAGCGTCTATACTGGCGGAACAAGCGTCATGTGTGTATTGACGCCTCAAGGGGCAACAGATTACACGTATGAATTGGGGAAGATTGGGCATGATCTTACTTGGCCTGGTATAGCTTCTACGATCACCGGTTTTGTAGCTGGGGTGGCATTAACGGGTCCAGCAGCGCTTATAGTCGGTGCTGTATGCATCGGTGCAGGAGTTGGAGCTGTAATCGTGGGATCAGAAATAAGTCGGCATATCGATGATCTTAAACACTTTAACAATATAGCAGAAAGTTATATGGAAAAAGATGGAAAAGGAGCTGTTTTTTCTGCAACAATCATTCCTTCAGGTTTGACAGGCGTCAGTATTAAGTTTGATTATTATTCTTGAAAAACTATACCATTAAACAGACAAAGATGAGGTAATTAAATTAATGAGACCTTATGAAAGGATAGCGTTATGAAGGAAAAGAGAAAGGTGACAAAGTTAATGAAAGTATATAGAATAATATGTCCACTATTAATATTAATATGTATCGTGGAAGGACTTAGGCTAACTGACATTGGAGTATTCGCATCTATTGGCTTATGGTTTGATTGGTTATTTTATGGATCAGCAGCATTAGGCATAATAATACCAACCACAAATTACTTTATTATGGAGAAAGAGGAAGAGAATAAGAAGAAAAGTGAATGACGGGATTATTCATTAAGTAGAGTGTGATAATCATTAAGTCTCCTTGTATCTGGCATGAAGGGTATTATATTGATGATATAATTGATGAAGCTAGACTTAAGAGTTTGATAAAGGGGAGAGTCGAGTTTAAGGAGTTAGCCGACAACGAACAGCGTCTTGTTTTCTTCTATCAACGGCAATTAATTGTAGACATAATTATTATGAGGGATGAAGTAAATTTTGATATAAGTGCAGGTGAAATTGATGACAAATGGTTTAGTCGCTCCTCTTCTGATGGTGCTTTGAGATTGTATAGATAGTATGAGTTTATAAGAAAAAGGGGAAGCATTAGTAATGTGCAAAAAGGTATAGCAAATTCTGAGGGCTGCTGGGCTAGAGACGAACTGAAGGATGTTAGATAACCGTATCTTGAACATAACCTTAAAAAACGGCCAGTAACAATGGCGCCCCTTGAATCATAAAATCGATCAGGTGAGGGGTCACCAGTAATGCGCACGACCGTTAAGATGAGTAGAAAGGTGCTTATTGGTTGTGGACACATTTTGGACACAAAAGCTTTGAAATCACTCCGAACGCTATAGACGCAACGAAATGGAAAATGCCTTTATAAAGGCGAATTTTAGACATAGCATGACAGAAAAATACTCAAAATACGCTTAATTCTGTTTCGAATCCTAGTTCCGCTGCCAGACGAAAACCCCAGAAACCACGATGGTTACGGGGTTTTATTTTACATGAAGCTGCTTTTACAGCCTTGGGAGCCCTTGTGGAGCAGCCAATCGTTTGAGGAGGATCGGGGGGATATCATACTATAAACATGTTAATTGTATGGTAACATTTTGTATTATGAATGTTCATTTTGTGGGAGTAAACTGAAGTTAATGAAAGGCGAGGAGGACTAATACCATGAAAAATAAACGTATATTTATGGCACTTGCCGTCTTGCTAATTCTGGTAATGGCTGTAGGATGCGCAAAAGCTCCGTCAGCTGTAACTGGATCCGACAAGATGATAAATGAGCCAACTCAAGAGATGGCAAAAGATACCGAAGATACAGCAATGACAGAAGAGGCAGCAAAGGACATGCCTGCGGTATCAGAGAACAAAGAGATGGAAGCTGCCGAAGTCGGCAAGAAAGCCGAGGCGGGCTATATAGATTTGACGCCTGAACAAGCGAAGATGTTGATAGACTCAACACCGGATCTGGTGATTGTGGACGTATCTCCCAAATATGAGGCGGGTCATCTTCCGGGCGCGGTCAACTATTATGTCGGCGATGGCTCTTTGGACGCGGCAATACCTGATCTCGACATGAGCAAACCCTACCTTGTTTACTGCCACGTGGACAGCGCTTCGATAGCGGGTGCCGAGAAACTGGTAGAGGCAGGTTTTGCTCCGGTATATAGGCTTGAAGGAAATTACTCAGCCTGGGTGGAAGCCGGCTATCCGATAGAGCAATAAGCAAGCTTGATCAATACATACCATGCAGCGGTCAATACTTCAACACTCAAGCATATTAAGTATGATAGATAGCCTTTAATCCGAAAGGGTTAAGGGCTTTTGTTTTTCTTTTCAGCATGATAAAGTGAAAGCAGATTGGCGTAAGGAGGTCAGTATGCGGTTAGTTATTATAGGTGCTGTGGCAGCGGGGACCTCTGCGGCGGCAAAGGCTCGGCGCAACAGTGAAGAAGCAGAAATCACTGTATACGAAAAAGGCAGTTATATTTCATATTCCGGCTGTGGTATGCCGTACTTCCTTGGCGGCGAAGTCGCAAATGAAGATGAACTGACTCCCCGAGACCCCGTTTTTTTCAAAACAAAATACAACGTTGATATATTAACACGGCACGATGTTCTTGCCATCCATCCGGATGATAAGACATTGGATGTTATAAATCTGCAAACGGGCGAAAGATTTATTAACCATTACGATAAACTGATCATCGCGACAGGCGCACAAGCCATTGTTCCCCCCATCGATGGGGTAGAGTTAGAGCATGTTTTTACACTTCGCACGATCGACGATATGGAAAGAATTAAGGCGTTTATCGATGGCCAGCAGCCAAAAACCGCTGTGATAATCGGTACGGGTTTTATAGGGCTGGAGGCATGTGAGAACTTAAAGAAGATCGGTTTGGACATTACACTGCTTGAGAAGCTGCCTCATGTGACGCCCGGACTTGACAGCGACATGGCGGCATATGTGCAACAACATATAGAGAAGAATGGGGTCAGTGTCTATACAGATGTTACGGTAAAAGAAATGTCACCAAGCGGCGTCTTGCTTGCGGATGGTACTGAAATCAAGGCGGATATGATGCTGCTTTCAACCGGAATACGGCCTGATACCGAGCTTGCAGCTCGGGCCGGTGTTAAGCTCGGTGTCACAAACGCAATATGCGTCAACACAAAAATGCAGACCAACATCCCGGACATTTATGCATGCGGAGACTGCATAGAGCATTTCCACTTGGTAACACAAGGGCGCGTTTACCGTCCGCTTGGTTCCACTGCAAACAAAACGGGCAGGATTGCAGGCGATTGCGTGTCAGGAGGCAACCTGGAATTCAAGGGTATACTGGGAACGGGTATTTTTAAGATATTTGATCTAAGCGTTGCGCAAACAGGGCTGTCTGAACGGGAAGCGCTTGAACTGGGTTATGACATAGTTGTTTGTCACAACATAAAGCCGAACAAACCCGAATACATGAAAGGCAAAGAGATTGTCATCAAAGGCATTGCCGACAGATTATCCGGCAGACTCTTAGGGGTTCAGATAATTGGTGATGAAGGTGTTGATAAGCGAACAGATGTTTTTGCAACTGCTATCTCGTTTGGCGCAAAGGCGGAAGATCTTTTCCATCTGGATTTGGCTTACGCACCCCCATTTTCGACGACCAAAGACCCCGTGATGTACACCGGCATGATACTGGACAACGCAATTCAAAAGGGGAGACCGCTTATCACGGCGCAGGGGTTGAAATCTCTTATGCAGTCCGGCGAGAAATATGCTCTGATAGATACCAGGATCCCAAGCCAGTACGAGAAAGGTCATATCGACTCAGCTATGAATATTCCAGTTTCAAAGCTAAGGGATGCTGTTGAAACGCTGGAAAAAGGTACAATCACAATCACCTACTGCAATAAAGGAGTTACGGGTAACGCTGCCCAAAACATATTAATCAACAACGGATTTGAGAAAGTTTATAATCTTTCCGGAGGGTATAAACAGTTTATTCATAGCTGATGGCATGCAACAAGGTTATGCGTGTAAGCAGAACACATATACATTAATGGTCTGAGACTAAAATATCTGACGCTCCGTCTGAAGCTGTTCCAAAACCCTGAATCCGCTGCTGACTCCGTAGAAAAGGCAGGAGTTGTTATAACGAAAGGAAGGGATTATTTATGTGGTTTGGAAACTGGGCTAACGTGGATGCGGCCGAGAGGGCACGGGATGCCGTTCGGAGCACCGCTAATTTCAACTGGACATTCATCGCGCTTTTTGCTTTTGTCGTCTATGTGTATGCCACGGAGATTCAGCGAAAAAATTATCGGGTCGTCGTGGCCGGGCTTGCTCTTTATATGGTGCACTGGTTCTATGAGATTATGAACGCGGTAATCTGCGCATCAACGGGATTTGCTCTGTGGACAGTTTCGCCGGAGAGCACCAGCTTCATACTGCTCGTTGGGGTAAGCTGGGAACTATCCATGATGTTTGCGATTGCCGGGCTTATTATGAGCAAGCTGCTGCCGGAGGATCCAAAGAAAAAGATACTAGGTATTAATAACCGTATACTTTTCGCTGTTGGTAACGCCGCGTTTTTCAGCGCTGTGGAGATATTCCTTGCATCCACCCCGGCGTTCATTTGGGTATATCCCTGGTGGGGCGCCATACCGGTATTCATCACCACTTATATCCCGTTTTTTCTGGCGGCATTTTTGGTGCCGGACAGAAAGCCGCGCTTTCAAAAGAAATTTATTGGCGGCCTGGCGGCAGTCAACGTAATACTATTGGCTGTGCTGATTCCTTTAGGCATTATATAAGAACGACAACCGCATATTTGCCTATTGACTAAATAACAAATAACAGCCAGATCGATCTTGAAGTGACCTGGCTGTTTTTCTTAATAATCATTGAGTTCTTAGTTATTTCGGCAGACTGTTTGTGGAGCTTACATTGGCTAATACCAATAGAATTGCAGCATATAATTTGGGCTGATAAGAACTTGTCGACACTTATTTATCAGTTTTGCCTGCCTTGTGTCATCGAACAGCAGACCTCAACACCGTTTTTTCGCATGTATTCAGCGCCCCAGTCGTACATAGCGGATAAAATCGGTTTCAGGCTGTGCCCGGATTCGGTCAGTGAATACTCCACCTTGGGCGGAACAACCGGATATACTGTGCGTTCCAGAAGGTTATCGCTTTCCAGCTCGCGCAGCTGCTGCGTCAGCATCTTGGGCGTAGCCTGCGGGATGAGCTTTTGAAGCTGGCCGTGCCGTAGTGCGCCGTCCACGAGGTGCCAGAGTATCAGTGATTTGTATTTCCCGCCAATCAGCCGCAACGTAGCGTCTACCGGGCAGTTAAGCCCGCTGTTATGACAATTCATAGATTTCTACTCCAATACTATCTATTTGGTAAGTATAGCACAATAAAGTACATACTTGCGATAAAGCCTATAATGTTTGATAATAATATCATAAAGGGAAATACTGGTCAAGGATATAACGAAGCGGTCTTTTGACTTATCGCAAACATACATATTTTCCACACAACATTGTGCTAAAGTGACCGCAAGACAGGAGGTTATATCATGCTTAAATCGAGACAATTAATAATGAAAATGTTTTTTGGCCTGCTTGTATCACTGACGGCGGCATTTGTGCTGATGGGTTGTGCCGACACAGCCGGACAAAAGGAAAACGGGACAGAACCGGCAAATACCGATGCACCAGCACAGACACAAGAAGCAGTTGCCGCGACGGCGGACGATGCCGAGAACTTGACTATCAATATCAGCGAACTTTCTGCGACGCCGAAATTCTTCTCAGCAGAAGCAAACGGTACAAAAATGGGAGTTGTGGCGTTGGTGGCTTCCGACGGCACGGTGCGCACCGCGTTCAACACGTGCCAGGTCTGCTACTCGTCCGGCCGGGGCTACTATGAGGCGGAGGGCGACGAACTGGTGTGCCAGAACTGCGGTAACCGTTTCAGTGGCGACGCGGTTGGGGTGCAAAGCGGCGGCTGCAATCCGGTGCCGATTACCGAGAAGTACCGCACTGAACAGGATGGCATTATCACGATCCCGGGCGCACTGCTGAGCGAAGCCAGCGTGATATTCGAAAATTGGAAGTAAAGGCGGCGGCGTATGAAGAAAGTAACTCTGACAATTGAAGGCATGCACTGCGCGGCCTGCGAGCTGCGCGTGGAGAATGCGCTGCTGGCGCTCAATGGCATAAAGACTGCCAAAGCCAGCTATGCCAGATCCAGTGTGAAGGCGGAGTATGACGAGACACTGACGGATACCGGACAGATGGAGCAGGCGATTGCCGAGGCAGGGTATTCAGTGTCAGGCGAAGCTGCGCAGCCGAAGCAGAATGGCGGCACACTGCGCCTTATCGGTATACTGGTCATACTCTTTGGCGTTTATATGCAGATCTCGCATACCATTGGCTTCAACTTCATACCGGAAGTGCAGCCAGGCGCGGGGTTGGGCGTGATATTCGTGATCGGCCTGTTGACATCATTGCACTGCCTCGCGATGTGCGGCGGCATCAACCTGTCGCAAAACGTGACCGTCGGACAGTCCGGCGTTCGCTCACGGCTGATGCCCGGTTTGAAATATAACGTGGGACGTGTGCTGGCGTATACCGTTGTGGGCGGCATCGTGGGCGCGATTGGTTCCGTTATCAGCTTCTCGCCAACGGTAAAAGGCATCGTCGTGCTGGTCGCGGGCGTGCTGATGGTACTGATGGGCCTCAATATGCTGGGGCTGCCGTGGCTGAAACGCATCAACCTGCATATGCCGAAGTTTCTGATACGAAAGGCAGGCGCGGCGCAGTCCTCCAAGAAGCCTTTTGTGGTGGGGCTGCTGAATGGCCTGATGCCGTGCGGACCGCTGCAGGCGATGCAGATATATGCGCTGGGTACGGGGAGCGCACTGATGGGGGCGCTGTCCATGATGGTGTTTGCGCTGGGAACCGTGCCGCTGATGTTCGCTTTCGGCGCGCTGAGTGCGCTGCTTAACAGCCGTTTTACCCGTGTGATGGGTAAGGTGAGCGCTGCGCTGGTGATACTGATCGGCTTCACAATGCTGGGGCGCGGATTCGGACTGTCGGGCGTGGCATTTCCATCGGCGTCGGCAGGCAGCGGTATTGAGAGTGTCGCGGTGGTGGAGAGTATTGACGACAACGACGTGCAGCGTATCACATCCGAGTTTTCATCCGGACAATATGCACCGATTACCGTTAAGCAAGGCATTCCCGTTGTCTGGACGGTCAGCGTAACGGAGAAAGACCTCAATGGCTGCAACAATCCGATGATTATTCCCGCCTACGGTATTGAGAAAAAATTGGTTCCGGGAGATAATACAATTGAGTTTACACCGGATGAAAGCGGCGTAATCGCATACAGCTGCTGGATGGGAATGATACGCAGCACAATTACGGTGGTTGGGGCGGATGGAGAAACGGCTCAGTCACAGATTGACGGAGTGGAACAAACCCCGCAATTCGCTTTGCCGGGCGGTACTTCGTCTGGCGGCTGCTGCGGCGCTGGGCAGACAGTTCCTGCGGATACTGACACGTTGCCATCCTGCTGCGACTCGTCATACAGCGAAACGCCGGAGGACACGGGTACGGTGGAAGAGCCCGTATATGATCCGGAACTTGATCTTGGAGCCGGTTGTTGCGGGTAAAATCAAAAAAGGGAGTGATGGGGTTGAAGGAAAATACATATAGGGTGACCGGCATGACCTGCTCCGCCTGCTCGGCGCATGTGCAAAAAGCGGTGGCAAAGCTGCAGGGTGTTGAGTCGGCAGATGTCAACCTGACAACGGAAAAGTTGCATGTGACGTATGACGAAACGGCCATCGGCTTTGACGATATCAAGAAAGCGGTGGAGGACGGGGGCTACGGTATTGAAGACAACACCCGCCGCGTAACGCTGGGCGTGGAGGGAATGACCTGTTCCGCGTGTTCGGCGGCGGTGGAGCGCGCCCTCTCTCGGCTGGAAGGCGTTAAATCAGCATCCGTCAACCTCACAACCAATCGCGCATCGGTGGAGTACGACGCCGGAGCTGTGACGCTGGCGCAGATACGCAAAGCCATCACGGACGCGGGCTACACGCCGCGCATGGAGGAAGAGGCGCGCGACGAGCAGGAGGAGAAGCGGGAGAAGGCGCTTCGAAATATGCGTATCCGCGTGATCGTGGCAGCGGTGTTTGCGCTGCCCGAGCTGTACATTGCGATGGGGCATATGATTCCTGCGCTGAAGCTGCCACTGCCCATGTTCATGGATGCGCACATGTTTCCATTCGTGTTCGCGCTGGTGCAGCTCGTACTTACGATACCCGTCATCGTCGCGGGGAGCCGGTTCTTTACCAACGGCATGAAGACGCTGTTCAAGCTCGCGCCCAACATGGATACGCTGGTGGCTATCGGCACAGGCAGCGCATTCGTGTACAGCGTTTATGCGATGGTACGCATATTCTTAGGCGACTTCATGTTCTCAGGTTCGCTCTATTTTGAGTCCGCAGCGGTGGTTATCACACTGGTGATGCTGGGTAAGCTTCTGGAGGCAGTCAGCAAGGGCAAGACATCTCAGGCCATCAAAAAGCTGATGCGTCTCGCACCCAAAACGGCGACGGTGCTGCGGAACGGTGCGGAGCTGGAGGTGGAACTGGACGACGTGGAAGTGGGTGATATCGTGATCGTGAAGCCCGGCGCTTCGATACCCGTGGACGGCGAGGTGACGGAAGGCGCGTCGTCGGTGGACGAGTCGATGC
This sequence comes from Bacillota bacterium, assembly GCA_023397655.1. Lineage (GTDB taxonomy): Bacteria > Bacillota > Clostridia > Christensenellales > SZUA-584 > SZUA-584. The sequence continues at coordinate 46,707 of JAEWTW010000047.1, forward strand.
TGACGGGCGAAAGCCTGCCGGTGGAGAAAGCCGCAGGCAGCCCGGTAACGGGCGGCAGCATCAACGGCGAGGGCCTGCTGAAATTCAGAGTGACTCGGGTCGGTGAAGATACGGCGCTGTCCAAGATCATCAAGCTGGTGGAGGACGCGCAAAGCAAGAAAGCGCCCATCGCCAAGATCGCTGACAAGGTTTCCGGCATTTTCGTACCTATCGTAATGGGCATTGCCGTGGTCAGCGCTGTGGGCTGGGCTTTGGCCGGGCAGTCGTTTGATTTCGTCCTGACCAGCTTTGTAACGGTGCTGGTGATTGCATGCCCATGCGCGCTTGGATTGGCGACGCCCACGGCGATCATGGTGGGCACCGGCAAGGGCGCGGAGCTGGGGATACTGATCAAAAGCGGCGAGGCGCTGGAGGCGGCCCACAGTATCAAAACAGTGGTGCTGGACAAGACGGGCACGCTGACGGAGGGTAAACCCAAGCTGACGGACATCGCGGTGTACGGCGGCATACAGGAAAACGAACTGCTCAAAATAGCGGCATCAGCGGAGAAGGGCTCAGAGCATCCGGTGGCAAAGGCAATCGTGGAGGGCGCTTCGGAAAGAGGATTGGCGCTGGACGAGCCGCAATCGTTTAAAGCGGTACCGGGACGCGGCATTGACGCACAGGTGAACGGCATGCGCGTGCTGGCTGGTAACGTGAAACTGATGCAGGAGAACGGCGTGGATGTGAGCACTGCGGCAAAGGATGCGCAAGAGCTGTCTAAAAAGGGCCGGACACTGATGTATGTGGCTGCGGATGGGCAATTGGCCGGGCTGATGGCAGCAGCGGATGCGCTGAAACCCACCAGTCGTGATGCGGTGGCAAGGCTGCAGCAGATGGGTGTTGAAGTGGTGATGATCACAGGCGACAACCGGGATACGGCCAACGCCATCGCCGAAGAGGCGGGCATCACGCGTGTGCTGGCGGACGTATTGCCGCAGGACAAGGCAGCGGAGGTCGTTAAGTTCCAGCAGGGCGGTCAGAAGGTCGCAATGGTGGGCGACGGGATCAACGACGCACCGGCATTGGCTGCGGCGGATGTCGGGTTTGCCATCGGCACCGGCACGGACGTTGCGGTGGAATCCGCCGACGTGGTGCTGATGCGGGGTGACTTGAACGAGGTGCCTTCAGCGATCGCGCTGAGCCGTGCGACAATCCGGAACATCAGACAGAACCTGTTCTGGGCGTTCGCATACAATACGGCGGGCATACCGTTTGCCGCGGGTGTGTTCTTCATATTCGGCGGCCCGCTGCTCAACCCGATATTCGCGGGCGCGGCCATGGCGCTGAGCTCGGTGTCGGTGGTGTCCAACGCGCTGCGCCTCAGAGCATTTAAGCCCAAGGCATTAAAGGAGAAGCATTGATGAAAAAACTTTTAATTGCCGTATTGGCGGTGGCTGTGCTGCTGGGGGCGTGTTCACAGTTGGACGTCATCTATAAATACAGCCGGGAATCATTTGAGGAGATAGCGGGGGCGTTCCCGGGACTGGTCAGCGAAACGGATGACCAGGTGATCATTACGGCGGACGGTGAGACGCTGCTGCAGGTCAGCAAGGACTACTCGGTGGGCGAGGACGACATCGTGCTGGCGACATCCATTAAGCCGTTTTTGGATGCGGGAATGGACGTGAAGAAGCTGGGTAAAGGACTGGGCGCCGATGACAATACGCTGTATGTTTCCACGGATTTTGGCGATCAGGGCGGGACCGGTACGGCGGCTGATGCGCTGTTTGCGGCAGTGGACGCGAAGCGCGATGCGCTGTCGTACCATAGCGCACTGGACCATTACGGCATATCACTGTCAGCGGGGAAGTTTGAGTTTGCCAAGGACTATCAAACTAACGACAAGGACATCGTGTTTGTCCTGAGAGCGGATGTGATTGCGGAAACAGGAGCAGACGTCGGCAGCGTTGAAGGCTGGGCATTCATGACGATGGATGACGGCGCTGAGGTGCTGGTGAAGCCGTACGATCTGGGTTAAGACTAATAACGGGTAGAGGAGCATGGGCAAGAGTAAATGTGTGCTCGTTGTGGATGACGAGACGGCTATCACGAATATTGTCAGCTCATATCTGGAAAAGGCCGGATACGAGCCGGTGTGCGCACACGACGGCAACACGGCACTCATGCTGTTTGACCGCCATGCGCCCGCTTTGGTGATACTGGACCTGATGCTGCCCGGGCTTTCCGGTGAGCAGGTCTGCGCTGCGCTGCGCAAAAAGTCCCGAGTGCCTGTGATTATGCTGACCGCCAAAACGACGGAGGAGGATGCGCTGTCCGGCCTGATGCTGGGAGCGGACGACTACGTACGTAAGCCGTTCAGCCCACGGGAACTGATGGCCAGGGTGGAGGCAGTAATGCGGCGCACGGCAGCGGAGCCGGAACCTTTGGTATCCATGCTGGTGTTTCACAATGGTGATCTGGTGATAGACGCACAGCGTCGTGAGGCGCGTACGCACGGTGAGCGCGTGCCGCTTACACCCAAGGAATTCTCGATACTCTACGCGCTGGCTGCGCACCCCACCAAGGTGTTCTCGCGCGAGGAGCTGATTACGCTGGCGTTGGGCGAGGACTACGATGGCTTCGACCGCGCAATTGACACGCATGTCAAGAATATCCGTCAGAAGATTGGTTCGGACAGTCATAAATACATCAAAACGGTGCACGGCGTAGGCTATGCTTTCGAGGGGGAATAACCGATGCGAAGTTACTCTTTGAAGGTAAAGCTGTCGCTTTCATACGCGCTGGTGGCGCTGCTGCTGGTGGCGTTCGTCAGTCTGTTTTCCAATATCTTTTTGCAGCGTCAGTTTGAACAATATGTGATCCGTCAGCAGGAACTAAAAAACCAGCAGGCTGTTGCGCAGGTAGCCGCGCTTTATGATACGGCTGCTGGTCGCTTTAACAGCCGGGGACTGGACGAAACAGGTATGCGCGCATTGGAAGACGGCATGATACTGAAGGTGAATGACTTATCGGGCGGTGTTGTGTGGAATGCGATGGCGCACAATGAGGGCATGTGTGTGCAGATGCTGGAAAACATGGCCGACAGCATGCAGACCCGATACGACAACTTTGAAGGCGCGTATGAAGAAAAGACGTATTCAGTGGTTGTGAATGGCGTGGCGGTAGGCAATGTGACGGTGGGCTATTACGGGCCTTTCTACTTCAGCGAAAACGACGCGCTGTTTCTGGATACGCTGAACAACGCGCTGATCATCATCGGCGTGCTGTCGCTGGCGGCGGCGGTGGCGGTGGGCGTGTATATGGCACGGCGGCTGAGCCGCCCCATTACGCAGACGGCGGGCGCGGCCATGCGCATCGCGGCGGGCGATTATACGGTGAAGATAGAGGACAGCAGCCACACACGGGAGATGATGGGGTTAACTGACGCGGTGAACAGCTTGTCCGACAAGTTGGCGGGGCAGGACGCTTTGCGCCGTCGGTTGACCGCAGACGTGGCGCACGAGCTGCGCACGCCGCTCTCCTCGCTGCAAGGGCACATAGAGGCGTTCCAGGACGGTATATGGGCGGCGGACGAGCCGCATCTGGCGGTGTGCCACGCAGAGATACTGCGCCTTAACCGGCTGGTGGGAGACCTTGAGCGGCTGGCCAATCTGGAGGACGGCAGCGCCGTACTCGAGAAGACGGAATTTGAGCTGAAGAACATGATTGACGGAATCGTGCTGGGGTTCAAGGCGGCAAGCCGGAACAAGGGTGTCAGTATAGAAGTGAGCGGCGATGAGGCTGTGGTCAGCGCGGACAGCGGCAAGCTGGGGCAGGTGATGTCCAACCTCATCTCCAACAGCCTGCGGCACACACCCGAGGGCGGCCGAATCCGCGTCGGTATAGAGGCGGGTGATACCGTCACCATCACGGTGGAGGACGACGGTGAAGGCATACCGCCGGAGCACCTGCCGCACATATTCGAAAGGTTTTACCGTGCGGACCCGTCCCGCAGCAACAAATCGGGCGGCGCGGGCATCGGGCTTGCCATAGCCAAGGCCGTGGTCGAAATGCACGGCGGCCGCATCAGTGCCATGAGCGGGGCAGACCGAGGCGCACGGTTCATCATCGAGCTGCCGCGAAGGATATGATGTATCCGATACAGGTTCAGGTTTATCCACAATAAGCTGATATTCATCCACCAACAGACTTTGGTATCTTGTATTCTGCTGACGTTTGTCATATCATAACGTTATATACTGGCGATGTAACAATTCGCCGGCTGGGGGAGAATGGGGGCAAGACATGAAGGAAATATTTATCACGGCGGATACGCTGCCGGAGGCTTATCACAAAGCGCTGGTGGAACTGGCGGACAATGGAAATGTAGTGGGATGCCCGGATTACAATCAGCTGCAAAAAGAGTGCAGCATGACGGTGGCCATTGAACATCCGGTGAAGGAACCACGCATCAGCCGCCTCATCATCGGCGGGCACCACGAGCTGCAGCAGTATGTGATGGAGGTGCTGGACGGCATTCTCGACTTCAAGATCGGCGACGGCAACTGCTGGGAATATACCTATCATGCCCGTTACGCACCGCAGATGCCGTTTATATTGAGTGAACTGACGCGTAACCCGCTGACACGGCGCGCGATAATGAATATACGCAACTTTGAAGTGGACAGCAAAAATGCCGATCCTGCCTGCATGCAGTCGATACAGTTCTTCATTCGGGAGGACAAGCTGCACATGAAGGTGCTGTTTCGCTCCAACGATCTGCCGGAAGCGTTTTTCTTCAACGCATTTGCGCTGATCAAGCTGCAGGAGAAGGTGGCTGCGCTGCTGGCGGTGGATGTGGGGACGTATACGCACCGCAGCAATTCGATGCACTGCTACGAGAAGGACTTTGCCATGCTGGAGCGTTTTGTGGAAGGCGCCAAGACGAAGGGCATCGAAGACCTGACGTACGAATATGAGGGGTTCTACGAGAAGCTGATGGAAGAAGAAATACCGTCCATCATGAAAAACGTGGAGCAGCTGAAAAAAGCCATGAATCAGCAGAGCTGCGAATAATAATACAATGTGACAAACAGCGACGGACAGGCGGCATGAGGGAACAAGGCCGCCTTTTTTTACGTCTTATGGAAATAATACACGGAATAGGACGGTCAAAGAAGTTGGTGCGGAGGTGGATATGGAGATAAGACCTGTGGGCGGCAAACAATCGCCCAATTATCCGCGCAGGGAGGACGTTTCACCGGAGACGCTGAAAGCGCAGCCGCCACAGCGGTGGGCGGTAAACACGGCGGCGTTGATCGCGATGGGGACGCTGGCGGCGGTATCGCTGGCGGGCTGCCGGACTGCGGGACCACCACTGCCGCCCGAAATGGCAACGGAGGAGACCGCGGGAATCATTGCGCAGGTGGAAACGCCTGTGGTTGATATGGCGTTTGTGGGAGAGCCGACGGAACCAATGCTCAGAATCGCGCCGCTGTTTGAACATGGCGACGGGCTGGGGGCATTCGGTTGCGTGATGGTTGCCCCGCCGGTGTTTCTCTCGGAGAGCGAGGCACTGGCGGTCATCAACGAAGTGGCAAAGGATTATGGCCTTGCGTTTTCGGAGGAAGGCGGTACGGAGTTTTACAATGTGCGTCAGCCGTCGGTCAATACACTGGAGCCGGACAAAACACAGCCTTTGGAAACGATGATCACACTGAAGCCCGACTTCACCGATCAGGAGCACGGCATTGCGATAGAATTCGTATCCGTGGATGATATCAAGAGTTGGGATCCAAACTACACTGCAAATGGCATAACCGAGATGTATGCCACCAAAGACGCAGCGGACCAACTGAGTAGCGCGTTGGATGCGGCAGGCAGCGATGCTGACGTTGCTGCGGGCGTGATGTATGACCCGTGCGAATTCTCCGCTGAATCGGAGGCGCAGACGCGCGTGCAATCGGTGGGTGAACTCAAGAAGCAGGCGAAAGACTTTTTCGAATGGCTGAAGAGCCAGGGCTTGATTTAGCCGGGAGGATCTTATGGAACTCAAACCTATACGGAGCGCGCGGGCTCCGAAATATCCGGTAAAGGAAGAGGTATCGGCGGATACGCTGAAGGTCAAACCGCCACAGCGATGGGTAGGCAACACGGCGGCTAAAATCGCGTTGGGGACGCTGGCGGCGATGTCGCTGGCGGGCTGTGCGCCGGAACCGCCGCTGGCAGGTGTGCCGCTGCCCCCGGAGATGACGACGGAAGGAACCGCCGCCTGCATTTCGCCCACGCCCGAGCTGACATACGAACCGACAGCCGGGGTGCCCGAACCGCCGCAGACGCCGGTGATAACGTATATGCCTGAGGGCGATGTCTTGCCGCCCTCTCTCAACATCGCGCCGCTGTTTTTACATGGCGGCGGAACGGGCGCGTTTGGCTGCGTCATGATTGCGCCGCCCGCGTTTCTGTCCGAGGAGGAGGCACTCAGCGTGATCAACGCGGCGGCAGCGGACTACGGCCTTAAATTCTCCCAAAGCGATACGCTTACCTTTTCCAACGTGCTGCAGCCGGCCACGAAAATGTACAGTACGGATGAGCCAAGACCGACGGACGTGTATATCACACTCAGCCCGGACTTTGTGGATGCAGCGCATAGCGTGTCCATAGAATACGTATCAACGGCGGATGTAAGTGAGTGGAACTATGCGGAGGAGTACATTTCCGCCGGGACATATGACACAGCGGACGCAGCAGCCCAACTGAGTGAGGCGCTCGAAAGCGCGGTGCCGAATGAGTACGGTTATAACGTGGGTGTGCTGTACGACCCATGTGCAAGCGCTAATATCGACAGCCCTGAAGAAGAAATGTCGTCCCAGCCCAGCGAGGAGAGCGCCGCGCTTGCCAGAGAGCAGCTTAAAGCGCAGGCCAAGGACTTCTTCGAGTGGCTTAAAAAGCAGGGGGTTATCTGATGCATTACACGCTGCACCTCACAAACGCCTGCAACCTGCAGTGCCATTACTGCTATGTCCATAAGCAGAAGCCGAAATACATGACGGCGGAGACTGCGCGGGCAGCGGTGGACAGCGCTGCGACGCCGGGCGGCAGCGTGGGGCTGTCATTCTTCGGCGGTGAACCGCTGCTTTGCAAGGAGCTGATACGCGATACCGTGGCCTACGCGCAAGCGGTGGGCGAGAAGCAAGGATGTACGTTCCATTTCAAACTGACCACCAACGGCACGCTGCTGGACGATGAATTCTTGCGGTTTTGCTCAGAAAACCGTGTGATGATCGCGCTGAGTTTGGACGGTACGCAGGCGGCGCATGACGCGCACCGCATATTCGCGGGCGGCACGGGCAGCTATGCGCACGTGGAGGATACGGCGAAGCGGCTGCTGGAGTACCAGCCGTATGCCTGTGCGATGATGGTGGTGAACCCGGATACGGTGGGAATGTACGCAGACGGTGTGCAGCGCCTGCATGATCTCGGTTTCAAGTATTACATCTGCTCGCTGAACTTTGAAAAGGACGCGGCGTGGACGGACGCGCACATGGAGGAACTGGAGCGCCAATTCAGCCGTCTCGCCGATATGTATGTCGACTGGACGCTTGCGGAGGAGAAATTCTACTTTTCTCCGTTTGAGGTGAAGATGCGCTCGCACATTGACGGCGAGCGCTACTGCGAGCAGCGTTGCCAGCTGGGCATCAAGCAGCTGTCCGTGGACACAGACGGGCGGCTGTATCCGTGCGTGCAGTTTGTGGGCGAGGACGAATATGCTGTGGGCGACGTCTTCTCTGGCATCGATGAGAGCAGGCGAATGCGGCTGTACCACCGGGCTGAAGAAACCGCGGGAGCGTGCGCGGACTGTGCCATACAGTCGCGCTGCAACCACCACTGCGGCTGCCTCAACAAGCAGGCAACCGGCGATATCAACGGCATTTCGCCGGTGCTGTGCGCACACGAGCGGCTGGCGCTGGCTGTCGCGGACAGAGCTGCCGAAACACTGTTTGCGAAGGGCAGCCGTTTGTTTCTGCAAAAGCAGTATAACGACATGTATCCCCTTATTTCGCTGATAGAAGACAAAACTTCCGCTTCTTAACCGCCGTCATAACGCATAGGATATAGGACGACTAATTTTCTATGGGTGAGGCGATGAATTATGGCGCAATGCGCATACAGCTATTTTCATTATGAGGTACAGCCGGGCGACACTATCAAGTCTGTAGCCGAGAGGTTTGCAGTGAGCGAACAGGCGCTGCGGGATAAAAATGATACGGCTGATGCTGTTCCGGGCTGCTGGCTTAAGGTTCCTTGTGTATTGGGTGGATGCAGTCACGGTTCTTTCTATATTGTGCGGCGTGGCGAGACGCTGCTGCGCGTTGCGCGGCGGCATGGGCTGACGCTGGCGGATCTGCTGACGGTCAACCCGTATCTGAACCCGAATTACGTGCATGCCGGACAGGTGATCGTGATACCGCCCGTACAGCAGATACAGGCGGACGGAGCCTACACGCTGGCGGAGAACGAGGGGTTGTTTGACGTGCTGCGCAAATTCGGTATGGATCTGACGACGTTCTGTACGCTGAATCCGGGCGTGAACCCAATGGACGTAAAATCGGGACACTCGGTGCAGGTAAAGCGAATGACGGAGCATGGCGGCAAGTGGTATACGCTTGGCACACAGGATACGCTGGTGAGCGTCGCGGAGAAGCATGGCATCCCCGTCAGCGCGCTGTTGTCCGCCAATGAGTGGTTGCGGCCCAGCGACTTTGTGCCCGGTATGCCGGTGCGCATTCCCGGCTGACAACCGGATGGAGGGACAAGCCTATGGTGTTGACGCGTGCGCGCGTATTGCGGTAGAATGAAAAGGCTGACAGACAAAGGAAGTATACGCGGAGGGAGAGCATCTGTGGCAAAGAATTTCCGGCAGGAGCTGGTGGGCGTGTTCGGGTGTCCGGTGGATGAGAACCCGACCGTGGTCATACAGGATGCGGCGTTTGAAGCAGCGGGGCTATTCTGGCACTACCTGACGCTTCTGGTGAAACCGGAGGATTTGAAGGACGCGATGCAGTCGCTCCGGGCGCTGAACTTTAAGGGCATCAATCTCACGATACCGCACAAGGTGACCTGCATTCCGTTTCTGGACAGGGTGGACAAGAGCGCGTCGCTGATTGGCACGGTGAACACCGTGAAGAACGACGGCGACACGCTGATTGGATATAACACCGACGGTCAGGGCTTCGTGCGTGCGCTGGACGAAGCGGGCGTGGCGCTCAATGGCGCGACGATTGCGCTGCTGGGTGCGGGCGGCGCGGGCCGGGCGATTGCGGTAGAAGCGGCTCTGGCGGGCGCGAAGAAGTTATATATTTTTAACCGCAACGAGGAGCGCGGAGCATCTTTGGCGGCGCTGATATCAGGCAGCACAAGCTGTGAAGCTGAATATATTAAATGGGCGGGAACGGCCGGCGTACCCGTGGACGCAGGAATACTGGTGAACGCGACGTCCGTGGGGCTGTATCCCGATACGAGCCTTCCGGATATCGACATAGCGGGCATATCGGATAAGTTGGTGGTATGCGATGTGATACCGAATCCGCCGATGACGCCGTTCCTGCAAGAAGCGAAAAAGCGTGGAGCAAAAAAGCTGATCACCGGGGTGGGCATGCTCGTCCATCAGGGGGCGATCGGCTTTGAAATATGGACAGGACAAAAAGCGCCGGTGGATGTAATGCTTGAAGCGTTACAGCGGGCGTTCAGCGAAGAATAAAGGAGACACACCATGGTATTGATCAACGAGAACTACAACCGCCTGAGAGGAAGCTATCTGTTTGCGGAAATGGCCAAGAGGATCGGCGCGCACGGCGGCGACATCATCAAGCTGGGCATCGGCGATGTGACCTGCCCGCTGCCCCCCGCGGTAACCGAGGCGATGAAAGCGGCGGTGGACGATATGGCGACAGCTGGCGGCTTTCACGGCTACGGACCGGAGCAGGGTTATTCATGGCTGCGTGAAGCGATCGCCGCGAACGACTATGCGGGACTGGGCATATCGGCGGACGAGGTGTTCGTGTCGGACGGCGCCAAGTGCGACACCGGCAACATACAGGAACTGTTCTCCGACCAGTGCACCATCGCGGTACTCGACCCGGTGTACCCGGTGTATGTGGACACCAACGTGATGGCGGGGCGTTCTGGTGATTTTGACACGGCGAAAAACGGTTACGAGAGCATCACCTATCTGCCGTGCAGCGCGGCCAACGGCTTCAAGCCATCGCTGCCCACGGGGCTGGTGGACATCATCTACCTTTGCTACCCCAACAACCCGACGGGTACCGCGCTGACCAAGGCGGAGCTGACCGAATGGGTGCAGTACGCAAAGAAAAACGGCGCGATCATACTGTTTGACGCAGCGTACGAGGCATTTATCCGCGAAGACGGCATACCTCACAGCATTTACGAGATCGAGGGCGCGAAGGAAGTGGCCATCGAGTTCCGCAGCTATTCCAAGACGGCGGGCTTCACCGGCACGCGCTGCGCGTTCACCGTGGTACCCAAGGCGCTGATGGGTGCGGACAGCGACGGCAACCTGCATTCGCTGAACGCTATGTGGAACCGCCGCCACACCACCAAGTTCAACGGTGTGCCATATGTGACGCAGAAGGGCGCGCTCGCCTGCTATTCGGACGCGGGCAAGGCGCAGATTAAAGAAATCGTTGATTTCTACCTCGGCAACGCCAATGTGATCCGCGAGGGGTTGGCCTCCATCGGCATCGACTGCTGGGGCGGCGTGAACTCGCCCTATGTATGGCTGAAGACGCCGGGCGGCATGCCGTCGTGGGACTTCTTCGACGCTCTGCTGGACGCGGGCGTGGCGGGCACACCGGGCGCAGGCTTTGGCAGCGCGGGCGAGGGTTACTTCCGCCTGACGGCGTTCAACACGCGCGAGAACACCATCAAAGCGATGGAGCGGTTTGCGAAGCTGAGGGTGTAGCAGCTTAAGCGGCAGCAGGACAAATACATATAGGGCAGTCAGCATTAAAACCAGGTTATCCAGTTATTGTACCGGATCGTAGTGATCTTTTAAGAAAGGTTATTTTATGCTTGAGCTTATCGCCCTGTACTATCTTTCCAGAAAGAACAAGGCCAATGCGCTGGCCCGCGGCCGTAAACCGGGGTTTTTCATGGCAATGACCTTTGTTTTCTGGTTCGGGCTGGAGCTGGTCGGCGCATTCGCCGGTGCATTTTTGGGTGGGCAGTTCGGCGCGTATCTGCTGGGGCTGGTGTTTGCTGCCGTCGGCGGATTGCTTTCCTATCTGATGGCCAAGAATTGCAAACCGGGCGAGTACATGACACCAATGTCGAAGATGACAACGGATATTTCGCAGAATGCGGAGACGCTTGACGCACAGGCGGCGATTCGGCTGGTTCGTGAAAAGAGCATATCGGCAGCCGCTTTGGACTGGAGCTTTTCACTGAACGGACAGTTCATCGGTACGCTGGCGAACGGGCAGGAAATGACGGTCTATGTTCAAAAGAAGCAGAATATACTGACCGCGACCGATAGTTACGGCAATGAGGCCGTGCCTTTAAAGTTTGACATTTACAGCGGCGGCAATGCGGTCATCTATTTTAAATCGCGGGGGTTTTTACCTGCCCAGTGCACCGGAATTGATCCGCTGTCCGCGCCTGTCCGGCAGAACACACCGCAGGAGGCCGCAACGTCAGCATAATTATGGCCTATGCACTAAATTTATATGAATGATTTACAAATAAGCACACTGAACTATTTGAATACAGAACCGCTGCTGCATGTTGACATGAGTGAAGTAATATTACGCGGCACCGCAGATGTTCTCAGCGCGGGGCCGCACGGCGTTTTGCTGTACGAGCATGAGAGCGGTGCCTGTATGATCAGCGCCAAGAGCGTGGGCTGTGTGGAAATGCTGCTGGATGCGGCACCAAGCTGCGCTCTTTTTACTGTACATCAGCAATTTCTTATTGAGCCCGTTAAAAAGCGTTTTGGGTTGGACAAGTCATGGGCTTGTGTTCAAACGGTATACACACGCAAGGACAAGCTGTCCGTGCTTTCCCGTTTTGACATCCGTCCGCTTGATCCGTCTCACAGCGGCATGGTTGCGGAGCATTATCATCTATTGGACGCGGACGGAATCGGCCGCATCATAAGCAAGGGATTGCTGATCGGCGGCTTTGCCAATGACCGGCTGGCGGGCTTCGCGGGCAACCATGAGGAGGGCAGCATGGGGATGCTCTTCGTGCTGCCGGAGTTCAGGAGGCAGGGGCTGGCGATTGCGCTCGAAAGCTTTTTAGTCAATCGGCTGCTCGATATGGGACGCGTACCCTTTGGCCAAATATTCGAGGATAACGCAGCGTCGCTCAAACTCCAGCAAAGTCTCGGTATGTCATTGGCTCCGGGTCGGGTCTGGTGGATATATTGATTGGATTGCGGGGCACCGGCGGATGGAACGGATTCTGATTGCCTATTTCACGGGAACGGGCGGCACAGCGCTGGCGGCGGACGCGCTGGCAGCGACGTTTGCGCAACGCGGGCTGACCGTGGATAAACAGCAGATTAAAAGAAACAAAGCCATACCGAACGGCGATGAGTCGCTGCTGGTATTGCTTTTTGCCGTTCATGCAGCCAACGCGCCGCAGCCTGTGCACGAGTGGCTGGAAGCGCTGGCACCGGTGAACGGCACGCCTGCTGTGGTGATATCCGTGTCGGGCGGGGGTGAGGTGTTCCCCAACATTGCCTGCCGCGGCGGCAGCATCCGACGGCTGGAGGAAAAGGGCTACCGCGTGGTGTACGAGCAGACCATTGTGATGCCGTCCAATATGAGCGTAGCAACGCCGGATTTTCTGGTTCGGCGGCTGCTGGACGTGCTGCCGGACAGGACGGCGCGCATTGCGGATGATGTGGTTGCGGGGCTGGAACGGAGAGTTAAGACCAAAGCGATAGACCGTGTCATATCCACGCTGTGCCTCGCTGAGCATAAGGGGGCGCGCCACTTCGGAAAGCAGCTGGCTGTAACGGATGCGTGCAACGGCTGCGGCTGGTGCGCGCGAAGCTGCCCCGGCGACAATATCCGCATGGAAAACGGCAAGCCGGTGTTTGGTAACAGCTGTGTGATGTGCTTCGGCTGTACATACGGTTGCCCGCAGCGTGCGATTGAGGCGAAGCGGCTGGGCTTTTTGCTCAGTAAAAAGGGCTTTAGCATCAGGCGGTATGAGCAGGTGCCTAAATTGCCGGAGGAGAGGACGGGACTGCTGATGGTTGGGGTACGGCGGTATCTGGACGGGGATGACATGTGATTGGGTATTACCATTGGCCGATGTCTGACTACGTGCATCACTGAAGGGAGTCAATATATGCGTAAAACGGTATTAAGTATTTTGGTCATAATGTTGATGCTGGCGTTGGCGGCCTGCCGTGTGACGGTGGAAAAGCAGTTCTGCCCGGTCGTCACGGAAACACCCGCCAATGCCGAAGCTATGCTTCCCTCCGACACATCGGAACCGGATATTGAAGCGCACATTGGCATTGTTATATCATGGAATAACGGGTATTACTCGAGCATGCCAGTGCCTGATGAGAGGCGGGGGATCGTGACGGACGCGGTGGAGGATTATAGGAGCAAGTCTGCCGCGTGGCCGGGCGTGGATGTGGAGTCGCAGGATATGTACATCCAAATCTACGAAGAATCAGCTGAGGGCAAAGCTGCAGAATACTACGTGTTTGAGAAGGACGGGCAGCCTTGCATGCAGGCCGGGATGGACGGTACGTACAGCATCATCAGCGACGAGGTTTACCGGCCGTTGTATGAGCTGGCCATGGGCTGGTACACGCTGCATACGATGACAGTGGCCTCGGGCGGAGAAAGTATATTTGCTGTGAGCAACGATATATGGGCGGAATCGGAAGGTTTGTCTGTGGACGGTATATATTTGACATCGCAGCAGGTGCAGCCTATGGTAGAGTATGTGACGTATGCGGAGGACTTCTCGCTGTATATCGACGGCGAGCTGCAGCCGGGTGTCAGACTTAAGCTTTATAACGAAGAATACGAAGAGGTGGAATTCCCGATACCCTCAGGACTTGCAGCCTGGACATACATTAACCATGTCGAGCCGGGCCGGTATATAGCTGTGACGGAGATGAGCTTTGAGGAAGAAGACGGCAGCCACAGCGGCTATCAGTATTTCTTCGGGTTGATTGTGCCGGAGAGAAACAAATGAGAAAGAAACTGAACGTGGCTGGTGCAATAGGCATCATTGGCGGCGCGGACGGACCAACCGCTGTTTTTGTGGGAAAGCCATACCCTGATGGCCAATGGCGTATAACGTTGGAAGACTGTAAAAAGACGGCAAAGCCCAGAACGACGCGGGTAACGGGAGCGGAGTTGGCGCAATATCTGAAAGAGGAATACGGTGCGTATGAGGTGCCTGTGTCTGGCGGCAAAAGGCTTGCACTTAAGATGACGGTACTGATGCACTATCACAGCGAGGCGGTTGCGCAGCCGCCTGTGCCACCTGAAGATGCGGGTATTAATGCGTGGCGTGAATGGGCCGAGCAGTCTCACATGGATATGGAAGCGGCCCGGAATATTCCGGATGAGCGATACGGGCTAGAATATTTGTTTCTGGCTGTACCGCGAAACGCAAAGACAGAGCGGTATTACACGGAAGCGGAACGGGAGCTATGTCAGCCCAAAATGAGCTTATGGCAGCGTCTGCTGGGTAAGAAGGCACCGCCGGTACACGCAATAAAGATGATGTTTGGCATTGAGCTGTCCACCGGATACTGTCAGCTGGACGGCGGCAGTAAGACGCTGGTGGACGAGGTGACCGTGTGGCGTGGCGTGACTCAGGAGGACATAGAGTGTGAAACATCAGAGTTTATGGCTTATGCCGCTGCGATGCGCGATACAGGGCGGTTGAACAACATATAGAGTATGGGATAATAAGGCCTGAAAGGGCCTTTTTGCTTGTGCGCGTATTGTGGAGGTTACGTTGAAAAGGGTTTTCGGGCATGATAGAATGGGTTAATAGCAAATGGAAATACCACCAGACTTGATATAAATGGGAGGGCGCATGAAGATACTGCACACGTCCGACTGGCACATCGGGCATACGCTGTACGCCAAGAAGAGATACGACGAGCATGAGACGTTTCTGCAATGGCTCAAGGACACGATCTGCACGCGGGAGATCGACGCGCTGATCGTGGCGGGTGATGTGTTCGATAACGGTGCGCCGGGCGGACAGGCACAGCGGCTGTACTATGACTTTCTGACATCGCTTCTGGGGACATGCTGTAAGACGGTGGTGGTGGTGGCGGGTAACCACGATTCACCCACGCTGCTGGAAGCGCCGTCGGGCGTACTGGAGCGGCTGAATATCCATACCATCGGCCTCGCGGGAGAGCCGGAACGGCACGTGATTCCGCTGTGTCGGCAGGATGGAACAATAGGCGCGCTGTGTATCGCCGTACCCTATCTGCGTAAGAGTGAACTGGTGCGGTTGGAGGACGATGGTGAGAGCAGCGACGAGAAAATAGTCCGCGCGACGGCGCAGTTCTATAAGGATGCCGTAAAGGCCGCGATGGATATGCGGGAGCAATACGGCGACGTGCCCATTGTGGCGACAGGGCACCTGTTTGCGGCGGGTGCACTGCGCAGTGAGGGTGACGGCGTGCGCGAGCTGTACGTGGGCAGCCTCGGACAGGTGGGGGCGGACATATTTCCCTCGGAGATCGACTATGTGGCGCTGGGGCATATCCACGGAGCACAGCGTGTGGCGGGACAGTACAGCATCCGCTACTGCGGCGCACCGCTGGCGATGAGCTTCGGCGAGAAGTCCCAAAAGCGTGTGCTCGAGGTGGATTTCTCTGGCAGCATGGCGGTGAACGAAGTCGAGGTGCCCGAGTTTGCACGACTAATCGCGGTGCGCGGCGGACGCGAGGAGATACTAACCGAACTGGCCGCATTGGCGGATGAGGATGCATGGGCAGAGGTAACGTACAACGGTGCGGATGCCTGCCCGCATCTGGCGGCGGACGTGAACGACGCGGTGAAAGGCGGCCGATTGCAGGTGCTGAGCGTTCGCGCGGCAGGTGCGGCGGCGCAGTCGATCAGCGCCGGAGAGGCGGAGACGCTGGAGACGCTGTCGGTGCAGGATGTATTCCTGCGATGTTTGGAGAGCGCCCAACTCAGCGATGAGCAGCGGGAGATGCTGATCGGCGGCTTTAACGAATTGGTATCGGGTCTGGAGGACGCGGAATCATGCGCATAGAGAGAGTGGTCATCGAAAACCTGAATTCGCTGGCGGGGCGCTTTGAGATCGACCTCAATGACCGGGCGTACGCGGGCGGATTGTTCGCCATCGTTGGGCCGTCCGGCGCGGGCAAGACAACTGTGATGGACGCGATGTGTCTGGCGCTGTATGGGCGAACCCCGCGCATCGGTTCCATCAGCGACACGCAGGACGAGCTGATGAACAAAAACGAGGACGGGTGCGCCGCCGAGGTGGTGTTCACGTCCCGCGGAAAGCGGTACATGAGCCGTTTTGAGCATGGGCGCACGGTGCGGGGTTCCAAGCCGTTCCGCGCGGTGAAGCGCGAGGTTTGCGAGCAGGCGGCAGACGGCACGTGGCGCGTGACAGCGGGAAGCATCCGGGAGGCGGAGGCCAAGATTGAGGAACTGACGGGGCTCAATTTTGAGCGGTTTACGCGTTCCATCATGCTGGCGCAGTTCCGATTCGCTGAATTCCTGCAGGCCAACTCCAACGACCGTGCCGCGATACTGGAGCAGATGACGGATATGGGTCTGTACCGCCGCATATCGCAGGCGGCATACGACCGCGCCAAGCAGGCGCGTCTGGCACTGCAGGAGACGCGCGCGCGCATCGATGAAGTATCCGCCGAAGTGCTGAGCGAAGCGGAAGCGGCGTCACGGGAGGGTGAGCTGCAGCGGCTGGACGCGGCGATTCCCATACACACAGCGGTGAAGGACAAGCTGGCAGCATGTATTGAAGGCATCTTGCGGCTGCAGGCGAAGGAAGCGGAGCTGAAGCGGTACCGCAGCGGTACCCAGGCTTTGACGGATGCGTTTGCTGACCGGCAGCGTGAGCTGGCGGAGGCGGAACGGCAGGAGACGATACAGAAGCAGGCACAGTCGGCGCTGGCTGAAACGCTGAAAGTGGTGCGTGCGCTGGACCAGCAGGCCGCGGCTCAGCAGACAGACATCGACAGGCTGACCCGGGAGATTGGTGAGGACAAGAAACGTATCGACGTCTATAAGCGTGAAATACTGGCGCTGTTCAAGACATACATGCCGGATCAGGACAACGAGACGTACGGCGCGCTTTACCGCGACTCCAATGTGGGGCCGCGGCTTCTGAAAAGCGCTCAGGACGAGCTGGACGCGGCAAAGAGCGAGGAAACGGCACTACGCACACAGATGGCGGCGGCTCTGAAACAGCAGGATGAGGCGTACTGGCAGCATCAGACGGATATTCTGGGCATCGCTGTTCCCATCGCGGAGGCGCTGACGGAGACCGCGGAGAGGCGGACGAAGCTTGCGCAGGCACAGGAGCATGCGCAGGCACTGCAAGGCCGCGAGAAGGAGCTGGAGCAGCCCGCAAAGGAAGCGGAAGACCGGTTGCTGTTCGCGCGTTTGGAGCAGCGGTTTGGGCACGAACGGCAGAATCTTAAAGCCGGCCAGCCGTGTCCGCTGTGCGGCTCACTGGAGCATCCGGAGGCAGGCAAGCCGTTCGACGACACGTGGCTGAAGCAGTGCGAAGCGGAGAATGAAGCCGCGCAGCGGGAATTGAAGCAGGTGCGCCAGCAGGCAGCAAAGACAGCAGCCGCGGCGGAGGAACAGGTCAAGCTGATTGCGGAGAAGGAGATTTTCGTGCAGCAGCAGACCGAAAAGCTGGCCGGACACGTGCCGGACTTGAGCGATACGGCGGCGCTGCGGCAGGCGCTGGCAGAAGCGCAGAACGTGCTGCGGACGCATGCGGCATTGGCACATCAGCGCGGCGAAGCACAGGAGCGGGTAAACGCGCTGACGCAGAAGCTGGGCGGCGTGGACAAGGACGTGCAGCAGATCAATAACAACCGCCGTGCGATACATGACATCGAGACACAAATGCAGTCGCGGTCGGACGAATTGAGCCGGACGCAAGCCAAAGCGGCGGCGTTGGGAGAGGAGCGCTCACGGCTGTTCGGCGACAAAAAAGCGGATACTGAGGAAACCGCAGCAGAAGCGCTCACACAGCAGCTGGCTGCGGTCAAAGAACAGCGGCGCCGGGATACGGAACAGGCGGAGCGCGCTGTGCTGCAGAATACGCGTGACATCGCGCGGACACAAAGCGAGCTGGAGCAGGACACGCGCCAGATGGAGGATATATACGCGGCAGCGCTGGAAGATGCCGCGAATGTGCAGGCCGTATCCGATGCACAGGACACGGCGGCGCGGTATGAGGTGTGGGCGGAGATGGCGTCCCGGCTGGGCGAAAAGCCAGATGAGAACACGCTGCGTTATGCCATGAACGCGCTGGGCGCACTGGTGACCGAGCAGACGGCACAGAAGGGCGTGGTGGCGCAGATACTCAAAGTTAACGCGCAAAGCCGCAACAAGCTGAAAAACCTGAAGACCGAAGAATCGTCACAGAAGAAATCCTTGGAGAAATGGGATGCGCTGAACGCGCTGATCGGATCGGCAGACGGCTCTAAGTTCAGCCGCATCGCGCAGAGCATCACGTTTGAGTCGCTGCTGCGCTTCGCCAACGCGAATCTGAAACGGATGAGCGACCGCTACGTGCTGGTGCGCGACGATGCCAATGCGGCCAAGCCGCTGGAACTGGCGGTAATCGATACGTATCAAGCGGGTGAGCGGAGGCCGACGGCCAATCTCTCGGGCGGCGAGAGCTTCATCGTGTCGCTGGCTTTGGCGCTGGGGCTGTCCGAGATGTCGTCCGGGCGCGCGCGTATCGACTCGCTTTTCATCGACGAGGGGTTTGCGTCGCTGGACGAGAACTACATGGAGGCGGCGCTGCAGACGCTGTCCACGCTGGGCAGCCGCGAAGGCAAGCTGGTGGGCGTGATCTCCCACGTGGAGGCATTGAAGGAACGCATCGATGTGCAGATTGAGGTGAAGAAGCTGTCCGGCGGGCGCAGTACGCTGACCGGGCCGGGCGTGAAGACGGGGGTGTAATAAATTAATGATGCAAAATATCAATACAAACATAGAAAACATTGGTTTTAGAAGACGGACAATTAACGGCATAACAGAAATATTCCCGCAAAGGATGTTTGGTATAATAGCCATAGTATGTCTGACTATTGCCTTGCTGTTTGTTCTCGTCTTACCGGATACACAAGGGTTCAAACTAACCGACAGAATTGTGTTTATTATCGTTATAGGATTGCTAGCATTACCGTTACTGCTTTTTTCTTTTGTTGTGAGGTATTATCTTGATTCAGAGAAAATCATATTCAGGACAATGATTGGTATTAAAAAAATATTAAAATGGAAGGATATCAGGACTGTAAAGATTGGGATAAATCCAACAAAGATTATACTCTACAATGGTAAAAGAAAGATAAAGATATATCCAATACAATACTTTGGTGCGGGGTCAGAGTATCTGAAAATCATTATCAGGAAATACTACCCGGATGCAGAATGGAAATAAGACATTGCTGGAAGGATTGTTTAAAAATGAAAGAAGTGCTGTTTATTCTGCTTGATAAGTACGCCGACTGGGAGGCTGCGCATGTGGCGGCAGCGCTGATGAGCCCTGACGATGGAAAGCCCAAGTACGTCGTCAGAACGGTGGCTTTGGGAAAGGAACCCGTGCGCTCAATAGGCTGCTTCACTGTGCTGCCGGATTATAATCTGGCAACGGCGCCGGAGGACTGTGCCGCGGTGCTGCTGATCGGCGGGAGGGCGTGGCGCAAGCCGGAGGCCGATCGGGTGGTGCCGTTTTTGCGGCGTGTGCGGGCCCGCGGCGGGCTGGTCGGCGCAATCTGCGGGGCGACAGTGTTTCTGGGTAAACACGGATTTTTGAACGAGGTGCGCCATACCAGCCATACGTTGGAGTCTCTCAAGGAAGCGGCGGGGGAGAATTACACCGGGGAACGCAATTACATCAATGAGCAGGCCGTTTCGGACGGCGGCATCATTACCGCAAACGGCACGGCATATCTGGAGTTTGGACGCGAGGTGCTCACAGCACTTCAGGCCGCGCCGCAGGAGGAGATTGACGAGTGGTACGATTATTGCAAACTGGGTCTATATGAGGCGGCAAAGAAGCGCGGTGACGCCTTATAGAAGCGTCAGGCTTTCTTTCGGGTACAAGATCATAACACATGCTGGAAGACGAAACACCAGGATTGATAGGGCGGAAGCCCTATTTATTTTGCCGTAGTTGTTACTTCAACAGATGTAAGGGCGGTTTGGGCAGCCCTTTTCTTCATTCCGATCAGCGCCATGCCCAGTATCACCAGCGCACCGCCCAGCCATTGAGCCCATCCGGCGGCTTCACCCAGCAGCGTAACGGACAGCAGCATCGCGGTGAGCGGCATCATGCCGGAGAAGGCCGCCGCCATGGAAGCCGGGCAGCGCTTGATGCCTGCGTACCAGCAGATAAACGCCAGCGCCGTCGCGAACACACCATACCAGACAAGAGCCAGCCAGCCTCCAAGTCCGACTATGTTCAGCCTTTGAACAGGTTGTTCGAGAAGCGCGGGCACGACACACAGAACCAGCGCGAAGGCCGCCACCAGCGCCGTCTGTACGAGCGGGTCGGTCTCACGCTGCCGGGCCGCGCCTTTAACCGCAAAGATGCGTGACAGTATGTTGAACGTGGATTCACTGGCTGCCGCACCCAATATGAGCATGTTGCCCCAGAAGTGCTCTCCTTCCAGCACACGGCCGGGGGTAAGCAGCCCCTGTATCAGCAGCACGCCGCATACCGTGGCGGTGATGCCTGCGAGGGCAAATACACCGGCGCGTTCCCTGAGCAGCGCCCACGCAAGCACGGCGGTAATGGCAGGCGTTGCGCCTGTCAAAATGCCGGCCTCCGCTGCGCTGGTGCGCGCCATGCCGCTGATGAGCAGAAAGCGGAAGAGAAATATGCCGATCAGTGCCTGCAGACCGGTGCTGAGCCAGTCGCCTGCCGTCATGACGCGGACGCTGGCTGCAATGCGCCTGGCGCAGATAGGCAGCAGAAACAGCAGCGCAAACATCATGCTGACCGCTGTGATGGTGAACGTTCCTAAATGCCCGGAGACGATGCGCGCGCACACCACCGACGTTCCCGCCAGCGTGAACGCGCCTGTCAAAAATGCGGCTCCCTTTATTTTCTGAGTATCCACTGCTTTCCCCGCTTCCCTTAATGACTTACTGTGTGTTATCATCATATCGGATCAACTGGCATGATAAAAGGGCCGGTTAACCGCGGAAATGAGAAGACCAGTTGGAGGTGGGACGATGCTTGGGATATTGCTGGACAGAACCGGCGGGCTGCCGCTGAGGAGGCAGCTTTATCAGGCGCTGAAGGAGGCCATGACGCAGGGACGGCTGGCCGCAGGCGAGGCGCTGCCTTCCACACGGGAGCTGGCTCACTCGCTGGGCGTGTCGCGCAACACCGTGTGTGAGGCTTACGATATGCTGATTGCCGAAGGATACGCGGAGAGCCGTCAGGGCGCCCCCACACGTGTGGCTGCCGGATTAATACTGGACGCGGCGGAAATACTGCCGGATCGTCCCCGGACGCCCAAAAGAATATGGAAGGCGGATTTTCGGACGGGCCAGCCGGACCTGCGGCTCTTTCCATGGATGGCGTATGTACAGGTGCTGCACCGCTGCGCGGACAGCCTGCCGCTGTCGCAGCTGGGGTACGCGGGCGCGCAGGGGTTGTCAGCGCTTCGAGAAGAGATCAGCGATTGGTTATACCGAATCCGGGGTATTAAAGCGGACCCAAAGGATATATTCATCACCGCGGGAGCGACGCATGCGCTGCATATTTCAGCGGAGGTGCTGGCCGTATTTGGCAAGTATGTGCTGATGGAGGACCCTTGCCACAGCGGCATGATGCAGACGTTTGAGGAGAAAGGATATACCGTCTGCCCGGTGCCGGTGGACGCACAGGGAATAACGACGGACGGATTGAGCGCTTATCCGCCGGGGCCGGTATACGTGACGCCGTCACACCAGTTCCCATTGGGCGGCATACTGACGGCATCCCGCCGCACCGCGTTAATACGCTACGCCCGCACCAACGACACATACATCATTGAGGACGACTACGACAGCGAGTTCCGGTACGTGGGCGAGCCTGTTAGTCCGATGGTGGAGATGGACAGACAGCGTGTAATCTACGTGGGCACGTTCAGCAAGGTGCTGTATCCCGCGCTGCGCATCGGCTATGCCATCGTGCCCCAACCGCTGCAGGACAGGTGGAACCGTCTGCGCACGCATACCGACGTGCAGAACCCGTCCATCGAACAGGCGGCACTGGCAGAGTTTATGCGCTCGCGCAAGCTGGACCGGCATGTGCTGACGATGCGAAAGTCATACGGACGCCGCAGACAGGCGCTGCTGGACAGCCTGACCGAAGCGTTCGGCAGTGGTTGGCAGCCGTGGGGTGACGCGGTGGGACTGCATCTGGCAGCGGAATTCTCCGGCATGCGGTTTGATGAAACGTTCCTGGACGAAGCGAAACGTCAGAGTATCCGCATCACCACAGTGGAGGCGCACTGCATTGAAAAGGGGCGGCACGAAGACAAGCTGCTGCTGGGCTACGGCCACCTGACACCGGATGAAATATGTGATGGTGTGGAGCGTCTGAAGATATTAGTGAAAGGTTGGCAACGGTAAACACAGAATTATTACCACCCTCGTATGATATACGGGGGTGTTTTTATGCTGCCATACGACCGCGATACCGCCGTGAACTACGCGCGCCAATGGGCGCTGTCGCGAAACCTGAACTACTATAACTTCGACAAGCTGGGCGGAGACTGCACCAACTTCGCGTCTCAGTGCATACACGCTGGCGGCGGCGTGATGAACCCGAAGCCCACGTTCGGCTGGTATTACTACAGCGCGAACAGCCGCTCACCGTCGTGGACGGGCGTGGAGTATCTGTACAACTTTTTGGTGCGTAAATCGGGGCAGGGGCCGATGGGCGTGGAGGTGCCGATGGACGAAGTGCAGCCTGGCGATATCTCGCAGTTTGCGAGCGACAAAGGCCGCTATTCGCACTCGCAAGTGATCGTCTCCGTCGGGTCGCCGCCGTCACTGGACAATATATTGGTGTGCACGCACACGTACGACAGCCTCGACCGGGCGCTGTCCACTTATGAATATGCTGAAATTCGTTTTATACATATTCTTGGATCAGAATTGGGCAAATAGCCATTTTACACAAAAAATCTTGTATTCCGCCGTACAAAAGCATATAATCATCTGCGGTCATAAAATGTAATCGGAGATTGTATGCAAAAACAGGAGAATATCAGAAACATAGCGATTGTGGCGCACGTCGACCACGGCAAGACCACGCTGGTGGACCAGATGCTGCGTCAGTCGGGCATATTTCGCGTCAATGAGGCGGTGCGCGAGCGCGTGATGGACTCGGAGGATCTGGAACAGGAGCGGGGCATCACGATACTGGCGAAGAACACCGCGATACAATACGAGGGAACGAAGATCAACATCGTGGACACGCCGGGCCATGCCGATTTCGGCGGCGAGGTGGAGCGTGTGCTGACGATGGTGGACAGCGTGCTGCTGCTGGTGGACGCGTTTGAGGGCTGCATGCCGCAGACGCGCTTCGTGCTGAAAAAAGCGCTGGCGCTGGGCAAGCACGTGATGGCAGTCATCAATAAGGTGGACAGGCCGGGCGCGCGCCCCGACGCGGTGCTGGACGGCATCATCGACCTGTTCATCGAACTGGACGCATCGGAGGACCAGCTGGACTTCCCGGTGGTGTACACCTCCGCCAAGGAGGGCACGGCCTCACTGTCTCCCGACACGCAGGACGAGGACATCCATGCGCTGTTCGACGCGATACTGGAACACGTGCCCGCGCCGGTGGGCGAGCCGGACGGCGCTGCGCAGTTCCTCGTCAGCAACATCGACTACGACGACTATATCGGCCGCATTGCGATCGGCCGTGTGGAGCGCGGCGCGCTGAAGCGCGGCATGTCCGCCACGCTGTGCAAGGTGGATGGCACCACGCAGAACGTACGCATCACCAAGCTGTTCACGTTTCAGGGGCTCAAGCGTGTTGAGACGGAAACGGTGGGCTTCGGCGACATCGCGTCCATCGCGGGCATACCGGACGTCAACATCGGCGAAACGGTGTGCGACCCCGAAGCGGTGGAACCGCTGCCGTTCGTCAAGATAGACGAGCCTACAGTGTCGATGAACTTCATCGTCAACAACAGTCCGTTTGCGGGACGCGAGGGCAAATACGTGACATCGCGCAACATCAGGGAGCGGCTGTTCCGCGAGCTGGAGACCAACGTCTCGTTGCGTGTGGAGGAGACGGACACGACGGACGCGTTTAAGGTATCCGGGCGTGGTGAGCTGCACCTGTCCATACTGATCGAGACGATGCGGCGCGAGGGCTACGAGTTCTCGGTGTCCCGCCCGCGCGTAATATTGAAGGAAGAAAAAGGTCAGGTTTTAGAGCCGTTTGAGCTGCTGATGATCGATGTGCCGGGCGACTACACCGGTGTGGTCATCGACAAGCTGAACACGCGCAAGGCGCAGCTGGTGGATATGAGCACTGAGGGCGGCGCGACACGACTGGAGTTCAAGATACCCGCGCGCGGACTCATCGGTTACCGCAACGAATTTATGACGGACACCAAGGGCAACGGCATACTGAACCACATATTCAGCGGTTACGAGGATTGGGCGGGCGATATTCCCGAGCGGCAGCGCGGCTCCATCATTGCGCATGAGCAGGGCGAAACCACAGCCTATGGCCTGTTTAACGCGCAGGAGCGCGGGCGGCTGTTCATCGGTGCGGGCATCGCTGTGTACGAGGGCATGATCGTGGGCGAAAACGCGCGGCAGGAGGATATGGTGGTCAACGTGTGCAAGAAGAAGCAGCTGACCAATACGCGAGCATCCGGCTCGGATGAAGCGCTGCGCCTGACTCCGGCGACCATCCTCAGTCTCGAGCAGTCTCTGGAGTTCATCGCGGACGACGAACTGGTGGAGGTCACACCCAAGAGCATCCGGCTGCGCAAGGCGCTGCTGGGCAAGGAAGAACGGGCGAAGGCGTTTAAGAATAGCTGAAACGACGTAAAGGCAGGATGAAAGCCATCCTGCTTTTTTTATTTGAGTTAATGATACGGTCCTCGTTTGAGTGCCAGCCGAAAACAATACTATCGATAGATGGAAGCTCCAAAAAATTGAATTATTAGCAAAAATAAAATTCATAACAAAATTACACGCATAGTACATTGACACGCATAGTAATATGTGATACATTTGGAATCGGAGGTGAGGTTATGGAATTAAGCAGCGACCTCATACGCGGGCATATCGACACGATGCTGCTCGGATTCTTAAAAAGCGGCGATAAGTACGGCTATGAGATGGGCAAGCTGGTGGCGCAGAAGAGCGGCGGGCGATATGAGCTCAAGGAGCCTTCCATGTACAGCACGATCAGGCGGCTGGAGGCTCAGGGACTGATAGAAGCGTACTGGGGCGATGAGACTCAAGGGGCGCGGCGGCGCTATTACCGCATCACATCAAAAGGTGCTGCTGTGCACGCACAGAACCTGAAAAACTGGGAATACGCGAAAAGCGTGATCGATCAATTATTGGAGGTCTGAAGCAATGGGCGGTATCAATGATTATCTGAGCGATATCAGAAAGCAGTATCCGGATACGCAGGAGGTGCGCGAGCAAATTGAGGAGCTGCGCGACACGCTGCACCTGAAAACGGAGGAGTATCAGGCGATGGGCCGGACGTACAACGAAGCGGTAAGAGAGGCGATCTCGTCGATGGGGGACTTGACGCCGCTGCTTGATCAGGTGTCCGGCAACAGGCGCAATGCTTACACAAGCCGGCTCAACCGGCAATATGCCCGGTATGGCGCGCTGATGGTGGCGGCGGAGTATCTGCTGGGCTGGTTGGTGTATATACTGTCATCGTACCAGTCGGGCACTTCGTTCATTCCCGCAGTGATTACAATCGGTTTGTTTTTAGGCGCAGTGCTCGGCGTCTGGCTGCTGATCACACATATCTTATATAAGCGACAGCCGGATAATGTACGCGCTGTGGGGATGGCTTATAGGAAGCTGCTGCGCATTGCGCTCATCGTCTGGGGAGTCATATCCTTAGTGCTGTTCATTTATAACGTCAGCATGCTGATCTACAGCAATGGTTTGTGGTCAATATGGATGATACTATTCTTTGCCAACTGGCCGCTGGGGGTATGGCTGTATCACCGTCTGCTGGTGAGCGGCAAATATGACGCGGAATAATTAACTTATTTAAACGAGCGCTCAGTGACACCGCTGGGCGCTTTTTTCGTTGGCTGCAACGACCGGCAGGCAGGATAATATCAGCCGCATGTATAAATATTAAACCGTTATATTAAATTACGGGGGTTGTCATGATCTATTTTGCGAGGCACGGGCACAAGGCCATCGGCGATTACTATAACGCAGATTTGAACATACTGGACGACCCGCTGTGCGAAGACGGGCACAGTGACGCGCAGCGCATCGCGGAGCACTTCCGTGGCATCGATATCAGCAGGATCATCGTCAGCGAATACCTGCGGACACAGCAGACGGCAGCGCCTGTGTCTTTGGAGAAACGTATAGAGCCGGTTGTTGATTCGCGCGTCAATGAGATCAACAACGGTGATTTACGGTATATGTCGGAAGACGAGGCGGCTGCGGCATATCCGGATTTATGGCGCGATTTTTCACAGCATTTACAAGATGTGCAGTTTCCCGGCGGCGAATCCGGAGAGGACGTCAAGAAGCGGCAGGACAGCTTTTTGCGTGATATGCAGAAGGAGGAGGGCGATGTGCTGGTCGTCAGCCATGACGGGTATATTCGACTGCTGATGTGCAATCTGCTGGGGCTTCCGGTGTACATGCGTTATAAGTTCAAAACCGACATGGGCGGCATCAGCCTGATTGAATTTGATAAAAAGGATGACCAATGGAAGATCATCAGGTTTAATCAGGTGATTTGAATATCAGAGCAAATGCCTTCAATCTTACGATCACTTTGATGGGCCATGCCCTTTATTTTCATATCGCTTTTGGATGCTTGGATGTATTTGTGTTATAATTCGGTTATGGGTTTATGTCAGGATGGCAGCGGCTGCATGGTTCCTTGCCTTCCTGCAGCGCCTGCTCCAGCGTGACGGGAATGCTGGAATCGGACAGGTGGGAGCATCCTGCCTCATGATATTTCTCGCCGGATTTGGTGACGTAGACGATGGTCTCATCGGTATAGTCGCTGAGATCTTCAGGGGACACGGTGGACACGGGCTCGGCAGCACGTATCACAACGCCGCCCTGCGCGACGGTTGGCGGTACGCAGGCGGTCAGCGCCATCACGCAGGCGGCGAGGAAACACAGCAGCAGCTTTTTCACCAAAAAACCCTCTGTTTCGATATAATGTCTATATTATAGGCATGGTGAGGCATATATTTCAATCATAGTCTTTGAAGCGTTGGCATAAAGGAGGCGGCGGATGGAAAAAAGCGTTTTCGATAGTTTTCCCTTCTACGGGGAAATGAAACCGGCGGATACGGCTCTGTTGAAGAACAGCGTGGTGAGGCGGGAGCTTGGCAAGGGTCAGATCATGATGGGTGATAACAGCCGATGCACCGGCATACCGATGGTGCTGCGCGGGCGGCTGCGCCTGTTCCGCATATCCGACAAGGGGCGGGAGATGACTCTGTATCACATACGCGAGGGCGAGCTGTGCATCATGGCGGGTGTATGCGCAATGGGCGATGTGGAATACGATTTCTCTATCGAAGCCGAACGCGACAGCGTGTTGGCTGTGATACCGCCCGATACATTTAAGGAGCTGCTGTACCGTTCCGCGCCGTTCAAGGTATACGTGTTCAACGCTTTGGCGCACAAGCTGATACAGTCTATCGAGACCATTGAGATGCTGCTGTTCGAAAGCATCGAGGAGCGCATCATGACATATCTGCAGCATAACGCCAACGCCGATAACGAAGTGAAAGCAACGCATGAGAAGCTGGCGGTGGAGCTGGGCTCGTCCCGCGAGGTGATCACTCGGCAGCTGAAAAAGATGGCGGAAAAGGGATTGATAGAACTGAAGCGAGGCAAAATATTATTGAAAGTAATTTGCGATTAGCGTAACTATGTCACAGTAAAATTCTCCAGACGGAGTTATGATAAACTCGTCAGAAGGGACGAATAATAATTCCGCAAGGAGGTTTAGGGATATGGCAAAAAATATAACAATGGCGAACTTCAATAAGGAAGTTGTGGAGGCAGGCAAACCGGTATTACTGGACTTTTGGGCGTCATGGTGCGCGCCGTGCCGTATGCTGTCGCCGTCGATCGACCAGCTGAGCCAGGAATATGGCGACAAGGTCGTGATTGGCAAGGTCAACATAGATGAGGAGCGCGAGCTGGCGCAGCACTTTGGTGTGATGAGCATTCCTAGCGTGTTCGTTTTAAAGAACGGCAAGGTTGTGGACAGCGCGGTGGGCGTGAGGCCCAAGAAGTACTACGAGGATGTCCTCGACAAAGCGATCAGCCACTGATCGAAGTGAGTTTTAACCGTTACCCATAAGCATCCATCAAATAAGGCCACGTGACCCCCGTGGTCTTTTTTTGTGCTGATAAGTTGAGACTGACGGCAGACTGCATGTATAATGGATAAACAGCAAGGAGGGAATGCAATGAAGATAGTGGTGCTGGACGGATATACGCTGAACCCCGGAGATATCTCATGGTCGGCGCTGGAGGCGCTGGGTGAGCTGACTGTGTACGAACGGACGCCCGCGGACAAGAGGCTGGAGAGGATCGGCGACGCGGAAATCGTGCTGACCAACAAAACCCGGCTGACTGCGGATGTGTTTGACACATTACGGGGGATTAAATACGTGGGTGTGCTGGCGACGGGCTTTGACGTGGTGGATGTCACTGCGGCAAAACAATACGGCATACCAGTGTGCAACGTGCCGGGCTACGCGACGGACGCAGTAGCTGAGATGGTGTTTGCGCTGCTGCTGGAGCTTTGCCGCCATACCGGCGCGCATGCGGAGGCAGTGAAAGACGGAGAATGGACGGCCTCGCCTGACTTCTGCTTCTGGAAGTACCCGATGAGCGAACTTGGCGGCAGGACAATGGGCATCGTGGGACTGGGGCGCACGGGCCAGAAGACAGCGGCTATCGCGCAGGCGTTCGGCATGAAGGTACTGGCAGTGAGCGGCAGCCGCCCTCTGCCGGAGTCGAATTCACTTCGATATGTGACGACGGATGAACTGCTGGAAAGCTCAGACGTGATCAGCCTGCACTGCCCGCTGACGGAAGCGACGAAGAACTTGATCAACCGGGATACGATATCCCGCATGAAGCACGGTGTGATGCTCATCAACATCGCGCGCGGCGGACTCATCGATGAGCAGGCGCTGGCGGATGCGCTGAATAGCGGCAAGGTGGCGGGAGCAGCGGTTGATGTGGTTTCTGCGGAACCGATTAAGGCTGACAACCCGCTGCTGGTTGCGAGGAACATCGTCATCACGCCGCATATCGCGTGGGCAGCGCGTGCGTCTCGCGAGCGGCTGATGGAACAGACGGCCAAGAACGTGGCAGCGTTCCTGTCCGGTCAGTCGGTCAACGTAGTGAACGGAGTGTAAAATTTAAAAAGCAAAAACAGATAAAAAAAAGCCTTTGTAGAAGGCTTTAGTGGGTTTCTCAAGGGACGCGTACCTTGAGCGGTGGTGTGGAGGCAGCGCCTCCACGGTCTAAGTTTATAAAACTATTCAGCGTTTTGCAGAGAAGTCACCCAGGCAGAGTTCTCCTTGAGGGCGCAGCCGCCGCGGCTCTCCTTGAGCGTCTCGTGGCCTTCGCGTATCTTTTCAAGCAAGCGGGAACGAAGCGCGTCCTTCAGCGGCATGTTCTTAACGCTGGCGTCGGAATATGGCGCGAACGGACAGGCCTCCAGCGCGCCGGTGGAGCTGATGTGTAAAAAGCCACGTCCCGAGGCGAGACAGCCGCCGTACGGATCCTCATTGCCCGGCAGCGATACCACCAGCATGTCATATTTCCTGTACAAGTCCTTTTCAACCAAGCGTAAATGGTCTTTTTGCTCGTCAGTGAGGCAAAGCGTCTCATCCTCCGCGCCGCACGGCACGTATTCGATCAGGAACGCGGCGCGGCACCCACGCGACTGCATGTCATCGAGGTAGCCGCCGCGGATGATTTCGTCGTAGTTGCGGCTGGTGAGCGTAACGGAAACACCGAACATGCGTTTATCCGCGTCCAGCTTCGCCATGACTTGGGTCACAGCGTCATACATACCGTCCCCACGCCGTTCGTCAGTCAGCTCGCGCCCACCCTCCAGACTGACAATGGGGATCAGGTTACGCAAATGTGCGGCAGCCTGCGCAGCCTTTGTGTCCAGCAGCAATCCGTTGGTAAACATGATGAACAACATTTCCGGATGCGCTGCGGGCAGCTCGAGTATGCCCGGCTTCAAGAGCGGCTCGCCGCCCGCAATCATCGTCACGCAGACGCCGAGTTCCGCCGCTTCGCCCGCCACGCGCCGTATATCGTCCATACTGAGCTCGGCGGACCGGTCACGCTGCTGGTCGCAGGCGTAGCAACCCTTGCAGGCCAGATTGCAGTCGTTCGTGACGCTGAGAATGAGCACAGGCGGCACGACAAGATCTTCGTTTTTTGCCAGCATGGCACGAACCTTGGCGGACTTTTTTATATGAGCGGCAATCTTGGCAAACGCGGGAATATAAGCAGCCCGCTTCTTCAGAAAGCGTTTGTTCTGCGCCACGGCCTCCATCATCGTATTGTTGAAAAGCTGTATACCCTGTTCCATCAATAATCCCCGATTCATGTGTTTCTATGTATATATGCGGATTTAGCCCATTATAATATGTTTTTTCCCATCTGGCGATGTTTGACCTATTAATTTATAATTATTTTTAGAATATGCAATAATCGGAAGCGCTGTATTGTCATAATAACAGAATATCCAAAAGGAGAGACAGGACATGACGGCATCCGGCAGGATGTATTTGAAAGCCATTTACTACTTGAGCGGCGACGGTGCCACGCGTCCGGCGGAAATTGCCGAAGCGCTCGGCGTGTCACGACCCAGCGTGAGCAATGCGCTCTATAAGCTGGCGAAACAGGGGCTGCTGATGCACGAGCCTTACGGCGACGTGGAGCTGACGCCCGCGGGGCGCAAAGCGGCACAGGCGCTGGCAGCGGCGGACGAGCGGCTGCGGCTGGGCACCATGCTGGTCGCATTGTAGCGACAGGGAAAGAGGTAACAAAGCAGTAATGGGCATAGCGGAGGCGCTGACCGGCGGCTTTACCAGATTTAAAAACTATCTGCGCGCGTCTTTCTCGCAGCTCAATGACTACGATGCGGAGGACATCGTGCAGCAGACGGCGATGAACCTCTTAAGCCGAGGCGACGGTGACGATATTGCAAACGTGACGGCGTATATTTACCAGTCCCTGCGCAATAGCGCCATCAACGCTATCAACCGCCGCAAAAGGGAAGCACCCGGTGATGTACCGGAGACGGGCCGCAGCCGTTCGGCGGAGGACGAAGCGCTGGAACAAACACTGGACTGGCAATTGGAAGAGGCGCTTTCGCTGCTGGATGAAAAGTCGCGCTATGTGTTTGTAGAAACGGAGCTGAACGGCAAAAGCTACAAGGAACTTGCCGAAGAGACGGGCGAACCGGTGGGGACGCTGCTTTCACGCAAAAGCCGCGCCGTCAAAAAGCTGGCGATCATTTTGGACGAATACAGAGATAATCAGGAGGAGGACATATGAAAGGAGATTACAGGCGGCATGGCGGGCATGTGGCCGGAAGCATTATAAGTGGGGTGCTTATCGCAGCGCTGTTCGGGCTTGTGTTCGGCGGTCTGGTAATGGTGCTGTGGAATTGGCTGATGCCCGCAATTTTCGGATTGGGCGTAATCGGTTACTGGCAGGGCTTTGGGCTCGTGCTGCTGACCAAGCTGCTGTTTGGAGGCTTCGGTCACAGATGGCCTGATTCTGGCAAGCACCGGAGACCGGACCCCCGCTGGCATGGCAACGGTCACGGTCGCTGGCAGGCGTCTGACCGTAAGCACTGGCACAACTGGCGCTTTGACGACGTGTATGAGGACTGGTGGGAGAAGGAAGGATCCACCAGCTTCGACAAGTTCATGAAGAGCAAGGAAGCGGAAAAGGACACGGCGAAGGACGAGGAGAAGAAGGACGAATAGCAATGTCAACAAGAGGGGCGGCCAGCTGGCTGCCCTTTGTTGTATTTGCGCAATGGATCTGAAGCCGTCGGCATAGTCGAGATCAAACTGGTTTGATGTTTTTGTAGTAGAATATCGCAAGCTGGGTGCGGCCGCGCAGGTTCAGCTTCTCAAGCAAAACGCTGATGCTGTTGCGTATGGTGCCCTCGCTTAAATACAGCCGTTCGGCGACCTCTTTGTTGCTGAGGCCTTCGGCCACCAGTGCGATCAGGTCGCTTTCCTTTTCGGTGAGTCCCAGCGCTTTGGCGTCCGGCTTGCCGGGTGAACCCATCAGTGTGGGTATTTTAGCGACGATGTCCTCTCCGAACACGCTCTGCCCAGCCTCGACGGCTTTGAGTGACGGGATGATGCTCTCGAAGTTTTGCTTCAGCAGATAGCCCTTGGCGCCCATTTTAAGCGCTTTGACAATGTATTCGTCGTCCGCAAACGTGGTCAGGAAAAGCACGCGCGCGTCCGGATGCTGCCCCAGTATGACCTCGCCCGCTTCCAGACCTGTCATCGTGTCCATGCGGATGTCCATCAGCAGCACGTCGGGGCGGTGCTGGTTGTACAGCGCAATGGCTTCCTTACCGTTATGCCCGATGGCGGCCACCTCCATGCCGGGCGTGGCTTCAATGATGGTCTTCAGCGACAAGCCCACCAGGGCGTCGTCGTCTACGATAACCAGTTTCATGGTTTGCTCTCCTTGGGTATTGATACGAATACTGTGAAGCCGTCGTCGCCGGTGATGTTGACACGGCCACTTAAAGCCGTGATGCGCTGCGTGATGTTCTTGAGGCCGATGCCGTCACCCTCAGCTGTTTTCTTGCTGCCGTTGTCCCGCACGACGAGCTGATAGAAGGCCGGATGCTCCCGCAGCGTCACGCTGACGCGTGTGGCGTCCGAATGGCGGATCACGTTGGACAGTGTCTCCTTGACCACCGCCAGCAGCGCATACTTCACGGGCTTGGGCGGGCTGGAGTCCACGTCATAGTCCAGCGACAGTTCACAGAACGTAAACCCGTCGGCCAGCGCCTTGACCTCGGCATAGAGGTCCACAGACTCGTCGTGAAGGTCGTGGACGCTGCTGCGTATGCTGTCCATGCCCTGTGACAGCGTGTCCTTGAGCGTGTGCAGACGCGCTTTGAGCGCTTCGTCCTGGCAGGTGGCCAGCAGCGCGCCTGTCTGCAGTATGGTATTGGATAATATATGCCCGACGTTGTCGTGAATGTCCCGCGCGATGCGGTTGCGTTCGTTCAGCGTTGCGAGATGAATCTCATAGTCCTGCTTGTCCAACAGTTCCTTGTTTTTATTCTCCAGTCGCATGGAAAACTCCTTGGTCGTGTCCCGCAGCGACAGGTACTCACGCTGCGTTCTCTGCAAAGCCTCCGTGCGGCGCTTAAGCAGCCAGGAAAGTGCGGTGAACAGAGCAATGAACAGTGTCTTGTCCAGCGGCAGCAGGGTGTAGGCCGCTGCCAGCGGAACGGCAGCAGCGAACAATATCCACCGCCAGCGCGACTGGAACAGGTCGTAGCAGACGAGCGGCAGGAAGAAAATGAATTGAGGCTGCCACATGCTGATACCGCACCAGACGATCAACACAGCCGCACTGGCTGCGTTCTCGGTGAAACTCAGCAGCGCACTGGCCGCAATCGCGCAGAGCACCGGCACAACGATAAAAATATCGGTGTGGTACTGCGCCAGCACGGCGAGGCAGATGATGAACAGTATCAGCTTGTCTATCAGCTTGCTCATAAGTCAGGCTCTTTCAAACGTTATGTCCGCGGCACAGGCGGCATAAGGGGCAAGGAAAACCGCAACGGCATTTTCGGCCAGCGCGGCGCGGATGATTGCAGCTGTTTCGGGGTCAACAGGCGCAGCGTATTCCGCCCGTATGTTGCACCGGCGGCAGGACGTATCGGGGGCGAGTCTGTCCAGCACCGCGGCAGCTTCGTCAGCGGCCAGCCTGCCGTGCCGGAGCTTATCAGCGCACACGCCCAGCACCGCGCTCAAGACTTTCCCGGAACATGCTTCACCTTTAACATCAAACAGCGCGGACACCAAAGCGGGCAGGTCTGCGCTGCCCATCAGCGAAATGTCGATGACGGCGCTGTCCGGTTCGTTATCCGCCTCTATGATGCCGTCTGCCCAGCCGATGATTTCGCACTGCGAGAGCAGCCCGGTGATGAGCCCGATGCGGCAGATCTCCGCCTGTTCCTTCAGCGTCAGCATATACGCTCCCTTTTTACTGATTGGTATTCGGTCACCATCCAAATTCTATCATTCGGCGTGATGAAAGGCAACCGACAACAGTGACAAATGTCATACTCATTTTGTGAGCCGCTGCACTGTGAAGTGATGTGCGTTTTGACTACAATGAAGACAACAAAGTTTTGGAGGGTTTTTTATGGTAGTCAGTGTTAAAAATCTGGTCAAAAGATACGGTGATCTGATCGCGCTCGATCATTTCAGCCTGGACGTGGAGGAAGGGGAGATATTCGGCCTGCTGGGACCCAACGGCTCCGGCAAAACAACCACGATCAACTGCATACTGTCGCTGCTGAAGTTCGACAAGGGAACAGTGGAAGTGTTCGGCAAGCCGATGAAACCGGATGCGTACGACATCAAGCGCAACATCGGCATCGTCATGCAAAACGTTGCGGTGTTTAGCGAAATGACGGTGCAGCAGAACATCAGCTATTTTTGCGGCCTGTACGTGGAAGACAAGCAAAAACGCGAGGAACTGGTGGAAGAAGCGATCAAGTTTGTGGGGCTGGAGGATTTCAGAAAGTTTTACCCCAAGAAGCTGTCCGGCGGTTTGCTGCGGCGGCTGAACATCGCCTGCGGTATCGCGCATAAACCCAAGCTCATCATACTCGATGAGCCCACGGTAGCGGTAGACCCGCAAAGCCGCAACAATATACTCGAAGGCATTAAGGAACTGAACAGGCAGGGCGCGACGGTGATATACACCTCGCACTACATGGAAGAGGTAGAACAGATCTGCACGCGCATTGCCATCATGGATAAGGGGAAGACCATTGCGATGGGCACCAACAGCGAGCTCAAGGGCATGATCAAAAAAGGCGAGAAGATCACGGTGGAGCTGCTGGGGGCTTACAACGGTCTGCTGGAAGCGGTGAAGCAGCTGCCCAATGTGCTGTCTGCTGAGATTTCCGGCCAGACGCTGACGGTAAACGCGGAGCACGGTCACAGCAACCTGTCGTCCATACTGGTATACCTCGGCAGCCGCAATATTGCACACGGCCGCGTATACTGCGAACCGCCGACACTGAACGACGTATTCCTGGAGCTGACCGGCAAGGAACTGCGCGACTGAGAGGAGGAAGAAATAATCATGTTTCTGCATGTATTTGTAAACAGGTTTAAATGCCTGCTGCGGGACCGGCAGCTGATATTCTGGACGCTGCTGTACCCGCTTGTGCTGGGTACGTTCTTCAGCCTCGCGTTTTCCAACATCGGCAGCGGTGAGGCTTTTACCAGCATACCAATAGCGGTGGTGGACACTGCCGCGTATCAGGCGGATACCACCTTTCAAAGCGCGCTGGATTCGGTTTCCGCAGGCAGCGAAGCGGAGCAGCCGCTGTTTGACGTGACGGTGGTCTCGCAGGACGAGGCCGACAGGCAGCTGGAAGAGGGTACGGTGAAAGGGTATGTACTGCTGGATGACGGCGCGCACGTGGTGGTCAAGGAAACGGGTATCAACCAGACGATCATCAAGCAGTTCATGGACAGCTATCTGCAGACGGGTTCGGCGTTTATGCGGATTGCGCACAGCAATCCGGCGGCGCTGGCGGATATACAGTTTGACGGAGGGGCAACCCATGTGAAGCCGGTGGCCCCCGGCAAGTCAGATCCGGACAGCTGGGTGATCTACTACTATGCGCTGATCGCGATGGCGTCGTTGTTCGGCGGTTTCTGGGGCATCAAGGAGATCACGGATATACAGGCCAACCTGTCGGCTAAAGGCGCACGGCTGAACGTAGCGCCGGTGAACAAGCTTAAGATGCTGGTGTACTCGTTCCCGGCGGCCATACTGATCCAGTTCCTGTCCTGCGTGGTGCTGGTGGCTTATCTGAACTTTGTACTGGGCGTTCATTTCGGCAATCAGCTGTTGTTCGTACTGATTGCATGCCTGGCGGGCAGCATCACAGGCGTGACTTTCGGCGCGATGCTCGGTGCAGTCATCAAAGGCGGCGAAGGCATCAAAATAGCTGTACTGCTGGTGACGAGCCTGCTGATGTCCTTCCTGTCCGGACTCATGGTAATGGAAATCAAATATACCGTGGTGCACGCGGCGCCCATTATGGCCTATGTGAACCCGGCTAACCTGATATCCGACGCATTCTACTCGCTGTACTACTACACGTCGTATGCGAAGTTCTTTGAGAACATTGGTCTGCTGCTGGGAATCTCGGCGGTATTTACTCTGATCGTTTACCTGATCACAAGGAGGCAGAGATATGCAAGTCTTTAGCGCTTATTTTAAGGTGATGCGGAAGCACTTCAAGATCATCATGATATACCTGATCGTGTTCGTGGTGCTGTCCGCTATCATATCCAGTATCATCAGCGGGCAGTCGTCTCCGACCTCTTTCTATGAGACCAAGTACAAGATCGCACTGTTCAATGAAGATGGGGACGCGCCGCTGGCTCAGGGGCTGGAAGCGTATATCGGGCAGAACGCTGTGATTATTCAGATTGGCAGCAGGGAGCAGGACATACAGGATGCGCTGTTTTATGAACAGGCGGACTGTGTGATCACGATACCCGAAGGATTTTCCGAAGGCTTTATGAACGGCAGCGATGCTGTGGTAGAAAGAATGGCGACGGCCGGCAAACCCGCCAGCATCTATACGGATCTCCTCGTGGACAAATATCTGAACATGGCGTCGCTCTACGCGAAGAACATACCGGGAGCTTCTCAGCAGGACATCGCGGGCTTTGTGGCAGAGGATCTGCAAAAGACGGCAACGGTGGAATACAGACAGCCGGAGGCCGCACCCGCACCACCCAGCAACATCTCGTATTACTTCCAGTTCCTCGCTTACAGTCTGCTGGCCGCGATGATGATGGGCGTTTCGCTGGTGATGATGTCTTTCAACGAATCCAACCTAAGCAACAGGACGCTGTGTGCGCCGCTCAAGCCCATCAGGATGAACTTTCAGATGGTGCTGGCCAATGTGGTGTTCGCACTGGTGGTGTGGGCAGTGATGTGCGCCTTCATATTGGTGTCCAACGCACCCGTGAAGCTGGATGCCAGTCTGGTACTGCTGTGCCTTAACGCGCTGGTGTTTACGCTGGTCAGCCTGTGCATTGGTTTTCTGGTGGGCAAGTTCATCAAAAGCCATGGCGTGCAGGCAGCGCTGACCAACGTGGTGTCGCTTGGCATGAGCTTCCTGTGCGGCGTGTTTGTGGAACAGGCGATGCTGGGCAAGACCGTGCAGACGCTGGGGAGCTTCATGCCCACCTATTGGTATATTCGGGCTGTGGATGCTATCCGTAACATGGGGACGGTGACTGCCCAAAGCATCGGCCCGGTGGTGGAGAGCATGCTGATACAGCTGGGGTTCGCAGCGGTGATACTGATCGTAACGCTGGCGGTTTCCAAACAGCGCCGCAAAACCGCAATATAATTAAACCAAAACAAAAGCACGAGACCCCCAAGGTTGCAGAAAGCTCAGGGGGTCTCGTGCTTATTTAATTATATGGATACGCTTAGTTTTCGTCTTGCAAGGCGGCGTAACCTTCCTCGCCTGTGCGGACTTTGATGACGTTCTCTACATCGAATACGAATATCTTGCCGTCGCCCACGTTGCCGGTATACAGCGCCTTCTTGACGGTGCTGACGAGCAGGTCGGTGGGTACCTTGCAGATAACGATGTCCACCTGAACCTTGGGCAGCAGCTTGGTTTCCATTTCGACGCCTCTGTATTTTACCGGATGGCCCTTCTGCATGCCGTAGCCCATGACGTTGGTGACCGTGACACCCGTGATGCCGATCGAGTCGAGCGCACTCTGCAGTGCAGAGAACTTATTCTGATTCGTGATGATCGTGACCTTGGTCATTTTGGCGTTCGGATGCGCATTATCGTATACAGGAACCGCTACATCGTCCGGAACTGCGCCCGCCGGTACATGCGTTTCACCCATATCCGCCATCGGGATGGAGATCATGAAGTCGCCATAAGCGCTGACCAGGCCGTGTTCCTTAATGTCAAGACCCTGAATCTCTTCTTCCGCCGAGACGCGCAAGCCGTTAACCTTCTTGATAATCGCAAAGAGTATGAGGGATACCACGATGGTCCATGCCGCTATGGCGAGGATGCCCAGCGCCTGGATGCCGAGCTGTGACCAGCCGCCGCCATAGAACAGGCCAACAGCTGTTCCATCGGGAGCTTTGGTGGTGGCAAACAGTCCGACTGCAAGGCCGCCCCAGATACCGTTGATGCCGTGAACGGCAACCGCACCGACCGGGTCGTCCACATGCAGCTTCAGGTCGATGAACTCGACAGCGACCACGACGAGGATACCAGCGACAAAACCGATGATGGAAGCGCCCAATCCGTCAACCGCGGCACATGGGGCCGTGATGGCGACGAGACCGGCCAGCGCGCCGTTAAGCGACATGGATACGTCGGGCTTGCCGTTTTTGACCCAGGTGAATATCATTGTGACAACGGTGGCCACGCCGGGGGCGATGGTGGTCGTCGCAAAGACGGAACCCATCTGACCAACGCTCAGTGCCGCAGCACCGTTGAAGCCGTACCAACCGAACCAGAGTATGAACACACCCAGAGCGCCCAGCGTGATGGAGTGGCCCGGGATAGCGCGAGAGACCTTCTTGCCTGTGTTGGGGTCCTTGACATACTTTCCGATACGCGGTCCGAGCATCGCCGCGCCGACAAACGCCATGATACCGCCCACCATGTGGATCGCCGTGGAACCAGCGAAGTCGATGTAGCCCATGTTGAACAGCCAGCCGCCGCCATTCCATACCCAACCTGCTTCGATCGGGTAGATGATCAGGCTGATTACGGCGCTGTATATGCAGTATGCCGAGAACTTTGTGCGTTCAGCCATGGCGCCGGACACGATGGTAGCGGCGGTGGCGCAGAACACCAGGTTAAATACGAAGCTGGACCAGGGGAAGTTCGCATAGTCGGTGAAGATCTGGAAATCCGGTACACCGATAACGCCGAACAGGTAGTTTTCACCCATCATCAGCGAGAAACCGATGAGCATGAACACTACCGTACCGATGCAGAAGTCCATGAGGTTCTTCATGATGATGTTGCCGGCGTTCTTCGCGCGGGTAAAGCCGGTTTCCACCATCGCGAAGCCGCCCTGCATGAAGAACACGAGCGCTGCGCCGATCAGGAACCATACCGGGAATACTGTTCCGTTTACAGCTTCCATAATTTCTGTCATTTTATGATTACCTCCTACTATAATTTATTAGAAAAATAAAATGCGCACCCGATTAAACGAATGCACATCTTTATGCATGGCGCTATTTTATCCGAACACCCTGCAACTCTGCCATCAGGTGATTCAGAATAAAAAAGCGCTTTCATGGTGTAAATACCAGAAAGCGCCTCTGCTAACCTTGTAGCCAGTATAGCGAACTTGAATGGCATTGTCAACAGCTTTATGAAAAAATTATGAACAAAAAATATAAAAAATGAAATTCAATGAGTTCATTCATGCAGAAACAGACCTGATATTACCCTAAAAGGGGACTAATATGATGTTTACATTGATGGAAGCGTCTTTTCTGAGAGACGGCAGCTTTCATCGGAGCAAGGATGCCGTGACGTCTGAAAAAGCCAAAGCACCATGGCAGCTATCAGCAAACAGTATCGGTTGTGCGTTCGCATAGCCTGCGTGGTATAGATAAACAGAGCGCGTTGCAATCACAAATGCTTACATATATAATTAACTCATGCCAAAAGGCTGGGCGCAACAGCAGTGCCCGAAAGCCATGTGAGCATCCAGTTTAAATCCGGACATTTGTATTTAAAACTGTTTTGTGAAGCAGTGAAAATCATATATTTGTATAAGGAGAATGCTTATGAGCACAGTGAAAAAACTGAAATACTTCTGCGGCGGGCAGTGGCTGGAGTCCAAAACGCAAAAGTATATGGACATCTATAACCCGAGCACAGGTGAAGTGATAGCGCAGACGCCCTGCTGTACCGCGGACGAAGTGAACGACGCGGTTGCGGCTGCAAAGCGGGCTTATGCAAGCTGGTCGCAGACACCGGTGATGAAACGCGTACAGGTGCTGTACCGCTTCCGCGAGCTGCTGGATAAACACATGGACGAATTGACGCTGCTGGTGGCGACGGAGCACGGCAAGGTGCTGGAGGAAGCCCGTGGCGATATGCTTAAGGTGAAAGAGCCGGTGGAATTCGCCTGCGGCCTGCCCACGCTGATGATGGGTGAGTCGCTGATGGAGACCTCACCGGGTTACGACACGGTGCTGTACCGCGAACCGGTGGGCGTATTCGCCGGCATCGCGCCCTTCAACTTTCCCGGCATGATACCCATGGGATGGATGATGCCTCTGTGCATAGGCTCCGGCAACACGCTGGTCATCAAAGCGGCGTCCATGACACCGATGACGTCCATGCGGTGCGCAGAGCTGCTACAGGAAGCCGGGCTTCCAGACGGCGTCGTCAATATTGTGACGTGCAGCCGCAACGAAGCAGAAATATTCCTCATGCACCCAGACGTGAAGGGCATCAGCTTTGTGGGCTCAACGTCGGTGGGCTTGCATGTCTATTCGCAGGCGGCGGCTCATGGAAAAAGGGTGCAGGCGCTGTGCGAGGCCAAGAACCATGCACTGGTGCTGGAGGACGCTGCTCTGGAGCGGACTGCCCGCGGCATCATCAACTCCTCGTTCGGCTGCGCGGGCGAGCGCTGCATGGCGCTGCCGGTGATCGTGGCACAGGAGAGCATCGCCGATAAACTGGCCGCACTGCTGGTGCAGTATTCCAAGGAACTCAAAGTCGGCCCCGCGTATGAGAAGACATCGGAGCTGGGCCCGCTGGTGACGGCCGCGCACCGCAATTTCGTGACCGGCTGGATAGAGAAGGGCATCGAAGAGGGCGCAACGCTGCTGCTGGATGGACGGAATCATGTGGTAGAAGGCTATGAGAACGGCTTCTATATGGGACCCACAATATTCGATCATGTGACACCGGACATGATGATCGGCGATGAGGAAGTTTTCGGGCCGGTTGTGTGCATCAAGCGCGTCAAGACTTTTGAGGAAGGCCTTGAGCTGATGAACAAGAACCGCTTTGCCAACGGCTCCGTCATATTCACGCAGAGCGGCTACTATGCCCGCGAGTTTGCGCGGCATACGGACGGCGGCATGGTGGGCGTCAATGTCGGCATACCGGTGCCTGTGGGCATATTCCCGTTCACCGGCCACAAGCAGTCGTTCTTCGGCGACCTGCATACGCTGGGCAAGGACGGCGTTCGTTTCTATACCGAAACCAAGGCCGTCACGACGCGCTGGTTCGATGA
The DNA here is from genome assembly GCA_023397655.1 of Bacillota bacterium. GTDB lineage: Bacteria > Bacillota > Clostridia > Christensenellales > SZUA-584 > SZUA-584. The sequence goes on from JAEWTW010000047.1 coordinate 88,780, forward strand.
GGAAGAGATGAAGCGGACCAAGGTGGATACCTGGGACGGTTCCGTCGGCGGCTGAACGGAAGGATAATATATGCGCCGGGTTTGCGTGCAAAGCGTTGCCCGGCGCTTTTTGTTGCACCGCTTTAACTTGACGGAGAACCGTGTTCGTGATACCGTTACAATTAAGGTAAACAATGTAAATGAGGACGGAACATTATCCGGCGGCTGAACGTCTAAGTTATAATATCTCTGCACAGCGCAATGCGGGGTTGAAACGGCAGGACAAGCTATGAGGAATTTCAAAAGAAAAATATCAATACTATTTTCCTTTGTTTTGACGCTTTCATTATTGCCGGTGTTTTCGCAGCCGGCTCATGCCGCGGCGTTTTACGCCGATATACGTGTGCTGCTTTCCGTAGAAACACGGTCTTCCGATATCACGATCAGCGGAGACTACTACCTGAAGGAAGACCCGTCGTTTCCGCTGAATGCGGGCGATGTCTCCGTATCCGTGGTGGGCACCCGCCCGGTGATCACATCGGGGGACAGCTCGTTCACCGCATCCACGCTGACGCTGGTCAGCCGCGACTACAATGGCACCTCATCATATATCAGTTTGAAAAATTCAAAATACGGCACATGCAGTTATCTTGGGGATATGACGTTTTTTGTTGCGGAGGGCAGCCTTGCCCTGATCAACACGCTGCCCATTGAGCATTACCTTTATGGCGTGGTGCCATTCGAGATGAGCAATACCTTTCCGCTCGAATCACTGAAAGCCCAGGCTGTGTGCGCGCGCGGGTATGCCGTTGCCAACTGCACCAAGAACCGCAGCCGCACGTATGACATACTGGACACCTCCGCCGATCAGGTTTATCACGGTTTCGACAGCAAATTCAACCGTGCCATCGAGGCGGTGGACAGCACAGCGGGGCAGGTGCTGACATATGGCGGCGACATCATACAAGCCTATTATTCCGCGTCCAACGGCGGCCAGACGGAGCTGACGGGCAACAAGTGGACCACCGATCTGCCGTACTATATCATGCAGGACGACCCGTACGATCTGAAGAACCCGGACAGCCTGACAGAGAAGTCGTTCATTCCTGCCGAATTCGATGAAGAAACGATGGCGCTGATGGACCCGCTGGTGCTGGCAGAGCTGCAGCAGCAGGCGGATGCTGTCGCGGGAAGCGATGTGACGATACAGTCGGTGGTGCGCGTCAAGGCGCGCGGCGCCATATACAACCCGCCCAGCCGCTCGTATACAAAAGCGGATGTGGTGATGATGGTGGATGGCGGCGACGCAGACGGCCAGCTCACCGTGACGTTGTCGCTGGAGGATATGGTACATACGGACGAACACCCGACCGGCATATTCAATCTGACGCGTTATGCACTGCGCATGCGCGGCGCGGAGCAGGGCGTGTTGACGACAGAACAGGGCGCGGCATATCCGGGTTGGTTTCTGACGAACCGACGCTATGGCCATGGCATCGGCCTCAGCCAGCGCGGAGCGCAGCAGCGGGCCACCGATGGGCAGGCCTATTCGGATATATTGGGCTTTTATTACACGAATACGCAGATGTGCAGCTTCGGTTCCTACGAGACTGCGCCGGCGCTTGTCAGCGACAAATATAACGTTACCGAAGCTTTTATCAGCGGTATCAAGCCGGGCACGACACCGGAGCAGCTGTTAGCCGGACTGCAGTCCGAGGGTGGGGTCTTAAGTGTCGTATCGGCGAATGGCGCAGCAAAGACTGAGGGTGCCGTATCCACAGGGGATTTTGTCAGAACAACATCCGATGACGGAAACCTTTATTTCGACCATCCGGCGGTTGTGTATGGCGATACGGACGGCAACGGGAACATAGACGAACACGATCTGGACGCGCTGCGGCAGCATTTGCTGTACACAGACCTGCTGGCCGGCGTTTACCTGACGGCAGCGGACATCAGCCGCGACGGTACGGTGGACAGCACGGATGTGCTGCAGCTGATGAAATATCTGAACGGCGAGCAGTCGATCAAACAATAGGAGGTAAGCCGGTTGAAACGTAAATCCAAAGCCCCAAAAGGGCTGGTTTCCATACTCGTACTGATGGTTGTACTGGCCTTTCCGGCGGTCGCTTTCGCGGCGGATATAGCCGTGACCGCGGATTCCACCTCAGTCAAGGTGGGGGACAAGGTGACAGTCACCGTTGTCGTATCCGCTGAGCATGTCGCAGTGGCGGACGGCATTTTCACCTACGACCCGGCGCTGCTTTCGTTTATCAGCGGCAGCGGCGGTGCGGCGGACGGGCGAATTAACATGGTTTCAGCGCAGAGCGGCGGTTCGGCTTCGCTGACGGCAGTGATCAGCTTCACGGCACTTAAGGATGGCGAAGCGGAGATCGTGGTATCAATGAACAGCGTGCTGGGTTACGACGGTCAGCCGCTGGAGACCGCACAGGCGGGCGTGAACATTTCCATCGCGCCGGCGGACGCTGCCGGTCAGCCGGGGGATACTGATACCACGCCGCCGGTGCGTCTGTCGCAGACAGGTGTGCCTGCAGAAAACGTGCTGGGCACAGAGACGCCGATGTATGTCTGGCGGTCGCTCAGCAGCCTGACGCTTCCCTCAGGGTTCGCCGACCGGCAGGTGCATTACGGCGGCCAGTACGTGAACGGCGCAGCGGTGCCGGACAGCGAGGACATCATACTGCTGTATCTGTCTGACGAGACGGGCGGTAATGCCGGATACTATATTTACAGCGCGGAGAAGAACACGCTGTACCCGTATGTGACCATCACCTCGGCGTTGGCTGAGTTTACGCTGCTGTGGCCTGACGACACTGTTCAAGCACCCGAAGGCTATGATGAAGCGACCGTTACATGGAAGGAGCGGGAAATGCCCGCCTGGCAGGCATCAGGCGCGGATGACGGCGTATATCTGGTGTATGCCCGCAACGCCGCCGGAGAAACGGGCTTCTATCTATACAACATGGACGACAAGTCCGTCCAGCGCTACTTGGCACAGCCCGTGCTCCCTCAGGCAGGGGCTGAAGAACCGGAAGCGGCAGCCACGGAAAAGCCTGCGACTGTACCATCAGAGGCCGAAAAGTCTGGCATACTGCTGGCGCTGCCCGTATTCATTGCACTGTGCGCGACAGGGGCGGTGATAGCCGCGGCGGTAATCGTGCTGGCGGTGCTTTACTCCCGCAACAGCCGCGTCGGCGTTTCCCGCAAGATCAAGGTGAAAAGCACCACCGGGCAGGATGCCGGAATGTAAACGATAGACAACGGACTCATGCGTCCATTTAAATATTAACCAGAAACACCCGCGTATGAACATCTAAACAGCGGGTGTTTTATATTAACTAATCAGTAGTTTGTTGCCCTAACCATGGATAAATCGATATTAAAATCATACAAGCCTGCCCTCTCACATATATATGAACCAAACATGAGAAGAGGGGGGCATATTTTAAATGAAGGAATATATCGAGGACAGAGTGATGCGAATTGCCGACTATGTGCTGGAAAGCGGTGCTACCGTCAGACAGGCGGCAAAAGCATTTGGGACGAGCAAATCCACAGTGCACAAGGACCTGACCGAACGGCTGTATACGATATCGCCATCGACGGCCAAACAGGTGTCAGAGGTGTTGAAGAAAAACAAGGATGAGCGGCACATCCGGGGCGGCAATGCCACACGGATGAAATATAAGAGCCAGTAGACACCGCCGCTAATATCAGCGGTGTTTTTTTGCCGGATTGCAGGACAAGCCTTCGGGTTCGGCGCGCGTTGCCTTTGCCCGATCGATGTTGTATAATACATTATGCTGATTTTCCGGCAAACCGGAAGGCAAGGAAAGGGAACCTTATGAGAAAGACCGAGCTGACGCTGGGGCTGATCGCCGGCATCAGCGGACTGATTTTAGCGGGGCTGTCGCTGCTGGGTGTGACGCATTATTTGGATGGGACGCTCGCGGCTGCTGCCAGCTCCGGTTATATACTGCTGGGTGCCAACGTTTTGGGCATTATCGGTGCGTTGAGCGTGATGAAGCACCATGTGGCTGGGTCGATCATGATGTTGCTGGCGACAGCCGGGGTGATGCTGTTCGGTTTCCCGTGGCTGTCGATATCCGCGGTGATCTATATCATGGCGGTGGTGCTGGCGATGGTGCCGGTGAAATACGAGATGGAGAAAAAGTAATGAACCGTGGCGGATATGTGACGAGCATGACGGGGGCGGTGCTGGCATTGGTGTTTTCGATGCTGATGCTGCTGACCAGCTTTATGTGGGCGCTCGGCGGAGATTTGTCCCGCTTCTTTGAGGAGCGGGGAGACCGCGTGGGCAGCATGTGGGAGCTGCTGGGCAAATATCACGACACGGCAAAGTTTCTGGAAACGGATCTTTCCATGTATGTGGACGACTACAAGGTGGCTCTTGACAAGACAACATCGGAAGATCTGGAAGCGCTGGCTGATAAATATGACAGTGCGGCGTTTGCTGATATGGCCGCTATCGTGGCCAAATGGGAGGGATTAAAGCTGCGGCTCTACATCGGTATGGTGATGAGCGTGCTGGCTTCTGTGGCGGCGCTGGCTGCGGCGCAGGTGGCACGTGTGCGCCTGAAAGCCGGAGCGGTGACGATCCTGATCTGCTCGATACTGACACTGGGCTTTGGCATTCTGGGCGGTTCGGCACTGCCGATGGCGGTGGCTTCGCTGCTGATGCTCATCGGCTCACTGGTCCTGCTCAAAAAGCCGGATGGAGCTTCTGCGGATGAAACGGACCGCGCCGGGGAGGTGCTGTGATGAAGCGAACCGGATTTATTCTGGGGTACGCGGGCGGCATACTGGCGCTTATCTGCGCTTTCCTGATGCTGTATACAGTGCCCGCGGGTATTATGGATTCAGTGGTCAGCGATCTGGGGAGCGAGCTGGAGAATGAGAATATCGTCGCTATGGGGGAGATGTTCGCACAGAGCGACTGGCCTTCCTTAAACCGCGGCGCTTACGAGGATTTTGCGCAGCAAGTGGCGGACGACAGCCGCCTGCCGCTGGACGATGGTGTCTATGAGCAGTCGGCTTTGTTCATATTCCGCGCTGAGCTTAACGCCGTGGTGTCGGCGGTGATCATCGTACTTAGCATAGTGCTGGCGTTCGTGGCCTTCTTCGGGTCGCTGACGGTGCGTAAAAAGCCCTCTGCTGGCGGCATCATGATGCTGGTCTCCGCGCTGCTGCTGCTAATCGGCTCCTTCTTTACAGGTACCGCAATGCCGACGGCGCTGGCCTGCCTGCTGCTGGCAGCGGCGGGTATCATGGCGTTCATACCTGACAAAAGCGCTGCGCCTATGAGGACAGGTTACAGACCGTACACACCGCGAGAACTTGCGGAGGAAGACGATTTTTTACCCACCCGCATCAACCGTGAAAGGCCGGGTGAAGCGCCTAAGGACAAAATACAAGTGCGCGTCCATCGGGACAATACGGACATCGATTAGATAACTTTAGCTTGCGAGCCGCCGTTGTTGGACATGCCCGGCGGCTTTGCATATGGAATCATCTTTATATTTTTGGAGGGCGCTATGATACTGATAACGGGTGCAAGCGGGCACATCGGCAATGTGCTGGCTGCTTTGCTGTATCAAAATGGCTACAGGGATCTGCGGCTGATGGTGCAGAGCAAGAACACGGCGCACATCGAACGGTACGCCAAAGAGATCGTGCGGGCGGATATCTGCGATCCCAAGGCGGTGTCCGAGGCGGTGAAGGGCTGCACTGATGTGTTTCATCTGGCGGGCTACATTCAGGTAGATCGCTCCAACAAGAAGAGGCTGTACGATATCAATGTGGGCGGCGTGCGAAACGTGGCGCAAGCCTGCCTGGAACATGGCGTGAAGCGGCTAGTATACGCGTCCAGCATCCACGCGCTGGTTCCGGTGAACGGCAGCGCTTTAGATGAGTCACAGGTGGAGGTGTGCGGATGTCCTTCCGACGACTACGGACGTTCCAAACTGCAGGGCACCAAGGCGGTGCTGGAAGCGTGCAGGCAGGGACTGGACGCAGTGATCGTGTATCCCACCGGCGTTATTGGGCCATATGACTACCGTTCATCGCTCGCGGGAACGATGCTGCAAAAGTATATGAAGGCCCCGGGAGACACGCATCTGTACTTCGACGGCGGCTATGACTTTGTGGACGTGCGCGATGTGGCGGACGGCTTGTTCCGGGCGTGGCAGATGGGTGAAAAGGGACAGGGGTATATACTGGCGGGTGACCGCTGCACGCTGCGCGATATGATCGAGACGGTGGGGCGCAGCGCTGGGCGCGAGTTCAAAACGGTGCGTATGCCGCTGTTTGTGGTGCGCGCGGGGGCGGCTGTCGCGCCTGTGTTCTACGCGCTGGCGGGAAGGCCGCCGGTGCTGACGCAGGACACGGTGGATCTGCTGGTATCCAAGGACAGGATCACAGCGGATAAGGCGAGGGCTAAGCTGGGTTACACGCCCCGACCAGTTGCCGAGTCGCTCAGCGATGCGGTCAAATGGTATCAGGAACAAAGCGCTTCCGGCTGAACTGACAGGAATGTACACCCGGCAAATCATGCAGGGTGTATTTTATTTACATTCTATTCACATCATGGCCATCTGATGGGGATATAATATTATCGGCAGACCATAGTTGTTGATGTATCTTCCGAAGCGCTATCATTTATTGTAAATAAGGGAGGATCAACATATGATACTGGTGACAGGAGCGGGCGGCCATATCGGCAACGTGCTGATGAAGCTGCTCTATAAAAAGGGACATAATGACCTGCGTATATTCGTGCAGGAGAAAGAGAATATTTCGTATATCGAGCGGTATGCGCAGGAGGTGGTGCGCGGCGACATACGTGATCCGTTCGCCGTGTCGGCAGCGGTGCGCGGCTGCGATACCGTGTTCCATCTGGCGGGGCTGGTGCAGATATCCGGCGTCCGCAAAAAGCAGGTGTTCGATATCAACGTGGGCGGTACGCACAACGTGGTACAGGCGTGCCTTGAGAAGGGCGTGAAGCGGCTGGTGCACGTATCCAGCGTGCACGCGCTCAAAGAACCCGAGGCTGGCTTTATCGACGAGACGCTGGACCCCGACTTTAACAATCTGCCGGGGGCGTACGCCAGGTCCAAGGCAATGGGCACCATCGAGGTGATCAACGCGATACAGAAGGGACTGGATGCGGTGATCGTATTTCCGACCGGGGTCATCGGTCCGTTCGATTTCCGCTCGTCATACACCGGCAGCGCAATAAAAGGGTATATCGACGCGGGCAAGCCGCAGTATTACTTTGACGGCAAGTATGATTTTGTGGACGTGCGCGACGTGGCGGACGGCATATACCGCGCGTGGAAGTCGGGCGAGAAGGGACAGGGATATATCATCTCCGGCAGCGTATCCAGCCTGAAGGATATCATGGACGCGGTGGAGCAAACCACCGGTCATGCGATACGCAGCCATCGGGTCCCGCGGGCGCTGGTGAAGGCTGCGGCGGCGTTGGCTCCGGTCTACTATGCGATTGCGAGAAAGAAACCGGTGCTGTCCAAGTACTCGGTGGACGTGCTGATGTCCAATTCCAACATATCCTGCGAAAAGGCGCAGGAACAGCTGGGCTACAAACCGCGCCCGCTGGCCCGCACAATACGCGACATGGTGCGCTGGCACCGCGCGGCGCGCACGCAGAAGGTTTGAACCATTGTTACATAAATAAGGGTATAAGGTCGTGGAGGCTCTGCCTCCACACCACCGCCAAAGGGTATTACCCTTTGGAAACCATCGGGGAAATGCTACGCATTTCCCGTAAATAACAAAATAAATAAGGCTTCAAAATTTTCTTATATAACCGGAAGTCTTTTTTGTTGGAGAATTATTAAGAAGGACAAAGGATAAGCCATTTTTACTCTTTGTTATCAAGCCCAGCGAAGTATAAGCCCGCATTAACCAAAAGCAGTAGTTCATTTGAGCTCAACATTGATGTTATTTTTGCGATGCCTTTTGAGTAAGGTGCAACTTTTTCCAGATGATAATCCATCATTCCAGTGTTCGCGCCGCCCGATAGCTCTTCATATATTTTTCCGATAATATAGCTATCCATAGCATTACTGGGCCGATATTTAGGATAAATGATATTGAGAGCAGAGAGTTCTTCAAATTCCATATGCTGCAAATTGTTCTCAATATTGTTCAGAGCCTGTAAAAGTGATTGTTTGTAATCATGTACCGTACTTTCATTGTCCTTAAATGAACATGGTGCATTAAGCATTTTTTCGATTTCTTCAATTGCAAAAAAGTATTGGTCACGACCATGTCTTTCTTCAGCTGCTTCTTTTAGAATTTTAAACCGTTCCTGAAGATCAGCTGACTTCCTTATTTGCTTTTCCTTCAGCGCCTTTAGTACATCAAAATATTGTTTTTTAAGATCTTTAGTCAATACTTCTAAGTATTCATATCTTATTTGAGCAAAACGGATAAGTTCGTCCACATTTAAGCCATAAGATTCAGACATTATATCTGGGATTGAGCTATAAAGCCAAACTACATAATCATATCTTTCATCAGGACTAATCACAGACCAACTTGAGTATTTAACTTCTCCTTTTACGATCCTGTTCAAATCGGTTGGGTGAACACCAAATGCCGCACGAAGATTTTGAAAGTGCCTATTGTCACTCTTGCTCTTCTTAAATACGTCACGGCATTCATTAAAGGGAACTTCATTTTGTATAAAAATTACTTTGTGCATAGTGTTAATGCATGAAAAGACCATGTCAACAGCCATAATGAGTGTGAGTATATCCATACTCATTTTATTATCTCGGCTTCTTGATATTCTAAAATCAATCATATAGTCTATAGCCACTTCTATCCAGTCTATAGAGGAGCAGATTGCACTAAAATCATCTTTGCCGTTTCGATTTTTATAACGAAGATAACCGAAATCCCCCTCATTAAATTGATCTCTAAACTGCCTTATCAGACCGACGTTAAATAAAGAAAGCTCTCCCAAAACAATTGCTCCTTTCGCATGATATAATTTGTAATTATTAAAATCTGCGCGATCGCAATCATCTACTAATCAGACGTCAAGGAGGAAGTATATTATTTTGGAATTGTGAAACAATTCCCTGGGGGGATTCTCAAGGGATGAATCCCTTGAGCGGTGGGATGGAGGCAGAGCCTCCATGTCCATAGACCTATTACTTAACGTAACCTCTTTAGAAATTGGAGAGGTTTTTTTCATTTTGAGCTGATTTGACGATCTTTTCGTGCGCGAGGGAAAGCATCAGCTTGATACGGTTGAGCTGGTTCACCTCGCTGGCACCGGGGTCGTAGTCGATGGCGACGATATTGGCATCAGGGTACTTGGCGCGTATCGGCTGAATGACACCCTTACCCACGATGTGGTTGGGCAGGCACGCGAACGGCTGCACGCAGACGATGCCGTCCGCGCCCTCGTGCAGCAGCTCCGCCATCTCGCCGGTGAGGAACCAGCCCTCGCCCGTCTGGTTGCCGATGGACAGGAACTCGGACGCGGCTGAGGCCTTTTCGGATATGAATGACGGCGGCGAGAAACGCTGGCTGCGTTGAAGCGCGCGCCGCATCTGCTTGCGGTAACTTTCAATGAAGGCGATCACGAAGTTGCCGACATACGCGGCCAGCTTCGATTTGCCCAGCTTCTCGTGCTTGAAGTTGGTGTTGTACGCGCAGTACAGCAGGAAGTCGATCAGATCCGGCACCTTCACTTCTGCGCCCTCGTCCTCCAGCACCTTGACGATCTGGTTGTTGGCGGTGGGGTGGTATTTGACGAGTATCTCGCCCACCACGCCGATCACCGGCTTTTTGACATCCCTGACAGGTATCGCTTCGAACGCATCTACAATGTTTTGAACGTTGCGTTTGAAACGTTTGAGACTCAGGTGCCGCACATTATCCAGTGCGATGGCGTTCCACTTGGCAAGCGCGGTGTCGGTTGAACCCGGTTCCGCTTCGTATGGCCGCGTGGCCAGCGCCAAACGATTGAGAAGATCGCCGTAAACCATGCCGCGCATCGCGCGCCGCAGCATCCGCAGCGTGATCTTGAGGCCGGGGTGTTTCTCCAACCCCGCCGCGCTGAGCGAAATGACGGGGATGTGCGGGAAGCCCGCGTCGGTGAGCGCCTTGCGGATGAAGCCGATGTAGTTGGACGCGCGGCAGCCGCCGCCCGTCTGCGAGATGATGCACGCGAGCTTATCGGTATCATACCGGCCTGACTTAACCGCCTCGATCAGCTGACCGGTGACGAGTATCGACGGGTAGCACGCGTCATTGTTGACGTATTTCAGGCCTTCCTCTACCGCGGCGTTGTCCACAGAGGGCAGCAGCTCAAAACGATAGCCCGAGGACTCAAACGCGGCGCGCAGGAAGTCGAAGTGGATGGGCGACATCTGCGGCGACAGTATCGTGTAATCCTTCTTCATAAATTTTTCGAAGACGACCTTCTTGTATGCCACCGCTTTCTGGACCACGGCATCCTTTTTCTGAAGCGCGGCGTCCTTCTTCTGCACGGCTTTTTGCACCACAACGTCCTTTTTCTCCAGAACAGCCTGTTTGAGGTCGTCCAGCACGCGCCGCTTCTTGCGCTCGGCCACCGCGGCAGCCAGTGAACGCAACCGGATGCGGATTGCACCGGTGTTGCTGATTTCATCAATCTTGATCAGCGTGTATATCTTGCCGTAAGCCTTCAATATCTCCTGCGTCTGGTCGGTGACAACAGCGTCCAGGCCGCAGCCGAACGAGTTGAGTTGCACCAGCTCCAGCCCCTCGGTACGCCCAGCGAGGTGCGCCGCCGAGTAGATGCGCGTGTGGAACATCCACTGGTCGAGCACGCGCAAGGGGCGGTATTCTCCAAGGTGCGCTACACTCTGCTCGGTAAGCACAGCGTAGCCCAGCGACGTGATGATGGACGAAAGCCCATGGTTGATCTCCGGGTCGATGTGATACGGGCGTCCGCCGAGTATCACGGCCTGCAGCTCTCCGTGCCGCACTTTAGCGAGTATTCTCTCTCCCTGACGACGGATATCGCTCTGGTATGCGGCCTTCTCCTGCCACGCAAGTCTGGCCGCGTGGTACACATCCTTTGCGGGGATATGGGGGAACTCCTCCGCCAATCGGCGGGATAAAGCTCTTAAGTTGTCCATCGGCAGGAAAGGCATCAGGAAATCCACGCCGTTTTCTTTGATCTCCGGCATGTTGTTCTTGATGTTCTCGGGGTACGACGTCACGATCGGGCAGTTGTAGTTGTTGGCGGCGTGCTTCTGCTCCTTCTGCTCGTACGGCACGCATGGGAAGAATATCGTTTTGACGCCACTGTCGATAAGCAGCCGCACCGCGCCGTGCGCCAATTTCGCCGGATAGCACAGCGATTCGGACGGTATACTCTCGATGCCAGCGGTGTATACGCTGCGTGACGACCGGGGCGACAGCACCACGCGGTACCCCAGCTGCGTGAAGAACGTGTGCCAGAACGGATAGTTCTCGTATATGCCGAGAACGCGGGGGATACCGATATCGCCGCGCGGCGCATTTTCCAATGGCTGATAGGAGAACAGCCGCTTGCAGGTGTAGTCGTACATGTCAGGCAGGTCGGAGTGCTTCTCGGCGTTTGAACCGCCGCGCTCGCAGCGGTTGCCCGATATGAACCGCCGCCCGTCGCCGAAGTGGCTGACGGTGAGGCGGCAGTTGTTCTCGCATTTACCGCAGCGCGCGCCGGTCTGGCGTATCTGCATGGCGTCCAGCGCATCCCGCGAGAGTATCGATGAAACGGCTGAATTCGGGCAGCGTTCCTTGGCGAGCAGAGCCGCACCGTACGCACCCATCAAGCCGGCGATCACAGGACGAACCACTCTGCGTTCGGTCAAAAGCTCCAGCGCACGCAGCACGGCGTCGTTCAGGAAAGTGCCGCCCTGTACCACCACGCTTTTGCCGAGGTCTTCAGGGGTTTTCAGTTTGATGACCTTATAAAGCGCATTCTTGATGACGGAGTATGAAAGCCCGGCCGAGATGCCGCCCAGCACTGCGCCTTCCTTCTGCGCCTGCCGTACCTTGGAGTTCATAAATACTGTGCAGCGGCTGCCGAGGTCCACCGGCTGTGCCGCAAACAGCGCCTGCCGCGCGAACTGGCGGATGTCGCACTCCAGCGACGCGGCAAACGTCTCGAGGAACGAGCCGCAGCCCGACGAGCACGCCTCGTTGAGCATCACCTCGTCGATCACGCCGTCCCGTATGCGCATGCATTTCATGTCCTGTCCGCCGATGTCCAGTATGAAGTCCACATCAGGACGGAAGAAGCGCGCCGCCGTGTAGTGCGCGACCGTTTCCACTTCGCTGGTGTCCAGCTGGAACGCCGCTTTGACGAGATTTTCGCCGTAGCCGGTAGAAGCCGTGTATGCGATATAAGCGCCTTGGGGCAGACGTCCGTAGATTTCGGAAAGTATCTCGCGCACCATGTCCAGCGGGCGGCCCTTGTTCGCGCCGTAGTGTGTGTAGATAATGTGACCTTCAGCATCCAGCAGCACCGCCTTGGTGGTGGTGGAACCCGCGTCGATGCCGAGGAAGCACGCGCCGGAAGCCGTCTCGATGGGGCGCTGGGGGACATCCGCCTGCGCGTGACGCTCCGTGAATGCGGCATAAGCCGCTTGATCCGCAAACAGCGGCGGCAGGTAAATGGACGCGCTGTCCATGTCCTGACGAAGCTGCGTGCGCGCGATCAGCGCATCCAGATGCACCGCATCGCCCGTGGCCATCATTGCGGCGCCCGCCGCGACGAACATCATCGCGTATTGCGTGTCCATGATGTCCTCATCGCGCATGTTCAGCGTTTTGATAAAGCGGTCCTTGAGCGCGGGCAGGAAATGCAGCGGTCCGCCCAAGAACGCGACCTTGCCGCGTATCGGACGCCCGCAAGCGAGCCCACTGATGGTCTGGTTGACGACGGCCTGCAGCACGGATGCCGCAATGTCTTCGCGCGCCGCGCCCTCGTTGATGAGCGGCTGTATGTCGCTCTTGGCGAATACGCCGCAGCGCGCCGCGATGTCGTATATGTGTGATGCTTTGGCTGCCAGCTCGTTTAAGCCTGCCGCATCCGTTTCCAGCAGCGACGCCATCTGATCGATGAACGCGCCGGTTCCGCCCGCACACGTACCGTTCATGCGCTGCTCGGTACTGCCCGTGAAATACGTGATCTTGGCATCCTCGCCGCCCAGCTCTATCGCGACGTCGGTGTCCGGCAGAAACGCGCGCACGGCACTGCTGGCGGCAATAACCTCCTGCACGAAGGGCAGCCCCAGCCATTTGCCCACGGAAAGCCCGCCCGAGCCGGTGACGCACACCTGGGCCTCAATGTTGCCCAGCGCCGCATGCGCATCCGCCAGCAGCGCGGTGACCGCGCCCGCGATGTCGCTAAAGTGCCGTTTATAGTAGCTGAATAATATTTTTTTGTCTTCCAGCACGACGCATTTGACGGTGGTTGAACCAACGTCAAGCCCCATGCGGCGGATACCTGTGCTCATGTGTTTTCTCCGCATTCGTTATCAAGAGAAAGTATACACCTGAGACGCATGATTCGCAAACCGGTGTTCGATAAAATTTCTAAATATTTTATAAATTCGCTCATAATATGTATTATTATGCGAATGCTTGATTTGCCTTCCGGAGTGTGCTATTATAATGTAGCAATATAGCTTTTCAAGCGGACTTTTTAGCCGGTATGCGTTTTTCATCTTCATGGGTTATATCGGCGGAAAAACCGGTATTCCGGTAAGCTGCTTCGTCTGTACTTATTATTTCTTATTATCAGGCAGTATTGGTGGGGTCCCGGCACGTGAGCGCTGGGAGAAAAAGAAAATATCCAGCACTTTATTTCTCGTTGCGCCGTTTATCTTTATCATCTAATCAGGTCGGAAAAATGAATGGACGGTGCATAAGGTGTATATTAATACGTTGTGTTTGATAAATGTGCATTGGCTTATTGGTTTTATGCGTTAACCGGCAAAACACAACTCAATTAATCGACCAGATTTACAAATCCGTTGAAGGAGGAAAATAGGTTGAGGCTGAATATCGGCATGTTCGGATTTGGGAAAACAGGCAATGTTGTGGCTCAGGAGATATTAAACGATGAAGTTTGCAACCTGTCCTGGGTAATCCGAAGATCAAATAAGCATCAAGGGGAATATGCGAGCCGTTTGCTCGGGCATGACTACGATAAAGGGATGATATACTCCGTTGATTCGATCGATACAACAATGTTTTTTAAGGAAAATCCTGTGGACGTCATCGTAGATTTCTCGAGCAACAGCGCGGTTTTGCATTATAAGCACGCCGCCGAGGCAGGAACGCGCGTGGTCTCGGCGATATCGCACTACGAAAAAAGCCAGCTGGAGCAGCTCAAGGCGCTGGGCCACAAGGTGGCTGTGCTTTATTCGCCCAACATCACGTTGGGTATCAATTTCTTGATCGAGGTATCCAAGGTGCTGCAACGCATCGCGCCGCATGCGGACATCGAAATCATTGAAGAGCATTTTAAGGAAAAGAAGGACGTATCGGGCACGGCGCTGCGTATCGCAGAGGACCTCGGGCTGGATGTGAATAAGCATGTGAATTCGATACGCGTGGGCGGCATCGTGGGTAAGCATGAGGTGGTGTTCGGGCTGCCCAACCAGACGATACGCATCGTCCACGAATCGATCAGCCGCGCCGCTTTTGGGCAGGGAGCGATATTCGCAGCCAAGTGGCTGATGGGCAAAAAGCCGGGCGTATACACGATGGAGGACGCCGTGATGCTGGACGTGGCGCGAAACAAAAAGATATTCGAGCTGGCTTGATGGCTGGCTGTTATATAAAAAAGCGGGTCCGGGATGTGATCAACCCGGCCCGCTTTTTGCTCGTCATTATTACGCCAGATCCTTTTTGTAGCACCGGCGGCGCTTGTGCTGCTCCACGTCAAAGCTCTTCCACAAATCCTGCACATTCTTGTTGGTTTCGAGCTCAGGCGATGATTCCGCAAATTTAATGCCTCTTTTGATGGCGGAAGCCGTGATATCGTTCATCATCAGAGCCGGTAAGCCGGATTTCTGGTAATCTGGGTGGACGGCCACGAGATAGAGCTCCAACTCCTTGGGATGTTTCAGTGCGTACAGCAAATTGGCCCATCCGAAGGGGAACATGCGGCCTTTGCATTTTTGAATCGCTACGGCCAGCGACGGGGCAGCCAGACCGAATGCGATCAGCTTGCCGTTATCGTCCACGATGAACTTGGCGAAGTCCGGGTCTAGCAGCGGTATAAACCGCTTCGTATAATCCTTGGCGACGTTTTCGGTGAAAGGCACCACGCCGTATAAATTTTTGTAGCATTCGCTGAGCAGATCAAACACCTGCATCACGATGGGTCTGACTTCCTTCATGCTCTTGAGGTTGTGGAAATGCACATGGCTGCGCTCCATCACCTTCTCCGCAAGACGGCTCATGCGCTCAACAGTTTTATCGCCCTTCTCCGGCACGCGGATGCGGTATTCCACCCAGTCAATATCCTTGACATAGCCGTGTGCTTCGAAATGCTTTTGATAATACGGATAATTGTATATCGTGACGGTGGAACCCATGCGGTCGAAACCCTCCACCAGCATGCCCTCCTTATCGAGGTCGGTGAACCCCAGAGGCCCGTGCGCCTGCGTGAGCCCCAGCTCTTTGGCCCAGCCTTCCACCGCGCCCAGCAATGCGCCGGAAACCTCCATATCGTCTATGAAGTCCACACGGGTGATGCGGAGCTGTTTCTGGTTCCACCGTTCGTTGGCGGTACGGTTGACGATGGCACCTATGCGCCCGACGATCTCTGCGTTGCGATAGGCCAGAAAGAAGCGGGCGTCGCAGTATTCGAAGGAGGAGTTGGTTTCCGGAAAGAACATGGAACATTCCTCAGACTTGAGTTCGGGCACATATTGAGGGACGCCTTTATAGAGCTTGTCAGGGAAGGCGACATATTTTTTCACGTCGCTTTTGCTTGTAACCTGCTTGATTTCAACCATAGTGACACCTCGATCTGCTTGAAATGTTGCTTAGATTATATCAAACTCCGGCCTGCAAGTATAGCGCGCAAGGCGAATAATGTATATATTTGCGCAAATACACTTACCGTATAATATTTATTTATTTGGCTATAATCATTTTTAGCAACCGCTTATATGCTCCTTTATGCTGGCGCAGGCAAATGCGCAGACAAAATTAAAAGCCGCCTGGTGATTTACCAAGGTGGCTTTTGTCTTTGTATGCGTTACGCTACCGGGGTTTCCGAGATTTCGGGAGTCGGTGTGGGCGGAGCGGGTGTAGGGGTTGCCGGAACGGGCGATGGCGTGGGCGCGGGGGCAAGGCGCGCCGCGACAGCGGCTTTCAACGCGGCCAGCCATGAGTTGAATTCCGCGGTACCGGTGGTGATGGGTTCGATGGTGGGGCCGACGTCCTGTGGCTGTTTGACAGCGGCCAATGCGCTCAGTGCCGATATCCGGCTGTCCAGTTCAGTCAGCTCCGCCTTGGTCAGATGAACGGCGTTGGCATTGCGCCATGTCGAGGCGGCTGCCACCGCATTATTGGCAGCGGAAACGGCAGCCCGTTTCTGCGCGGCCAAAGCCTGCAGCGTTTCCACGTCGTCCACATCGCTGACCTTAATAGAAACTCCAAACAGCTGCTTGATCAGGCTGCGCTTCTCATGCTGCGCAACACCCCAAAAGCTGGTTCCGTCGATGTTGAGGAAGTCGCCCGGCAGCGTGTAACGCTCGATGCCCGCCGGGTCCACGTTCAGCGCGAAGGCTGCGAGCGACGAAATCTGCTTAAGGCTGAGGTCGGTATAGATGTTGCCGGTGATCGCGGAATAGATAGCGGGAATGTCTTTGATCTGCCCGGAGTTTTTGACCTCGTTGAATATCGCCATAATCATGCGCTGCTGCCTGTCCACGCGTGCGATATCGCTGGAGCCGTGACGCTGGCGGCAGTAGTCCAGCACCTGCTGTCCGTCGAGGTGCTGCAGCCCCTTTTCGATGGTGCGGCCGTTCATGTTCACCTTGATGTCCACGTCATAATCCAAGCCGCCGATGGCGTTGACCACCTCTTTGACAACGGTCATATCAAAGCACACATAGTGATTGACCGGTATGCCGCCGAGCGTCATCGATACGGTTTTCATCGAGTAGTCAAAGCCGTTCTTTTTATATCCGCCGCCTGCCGCGAACGCCGAATTGATTTTATCGTATTCGTTTTTATTATATATCGGCACAAAGCTGTCGCGCGGGAGTGAGAGCATGAAAACGTCGCCCGATGCGAAGTCGATGGACATCAGTATCATCGTGTCAGTCCTAAATGTGCCCCAGTTAGCACGCTCCAGGCTTTCGTCGATGCCCAGCACGAGTATGTTCACGCGATCCTTCATAAAGTCGAGATCGGCCTGTGAAAGCAGCAGATCGTACGGATTCATCGTGGGTGTCGGGGCGGCTGTGGCGCTGGCCTGGGCGGCATGTGTGGCTGACGGCTGGGGCGCGGGCGTTTCCGGCGGACGCGTCAGTGCCACTTCGGTGTCTGAGAATGCTGCGGAGTTGTCAAGGAATATGCCATATGCCAGATCTCCCGCGTATATGAGCCCTGCGAGCAGCGCCGCCAGCAGCACATACTTGACGATCTGCAGCGGTACATAGCTTTTTTTGGCACGCCTTTGCAGACGTCTTTGATGCCGCTGTTCTTGCTTGCGGACTTTTTTATCACCAGAGGAAAGCTTTTCGTAAGCTTGTTTTTCTGCTTCCCGCATAGCTTTTGCTTCGTTGGCTGCCTGTCGCTTACTGATGCGTTCTTCTTCCAGAAAAGCTTGCCGCTCCTCGGAGGTCATCGAAAAGAGCTCGGCTTTTCGCGCCTGTCTTTGCTCGAAGGCTCGTTGCCTGGCTTCATCGTTGCGTTTGCGTATCTGCAGTATCTGATGTCTGTCGCGCTCGCGGCGCTGGCTGGCTGAAATCTTTGAGGTCACACCGCTCACCTGAATGCTGTCCGCCGGGGCGCTGTCCGTTTTATTGCCGTCCGCTGTACTTTTTATATGTGCGAAAAAATCGCCGCTGTCATTTTTCATTGTGCGGGGCTCCTTTAATGCAGCAAGTGCATTTATATGCGAACATTATAACATTTGAAAAGAGAACAATCCAAGAAGGTAACAAAATATTTACAATTAGAGCAGCTTTTTGAGGTCTTCCATGCCTTTGGGACGAATGGAGCCAGACTGGTACAGGCGTTTGAATATCAGATGGATGAGCAGCATAAACAGGGCGGTAGCCAGCATCTCTGGCAGTATATAGCGCACGAACCGGTGACTGAGCGAAAAATTGAGGCCCACCATGTACGCCAGCAGTGCGGCCACCATTTCCTTAATAAAGAACGCGCCTGCTGCGAACGCTTCGGGAAGCAGTATCGGATCGATATAACGTATACGGCTGCTGACGAAATACAGACCCATGCCCACCAGGAAATAGGGAAGCGTGTAAAAGCCGATGACACCACTGAACATAATGTCAAGCGGAAGGCCGCAGATAAGGCCGACAGCGGCTGCTGTCAGGCTCTTCTCCAGAGCAGCGAAGGATGCCATCGTACAGATGATGATGTCCGGCGCGATGCCCATTATATTGATGTTGGGGAATACCGCACCGGTGAATATGAGATTGATCACGACCGTGAGCGCGAGAAAAAGGTACCTCATTTGAGAGCCTCTTCAATATCAACGAGCTTGGTGGTGATGATCATGACCTCTTCCAGATGCTCAAAGTCAACCCAGGGGGTCACCACAGCCTGATTGCGCATGCCATCCTTGCTGGGGCGCACTTCGGTAACCTCCCCGATGCGGATGCCTTTGGGGAATATGCCGGCCAGGCCCGAACTTATAACGGTGTCGCCCGGCATCAGGTCGGCATCAAGCGGCAGGTTGCCCATCTCCAGCTGCGCGTCTTCATCTCCGGAACCGGTAAGGCCGGTGAGTATGCCGTAGTCGCGTGTGCGCTCCACGATACCGGAAACGCCGCTGGATGAATCGATGATGGCCATCACACGGCTGAAACCCGCGCCGACGTCCACCACGCGGCCCACCAGTCCGTCGCCGTTGACGACGGGCATGTTGACTTTGATGCCCTGTGCCAGCCCGGCGTCGATGATGAATATATTGAACCAGTGTCCGGGGGCATCGCTGCCGATCACCCGTGCCGTGACGTGCTCCAGTTCCTGTGTACCGGAGGTAAAGTTGAGCATTGCGCTTAAGCGGTCGTTCTCCGCCTTGATTTCGTTATAATCGGCCAGCTGACCTTCCAGCTCGGCCACACGAGCCCTGAGCTCCAAGTTTTCCGTCTGCAGATCGCTCCCTGCGAACATGCGCTCAAAAAAACCGCCGATGGCTTCCGTCGCGGAATAGAGCGCACGCTGTATGGGGGAGAATACGCTTCCGATGAAGCTCTCCGTACCGGACATGTTGTTTTCACCCGCCGTGATGATCAGCACGACGAGAAGTATGATGACCATGATGATGGTGATCATCAATGGGCGGTTGCGCCAAAACTGCATGCTTTCTCCTTAAACGGCTCAACGGCCGCGCAGGCGTATTATAACATAAAAAAGGAAGATGTAAAACACGTGCCAGCCATGTTTACATTTCATCCATAAAAGGCTGAAAAAAGGCCCCTCTGATTGCAAGACTCAGAGGGGCCGGAAACGCTGCTTATATGTTTTCTTCTTTCAAAGCGTCTATGATATTCTCCTTCTTAATGCGGTGTGTGGCATACATCATCGTTGAAAACACGATTACGAGTATCATCAGCACACCGAAGCCGTAGCTGACCCAGGGCAGCGTGAAGCCGGATGAGAGCACTGAGAGCTGCAGGCGGTAGAGCACCCAAGCGATGAACACGCTGATAGGCAGGCCCCACAGCAGCCCTTTGAGGCCGTAGAATATGCTTTCGAAGCGCACCATACGGTTGAAGCTGCCCGGCGTCATGCCCACAGAGCGCAGCATGGCAAACTCGCGGCGGCGCAGCGCAATGCTGGTGGATACCGTGTTGAATATGTTCGCGATGCAGATGAGACTGATCAGCGTGATGAAGCCGTAGACGAACACCCCAAGGAATGTGGACAGGCTCTGCTCGGCGCGCGCCGCGCTGTGAATGTTGTAGATGTAGTAGCCCTTCTGCACGCGTTCGTTCAGTCCGGTCAGGCCTTTCTCCAGCAGCACGTCGTCGTCCGTCGTCATGAAATCTGAATAGCCGATATAGTTCCGGACATCGTCCGCGCTTAAATTCTGACTGAAGACATTGAATACAGATGTACTCACCACAAAGGACGGTGAATAGAAGCCTTGTGTCAGCAGACCCATCGGGCGTTCATCCGTTACGGCACCCACATTGAGTTCAAACGTTTCGGGTGTCTCAGGTTGAGGGGAATCTTCCGGTATATTGCCCACGGTAAAAGTAAAGCTGTCGCCCGGGCGCACATTCAGTATATCGCCCGAGGCTTTTTTCATCCCACCGTCTTCGGCATGGATGTAGTCCTGCCCGTGGTTGATAAGTATCGCTTGCGGGTGCTGCGGGTCGGTATAATAGGCTGAATCCACACCGGCAGCTTTTGCGTATTCCATAAAGCTGTTGTCGTCCAGACACAAGATACGCACTGTAAAGTTACCGCCCTCAGGAAACATGGCAAACGGTTTGGCGTATTCGGACAGTTGGTCTGCGCTGACGGGTATATAGCCTACCAGGTCAGCGGTGCGGGTGTAGCCTGTGATGCCGTCCAGCGCCTGAACCTGCTGGCTGAGGTTGTCGCGTTCGGCATCGCTCATGTGCTGATAGTTGACACTGATATCATAATTGGTGCCGTAATTGGTTGCACCGGAGATAAACGTCGTCATCTGAGCATAGGTGGACACCGTCAGGAACAGCACCAGACTGATGACCAGAGAAATCACAGTAGAGCGGTATTTACGCCGGTTGCGCTTAAGGTTCTTCAGCGCCACTTCAGCCTCAAAACCAAACAGCGCGCGTGTCAGTTTGGAAGTCTTTACAGCACGCCGGGTCAGCCGGATGTCGCCCGTCTGGCGGATGGCGTCGATGGGCGTAATGCGCGATGCACGCCTTGCCGGTATCCATACGGAGATGAATATCGTCGCTGCAGACAGCGCAGCATCAGCGATCAGCGCTAAAGGCACAACCACAAGGGACATGGTCAGGCCTTCCGATACGTTGAAGAAATTCGCCAGCAGCGGCTGTATCGCGGCAAGCGTGATGCCCATGCCGCCAAGGCCCGCGAGTATGCCGATCGGAACACCGATGGCACCAATGAACAGCCCTTCAAAATAGACGCTGGTGCGTTTCTGGCGTTTGGTAGCCCCCACGCTGGACAGCAGACCCAGCTGACGCGTGCGCTCGGTGACGGATATCGCAAACGCGTTGTAGATGAGGGATATGGAAGCGGCCATAATGATGATGATAATTACCGCGGCAAAGCCCATCAAAAAGTCATAGACATTGTCGTCCCTAACAATACCGCTGTAGCGCAGAAGGTCATTGTTAAACTGCACATTATCTGCGGTGACGCCCGCGCTCTCAGCCAGTGTGGGTACCGATGCAAACATGCTGCGATCGGGGTGAGACAGAGTCATATATACGTTGACGGTATCTTTTGACGTAAGCTCCGAAGTATCGATGTATCCCAGCACGCCGAAGCCCGCGCTCCAGCTGAGCTCAAACGAGGGCGCTTTCATGGTGCCGACGACGGTGAATGTCATCTCGTGCTCAGGCTGGAACACCTCGGTATTGGCTTTGGTGCCATCCTCGCTGGTTTCGTAATAGTAAAACGAATTGTCCTCAAGCTGCGAGCCGTCCGGGGCGTAACGGTGACCTAAACTGAGCGTCATCTTATCGCCAATGCTGTATGAAGTGTCCGACCCACGGGCAAGGTTTTCTGAAACGATCACCTCGCCGCTGCTTTGCGGCAGGCGCCCGGAGGACAGCTTGACGGACATCTGATCAAAGCCCGGCGTGTTGTACTGCTGAACGATTAAATATGGCTTCGCGTTGGTGTCGGAGGTGTCGTCTTCATTAATCAGCGCACATCCGAGCTCGCGGTTGTATATGGCAGCATCCGGTATGTCGCTCTGCTTGATTGCTCCCAGACTGTCCGCAGGAACGTTATGGATCACCGCCTGCCAGTTACCTTGATCAGCAATGACGCTGCGCTGCAAAAGGCTGAGGAATGAAGCGAAAAAAGTGGTGACCGCGGTGATCATCGCGGCGGATATGATGACGCCGATAATGGTGACAGCCGTCCGCTTCTTGTTGCGGGACAGGCTGCGCAGCGTAAAGCTTTTCATCACGTTCATTTGCGCGTCACCTCGTCCCGGGTGATGCGCCCGTCTTCCAGACTGATGATGCGGCTTGCCTGCAGCGCGATGTTCATATCATGCGTGATCAGTATCAGCGTCTGGTTGTATTTCTGATTGGAATGCCGCAGCAGCGAGATGATATCCGCGCTGTTCTTGCTGTCCAGATTGCCGGTCGGTTCGTCCGCCAGCACCAGAGCCGGGCTGTTGACCAGCGCACGCCCGATGGAAACGCGCTGCTGCTGACCGCCCGACAGTTGGTTGGGAAGGTGTTTTTTGCGGTCTTCCAGCCCCAGCAGCGCGAATACGCTGTTGATTTGAGTTCTATCCGGCTTGCGTCCGTCCAGTAGCAACGGGAGCGTAATGTTTTCCTCCACGTCAAGTACAGGGATCAGGTTGTAAAACTGATAGATCAGGCCCACCTGACGCCGGCGAAACACGGCAAGGTTGGTTTCGTTCAATGCGTAGATGTCGGTGTTGTCCACGAATACCTTTCCGGAGGTAGGGCGGTCCACACCGCCCAAGATGTGCAGCAGCGTCGATTTGCCCGAACCGGACGATCCGACGATGGCGACGAACTCGCCCTTTTCAACGGAAAAACTGACGCCGTCCAGTGCGCGCACCGCAGCTTCGCCCGATCCGTAAACTTTTGTGAGATTATCAACTCTTAATATTTCCATAAACGGCTCCTTAAAAACTTTTATGCTGCCATGATAAACCGTGTACGTGACAACACGGTGACAGCAAAAGTGACGATTTTGTCACGTGGCATTCCGGCCGTGTCAGGAGCCAAAAAAAGTCGTAGCGATATTGATTATGTCTCTTTTACGAATCTGTCAATCAGCAGTACGGCGATTTCGTTGCTGTGTACGATATAACTGCTGTGCGTCGCGCCGTGAATGACCAAAAGTTCACTGTTCGGAATGGCTTCATGGATCATCTGCGAGTGTGCGGCGGATATCATGTCCCGGCTGCCTGCCGTGAGCAGCGTGGGTGTGGTTATGGTTCGCAGCTCGGCCGGTGTGATGTGCGGCTCGGTGAGCATCAGCTTCATCTGCGGCGAACGGGACAGCGCATATATCACACGGAAGAGCAACATCCAATGCCGCTTCACGCCGAAAGGCTCCGCATTGGCGCCGCTGGCGACCAGCTGCGACAGCAGGCCGGGATGCCGGATAGTAAGCAGCAGCCCCACGATGCCGCCGTCGCTGAAGCCGAACAGCAACGGTTTTTTGATGTCCAGCTGCGTGATGAAACGGTAAATATCCTCTGCCATGTCGTTGTAATGGTATTCCGAAACGGGGGAGCTTTGGCCGTGGCCGCGCGTGTCCACCGCATAGACGGTGAAATGCTCACGGAGGTCGCGGATGGCTTCGTCAAATATGTGATGCGTCTCGCCGTTGCCATGCAGCATGATCATCGGCTGCCCATCGCCGGTGACTTCGTAATACAGCCGGGTGTCGCCTGATTCAAAGTACATAGCATGACCTCCTAAAGTTATTTGGGAAATCGGACTGTGAATGCGCTGCCGCCCGCCGCAGAAACGCCCGCGTCGATAGAGCCGTCCTGTTCCTGTACAATGGTGGCGGCCATTGCGAGACCGATGCCCACGCTGTCGTCCGCCGCGTTCCGGCCGCGGTAGAAACGGGTGAATATGTGCGGCAGGTCTTCCGGGGAGATGCCGGGCCCGCTGTCTTCTATGCGAATCTGCGCGAACAGCGGGTTTTCGGTGCAGGCAATTTGAATGCTGCCTCCTTCCGGTGTGTGCTCAATGCAGTTCTTGACGATATTCAATAAAGCTTCGGCAGTCCAGTTTTCGTCACAGTCCACCAAAACGCTGTTGCCCTGAACGCGCAGTGTGATGTTCTTCAGCTCAGCGGGAATGCGTAGCGGCGTGAGCGCCTTGTCCAGCAGGCGCTGTGCGGGTATGGGCTCTCGCTTGAACGCAACGGCGCGGGCATCCAGCCGGGACAGCTTCAGCAGCGCGGACACCAGCCACGACAGGCGTTCCAGCTGAGCGCGGATGCGGTCGGTGAAGGTGAGCCGCCTGTCGTCCGGGAGGTCGGGCGTCAGCAGCAGATCTGTCATCACGAACATGGAGGTAACGGGTGTTTTAAGCTGGTGAGAGATGTCGGACAGCGCGTTCTGCAACGCCGCTTTGTCCCGCTCCAGCTGCTCGCTGCGTTCACGCAGCATCACCGTCACCTTGTATATCTCCGATTTGAGTATGGACAGCTCGCCTTCAGTGTTGTCCCGCACATCCAGCGCGTAGTCACCGCTGTTGATCCGCTTCAGATAGGCGTTAAGCTTTTCTATGTTTCTGTAACGCCGCCGCGTGAACAGCAGTGCGGCAACGCTGACGCATAGTACGGATATACCGCAGGTGATACCGGCGGCAACTGAGACAAGAAAAGCTGCTGCCGTAGCCACACAGAAAATTGCCAGCAGCATGTACAGTAGCTGTTTATACTCCCTATTGCGCAGCATGGCTGTCACCTGCCCGGTATCCGAGGCCGCGCACCGTGTGGATCAGCACCGGATTGTTGGGGTCGTCCTCTATCTTCTCGCGCAGCCGCCGTACGTAGACAGACAGCGTATTGTCGCTCACGAACTCGCCCGCAATATCCCATATGCCCTCCAGCAGCTGCGTACGGGTCAGTGTCTGGCCGGGGTGGGCGGCGAACGTCAGCAGCAGCCGGTATTCCAGCGCGGTCAGCAGCAGTTCCTCACCATTTCGAGTGACGCGGGCCTGCCGTGTGTTGATGGTGAGACGGCCCAGCCGCAGCTCATCCTTGGACTCGTCCGTTTTTTCGGCCCGGCGCAGCGCGCCCCGTATGCGGGACATCAGCTCGCGTACGCGAAACGGTTTGGTGACGTAGTCGTCCGCGCCCATATCCAGCCCCATCACCACGTTCACCTCTTCGTCCCTCGCGGTCAGGAAAACCACGGGCGTATCGCTGCCGGAGCGGATGAGGCGGCAGATGTCGTAGCCGCTGCCGTCCGGCAGAGACAAATCAAGCAGCGCCAGATCAAACGCCTGCTCACGCACGGCTTTCTCCGCGTCCTTGACGTTATAGCAGCAGATGACGCCATAGCCCTCCTGCTGCAGCGAGTATTCCAGTCCCATCACGATCGTTTTATCGTCTTCAACGAGCAGTATCGTTTTCATATCATCACCTGCCCATATTATAACGCAGCTGCTCAACATTTGCATGACGGAATTGTCATAAACAGGGCTCACCTGATTCGGTTTCATATATACTTCGGCAAATGCCGTATTTTTGTATGATAAATATTTCTTATGCCAAATGAGTTGACATACAAACCAAATTTGCATATAATACGTGCATCGGCAAGCATAGATGAGATGAGTTAGAGTGTTTTTATGATCAGATGAGATGAGAAGAGTTTGACTTGGACAATGGCGGTCAAGATTTCTTCTTGGGCCGTTTTTTATTACCCTTTTGCGCGTAACAAACCGCAAAACACCTGATTCGAAGATTTATGTTTGAGATACAAATTTAAATTTTGGAGGATTTGGATCATGAAGAAAAAACTCATACTGGTGTTGGCTGTAATGCTGGCTGTGGCGATGACCGTAGCCGGATTCTCGGGCTGTGCGCCCAAAGCAAATGAATCAACGGCAGATGCGGATGCAACGCCTGCCGCCGAAGCGACGGAAGCGCCCGCTGAAACGGTGGCTGAAGCTCCTGCTGACGATGTATCCAAGAGCTTTAAAATCGGCATTACGCAGATCGTTGACCATCCGTCGCTGAACGTGTGTCGGCAGGGTGCGCTCGATAAGCTGGCAGAGCTGGGCTATGTGGAAGGCGACAACCTCACTGTCGATTATCAAAATGCACAGGGCGAAATGACAAACGCCACCACAATCGGGCAGCAGTTCGTATCGGATAAGGTGGACGTGATTATGGCGATCGCGACACCCACGGCGCAGGCGGCTTATGCGGCAGCCAATGGTAACATTCCGGTGGTGTTCTCGGCGGTTTCCGAACCGGCGGCTGCTGATCTGGCCAATGCGGATGGCACCAACATTGCCGGCGTGACGGGCACGAGCGACAAGCTTCCGGTGGCGGCGACGTTTGAAATCATCAAGGCGCTGACGCCCGATGCGGTGAAGGTGGGCATTCTGCACAACACGGGTGAAGTGAACAGCGACGTGCAGCTGAAAGAGGCGAAGGATAAATCGGGTGAGTACGGCTTTGAGATCATTGATGTGGGCGTTACGAGCACCAATGAGATCGCGAGCGCTCTCGATACTTTGTTGCCGCAGGTTGACGTGATTATGAATTTGACGGATAATATGGTGGTGGCATCGTTGCCGCTGCTGGTTCAGAAGTGCAACGAGGCGAAGATTCCGCTGTACGGTTCCGAGGACACACAGGTGAAGGGCGGCGCTCTGGCTTCTGCGGGTGTGGACTATTATGTCCTTGGTCAGATGACTGGCGAGATGATTGCGAAGATCTTTGAAGGCACCATGGCGGAAGAGCTTCCCATCGCTGCGATGACCGAGCCGATTCTGACAGTCAACTCGGAACAGCTTGAGCTTTTGGGCCTCACAGTGCCGGACAGCATCTCTGACCGGGTGACGCTGGTGACAACAGAAGCTGGCTGAGGGAGACGAGACAGAGTATAATTAAAGGAGACTGGCTGCGTGCTGGATTTTCTGCTAAGCAACATAGGACAGGGTTTGATATACGCCCCGATTGTACTCGGGGTGTATATCACCTATTCAATACTTGATTTTCCCGACCTTTCAGTGGACGGGACTTTTCCTTTAGGAGCGGCGATTTCTGCCATTTGTCTCACGGCGGGCATACACCCCATATTCGCGATACTGCTGGGTATGTTGGCCGGCGCGGCGGCGGGTTTCATTACAGGCGCGCTGCACGTTTACCTTAGGATCACCAATCTGCTTTGCGGTATTTTGGTGATGATCGGTTTGTATTCCATCAACTTAAAGATCATGGGCAAGGCGAATATTCCGCTGCTTAAGGTTAAGACGCTGTATCCCTCCGATGCTGCAAACGGCATTACCAAAAACCTGTTGTTTATGCTGCTGATCTCATTGCTTATCGTCATTGTTATCAAAGTGTTGCTTGATCTCTATATGAGAACATACTCCGGAAAAGCGCTGCTGGCGGTGGGCGCGAGCGAACAGCTCGTGACGACGCTGTCCGTCAACACCGGCAGCCTGAAAATTGCCGGACTGATGATTGCCAATGGACTCACCGCACTGTCTGGCGCACTGATGGCACAGTACCAGCGCTTCGCGGATATAGGCATGGGCAGCGGCACTGTGGTTATCGGGCTCGCGGCCGTCATAATCGGGCGCGCCGTGTTCGGCCGAGTACGGTTCATACAAGGCAGTACTTCGGTCATATTCGGTTCCATCATCTACAAAGTTGTAGTGGGCATTGCGCTGAAACTTGGCCTCGACACCGACTGGATGAAGCTGGGCACCGCGGTGATATTCGTGCTGGTGATCGTGCTTCAGCGTTTTATTACGCAGCGGCAGCAGGCGGCGGTCGTCAAGAAGGGAGGCGGCGGCAATGCTTAAATTGACTAATATTTATAAAACATATGACGCCAATCTGCCGACGCAGAACGAACTGTTTACCGGCCTGAATTTCAGTGTGGACAAAGGAGAATTTGTCAGCATCGTGGGGAGCAACGGCTCCGGCAAAACGACGCTGCTCAATATTATTGCGGGTACAGTCGGCCTGGACCGCGGCGGTATCAGTATATTAAACCGCGACGTGACAAAGCTCAAGGAGCACCAGCGCGCCCGGTATATCGCGCGGGTGTTTCAGGACCCTAAGATGGGCACCTGTCCCATCATGACGGTGGCGGAAAACCTCGCGATGGCGGCCCGCAAGGGCAGAAGTTACGGATTGAACATATGCCTCAAACGAAAGGATAAGCCCCGGTTCCGCGAGATGCTTCGCGTGCTGAATATGGGGTTGGAGACGAAGCTGGATGTGCTGGCCGGTCAGCTTTCGGGCGGACAGCGTCAGGCGCTCGCGCTGCTGATGGCGACGGAATCCAAGCCGGATCTGCTGCTGCTGGACGAACATACGGCAGCGCTGGACCCGCGTACAAGTGCGCATATTATGGAGCTGACACAGAGCATTGTCACGCAGCACGGCATCACTACGCTGATGGTGACGCATAACCTCGCGTTTGCTCTTGGGTACGGCTCGCGGCTGACGATGCTGCACGGCGGAAACGTGCTGTTCGACGTGGGCGAGGAACAAAAAAAATCGCAGACAATTGACGGTCTGATCGATAAATTCCACCAGGCGCAGGGCGCAATAAGCGATACGATGGTATTCACCTGATATTTTCTATTAGGCGAGGTATATTCATATGAAACAGAAGAGTATCTGGCAGATTATTGCCATCAGCGGCGCGCTCAGCGCCGTCGTTTATTTGGCGCATGTGGTGGTGGGCGGGCTGCTCTGGCCGGGTTACAGCCATATTGCGCAGATGATCAGCGACCTGACGGGTGACGCCGCACCCAACGCGGGCATGCTGCGCGTGTTCACCACCGTATATGGCATACTTGCCTGCATATTTGCTGTCAGCCTGCTGATGTCGTTCAGGGCGCTTCAAGTGCGCAGGGCGGCACGAATTGGCGCAATTCTGCTGATTATCATGGAGGTGTCGTCGCTTGTCGGATATGGATTGTTCCCGCTGTCCGAAAGCGCCGAGATGAATGTGCAGAACATCGGACACATCGTGGTGACGGTCATCGTGGTGCTGACGACGGTGACGTGCGGCTTTTTCATCGCGGCGGGGCTGTTGAAAACGGAGGGCTTCAAGAAGCTGGGTGTTTTCATGATCGTGTGCTCCTGTGTGATGGTGGGGGCGGGGCTGTTTACACCGGTGACGATGGCGACGGGCTGGCCGGTCGGCGGGTTGGTGGAGCGGTTCAACATACTCACGCTACAGCTTTGGATATTCGTGCTGTCGATCAGCGTATTCCGCAGGCCGTTACCCGCGTCAGCGTAAAGAGGCGATAAGTCTTGGATTATACTGAAGCGAAAAGCTATATTGAATCGGCGGTTAAGTTCGGGTCGAAGCTTGGGCTGCTGGTCCCTGACATGAGCTGAATACCGCTGTCTCCAGTCCCGGTCACCGTGCTGCAACTTTATGTGATGCGTTGGTATTCACCTAAGCTAATTGAAAAGCAAGGCAGGGACAAGCTCTCTGCTTATTTATTTATGTTGCATGTTTGAGGGAGTAATATTATCATCTAAATATCCAATCATAGAAAAAAGTGATCAGGGAATAAATATAAGGAATGACTGCATATGAAGAAAACTGTCATGCTGATTATACTGTCAACCCTGCTACTGTTTTCCGGCTGTATGAATGAATTTATTGACAACTCACCTTCGGTAATATCAAAATCCCTTATAGCCAGAATGCAAAAGAATATAAATACAAAATCGTTAGAAGGATTCACGCGCAACAGTACATTTGGTGACGCGCTAAAAAAAATACCCGTACGGGAAATTAGTCAGGCAAAACTCATGTACAATTCAGTATTGTTTGGGTCTCCCGTTGTCAGTGAATACATTTTCGATTACAGAGGTTCTGGATTATCTTTGGGTTGGATGAATTTTTCAATAATGCCGGATGGTTCAAACGATCGTGACGCTCAGATCAAAGAAATATTGGCTCAAATGGATGCAGCGCTGGGCAGACACAAGAGCAGTCACGACGATTTCGGCGACGAATACTCATGGGATCAAAATAATTGTAGCATTAGTATGACTGTATACGATGAAAACGTACAAGACTCCGGAGAGTTTGCCCAGATAGCGGTGAATCCGAAAGTTATAATATTTGGAATATTTCCAAAATGCCCGGCACAGTTTCCATATCCGTTTGGTACAGACATTCAAACGGTGTATTATAACGAAAAGCCCAGTCCGCTGCCAGCAGGGTTTGAAAACAGCGGTTCTCTGACATATAAAGAGGGGGGAGTTGAAATATGCCTTCAATTTATCACGGGAGAAACGGGCGATATACGGGTTAGCGAAGGAAGATATGACGTTTACTTGAATACCATGGGCTTTAAAAAAAGCCTGATTTATTTTGAAACGCTGTCAGATGGATTAATAACCGTGGTGGGAGAACCGGACGCTAAAGGGTATGGCGTGCCGGATGTGTTTCAGGACGAGAGCGGGTTCACTTATGAGATCTCCCCCGGAGCGCAGGGACTGAGTGCACACGATATTGTTGATTCTGGAGGAGATGATTTTTGGTTGGATATCCGATGGAAGGATATCAGTTTTTGTGCTGAAAATGTGACAGATGCTGAAATGTGGATCGAGTTTTCTGACACATACATTAACAAAACGGGAACGGAGTGAATTTACGGACGTTGACTTAAAAAGAATTTATTCGAATTGCGTATAGAACACCTTCGAAATAATTAGGAGGCGGGTCATCTTAAGCAGGTTCTTATTTCTCATACAGCGTGCTATAATGGTTGCACATGAATGATGAAAGAGCGCAAATGGATTATACTGAAGCGAAAAGCTATATTGAATCGGCGGTTAAGTTCGGGTCGAAGCTGGGGCTGGAGACGATTACCGAGTTGTGCGTGCGGCTGGGCAATCCGCAGGACAGCCTGCACTTTGTGCACGTGGCCGGAACCAACGGCAAGGGCAGCACCTGCACCATGATTTCATCGATTTTAACGAAAGCCGGATATAAAACCGGCCTTTTTTTGTCCCCGCATATGGCGGAGCATCGTGACAGCGTGCTGATAAACGGCGAGATGATGAGCGAAACGGCGTTCGCAGAGTCGATGACAGACGTCAAAGCAGCGGCGGAAAAGCTGGCTGCTGAGGGCATTGAAGCTACCGAATTTGAGCTGCTGACAGCCTGCGCGCTGCTTTGGTTCCGCCGGAGCGGGTGCGATATCGTGGCGCTGGAGACAGGACTCGGCGGGCGGCTGGACGCGACCAACGTAGTGAGTACGACGCTGGTGAGCGTGATCACCGCCATCGCGATGGACCACATGCAGTATCTTGGTGACACCATTGAACAGATTGCTCTGGAGAAGTGCGGCATCATCAAGCCGGGTAGGGTGACGGTGTGCTATACGGATCAGCCCAAGGCGGCGATGAGTGTGATATTGTCCGCAGCGGCGGAGAGGGGAAACGTTATCATCATTCCCGACTCCGGTCAGCTGGCATTTGAAGACAATGAATTGTTTGGCGTCACGGTGGATTATCGCGGTATAAAAGCGCGGCTTCGGCTGCCGGGGCGGCATCAGGCGGGCGATGCGGCGATGTCGATTGAAACGGCGTTCGCACTGCGCGAGAGGTACGGCTTTGACATTCCCGATGACGCGGTTTCTGCCGGTCTGGAAGCGGCGTATCTGCCTGCACGTCATGAGCTGCTGTGCCGAAAGCCGCTGGTGCTGCTGGATGGTGCCCACAACCTGCAGGGCATAGAGGCTTTGGCCGATTCGGTGAAGCGCGAACTGTCTGGGCGGCGGCTCGCGGTCATCATGGGCATGCTCAGGGACAAACAGTATGACGAATGCATCGGTATCATGGCGCGCCTGGCCGATAAGCTGTTTGCTGTCAAGCCGGATAACGCGCGTGCTTTGGAAGCCGAGGAAGTGGCAGCGGTTGCAGGGGCATACGGCTGCGAGACGCAAAGCTACAGAGATATGGACGAAGCGGTGCGCGATGCACTGGCATTTTGCGGCGCTGACGGTGCATTGGTGATCTGCGGATCTTTGTATATGGCGGATAAAATGAGAAACGCAATTTTTCGACAAATAACCTTTGTCAAGCATTCGGATACGTGATATAATCCGAAACGGATACACAGAGTAGATACCGGTGCGTTAAGTGTCAAAGGATGGGAAGTTGCCTTTGAACGAAAGACTGTAAAAAGTCTGCGGTGCCGTGTCGCGTCCGCTGTGGCACAAACTTACGGGATGTTTATGCCTCCTTTAATTTTGGCAGCAGAGCTGTGCATTCTAATTAAAGGAGGTTTTTTAATGCAAAGAAAAATTGAAGTCCGGACACTGATCATTCTGGGGCTGTTTGCTGCCATCGGAGCCATCTTCAAGGCTTTCGTTTCTGTCGACTTGATCTTCGGCGGCATGAAGATATTGGATCTGTCACTGATGGCACTGCCAATATTGCTCGCAGGCATATACTTTGGGCCGGTTGCCGGCGGTTTGGTCGGCTTTTTCGCTGAGTTCGCGGGATATCTGATGTCACCCACCGGCGGATACAATCCCGTATTTTCCTTCATCGCGGCACTGACAGGTGTCATTGCGGGGTTGTTCTACCGCAGATCCAAGAAGGTGACGCTGTGGAAGACGGTGACGCTCGTGGCACTGACCGAGGTGCTGTGCTCCGGGCTGCTGTCGACTCTGACGATACACCTGTTCTACGGCGTGCCGATTATCGCGCTGCTGCCCGCAAGAGGCGTCGGCATGCTCATCAAGATACCGCTGCTTGTTGCAACGGTGATGCTGCTGGCCGAGCGCTTAAAGCCGCTGATGAGAAGAAACGGCAGCGTGCCGGGCACCGTTTAGCCGGATACAAAAAAACAGCCGTCATCGAAACGGCTGAACAAGTATATATTATGATTTAATGGGGGAGTGCCTGTATCAGGAATCCCCTTTTTTGTTTGCGGTGTTATTCCCACTCACCGCTGGCTTTGCGCTCCGCATGGTATTCCCGCGCTTTCTTCAGCATATATACGTATTTTTTGCGGGCCGCTTCCATGTCGTATATCGCGAAATCGACCAGATCGGGGTCCGCCACGTTGTCAAAGTAATTGGCGGCCGCCTGCCATTCAGCATAGGCCTGCCGGACCTCATCCGCATACGAATCGGCTTCCATAAGAGCCACCTCCGAAATAATAGTTGATGTGACCATTATCGCCAATTTGCGGTGTTTATATACTTTACTCACATAGTGTATGCATAAAAGGTGGAGGGTTATTCCGATACAATCCTGATACCAGTTATACGGTCAAGGTTGATCACTTCACCGGCTTCGTCGATATAAACATCCCGATACTCCCATTCGACTTCTACTTTATGATTTGTGAGCGTGTGCTCTTTCTTTTTTCGGGATTAGGCGCGACACCATAGCTGTTATAAAGCCGGTAATAATAATCGCGAAGCTGACAAGTGGCGCTCTCCAAAACCATTCCAGCCACGATGTGGAGGCAACCACAACTTCCTCGCCGCTGCTGGTAATCTTGGTCAACCGGGGACCGAAGGACATGCTAAAAATGCTGCCTTTGGAGTCTTGAGCAATAACTTCTGTAAAAAAGTCGGTTTCCGAGTACGGATATTCATCCGTTAAACAGCCATCCTCATAAATCAACAACGAAGACTCGTCATTGTCTTGCCTTTCAATATATACGGATGAGCCATCCAGCAGAAGCAGCGAGTAGAAGTTGCCGTCAGGCAGAAAAGCCAGGGAATAATGCTGACGGTTGTTTTCATCATAGACATTGATGGTGACGGTGTCCTCGTCGCTGTCCGCGTACGCCGCACGCCCCCGATACACCCCGTTTTGATATGCGTAAATGTCCCCGTTCTTGTCCTGAATGTTTACACGTCATCCAGCATACAGATTTCGTTACCGCCGTTGGGGTAGTCAGGAACTTTTATGGAGTATTGGAATGCGCCGTCCGCAGTGTAGACGTTGACGGCGCACAGTCTACCGATCAGTACGTACAGGTTATCCGCGCTGTCAACCGCCATGCCGCTCACATCCACAAGGCCGTATTCGATATCAAGCGGTGTCGTATAGTCCTGAGCCCGGCAAAGAAAACCGGTAAAAAGAAAGACAATACCAACAAATGCGATCATCAATCCTGCAAAACCCCAGCGCCCTCTGCGGCTGGAGGTATCGATCTCAATTGAAAACGCGTCAGTATCATCCGAGAACGTTTGTGCTTTATTGTGCGGCATCATAGCCTCTTTTTAGTAATCCGTACGGCCTTCCAGCGCCCGCACCAGCGTGACTTCATCGGTGTATTCGAGATCCGCACCGATGGGCACGCCATGCGCGATGCGGGTCACCTTCACGCCCAGCGGGCGAATGGTTTTGGCGATGTAGGCCGCCGTGGCCGTGCCCTGAACATCCGGGTTGGTCGCAAGTATCACTTCGGATATGTCGCCCTTAGCCAACCGGTCGATCAGAGCCGCGATGCGTATATCGTCCGGCCCCACGCCGTCCATGGGGGAGATAACGCCGTGCAGCACGTGGTACACGCCCTTGTATTCGCGCGTCTTCTCGATGGCAAGCACGTCCTTGATATCGGACACCACGCAGACGCACGCGTCGTCGCGCCCGCCGTCCGCGCACACCACGCAGCAGGGCATGTCCTTGTCCATCAAATTGCCGCAGACGGGGCAGAAGACAGCCTTCTCCTTGGCGTAGGTTAAATCCTCAGCGAAGGCTTTCACCTCTTCGTCGCTGAGGCCGATGACATGGAAAGCAAGGCGCTGCGCCGTTTTTGCGCCCACGCCGGGCAGCTTGGAAAACTGGTTGATGAGCCGCATCACCGGTTCGATGATCGGTCCCAAACTAGAACAAGCCTCCCAGGTCCATACCGCCTGTGATGCCGCCCATCTTCTGCTGCATCATGTCCTCAGCCTTGGACAGCGCCTCGTTGACCGCTGCGGTGATCAGGTCTTCCAGCATTTCAACGTCGTCCGGGTCCACCGCATCGGGGGATATCTTCACGCTGATGATCTTCTTCCCGCCGTTCGCGCGCACCGTGACCGCGCCGCCGCCCGCAGTAGCTTCCACCTCGGCGGATTCCACTTCAGCCTGCGCCGCTGCCATATCGGCCTGCATTTTCTGTGCCTTGGCCAGCATGGAGTTCATGTTCATGCCCCCTCCGCCGCCCATGCCGCCTCCGCCGAACGATTTTCTCTTTGCCATTCTATCAGTCCTCCTGTATGATCTCGATATTTTCTGCGCCAAATATTTCGGTGATGTCGACGCCTGCGCTGCCCGCCTGTGTACCGTGCGCTCTGATAATCTTCACGGTAAGCGGTCTGCCCGCTTCCGCCGAAAGCGTCTGTATCAGAGCGGCTTCCGCGTTCGGCATCTTCAGAGATTCCGCCGCTGTCTCGTTTTCGGCGTCAAACCGGATTTCGAAAACGTCGTCCGTACAAACCACCGCATCGGCTTTCTTCGCGTATGTGCAAATATGATAAGCTTTCTTGTCCTCGAGCGCAAGCAGTGTCTTCTTCCATATGTTATCCGCATTCGTGTCCGTTATCGCGGACGCCTTGGCCGCCGCAGGCTTCGCAGCACGGGTCTTGGGCTTTTCCGCCACGGGAATGGCCTTGCTTTCCGCTGCCGGTGCGGGCCCAGCTGTGAACGGGCGCTCTTCCAGTGTGCGCAGCCGCGCTTCCAGCTTATCGATGCGGGCGGCGGCGGGGGAGGACGCGTCGTCCTCGGGTGCCATCAGCGCCATGACTGCCGTTTCCAGCACGATATCGGCGCGCAGGTTCTGCCGCATCTCGTATTCCTTCTGTATCAGTATGTTCAGCGCACGGATGCATGCGGCCTTGCCGTATTTGGGAGCCAGCACTTTCAGGTCCGCGTCATCTTCCTCTGCGTCTGCGCCTGCCGCCAGCCACATCATGCGGCGGAATACGTCCGCGAGGTCCTTGATCAGCGCACGTGTATCCGCTCCGGCACTCAGCAGTGCCCGAAGCCCGGTGAGCGCACCCTTCTCGTCGTAGTCTGCGATGTGCCCCGCCAGAGCGTACAGCTGGCTCATATCGCCGCTGCCCAGCGCCGCGGTGACATTGGACATCGTGATGTCGCCGAACGCCGCACACTGGTCGAGTATCGAAAGCGCGTCACGCATGCCGCCCTCTGCCGCACGCGCAATGGCTTTAAGCGCGCTGTCCTCGGACTTGAAGCCCTCAGCTTTGGCGACTTCGGCCAGACGGCCCTTGATGGCTGCGGCGGTGATACGCTGGAAGTCGAACCGCTGGCAGCGCGACAGTATCGTCGCGGGGAGCTTGTGAGGCTCGGTGGTCGCGAGTATGAAGATGACGTGGGCAGGCGGCTCCTCCAGCGTTTTCAGCAGTGCGTTGAACGCGCCCTTGGAGAGCATATGCACCTCGTCAATGATATAGACCTTGTATGCGCAAAAAGCAGGCAGCAGGTTCACACGGTCGCGGATATCGCGTATGTTGTCCACGCCGTTGTTGGACGCGGCGTCGATCTCCACGATGTCCACCGAGCCTTCGTCTGCGGTGGCGAGACAGGATTCACACGCACCGCAGGCCTCTGCGCCCTGCCGGTTTTGGCAGTTGACGGCGCGCGCGAATATCTTGGCAAGACTGGTCTTGCCGGTGCCGCGCGGCCCGGAAAACAGATACGCGTGTGCGATTTTGCCGCTCTCGATCTCGCCCGACAGCACCTTGGTGATGGGTTCCTGACCCACCACATCGGCGAAGCGCGTGGGCCGCCATGTGCGGTAGAGTGCCCTGTAAGCCATTCGTTCCTCCCTTGTTTTAACCTCTATAATATATCATCCCGCGGCAGCCTTTGTCCATATTGCCGGAAAACGGATATGGAACAAATGCGCGCATTTGAGCGTCTAAATATTATAAACAATGGGGAGGATGACATGAAAGCAAAAGCACTGATGACGGTTTTATGCGCGATTGCGATGATCATATTGACAGCCTGCGGTGCGGCATATCCGGCGGACCTGGTGTCGGCAGACAACGCGGTCGCGTTCGTTTCAAGCGAGGATATAAAATCGATCGAGACGAATACGGCTTATGGCGATATCATCAAAAAGCTGGGGGCGACACAGGACGCCGGCTGGGACGAAGAGCACATGGCGGTGTATCTGGTGGACGGCAGCAGCTTTCTGTATCTGACATATGCGGATCTGAAGGACAAATGTCCGTCGTCCGGCGCAGAGCTGTTGGAAAGCCTGCAGAACGCGGTAGGCATACGCGGCGAAGTGACGGATGTGGCCATGTCGGGCGGCGAGCTGACGATGATGGTGGAGGCGACAGGCAGTGACTACGGCATGTACGACAAGGCGAGCGTGCGCGTGGGCGCGGATACCGTGGTGGTAACGCAGGACGGCAAAACCGCCGCGATGGAGCAGATCAGCAAGGGCGATGCTGTCGAGGTGGTGTTCGGCGGGCCGGTAGCTGAGTCGTATCCGGTGCAGGGCAAAGCGCTGCGCGTGATGATACTGGATTAAACGCTCTACAATAACGGCCGAAAATTGTATGATCGAACGCCGGCGGGTCTTCCCTCACCGGCGTTTTTCTGATATGCTGATGCAAAACCGCAGGCAAAATGTAAACTTATTGTTGCCGGGGTTTTGATCCAGTCATATTTATGTTATAATTTCTAAACAAAATTGTAACGATTAAAAAGCTCTGAAAACCTGAGGATTTCAGATGCGGGTTAACCGAGGTATAGACTTTGAAGCTGAGATTCATCGATCCAAGGATGTTCAAACATATAGACTGGCTGCTGTTTACCAACATAATGGTGCTGATACTGCTCAGCATGGTGGCCATCGCCAGCGCCACTTCCGAACCGCTGACTGAAAACACCGGGTCGCTTTCCGCCGCCATCGCACAGCTGGATCTCGACTACGTGTTTCAGCAGCTGACGTGGTTTGCGGTGGGTATATTTGCCATGTTTGTTGTGCTGCTGCCGGATTATCATGCCATTGGCGAGTATTACAAATGGATTTACATCATACTGATTGTGCTGCTGGTCGCTGTATTCTTCCTCGGCAAGGAAGTCAACGGCACCAAGGGCTGGTTCCGCATTGGCAATTCGGGCTTTCAGCCCAGCGAGATCGGCAAGATAGCCATTGTCATCATGATGGCACGTATGATATCCAACCGCACCAAAGGAAAGGATGGGGGCATCACCAAGCTGAGGGATCTGCTGCCCATCATCGGCATATTCCTGATACCGCTGGCTCTCATCATCATTCAGCCCGACTTTGGCACTGCGATGGTGTACGTGTTCACCTTCTTTTCAATGCTGTTTATGGCCAAAACCAGCTTAAAGCTGCTGCTTGGTATGATGGCTGCAGTGGGCGTGGCGCTGCCTGCGTCGTGGTTTGTACTGGCAGATTATCAGAAGATCAGGATTCTTTCTTTTGTCGGAATTCAGCCTGAAGGCATGACGGACCAGCAGATGGTGGATAATTCGCGTCAGGCCACGCAGGCCAAGACAGCCATCGGCTCCGGGCAGCTCTCCGGCAAGGGGTTGTTTTCCCTGGGCGGCGAGAGCCGTCTGTCGCACATCGCGTATAAGCATACCGATTTCATATTTGCTTCCACAACGGAGGCGGTGGGCTTTATCGGCGCGATGTTTATCATTCTGCTGTATTTCGTGCTGATCATACGCACGATGTGGCTCGCCACCAAGGCCAAGGACGATTTTGGTTCGCTGATCATCGTGGGTGTGCTGGCGATGACGCTGTTCCATATATTTGAGAACATCGGCATGAATATCGGCGTAATGCCCATTACCGGCATACCGCTTCCGTTCTTCAGCTATGGGGGGTCCAATCTGCTCACGAACATGATTGCCTTCGGGCTGGTCATTAATGTCAGTATGCGACGACAACGATGGAGTTTCTGATAACCGGAAAATGTTTTGTAAGGAGAGTGTTATGATCGAAGAGCAGAGCATAATCGAGCTGATCAAAAAGCGGACATCGGTAAGAACGTATGAGAGAAATCCGGTGGAGCAGGAGAAGCTGCAGAAATTCAGCGGTTTTCTGGACCAAGTGAAGAACCCGTTCGGCGCCGAGGTGCGTTTTGAGCTGACGGAAAGTTCTGAACAAAAAATAGGCACCTATGGTTTTATCAAGGGTGCGAAAACGTACTTTGCAGGCTGCGTGAAAAAGGGCGGCATGGACATGGAAGGCTTCGGCTACGCGTTTGAGCATGCGGTGCTGTTTGCGACAGCGCTCGGCCTTGGCACCTGCTGGCTGGGCGGTACGTTCAAGCGGAGCACGTTTCTCGATCAGATGAAGCCGGTGGATGAGTTTATGCCTGCCGTATCGCCCTTAGGGTATGCCGCGGAGCGAAAGTCGATGACGGAGCGAATGGTCGCTGCGGGCGCGGGTGCCCGGACGCGCAAGCGCTTCGGCGAGGTGTTTATAGATGGTGCTTTGAAGCCGCTGATGCTGGATGACGGCGCTTTGAAGACGTGTCTTGAGATGGTGCGCATTGGCCCGTCCGCGTCCAACAAACAGCCGTGGCGTGTGATCGTGAAGGATGGTGTCTGCCACTTTTACGCGTTGGTCGATAAGCGCTACGCCGGAAACACGATGTACGGCTTTACGATGCAGCGTGTGGATTTAGGGATTGCGGCCTGCCACTTTGAGCTGAGTGCGCGCGAGCTGGGACTGCCCGGCAGCTTTGTGATGGAAGACCCGCTGCTGACGTCCGAAGAACAGCGCGCTGAAGGCTGGCATTACGGCTTCAGCTGGAAATAGTCGTCAGAGTATGTTTTCCCAACCCAGTCGGTCAATATCCTTGATGTGCTCGATGTAGAAAAGGATCTCCTGAGCAGCTGCCAGCGCTTCGGGTATGCAGCTGGGTGTGCAAAGGCTGGGCAGCTTTTTGGAGGTTGCGGATATGATATCCACCTCCTTATGCTCGAAAAGAGCTTCATAGGACAGCTTTTGGCGCTGCCAAGCGTCGTCGAATTCCGAGGCCGCCTGCGCGGCCTTTTCTGTGTCATTAGATTCAAGCGCGCCAATGACCTCTTCCAGCTGACCGGAAAGAGTGTCGGTGGCGCTGCAGACGTATATACCTTGCCAAACGGCTGCGCCCAGCATCAGCACCATCAACACCAGCATGGCGATATTCTTACCCATTCTTCATGCGCCCCTGCATCTGTTTGCCCTGATAGTCCTGGATGAACACGCTGCCCGTTTCGTCACTTGTGGCTAAAAATACGGAATGGATGCTCTTGATGCCCGTCTGCTTGAGCACCTTTTCCAGATCAGGTGCGTCAAAGCCAAGCTTTCCAAGGTTGTTCGGTTTGATTTTTCCATCCATGATGACGTCGTAGCAGAAGCCTGAATTGTCGGGATGCAGCTTCAGGTCCTCCGGCTGAACAGGTCGTTTCTCCGGCTTGAGCATCACGGACAGGTCGCCATTGGTCTCCAGCACGGCGTAGTGAACGTCGCTGATGTTCATCACGTTTTTGACGCGCAGCTGTTCGATCAGATCGTTGAGGTTATACCCCAGCTTTTTTAGCTCCTTGCGGCGTATGATTCCCTTGTGGATGACGATACTGGGCCTGCCCGAAAAGAAGGCGCGCAGCTTGTCGCTCTTGATGGACGCGAACGCGATGCCGTTGTGCAGCACCAGAAGTGTGATGACGGGGACGATACCGTAGGTAATAGGCACGCCTGCGCCCGCCATTGGCGTGGAAGCCACCTCGGCAATCATGACGGCGATCACGAGGTCGAAAGGCTGAAGCTGGCCCGCCTGCCGCTTGCCCATCATGCGCATCACCAGCATGATGAAGAAGTATATCACGAATGTTTTGATGATCACATTGAACATAGCGTTATTTTGAGCCGGGGGGCGTAAAATATGTACGCGCCGAGCCGCGGCAGAGTTAATGTTTGTGTTTTGCACCGTGTCTGAGTATAATAACGTAAAAGAAAACAATGGGAGAATCATGAGCGACAAGGCGGAAATACTGAAAAGGCTGAAGGAACATTACCCTGACGCGAAGCCGGAGCTTTGGTTTCGCAGCCCTTTTGAGCTGCTCATTGCCACGATACTGTCGGCACAGACCACGGACAAGCAGGTGAACGGCGTGACCGGCACACTGTTTGAGCGCTGGCCGGACGCGGCGGCGCTGGCGGCCGCGAATGTGGAGGAGATCGAGAGCGTCATCAAAAGCTGCGGATTTTATCATACCAAAGCCCGCAACATACAGGCTGCGGCTGCGGCTCTGGCGGAGCAGTACGGCGGACAGGTGCCGCGCTCGATGGAGGAGCTGACCGCACTTCCCGGCGTCGGTCGCAAGACCGCCAACGTGGTGATGTCCAACGCCTTTGGCATACCGGCGATTGCGGTGGACACGCATGTGTTTCGCGTAGCCAACAGGCTGGGGTTCGCGGCGGCGAAGGACGTGCTGGAGACGGAGAAGCAGCTGATGGAGAACATACCGAAGGAGCAATGGTCCATCGCACACCACTGGCTGATTTATCACGGCAGGCGGGTGTGCGCCGCTCAGCGGCCCAAATGCCCGACATGCTTTTTAAATGATATATGCCCATGGGGAGGAAAGGTAAACTAACTGATGTTTGTCGATAAAGCGAGAATATTTATAAAAGCGGGGGACGGCGGCAGCGGCCACGTCTCGTTCCGCAAGGAAAAGTACGTGAACAACGGCGGCCCGGATGGCGGCGACGGCGGTGACGGCGGCAGCATTATATTCGAAGTGGACGATTCGATGCGTACACTGATGGATTTCGCCTATTCGCGGCGTTTTGAAGCTCAAAGCGGAGAGCGCGGCGGCAAGAAGAATATGCGCGGGCGTACCGCGGAAGACCTCATCATCCGCGTTCCGGCGGGAACGGTCATCAAGGACGACGAGACGGGACGCGTG
The DNA here is from genome assembly GCA_023397655.1 of Bacillota bacterium. Classification (GTDB taxonomy): domain Bacteria; phylum Bacillota; class Clostridia; order Christensenellales; family SZUA-584; genus SZUA-584. The sequence goes on from JAEWTW010000047.1 coordinate 130,885, forward strand.
GCGGCGGATATGCGTGAAGGCCGCCGCGTGCTGCTGAAGGGCGGCGCAGGCGGTAAGGGCAACTCGCGCTTTGCGACATCCACGCGGCAGGCCCCGAACTTTGCGACACCGGGAAAGAAGACCAAAGGGCGTCATGTGCGGCTGGAGCTGCTCTCTATCGCAGACGTGGGGCTGCTGGGTTTCCCCAATGTGGGCAAATCCACACTGCTGTCCGCGTCCACCAGCGCCAAGCCAAAGATTGCAAACTATCATTTCACCACGCTGTCGCCTAACCTCGGTGTGGTGAGAAAACACGACCAGAGCTTCATCATTGCGGACATCCCCGGCCTGATTGAGGGCGCGGCGGCGGGCGCAGGGCTGGGGCACGACTTTTTGCGCCATGTGGAGCGCACGCGCATGCTGATTCATGTGCTGGATGTATCCGGTTCGGAAGGGCGTGACGTCATCGAGGATTACGAGATCATCCGGCGTGAGCTGGCTGATTATTCTGAGGAGCTGACCAAACGCCCCGAGCTGGTGGCGGCCAACAAGATGGACCTGCCGGACGCAGAGGAGCACGCCAAACGCCTGCGTGAGTATCTGGAGCCGCGCGGCGTGAAGGTGTACGAGATATCCGCAGAGACGGGCGAGGGCGTGGAGGAGCTGATGGAGGCTACCTACGATCTGCTGATGACGCTGCCCATGCCGGCACCTGTGCGGGAGGATGGCGTGGTGGAGGAATGGGCGCTGGAGAAGGAGGACGAGGGCTATGAGGTATACGTCGAGGACGGCGTGTACTATGTGGACGGCTCCGTCATCAAAGAGATCATGCTCCGCACCAACCCGGCAGATCCGGATTCGATGCGGCACTTCCAGAAGCTGCTTATCGACTTCGGCATCATCAAGGCGCTGCGGCGTGCGGGTGCGAAGACGGGCGATGCGGTATGCCTTGAAGGTTTGGAATTTGATTTTGTGGACTAAGAAAGGATAGATAGAATATATGCTGACAAGCAAACAGAGGGCCGCGCTGAAGGCGATGGCGAACAGCATCGAGCCCATCATCTATGTGGGCAAGGGCGGGCTCACGGATAACGTAATCACACAGGTGGACGAGGCGCTGACGGCGCGCGAGCTGATCAAGGGCTCGGTGCAGCAGAACGCACCAGAGAGCGCGGCGGATGTGATGCGGACCATCGCGGAAGCCACAGGTGCAGAGCCGGTGGCATCGGCGGGGCGCAAGTTCGTGCTTTATCGCGCGCGTCCCAAGGACCCGACGATCAAGATATAACATGGATGTGACATTCCGCCCGGCTGTGAGGGGCGACGCTGACAGAGTGATACCACTCTTTGTTCAGGCAGTTGCCCACATGCGCGCAAACGGCATTGAGCAGTGGGACGAAATGTATCCATCCGCAGATAAGCTGCGCAGCGATATCTCCAGCGGCGATATGTATATTCTGGAGCACGTCGGTGAAGTGCTGGCGGCTGTTGTCGTCAACGAAAGCTGCGACCCGGAATATGCACAGGGCGACTGGCAGTATGAAGGGTTTGCCGTGGTACACCGGCTATGCGTGCTGCCGAAGTGCCAGCATCAGGGTGTTGCGAATGAAGTGATGCAGCGCGTGGAAGAGCTGGCTGTTGGCAGGGGATATCATAGTCTGCGGCTGGACGTGTTCACGGGCAACCTATATGCACTCAGATTATACGAAGGAATGGGGTATCGCCGCGTGGGAGATACAATATTCCGAAAAGGGCGCTTTGTCTTTTTCGAGAAGCGGCTGGACGGCTGACATTTAAGAGAGGACGACGATGAAGAAGCTGCTGAGTTTGTCGGATGATCCGTGGGGTGTTGAAAAACTGGGTGGGCCTGATGCGGTGCGCGAGGCAATTGCTAAAAATGCATTTAACGGCATCGAGCTGGTGCGCTGGCACGACCCGCAGCCGCTTCCCGGTGTGACTGTGGTCGGGCGGCATATGCCGTACTGGCCGACGTGGCTGGACTTCTGGCGCGGTGACGACGCATCGCTGCTGCGGCAGTTCGGCAGCACGGACAACGTACGCACATACTTCAGCGCCGCGTCGCGGGAGGATTTTGTGCGTCAGCGTCGCGCGGAGCTGGAGGAAGCTGAGGCAATGGGCGCACAGTACGCTGTGTTCCATGTGTGCCATTCGGAGCTGGAGCACTGCTATAATCACGCGTTTACCTACACCGATGAGGACATCGTCCGGGCGTTTGTTGAATTCATTAATGAGGTGACGGCAGGGTTGCAAACAGGGCCCGCGCTGCTGTTCGAAAACCACTGGTTTCCTGGCCTGAAGCTCAACGAACGGCGGTTGGCAGAGCTCCTGATGACAGAGGTGCATTACCCGAACAAAGGCTTCGTGCTGGACACCAGCCACATGATGCTGTCGGCGGGCGTGGAAACGGAGCCAGCGGCAGTGGAGATGATACTGAGAAACATTGAGGGCTTGGGCGACATGATCGAAAACATCCGTACTGTTCACCTCAACAGCGCAGAGGGGGCGCAGCCGCTGGACGGAAAGTACAATTCGGAGGCGGATTTCGAGACGCGGCTGATGGAAGCCTTTCAATTTGTGGGCAGCATGGATCCGCACAAGCCGTTTCAGTACGATGGTATTCAGCGGGTGCTGGACGCGGCAGAGCCGGAGTTTCTGGTGTATGAGCTGTCCTATGGCACCAAAGATGAGCTGAGGGAGGCTGTCAGCCAGCAGGATGGTGCGGTGGGCCATCACGATAAGTAAGTATGATAATTGCGTCTGTACGGTCAGGCGCTTTTTTATTTGCCGTTTCGGGGAAATAAGCTGCCGCGCAGCCAGTCAGCCAGTACAAACAGCAGAGGCCGCCGCTGCGGGCGCCGGGCTGCAGGCGCTTTCAACAGCTTGACTGGCGGCGGAGCGGGAAGCTGTGCCGGCAGATTTTCTCCAAGCGCGGACTGTACGACCTCCGTCTGTATGGTAAAGGTGACCGGAAACTCCACATAAATCAGCTGGCGTACGGTACAGGTGCACTCGCCGTCCTTCATGATGCCGTTTTCTGCCGTTGGCGTTCCCACGCAGTATGCGGTCACATCTCCAACCTTTGCGTCCGGCGCGGCGATCACCTGCGTTTTGATATCAACTTTTTGTGCGGCTTTGTTCTCCATCACATGAACCCCTTATTTTGACCGGTTTATAATACAGCGTATTCACGCGAAAAGGTTTTGTGAGCGGGATAAGTTTGATCGCCCTTGATTCCGGCGCTGGCAGCAAGACCAAATGGCGAATTTTGCGAATTCACCTTGCTGAAATATGATTTTCATGTTATAATCTGAACATAAAGTAATGGCAGGAGAATTGAGCCGTACCAAACCTTAGTTTGGCATGGCTTTTTTGTTTGTTTTGAAGCGGCGAAAGGAGACGACACATGATCTATGACGCGGCCATCATCGGCGCAGGTGTGACAGGTTCGCTGATTGCGCGGGAGCTGGGGCTGTGCGAGCTGTCCGTCTGCGTGGTTGAGGCGGAGGCGGATGTAGCGACGGGCGCGAGCCGCGCCAACAGCGGCATTGTGCACGCGGGGTTCGATGCCGCGCCGGGCAGCATGAAGGCGCGTATGAACAAGCGCGGCAACGAGCTGATGACGACGGTGGTGCAGGAATTGGGCGTGCCTTATGAGAACTGCGGCTCGCTGGTGGTGGCGTTTGACGATGCGGACGACAAGCACATTGACGAACTGGTGGAACGTGGAGCGGCCAACGGAATACCGGTGGAGAAAATATCCGGCGCGCGTGTGCGCGAGATGGAGCCCATGCTGAGCGAGTGCATCATATCCGCGTTGTGGACACCGACAGGCGGCATTGTGTGTCCGTTTACACTGACCATCGGCGCGATGGAAAACGCGGTCGCAAACGGCGTCACGTTGTACATGAACAGCCGTGTAACGGCCATTTCGCATGAGGACAGCATCTGGGAGCTGCACGCGGGCGACAACCGCATTCGGGCACGCTGGCTCATCAACGCGGCAGGCGTGCATGCGGACGACATTTCGCGCATGGCGGGCGGCGAGAGCTTTGGTATCCGTGCGCGGCGGGGACAGTATGTGCTGTTCGACAAGAGCATGCCGGAGCGGACCAACGCTGTGATATTCGGCGCCCCGTCTGAAAAGGGTAAGGGCGTGCTGTTCGGGCCCACGGTACACGGCAACATGATCGCCGGACCGACGGCAGAGTTCGTGGACAAAGATGATAATGACACCACGCGCGAAGGGCTGCTGGAAGCGCTGGAGGGCGTGAAGAGGTATGTATCGACCGTGGACAGGCGGCATGCCATCACTGTGTTTGCGGGGCTTCGCGCGATGCCCGAGACGCACGATTTCATCATCGGGCGTTCCGAGACAGCGCCGGGGCTGATCAACGTGGCGGGAATTGAGTCGCCGGGGCTGACCTCCTCACCTGCAATAGCGGAATACGTGAAGGAACTGCTGACTGAAGCGGGTGTCGTGCTGACACCCAAGCCGGGTGCGGTGCGGATACGCAAGCCTATCGAGCGGTTTGCGGAGGCCACGCCCGAAAGGCAGCAAGAGCTGATCGCGATGGATAAGCGGTATACCAATGTGGTGTGCCGCTGCGAGCAGATCACCGAAGCGGAGATCGTGGAGAGCGTTCACCGGCCCTGTGGTTCCAAGACGGTGGATGGCGTGCGTCTGCGTATACGTGCGGGCGCGGGGCGGTGCCACGGTGGGTTCTGTCTGCCGCGCGTGATGGCGATACTTGCGCGGGAGATGGGGCGCGACTACGACGAGATCACCAAAAGCGGGGATGGTTCGTGGATACTGGACGGACGGATCAAGGAGGCGACGCGATGAAGGCGGATGTGGTAGTCGTCGGGGCGGGTCCGGCGGGGCTGGCTGCGGCCATCGCGGCGAAGGAGAACGGCGCGGATGATGTGATCGTGATCGACCGGGAGGAGCATCTGGGCGGCATATTGCGCCAGTGCATCCACAACGGCTTCGGGCTGCACGTGTTCGGCGAGGAGCTGACCGGACCCGAATACGCCGCGCGGTTCATCGACAAGGCGAAAACTTTGGACATACGCTTCCTGACCGAGACGATGGTGCTGGACGTATCGGCAGAGCGCGTGATCACCGCTGTGGGGCCGGAGACAGGGCTCGTCACGATAGAAGCGGGCGCGGTGGTGCTGGCGATGGGTTGTCGGGAGCGCAGTGCAGGTGCTCTGATGATACCCGGTTCGCGTCCGGCGGGTGTGCTGACGGCGGGTACGGCGCAGCGGTTCGTCAACATCGAAGGCTTTATGCCGGGGCACGAGGTGGTGATCCTTGGCTCGGGCGATATCGGCCTCATCATGGCACGCCGCATGACGCTGGAGGGCGCGTGCGTCAAGATGGTGCTCGAGCTGATGCCATATTCGGGCGGTCTGAACCGCAACATCGTGCAGTGTCTGGACGACTTTGACATACCGCTGCGTCTGTCGCACACGGTAACGCGGCTGCACGGGCGCAAGCGCCTCACAGGCGTGACGGTGGCGGCGGTGGATGAATATGGTGTGCCGATAAAAGAAACGGAAGAATACGTGCCGTGCGATACGCTGCTGCTGTCAGTGGGGTTGATTCCTGAAAACGAGCTGTCACGCGGGTTTGGTGCGCAGCTGGACCGCATGACGAATGGGCCTGTAGTGGACAGCGACATGCAGACGTCGACGGACGGCATATTCGCGTGCGGCAACGTGGTGCAGGTGCACGATTTGGTGGACTTTGTGACAGAGGAAGCCGCAAGGGCTGGAAAAGCGGCGGCGTTGTATTTGAAGAAGGAGCAAATATGCGCCTGCCGGCATACGATACCGGGGCAGGGTGTGCGCTATGTGGTGCCGCAGAAGCTGTGCGGCGATGGCACGGATAAGACGCTCTTCTTCCGTGTGGCGAACGTATACCGCAATTGTGCCACTGTGGCGCGGTGCGGCGACAAGGTAATTGCGCGCCGAAAGAGGCAGATCGTCGCGCCCGGCGAGATGGAGCGGCTGGAGATTAAGGACGCAGACATCTGCGGTGACATCACGGTAACAGTGGAGGAGATTTAGAATATGGAAACGAAGAAATTGACATGTATCGTCTGTCCGCTGGGGTGTCCCATCACGGCGCAGATGGATGGCAACAATATCATCAGCATATCCGGGTCAACGTGCAAACGCGGCGAGGCTTATGCGAGGGCGGAGCTGACGAATCCGCGGCGTACGCTGACCACCACGATGCGCGTGGCGGGCGCGGGACTGGTGCCCGTGAAGTCGTCCGGAGCGCTGCCCAAGGCGCTTTTGCGGGACAGCATGGATATCATTAATACGGTACGAGCCAAAGCGCCGGTGATGCCGGGCGATGTGCTGATTACCAACATCCTCGGCACAGGCGTGGACATCATCGCGACCGACCGCGCTTAGGTTGGATTGTTTGGGGCATAAGGTCAAGGACGTGGAGGCGCTGCCTCCTCGCCTCCGCTCATACCCCTTCGGGGCACACGAGGGACATTGTCCCTTGAGAATCCCACTGGGGAAATGCCACAGGCATTTCCCATATCTTTCGCTTCTTTTCTTTAAGAAAAGAAGCGGGTGTATGAGGGCAGAGCCCTCATTATAAGAAAATACTTTCGCATTGTACTAACTTCTTTGGTATAATAAGCCTATGTACCGCGTTACCGAAACGGTTTGCAGCTCGGCGCTGCACCATCACAACTCCAAATGGCTGCCATTCAAGTACGACATCAATGTATACCGGGGCTGCGCGCATCGGTGCATCTATTGCTATGCGCTGTATTCCCACGGCTATATCGGTGGCGACGGCGCTTTTTTTGACCAGATATACGCGAAGACCAATGTTGTGGATGTGCTGATGCGTGAGCTGCCGCGATTTTCGCGTGAGATCGTAAACCTCGGCGGCGTGACGGACAGTTACCAACCAGCCGAAGAAACTTGCAAGCTGATGCCCGGAGTATTGAAGCAGCTGGCGCGGTTTCACGTTCCGGCGGTGATTTCCACTAAGTCTGCGCTGATACTGCGCGACGTGTCATTGCTGAAAGGCGTGGCGGATGCGGGCGGTCTGATGGCGGCGCTGACGGTGACGACGATGGACAACGCGGTGGCTTCGCTGATAGAGCCGGGCAGTTCGCGACCCGCGGAGCGCATGGCTGCCTTGGCGGAGCTCAAAAAGCAGGGCATAACGTCCGGCGTGCACCTGATGCCCGTGATACCCTATCTGACGAGCAGCAGGGACAGCTTGGAAGCGGTGTTCAGCGCGGCAAAGGACGTGGACGCGGACTATGTGCTGACATCCGCGCTCAACCTGAAAGGCCCCACGCGGCGGGGGTTTTTTGAAGCCGTCCGGCAGGGCTTTCCGTCTGATCACGGCCAAATACAATCGTTATTTTATGATAAGCATGCTTATACGGAATACAAGTGGGAGTTGCAGAAAACGGTAAACCAGCTGCGCGATAAATATGCGATGCCCGCTTATGTGGTGCTGAAGCCCCGTCCAGCGCCCACGCAACTGTCCTTTTTCTAGGCTGCTTTATCCGATTTTTCGCAGCGGATCACGCGCAGCTGAGGGCGGCGGGCTGGCTGCTTTTTATCCTCGCACCGTTCGTAAACAAACAATATCGTCGTAAAAGCCGCAAATAACGCGACCGCTCCCGCTACCAGCAAACCGGCATCCATCATTCTCTCCCACATAAGCGCCTCCCCAAAACTAGAATCTATGTTCATTTTAGGTGTTGATGTGTCCTGTTTTATGGACTGATTTAACTGAATCAGGACAAACCGGGCCGGCATATACTTAATCATGCTAAACCGGGAGGGTCCTGATATGAAGGAAATGATCGTCTCGCCGACTGCGCCGTATTCGCACGACCAGATGATGCGCGACGTGTATGCACTCAAAACCGTTTACCCCGATCTGATACAGTACGAGGATGCCGGGTATTCTGTGGAAGGCCGTGCGCTGCCGCTGATCCGGCTGGGCACGGGGCGCGCCAGCCTGCTGTGCTGCGGTGCGCATCATGCGCGGGAATATATCACCAGTGCGTATCTGATGTACGTCGTCAACATATACGCTCATACAGCCTCAACCAAAAAAAGCTTCGGCGCTTACGACATGGATAAACTGCTGTCGGCCTGCTCTCTGTATGTGCTGCCGATGGTGAATCCGGATGGCGTTGCTCTGGTACAGGGGGGCTTAAAAGCGGTACAGCAGCCGGAGATCGTAGAAAAGATGACGCTGGTGCGCCCGTCCTACTGTGAGTGGAAAGCCAATGTGAACGGCGTTGATCTGAACCGGCACTATCCGGCGCTGTGGGACCAACGCTATATGCCCATCGACACGCCTGCGTCCGAGCTGTACAGCGGCAGTCTGCCGGGCACGGAGCCGGAGGTGAAGGCGGTGATGCGCGTCTGCCGCAGCCACGCCTTCCGCGCGGCGCTGTCCTTTTACGCCAAAGGCGAGTCCATTGCCTACGCGGATACGGTGACAGCGGAGAAAACACCGGAGGCGCAGGAACTCGCACACCATCTGGCGGACGCTTCGGAATACGCGCTGCTGCCGGTGGTGGATAATCCGGGCATATTCGCGGCCAGTTTCGAGACGTGGTTCCGGGATGCGTATTTGCGGCCTGCGCTGCAAATCAGGATCGCGCCCGCATCGGGCGGCGTGATGCCTGTGAACGAACGCGACTTTTTTCAGCTGATATGGAAAAAGGCGAGCGCCCTCTGTGCGGCTGCCTTGGCGGCAGTACATGAAGAATAGACTGATCTGCAAAAACAGACAAAATAAAAAGGGCGCTATCAGCGCCCGTATTTTTTGGCTTCTTGCGTCATACGGCTTAGTTGTTTCGGGACGCCCGCACGCCCCGAAACAAAAAGCCAGACAAAGAAGTTTATCTTTTAAAAGGGCATAGAGCCGCTTTTAAAACTTAGGTTATCAGTAGCGGGTGAGATACTGGTCGATCTCCCACGGATGAACCGCTGTGCGGAACGCATCCCACTCCTTGATCTTAAAGTCGTAGTACATCTTAAATATGTGGTCGCCCAGCGTTTCCTTCACGAGGCTGCTGGACTTGAAGACCTGCAGTGCATCATAGAGGTTGCCCGGCAGGCTGGTCACACCGTTTTCGGCCATTTCGGCTTCCGTCATCTTGAAGATGTTGCGGTCCACCGAGGGTGGCGGCGTCAGGTTGTTCTTGATGCCATCGAGACCGGCGGCCAGCTGCAGAGCGACAGCGAGGTACGGGTTGCAGGACGGATCGGGGCTGCGCAGTTCCACGCGCGTTCCGGCGCCTCTGGAAGCGGGAATGCGGATCAGCGGGCTTCTGTTCTGGGCGGACCAGGCGACGTAGCAGGGCGCTTCATAACCCGGCACAAGCCGCTTATACGAGTTGATCGTCGGGTTGGTCACCGCGGCGATCGAATGGATGTGCTTCATGATGCCGGCGATGTAATTGTATGCAACGGATGAAAGCTGGAGCTTTCCGTCCTTGTCGAAGAAGGCATTGCCGTCTTTCGTCGACAGAGACTGGTTGGTGTGCATGCCGCTGCCGTTGATGCCGAATATCGGCTTGGGCATAAACGTGGCATACAGCCCGTGCCGCGCCGCGATGCTCTTGACGACGATCTTGAACGTCATAATGTTATCCGCAGTGGTCAGCGCGTCGCCGTATTTGAAGTCAATTTCATGCTGGCCTTCGGCCACCTCGTGGTGAGACGCTTCGATTTCGAAGCCCATATCTTCCAGCGTGAGGCACATGTCGCGGCGGGCGTCTTCGCCCTTATCGATGGGGGCGAGGTCGAAATAGCCGCCGTCGTCCTGCGTGATCGTGGTGGGCTTGCCTTCGCCGTCCGTCTGGAACAGGAAGAACTCACACTCAGGCCCCACGTTCATCATGTAGCCCATATCCGCAGCTGCATCCAGCGTCTTTTTCAGGACGTTTCTCGGGCACCCTCCGTACGGCTCGCCGTCGGTGGTGTAAACGTCGCAGATAAGACGGGCCACTTTGCCCTGCTGGGGGCGCCACGGGAAAATTGCGAATGAGTCGGTGTCCGGCTTCAAAAGCATATCCGATTCTTCAATGCGGACAAAGCCGTCAATCGACGAACCGTCGAACATGCACCCTTCCTCCAGGACTCTGGGGAGCTGTTTGGACGTGATTGCGACGTTCTTCAGTATACCAAACACGTCGGTAAACTGAAGGCGAATGAACTTAACGTCATTTTCATCCACCAGCTTGAGGACATCTTTGTTTGTAAACTTCTTTGCCATTTCAAAAACTCCTTTGACATATATTTAACACTTTGAATTACCTGATGATTACAATTATACCCTCTTTCGCTGAATAAGAAAAACAAAATAATCTTCAGGTGCGATCTTATTCAGGCTGCGGTTTCCGTCATCTATAGCAGACCGGGTGCAGCTTTTGTGGGTCGTTGCGCAGCACGCCATAAAAAAATGCCAGAACAGCTTGGAAAGCCATGCCTGACATCATCGTCATTTGTGTTTCAATATATGTAAACATAGCATAGATGAGATGCTAAATGCAATACTTTTTAAATAAATTGCGAATTCTTTAAGACCGTTTAACGCTGAAGTCAATAATGTGGTATAATGCTTTTGTTGGTTGTGGTGAATATAAGTCTTCGGAGAGTTAAGATAGAGCATGAACGCCAATATCCGCAACAGATTTATTGTTTTCGGCATTGTTACGCTAGGGCTGTTCGTTGTACTTTTTGTACAGCTGATCCACTTAACATTGGTAAAAGGAGAAGAGCTGGCGGCAGCGGCGGCTGAGTTGCCAAAGCGCGTTATCACCGTTTCGGGCGCACGGGGCAGCATACTGGACCGCAGCGGCCTTCCTTTGGCGTACGATGAAAAAGCATATAACGTCCAGTTTTACCGCGATCCCACGAAAAACACAGAAACGGACCGTACATACTACACGTCCATCATCATGAAAACCATAGACGCTGTGGAAACGAACGGCGGCAAGACTGTGGATACATTTGCAATTAAGCACGACGAAAAAACCGGCGAGTATTATTTCGACTGGGGCGACATCAAGGAAGAATACAAGAAGGAGCGCGAGAAAGAATGGCGCAAGAACATGTACGTGGACGAAAAGCTGACTGTGGATCAGATATATCTGTTCCTGCGCAACAAATATAAAATACCCACCGAAATGGGCTATGAGGAAGCCCGCAAAATACTTTCCATTTGGCAGGATGTGCAGCTTTCGTCCTGGGTGGCCTATAAACCTGTGGAAGTGGCATATAACGTGGACATACAAACGGTGGCAGAAATCGAGACTCGGGGTGCAGAGCTGGAGGGAATGAGCATTGAAGACAGCACGGTGCGTATTTATCCGCGCGACGCTGTGGCAGCTCATATCATCGGATACCAGGGGCGCATCACCGAGGAGACGCTGAGAGACTACGGTATTGAGGCGGATGCGCCGACAGGCACCGAAACAGCCAGGAGCCTGAAGGATTTTGGATACAACGATGAACAAATCAGCAATATGATGCAAACAGTAGCCCAGAAAAAGAAAGAGGCCAAGAACGGCTTGGCTTCCGGCGGTCTGCTGGCGATGGGCTACAGCGTGGACGACCTGATCGGCGTGGAAGGCATTGAGAAGTCAATGGAGGCATACCTGACGGGCAACTTCTCGGAACGGCAGGGCAGGCAGGAAGTGGAGATCGACAACATGGCGGTGGTGCAGAACGTACTATCGTCCACTGAGCCGTCTCAGGGCTATAACGTGATGCTGACGCTGGATATCCCGCTGCAGATGGCGGTGGAGAAGTCCCTTGCGGACAATATACCGGAAATCCATCAGGCACAGGTGGATGCTTTTAATGAGGACAGAGCAAAACCGGAGAAAGAGCAGCAGTATAAGGACATCAAGGATATCAGCGATCTGGATCTGGCCTCATCGGGTGCGGCGGTGGTCATGAAGGTGGATACGGGCGAGGTGCTGGCGATGGCGAGCAATCCGTCGTTCGACCTGAACTTGTTTACGGGCGGCATTGATGACGATATTTATCAGGCTTTGCGCAAGGACCCGGCTACGCCGCTGTTCAACAAGGCGATTGCCAGCCGCGCCACGCCGGGTTCCATATTCAAGATGGTGACGGGCTTGGGGGCGCTGATGGAAGGACGGAACGACTTCACGAAGGGCACCACCCTGACCGAAGAAATCGACTGTAAGGGCACGTATACGGAAGATATTCTGGACGTTAAAAACGCGCCGAGATGCTGGAAGAAGTATAATTATCTTGTAGAGCATGCGAATCAGACCATTGTGGAAGGCCTTGAGCACAGCTGTAACTATTATTTCTATACGCTGGCCGGGCGCATGGGTATCGATCTGCTCAGCAAATGGGGCGATAAATTCGGGCTGGCTTCATCCACCGGCATCGAGCTGCCTGGTGAGCTGGTCGGCCAGATCGGCAGCCAGAAGCTGCTCTATGATTCGAGCAAGGATATCGACAAGCAAGCGTCGGCGCTGCCCAAGCTGGTGATGGAAACGGGCAAGTTTTCTGTAACCAACCAAATCAAGGAGTATGCGAAAGGCGTGGGCGTCACGTATACGGATGATCAGGTGCTGAACGCGGCTCACGAGATCGTTGACCTCATGGGCATTCAATGGCATACGGTTGAACAAAATAACGTGGCTTTGACGGTGGACGATAATGATGTCACCATTGGCCAGCATATCCGAGACATACTGTTCGATGAGTTGGGCATCTCCAAAAAGGTGTCGCTGAACCTGTCCAGAGACATTTCCGGCGTGCTGACAGAGCTGCAGTGGACGCCCACCCGGACGGTGGCAACGGGCATCGGACAGGGCATCACCGCGGTGACGCCCATCGCTGTGGCACGCTACGTGGCGGCTATTGTCAACGGCGGCACCGTCTATCAGGCTAACATTGTGGACAAGGTGGTGGCACAGGACGGTACGGTGGTGATGGACAAGCAGCCTGAAGTTTTCGGCACACTGGATGCGCCTCCGGAATTTCTGAATGCCATCATCAAAGGCATGTCCTCAGTTGTATCCGCGGAAGAAGGCACGGCGCAAAAATACTTCGGCGATTTTAAATACAAAGATAACATTGGCGGCAAGACAGGCACGGCGCAGGTGTCGCAGATTGATCTGGAAAATAACAGCTGGTTCGTTTGTTTCGCGCCGTACGATAAGAACGACCCGTCCGTAAAGCCCGAGATCGCGGTAGTTGTGTACGTGCCGCATGGCTATCAGGGCGGCCTGTCGTGCTATGTGGCGAAGGACATCATTCAGTACTATATGGATCAGAAGGAGATTGTGGCGGAGCAGACGATACCAGATTCCAACGCTTTGGTGTATTAAGAAGCCGTTTAAGTAAACAATTTGTGCGGTCAGGCAGGAATAAAGCTCATATTTGTAGAAAATTGTCCGATAGACTTTATAGGGGACAAATGCGGGGGGAATATGGGCATCACCATCAAAGGGAAATCAGGCGGTGTGCTGGAGATTTCGATGCAGCCGCTTGCGTCGTATTCGGATATCAAACTGGCAGTCAGTGAAAAGCTTTCAAAGAATAAGGACTTCTTTACCGGAAACGTCAAGGTGCTGTTTTCCGGAAAGACGCTGTCGCGCGCGCAGAAACAGGAGCTTCGTCGTATGCTCCTGATGGATTATGATATCAAACATGTGACATATGCGGACGAGGTACCGGAAAGTCTCGTGGAAGTGGGGTCCGTGACTTCTAACGAGGCACCGGCTGAAGCCCCAAACCGCGTTTCACTTGTCTCCAAGGAATACTTTAATGCAAAGAGCGTCTTCGTGTCTCATACGCTGCGCAGCGGCCAGCGTGTGGAATGCGAGGGCGATATTGTTGTGCTGGGGGATGTCAACGACGGCGCCGAGGTGATTGCCGGCGGCAGCATCGCTGTGATGGGCGCGCTTCGTGGGCTGGCGCATGCGGGTGCAACGGGCCGAAGCGACGTGGTGGTGGCGGCCAATGTGCTGGGACCCAAGCAGCTGCGTATCAGCGGCAAGATCGCCGTGTTTCCGTCGGACAGGCCGGGCGAAGTACCGGAAATAGCAGAATTTAAGGATGGCAGCATAGTTATACGGCCGATGAAGCCGCAGAAGAGGGCCATATTTAAAGCTGAGTGATAGCGAAAACAATTGTGGAGGGCTAGTTTGTATGCAGAATGTCATTGTAGTGACATCAGGAAAGGGCGGCGTTGGAAAAACGACGACTGTTGCCAATTTGGGGTCCGGTTTGGCGCATATGGGGAAGAAAGTCGTTTTGATTGATACTGATATTGGACTTAGAAATCTGGACGTGGTGCTGGGTCTTGAGAACCGCATCGTTTACGATCTTGTTGATGTTGTGGAAGGCACCTGCCGCATCAAGCAGGCGCTGATTAAGGACAAACGGTTTGACGGGCTTTTTCTGCTGCCTGCCGCGCAGACACGAGACAAGAATGCGGTAAACCCCGAGCAGATGGTGAGATTGGTGGCGGAGCTGGAGCAGGAATTCGATTACATACTGATTGACTGTCCGGCCGGCATCGAGCAAGGGTTTAAAAATGCGGTGGCCGGTGCCAAATCAGCCATCGTGGTGACGGTGCCTGAGGTGTCCGCCGTGCGCGACGCCGACAGGATTATCGGCCTTTTATCCGCCGCGGGAATCGACGACGCGCGGCTGGTGGTGAACCGTATGAGGCCGGATATGGTGAAGCGCGGCGACATGCTGGGGCTCGATGATACCCTTGATATACTGGGCATCAGCCTCATCGGCGTGGTGCCGGAGGATGAGAAGATCATCCGGTCGTCCAACATGGGAGAGCCCATCGTGCTGTCGGAGAAATCGCTCGCCGGAAGAGCGTACCGGAACATCGTCCGGCGCATACTTGGCGAGAAGGTGCCGCTCCTTGATCTGGAGGATGACGGCGGTTTTGGAGCGAAGCTGAAAAGACTGTTCGGAGGCAAATAAGGGGGTAGTTATGGCATTCGGTAAAAAAGTCAGTTCCAGCAGCGTGGCGAGAGAACGCCTCAAGCTTGTGCTGATCCACGACCGCGCGGGAACATCGCCTTCCAGCAATGTCATGGAAATGCTTCGAAAGGATATATTCGCCGTTATTTCGAAGTACTTTGAGGTGGTGGAATCCGATTTCGACGTGGAAATCAGGAATTCGTCCGATATACACAGCAGCGGAAGCACGAGGTTGACCGCAAACATTCCCATCAGGAAAATAAAAAGCCTCGGACCCAACAGATACTGACGGCGCTTTACGGCCGGTACATCTCGACGAGCTGGTTCACCCAGACCCGGCTCGGTCCTTCGATGATGGAGAAGGGTTCCTCGCTGTCCGTACTGCCCTGCTCAAACAGCAGTATTTTGACGCCCTCGCGCGTTTGTCCGCCGATGACCTGAAGGTAGAACAGCGCGTAGGGCACAAACCCATCCTTGTAAATGATGATCGATACTTCGCCCCACGGCTTTTCCAGTATCGAATCATAGCGCGTATCGCGGACCACCGGCACTTTGATGACCTCTGTCATGCCGTCGTGGTCCGTTTCGTATGTCTGGCCTGTCTCCAGCACCACCACTTTCGCTCCGGCAATGGGGGATTCGGTGTATCCCTCCAGCACCTTCAGCGTAAGCTGGGCCGTATCAGCGGTGGCGGCGGTGCCAAACACTGCTACATTTGGCGGTGAGAGCGTGGCGGCCAGCGCCACTGCACCGATAACGAGCAGCAGACAAATACCGGCTGCCGCGGCGAGCGTATGTCTATCCTTGCGTTTTTCCATTTTGTTCACCTCAAAGCTATGTATATGCACGAAGCTTGAGCAAAATAATCATGTAAATTTACCGTAGCGAAAGCGCGCGAAAACGGATATAATAACGCCAATACAAGTTTTATCCAAAGGAGAGCAACAGATGAGCCGTTTAAAGTTCGATTTTAATAACATGTTTGCGGAGATGACAGGCGGGGGCGGCTTCACAAAAGCGGAGCTGATGCAGTCTTCTGATATGATGAGCAGTGCGTGGTGCGCGCTGGGCAGCAAGCCGCTGGGCTTCCGCAACCTGCCTAAGGGGCAGGCAGCGCTGCTGGACGATATCATCGCAACGGCGCAGGATATTCGCGAAAGCTTTGACAACTTCGTGGTATTGGGCATCGGCGGGTCGGCGCTGGGTCCCATCGCGGTACATCAGGCGCTCTCCACCGGCGACGAGACGGTGAAACTGTTTGTGGAGGACAATGTGGACCCGGTGCGTCTTGCGCGCGTGTTCGGCGGGCTTGACCTGAAACGGACGATGTTCAACGTGGTGACCAAGTCGGGCAAGACCTCTGAGACGATGGCGCAGCTGATGCATGTGGCCGGGGCGCTTAATGAGGCTGGTCTCCCGCTGTCCAGCCATGTGATCGCGACGACGGACGAGAAAAACGGTGACCTGTGCCGCATTGCCAAAGAGGAAGGGCTCAAGACGTTTATCATCCCCGGGGATGTGGGTGGCCGGTTTTCCGAGCTGACGCCGGTGGGTCTGCTGCCCGCGGCGGTGTGCGGCATCGACATCCGTGCGCTGCTGGAAGGCGCGGCATACATGGACGCAATGTGCACGCAGGAGACGAACAATCCGGCGCTGATGTTTGCCATGCTGCACGTGCTGGGCATGCGCAAGGGCTTTG
Source organism: Bacillota bacterium (assembly GCA_023397655.1). GTDB lineage: Bacteria > Bacillota > Clostridia > Christensenellales > SZUA-584 > SZUA-584. The sequence continues at coordinate 147,590 of JAEWTW010000047.1, forward strand.
ATATCAGCGTGATGCTGCCGTACGCCGACAGCTTGAAGTACATGTCCGACTGGTACGCGCAGCTGTGGGCAGAATCGCTGGGCAAGCGATACGGGCGTGACGGCAAAGACGTGTACGCAGGCCAGACACCGGTGAAGGCTCTGGGTGTGACAGACCAGCACTCGCAGATACAGCTGTATACCGAAGGGCCTTTCGATAAGATTATCACGTTCCTCAAGGTAGAGAACTTCAGTAACGATCTGCAGATACCAGTGGCATTTGAATACATAGAGGACCTGCAGTTTCTGGCGGGCAAGACGTTCGGACAGCTGCTGGAGGCGGAGCGGAGCGCAACGGAATACGCACTGTGTAAGGCTGGCCGGGCCAATCTCACCATCACGCTTCCCGAAGTGTCTGCATATACCGTGGGCGCGCTGCTGCATTTCTTCGAGATGGCTACAGCCTATGCGGGCGAAATGCTGGATATCAACGCTTTTGATCAGCCCGGAGTGGAAGAGGGCAAGAAGGCGACGTTTGCGCTGATGGGCAAAGCGGGTTTCGAGCAGAAGAAGGCGGAGCTGGACTCCCGCCCGGCCAGAGATATGGCATTTGTGATCGAGTAATGCAACAATAAGGAGGGTATATGGGACTTCTTGCATGGTTGGTTTTGGGCGGACTTGCGGGATGGGTTGCGAGCATTATCATGAAACGCAACGCTTCCATGGGCATTATCGCTAACATTATCGTGGGTATTGTGGGTGCCTTGATTGGCGGATTTATCATGAATCTGCTGGGAGGGCAAGATATAACCGGATTCAATCTGAGCAGTTTTCTGATTGCACTGCTGGGATCGGTGGTGTTGCTTGCAATCATTAACCTGATCAGCCGAGGCAGGGCGAGATGAAGAGCAAGGTTTGATTTCTACCCATAAGTGAGCAGCAGAGAGCCAAGAGTATCATGCTATTGGCTCTTCTTTATAAGCGGTACAGAGCGTGCGCATTGATATTGTCAGTGAAACATGATAAGGTGTTTGTGGGTCGGCCCGAATGAATACAAAATTTAAAACGAACGATGTCGGGGGTGCTGAAGATGGAAAAAAAGAGTGACGGTTATGTGCTGGTTAATATTACGGAACAGCTTGTCAGAAAGAAAGTGCGCGACACGATGAAGGATTTCGATATGTGCCAGTGTGAGAAGTGTTTTCTCGACGCTTGTGCGATCATACTGAACCAGCAGCTGGACTCCCATTATGTGACCACCAAGAAAGGCGAGCTGCTGACATTGCTGGATGCAACAGGGTATCAATATAAGACGGACCTGACCGTCTCCGTGTTGCAGGCATTGAAAGCTGTCCAAAAATCGCCGCAGCATTAACTTGCATATTGCTCGTTCAATATCATCCCTGCAGCTGCTGGCTTTGCGATATCAACGGATCAATTCCGCAACATAATACAAACGAACAGAAAATACTCATACTCTCTACCCTGCTTATTTTGTTATGCTGATTCAGAGGTGGATGAGATGAATACATACAATTACCGCGGTATGGAAATCGATTCAGTGGAACTGAAATGCCTGCTGGTCAGCCGCGGCGTCAAGGTGTCGCAAGCGGTTTATCAGCACTTTTCCAAAACTCACCGGCTGGGTGTAAACCCGCTGATGTGCAACTGTATGACGCTGCCGGATGGGACGATGGTGCAGCTGACAGACATGGGGTTTCACTTGAAATACCTGACTGGGATTCTCTCATGGGACAATCTGAAGCTGCTAAAATATGCATCGGTGCTGAAAACACCTTTTTCCATACGGATGGACGGTGAAGAAGCGGCGGTGTTCGACGAGGACCGGTTTATCTGCCATGTGGGTTTTCCGCCAAAGAGTGGTTTCTATATGCAGAAGACGGCTTCGGGTTTGCCTTTTCTCGGGAACGCTGTGCTGCAAGGGGTAGACTGGGTCGCTTTTCAGTGCTTGTGGCCTTGTGAGTACGGGGCAGCAGGCAAGTCCTGCCAGTTCTGTTTTTCGGGTGCTGAGCATGAAACACTGGTTAAAAAACATAAACCTCTGCCATGTGCGGTTCCGCCGGACGACGTTGCGGACATCGTGGAATATGCCATTGAGCATGCGGGGTGTAACAGCATCCAGCTGACAGGCGGATCAACGTTTAATCCGAATAAGGAATACCGATACATTTCTGCCTATTTGGATGCCATTATGCGCCGTGTCGGCCGGGAGAACATCAGGGGTGACATACTGCTGTATATCACACCTCCACAGGATAAAACGGTCATTGATGAGTACTTTGCGATGGGCGCAGACAGGATTGCCTGCAGCCTGGAGGTGTGGGACGAGAAGCTGGCGGCAGAAGTGACGCCGGGCAAGGTCACCATCACAACACGCCAAAGACATCTGGAAGCGCTGGAGTATATTGTGGAGAAACATGGCCCGGGCAAGGCCTTCTCCAATTTCGTAATAGGCGTTGAACCGTTTGAGTCGTTGAAAGAGGGCGCTGAATATTTGGCTGCGCGGGGCGTCATCCCCACCGCGTCCATCTGGATGCCGATGGGGCGGCCTGTGGCAGGCAGCATGACGCCGCCGGACGCAGCGTATTACCGGAAGGTGAAGGAGCTATTTGCCGGGCTGTATCAGCAATATGGACTGGAGCCGTCAGAATGCTGCGGCCTCAATGTGTGCATGGAACGGGATATCTGGAATTTTTCGTGCACAGCGTGACGATGGCGTTTTGGCGTCTGATCAACTGCAAAGTGACTCCAAGGCTGTGCCACCCGGGTGCAGCTTTTTTAATTGCAGGAATTTGGATACGGCTGTCGAATAGGGAACGAAAAGACCCAATATGTAAAAAAGGCGGTCAGCATATGAAGCTCAAAATTCTGGTGGGCAACGGGAGGAAGATTGGACTTCTAGTATTGCCATTTTTGGTGGCCGGTGTGGTGCTCAATATACTGTTTCCGTCCGTATTCGGCGTGGACGGGCCGGCGCTGTGGCTGACGGTGCTATCCGCCGTGATGCTGATTCCCGGCGTTGTGCTTTGGTTCTGGTCGGTGTGGCTGATACTGACGAAGATACCCAAGAAGGAGCTGATCACCACCGGCCCATACGCATTAATGAAGCATCCGCTTTATACCGGTGTGGCGCTGCTCGTGCTGCCGTGGGTGGGCTTTCTGCTGAACACGTGGCTGGGCGCGCTGATCGGCATCGTCGTGTACATTGGCTCGCGGCTGTTTTCACCTGAGGAGGAGCAGATATTGGCCAAGATATTCGGCGAGAAGTGGACGGCGTACAGCGAAAAAGTGCTGCTGCCTTGGCTGTGAAGCGATAGGAAGATGAGGGCTGTGCTTCAGGTACAGCCTTTTTGTGATTAGATAATGTCAGTTTTCAATTTGTCTGTTCGCCCACTTCACATAAAAT
>JAEWTW010000040.1 GCA_023397655.1 Bacillota bacterium
TGGTGGAATGTTTGTGCTTATTCTATCATATAGCACTGCCCGGGAGCAACGAGGAGTGATTGAGTACAAAAAAAACGTTATATTATAGTTTGATGCGTTTATCCCCGGCGCAGAATATGGTATAATCATATGTCGTCGGCTATAAGCCGGCCTGCTTGAGACTTAAAAACGTGTGTTTTATGATAAAGCTGACAACGAAAGAGAGGAAATAAACTACTTGGCAAAAAAACAACAACAAAATATCCGCATCACGCCGCTGGGCGGCGTCGGTGAGATCGGCAAAAACATGACCGTCATCGAGTACGGGAATGATATTGTCGTGATTGACTGCGGGCTCTGTTTCCCGCGGGAGGATATGCTGGGCGTCGATTACGTGATACCCGACATTACCTATCTGAAGAAGAACAAAGACAGAATCAAAGCGGTGCTGATCACGCACGGTCATGAGGACCATATCGGTGCGACGCCGTATCTGCTGCCCGAGATGGCTGCGCCGGTGTATGGCACCGACCTGACGCTGGCGCTGATCGAGACCAAGCTTGCGGAGCACAAGGTGGAGGGTATCACACTGAACGTGATCAAGGCGGGCGACACGGTGACCGCGGGCGCGTTCAAGATCGAAGCCATCCGCGTGACGCACAGTATCGACGCGGCGCTGGCGTTCGCTGTCCACACCCCGGCGGGTACCATCGTGCACACGGGCGACTTCAAGGTGGACTACACGCCTGTGGACGGCAAGGTAATCGACATACCCAAGTTCGCGCAGCTGGGTGAGAAAGGCGTGCTGGCTCTCTTATCCGACAGCACCAACGCGGAAAGCCCGGGCTACACGATGTCTGAAAGCCGCGTGGGCGACATGTTCGAGAGCTACTTCAAGAAGGCAGATGGACGTATCATCGTGGCGACGTTTGCATCCAACATCCACCGCCTGCAGCAGGTGGTCAGCGCGTCCAAGCGCTACGGCCGCAAGGTGTGCCTCACAGGCCGCAGCATGCTCAAAATCGCCAAGATCGCCAAGGAGCTTGGTTATCTGGAGCTGGATGAGGACATGCTGGTCGAGCCGGAAGAAGTGGAAAAGATGAAGAAGTCCAAGGTCGTGATATTGACGACGGGCAGCCAGGGCGAGACGATGTCCGGACTGGTGCGCATGGCTGCGGGCGAACACAAGAAGCTGTCGATGATACCGGGCGATCTGGTGATCATCTCATCCACACCGATACCCGGCAACGAGAAGTACGTGTCGGACGTCATCAACATGCTGTATCGCCGTGGTGCGCACGTGATCAACGAAGGCGTGTCGGAGGATGTGCACGTGTCCGGCCACGCCTGTGAGGAAGAGCTCAAGATGATACTCTCGCTCACCAAACCGAAGTTCTTCATACCGGTGCACGGCGAATACCGCCACCTGTACCGGCACGCCGCGCTGGCTGAAGGCATCGGCATTCCACGCAAGAACATATTCATTCCCGAAATCGGCAAGATGATCGAGCTGAACCAGCGCTTTGCGCACGAAGCGGAAACGGTGCCCGCGGGCAGCGTGATTATCGACGGCCTCGGTGTGGGCGACGTGGGCAACGTGGTGCTGCGGGACCGCAAGCTGCTGTCACAGGACGGCCTGTTCATCGTGGTGGTCACGATATCCGCGGAGACAGGCGAGCTGATATCCGGGCCGGAGATCATCTCGCGCGGGTTTGTGTACATGCGCGAATCCACCGACCTATTGGAGCGGGCGCGCAAAATCATCATCGATGAGCTGAACGACTGCGTGCAAAAGCAGATGACTGACTGGACGACGATCAAAGGGCGTATCAAGAAGGCGCTGCGCACATACCTGTATGACCTGACCAAGCGCAACCCGATGATACTGCCCATCATTATCGATATTTAGCGGAGGATTTCATGCTGGTATATGACAAGGCGCATGAGCTGGCGGCTGAGATTAAAAAAAGCGGCGATTATCTGGAGTATGAACGGCTCAAAACGCTGGTGATGGCGGACGAGACCAACAAGAAGCTGATCGCCGAATACAAGAAGCTGCAGCTGGAAGCACAGGCCGCATATCTTTCTGGGAATGCGCCGTCTGACGAAACGATGGACAAGCTGAAAACGCTGGGCGGTCTGCTGGGGTTCAATAGTGATGTGGCCGCGTATCTGGCGGCGGAGTATAAACTGCAGACGATGGTGGGCGATGTGTACAAGATCATCGGCGACGCCTGCGGCATCGGTCTGGGCTTTCTCACTGAGTAAGGAAAGGGAAAATGGCGGACAGAGGTTATAACGATTTTCTCGGCGGCGACGACAATAACGAAACGCGTACGTTTGCGCCCGTATCCGGCATGTCCGGCGACGACGGCCATACCAAGGCGTTTTTGCTGGACGGCAACCCAAAGGAGCCGTTGGAGCGGTGTGAGGAGCGCGGGTCGCTGAAGGATTATACGGCGGGCTCGGTGGCTTGGCGTGTGCTTCGGCCGCTGCTGATACTGGCGGTGAGCCTCGGCCTCGTCATCTGGATGGGCACAGCCCTGTACAACCACGTGCAGCAGAATTATGTGTCGCCGGTGGCTGCCGACATGAGCGTATACCAGCAGGTAGAGATCAAGTCGGGCTCGTCGCTGTCCGGCATCGCGGGGCAGCTGTATGAACAGGGCCTGATACGCAACAAGCTTGTTTTTCAGCTGTATGTGGACTTTAACGATAAATCCTCTAGCCTGCAGGCCGGTAAATATCAGCTGTCTCCCGGCATGTCGATGGAGCAGATCATGGACATACTGCTGGCAGGGGACGGCGGGCGTAAGACCGTCAAGATCACGTTCACTGAAGGCATGACGATAAAGGATATAGCCGATAAGCTGGTGGCCGAGAAGATGTTTGACGCGTCTCAGCGCGACGAGTTGCTGAAACTTTGTAACGATGCGGGTGCGTTTAAAGACTACAGTTTCATCACGGCTGTGACGGATTCGGCGCAGCTCGAAGGGCGCAAATACCTGCTGGAAGGGTATATGTTCCCGGATACCTACGAGTTCTATGCGGACGCGACGCCGGCGGATGTGGTCGAAAAGCTTCTCAAACGGTTCGACAACGTATTTACGCTGCAGTTCGAGGACAGGGCGGAGGAACTGGGCATGACGATAGACGAGGTGATGACGCTCGCGTCCATCATCGAGTGGGAAGGGCTGCCCAAGGATTTTAAGAAGGTATCTGCGGTATTCCACAACCGTCTGGACGCGGACATGCGGCTGGATTCGTGCGCCTCACTCCGTTATGTAACCGGCCTCAAGAAGTTTGTGTACACCGCTGAGGAGCAAGATATTGAGTCGCCGTTCAATACGTACAGAATAACCGGACTTCCCATCGGGCCCATCGCCAACCCAGGCCAGAAGGCGATTGAGGCGGCGCTGTATCCGGATGAGGAGTTCCTGTCGGAAGGTTATCTGTACTTCTGCAACAAGGACCCCAAGACGGGTGACCTCGCGTTTGCAAAAACGCTGGCAGAGCACGAGGCTAATGTCGCCGAATACTCGCCGCTGTGGTAAACGTGATGGGGAAATATGAATTGCTGGCTCCTGCGGGGAGCCTTGAAAGCCTGATGGCCGCAGCCGACTTTGGTGCGGACGCGGTGTACGCCGCGGGCAAGTCTTACGGACTCAGGGCGTTTGCGGACAACTTCACGCCGGAGGGCATCGCCGAGGCGGCGGAGCTACTGCACGCGCGCGGCAAAAAGCTGTATATCACGCTGAATGCGGTTTTTCACGCGCAGGATTTCGCGGGGCTGGAAGATTATATTGCGGCGCTGCGGGACGCACGCGTGGACGCGCTGATCGTATCTGACCCCGGCGTACTGACGGCATGCCGCCGTATAGCGCCCAACATACCGCTGCACCTGTCCACACAGGCCAATACCACCAACGCGCATTCCGCGCGCTTCTGGCATGAGCAGGGCGTCAGCCGCGTGATACTTTCGCGCGAGCTGTCGCTGGAGGAAATCGCGGGGATACGCGCCGGCACGCCGGACACGCTGGAGCTGGAGGCATTCGTGCACGGCGCGATGTGCATCGCATATTCGGGGCGCTGCCTCTTAAGCAGCGTATTCACCGGCCGGAGCGGTAACCGCGGTGCGTGCGCCCAACCCTGCCGATGGGAATACCATCTCTCCGAACGCGGCTACGAAGGCGAGTACTTTCCGGCTTATTCGGATGATCGCGGCACCTATGTGCTGAACTCCAAAGACCTGTGCATGATCGAGCATATCAGCAAGCTGATGGACGCAGGCATCGTGTCCTTCAAGATTGAAGGGCGCATGAAGTCCGCTTATTATGCCGCGTGTGTAACGGGTGCTTATCGCCGCGCGGTGGACGATGCACTGGCCGGTAAGCCGTTTGATCCGTCGCTGATGGATGAAGTTTCAAAAGCGGGCAGCCGTCCGTTCACGACCGGTTTCTATTTCGGGAATCCGCGAGAAGCGGGGCAGGATACGCAGCGCGGCACCGCTGTTCGCACTTACGATTTTGTGGGTGTGGTGCAGGGCGCGCCGGACATGGATGGGCGCGTGCTCATTCAGCAGCGCGGCAAGTTCCTTGCGGGGGACGAGCTGGAGGCGCTGACACCAACGGGCAGCGTCACCTTCACTGTAGCGGATATACGCACACCGGAAGGCGAGCAGCGTGAAAGCACGCCGCACCCTAAGGAGATGCTTTATATTTCAGGAGCGCCGCAGGGATTGGCGCAAGGGCATATGCTTCGCAAAAAAAGGCAGTAAAAATTATGCGGCAACGGTCAGCCGTTGCTGTTTTCAAATTTTCCGAGAATATTTTATATGATAGGAGATGGATCGGGTGATTGACGCGAATCCCAAAATGATGGCGGCTATTAAGCGTTATCAAAAAGGAGAAAAGGAAGAGTGGCTCAGAACGCAGGACGAGTTTCTAAAACAGCTTGAGCAGAGTGCAGAGGATCATTGCCCGTGCCAGGCGGACTGTAAGCTGCATGGCGACTGTAAAAAGTGCGTATCGGTTCACAGGGCCCATCGTGACCACCTGCCCGTCTGCTTGCACAATATGGTCAACGAGCGTCTGGCTACAGTTTCCGGGCTGACTGAGCACAGCCTAGTCAAGCCTGAATAACATATCATGGGAACGTTGTATTGACTGCCGTGAAGACGGGCTGATGGCTTGCCTCAATATGGCAGCAGTTTTCAATTTCAAGCAGGGGGCAAGTGCCGTATGGGTAAAGGACACTATCTGTTGGGCATCGACGTGGGAACATCAAGCCTGAAGGCGCTGCTGGTATCCCCGGAGGGGCAGACTGTTGCGCTGGAGCAGCAGGCATACGAGCCGGATATACTGCCGGGCAGCGGTGCGGAACAGGACCCCAAGGTCTGGTGGAACGTAGCGGTGAGTGTAATGCGCCGCATCGCAGATGCGCATCCGGACAAAATGCGCGACGTCGCCGGTATCGGGCTGGGCGGGCAGATGCACGGACTGGTGGCGCTGAACGGCATGGGGGAGCCTGTGCGCCCGGCAGTCATCTGGATGGATGCGCGCAGCGGGCCGCAGGTACAGCACATCTATGAGGCGCTGGGAGAAGAGCGCATTCATGCCATCACACTCAACCGCGTATGCCCCGGCTTTGCGCTGCCCTCGCTGCTGTGGCTTCGGGACAGTGACGCCGAAGCCTTCAAACGCATTCGTTACATCATGCAGCCCAAGGATTACATACGCTACCGCCTGACCAGCCGAATCGCAACGGATGCCTCCGACGCATCATCCACCTCCGCGTTTGATACCGTGAAACGCCAGTGGGCATGGGAGCTGATCGACGCGGTGGGGCTCGAGCGCGGCCTGTTTCCGGCTTGCCTGGAGTCCGACGAAGCAGCAGGAGAGGTGACATCGCAGGCTGCCGCGGAGACGGGGCTGGTCAAGGGTACGCCGGTGGTATACGGCGGCGGCGACCAACCGGTACAGAACATCGGCAACGGTGCGGTGACGGAGGGGGTCGTCTGCTCAAGCATCGGTACAAGCGGACAGATTGCTCTGTTCTCCCGGACGCCGCTGCGCGACCCCGGGTATCGCGTGCACACGTTCTGCCATGCCGTGAAGCGCGGCTGGAGTGTGTTCGGCGCTTCTTTGAGCGCAGGGCAGTGTTTGAAGTGGCTGAATAAGCAGATATTGAACGAGCCCGGTTATGCGGCGCTCGATGCGATGGCCGCCGAGGTGGAACCGGGGAGCGGCGGCATGATATTTCTGCCGTATCTGAACGGCGAGCGGACACCCCATTTCGACAGCGGTGCGCGCGGTCTGTTCATAGGGCTGTCGCTGTCGCACGACCGGCGACACATGGTGCGCGCTGTGATGGAAGGTGTGGTGTTCTCGCTGAAGGACAGCCTGATGCTGTTTGCAGAGCTGGGTTATAAGCCGGAGGAAATTATTGCGGCGGGTGGCGGTGCGAAGAGCGCGCTGTGGCTGCAGATGCAGGCGGACATATTCGGTGTGCCGGTGCGCGTGGTGAAAACATCCGAGCAGGTGTGCCTCGGCGCGGCGATACTGGCCGGCGTGGGTACGCGCGTACTGGACTCGTATGAACAGGCGACAGCGGCCATGGTGCGTTTTGGTGATACCGTCTATGAACCGGATGCGAAAAACGCGGCGGTTTACGGTGACGCCTATCGGCGATACCGTGCGCTGTACACCGCGAACAAGGAACTGATGAGACCGGGCGGGGAGAAATGACATGAAGCAGATACTCATCACGGGCGGCGCGGGCGGCCTTGGGCGTGCGGCAGCGGAGTATTTGGCAGAGCGCGGCTGCCGCGTATTCGCATGTGACATCTCGGATTCGGAGCCGTGTGACGGTATCGTGCCGGTGTGCATGGACGTGCGGGACAAGCTCAGTGTGACAGCGGCGTTTGAGAAAGTCGCAACGCACACGGACAGGCTGGACGCGGTTATCCACTTGTCCGGGCTATATATGATGGATTCGTTTATTGAAATATCCGAGGAACGCCTGAGCCATATAGTAGATGTCAACCTGATGGGCGTTTACCGCGTGAACAGAACCTTTCTGCCGCTGCTGAGGAAGGGCGGCGGGCGCATTGTCATCACATCGAGCGAACTGGCGGGCCAAAAGCCGCTGCCGTTCACCGGCATCTACGCGCTCACCAAGACGGCGCTGCAGTGCTATGCGGACTCGCTGCGGCTGGAGCTGGCATTGCTGGATATACCGGTGATCGAGCTGCTGCCCGGCGCATTCCGTACGCGTCTGACGCAGGAACCTTCGTTCGAACTGGAGCGGATGCAGCAATCCACGCAGTTGTACGGTGACGGCTTAAAGCGCATCAAGCCGCTGATGGACGGTTGCATCGGCAACGCGCGGGAGCCGGAGGCGTTGGCAAAGCTGATATATCGCATCGTGACGGCGAGGAAACCGCACCTGCGCTATAGCATGAACGCCAGCCTGGGGCTCAAGTTGTTCAGCGCAGTGCCGCGCGGGCTGCAGTTGTTCGCGATTAAGCGGCTGCTGGGATAGACCGGCTCAGCCGGTGCAGTGGCTGTAAATAAGAGTTTATGACGTTGAGAGCTCTGCCCTCATACTCCAGAGGGCTTGCCCCTTGAATCCCATGAGGCAAAGGCCTTAGTGAAAGCATTTGCCTTTCATCTTCTTAAATCTATCTTGTGGCCTATATTTTCCAAGTAAATCTATTGTTTGAATTCATCTTTTTATCTATCGCCATTGTCATAGGTAAGCTTTTTTATACCCCCTTTATCAGCACTCTTTGTGCGTCCCTCCCCACATGCACCCTGCCGTGGCAATTGAATAAGATAAAATATCAATTAAGCCAGGAGGGGAGTTCATGATCAAAAGGATCGTCATATTGGTGTTGTGTGTACTGATGGGCCTGATGGTGCTGGGATGCCAGGAAAAAGCGCCGGAGAAAATCGTGCTCAATGAAGTGACGCATTCCGTTTTCTACGCGCCGCTGTATGCTGCAATTTCTCTGGGGTATTTCAAGGATGAGGGGCTCGAAGTGGAGCTGGTGAATGGCGGCGGAGCCGATAAATCCATGACGGCGCTGCTGACAGGGCAGGCGGACATCGGCTTGATGGGGCCGGAGGCAGCCATTTACGTGTTTAACGAAGGCCGAGAGGACAGCGCGCTGGTGGTCGGTCAGCTGACCAAGCGGGACGGGTCGTTTCTGATGGGGCGCGAACCGAACGACGATTTCCAGTGGAGTGAGCTGCAAGGCAAAACGGTCATCGGTGGACGCAAAGGCGGTGTGCCCGAGATGACACTGGAGTACGTGCTGCGCAAAAACGGGCTGGAACCAGGCGTGGATGTAACGGTGGATACGAGCATACAGTTCAACCTGATGGGCGGCGCGTTTGAAGGCGGTACGGGCGACTACGTCACGCTGTTTGAACCCACGGCATCGCTGTTTGAACAGGAAGGCAAAGGCTACATAATGGCCGCAGTGGGGCAGGAGAGCGGCGAGGTGCCCTATACGGCATTTATGGCCACCAAGAGTTACATCAAGAGCAATCCCAAGGTCGTCAAAAGCTTCTTAAAGGCGGTATACCGCGGGCAGCAATGGGTGCAGAAGGCTTCGGACAAGGAACTGGCGGAGGCCATAGTCGAATTTTTCCCGGACACCTCAGTGGAAACGCTGATGCTGGTCGCCAAATCGTACAGGAGCATCGACGCGTGGATGGATACGCCGGTGATGAAGCAGGAAGCGTTCGACAGACTGCAGGACATCATCATTCAGGCGGGTGTGTTGACGGAAAAAGTGGATTTTGCGAGCGTTGTGGATAATTCGTTCGCGGAGCAGGTCGTTAAATAGCACTTGACAGATTTGATTGCGCCTCAGGATTTTTTCCTGAGGCCCTGTTTTTATATGCCTCCAACAGCTGGTAAAACCGAACCGATCAGGGAACGGAGAGTATACTGAAAATAGAATGTTTTAACTGATGCCCCGAAAAGACCCGAAGAGGGCATGACATCATAGAACAGGGCAGGGCGGCATGCGTTGCGGATACAGCACAGCTTTTGATGGGTACGGCAGCCTGCCGGACGAAGGGGGAATAGTTTTTGAACGAGGTCGTTAAAGCGGAGAACATAACAAAGCGCTATCACACTCTGGAAGGCGAGATAGAAGTCATCAGGAGCTTGTCTCTGTCGGTGTACGAGGGCGAATTTCTGGCGATGGTGGGACCGTCGGGCTGTGGCAAGACGACGGTACTGTCGCTGATCGCCGGACTGATTACGCCGTCCGACGGGCGCGTGCTGATCGAAGGCGCCGAAGTCAGCGGACATCACGACAAGGTGGGCTACATGCTGCAACGGGATCACCTTTTTGAGTGGCGCACGATTGAGGAGAACGTTATGCTGGGGCTGCAGGTGAAGGGGAACTGCACGAAGCAGACGCGTCAAAACGCGCTGGCGCTCCTGGACAAATACGGGCTTGGCGATTTCCGCAAGTATCACCCGCAGCAGCTCTCGGGCGGTATGCGCCAGAAGGTGTCGCTGATACGTACGCTGGCGGTGGACCCGGACATACTGCTGCTGGATGAGCCCTTTTCCGCACTGGACTACCAGACACGGCTGGTGCTGTCCGGTGAGATTGTGGACATCATACGCCGCGAGAAGAAGACGGCGCTGCTGGTGACGCACGATATTGCCGAAGCGATCTCGATGGCGGACAGGGTGCTGGTGCTGTCTCAAAGGCCTGCAAATATCAAGGCTGAGGTGCGTATAGAGCTGGAAGATCCGCAGGCGACCCCGCTTGAAAAGCGGCAGGCTCCCGGCTTCCGTAACTATTTCGACGCGTTGTGGAAGGAGTTGGCCGTTCATGCCGAGTAAGAAAGAAGTCACACGTGCAGCCATATCGGAGGAGCACGCGCTGTATATTAAAAAGATCAGGCGTGACGGTCTCAAGGTGACGCTGCTGCGCGTGGGGATACTGGTCGCGCTCATCGGACTTTGGGAACTGGCTGCCGACCTCAGATGGATCGACCCGTTCATCATGAGCTCGCCGTCTCGCATTGTGAACACCATCGCCTCCCTGATGAGTTCGGGTCAACTGCTGATGCATGTGGGCGTGACGCTCTGGGAGACGGTAATGGGCTTTGTGCTGGGCACAGTGCTGGGTATCGGCATCGCGATCATACTGTGGTGGTCTCCCACGGTGCAGAAGACGCTGGACCCGTATCTCGTCGTGCTGAACAGTCTGCCCAAGATCGCTCTCGGGCCTGTCATCATCATCTGGGTGGGCGCGGGGCAGGCAGCCATTATCACGATGGCGCTGCTGATATCCGTTGTTGTCACCGTGATGAGCATGCTCTCCGGCTTCATGGAGGTGAGCGGCGAGAAGCTGATGCTGATGCGCACGTTTGGCGCAACCAAGCTGCAAATGTTGCGCATGGTGATACTGCCGGCCAGTGTGCCGTCCATCATTTCCACCATCAAGATCAACGTGGGCATGACGTGGGTGGGTGTCATCGTTGGGGAGTACCTCGTGTCTAAGGCGGGGCTGGGGTATCTCATCGTGTATGGCGGTCAGGTGTTCAAGCTAGACCTTGTAATGGCAAGCATATTGATACTGTCGGTGGTGGCAGTGCTGATGTATCTGGTGGTGGCCTGGGTGGAAAAGCGCTATAACCGGACGCGATAAAACCGGTGATGGGCGTTAGGGGAAAAGACCCGGAGGGCGCTGCCTTTACACCTACACCCAAAAAAACGATTCGCGTGAAAATGTACAGAAGGGGATACGTCAGCGTACAAAATCAGGAGACACTCTCAAAGGCATGTTGGTTTGGAACCCATGCCTTTTATTTGGTTAACACCTGAGGTTTTATGAGATTGACAACAAAGGGAGATTCCTATACGATAACCAATAAAGGCAGGATATGTAACTAAACAGGCAAGTAGAAATGGGGGGAGTACCGTTGAAAAAAACTGTAATGGCTCTAATTCTTTGTATAGCACTATTGCTTTGCGCATGCGGGAGCAATGCCCAACAGCCGACAGAGAAAACGTCGCCTACACCCACATTGATTGCCGGAGGGGGCAATGCTGAAGCAACCGTACCGCCCACTGAACCGGTGAACACACCGTCAGCGACCGAAAGCGGAAGCAGGTTGTATGATCCCAGCATATTTGTTATTGAGGCATCCGGCTCGTGGCAGGAGGAGCTTGTGCCAGAGTATTTTGCCGATTACGAGTGTGAGATTTATCTGCATAAGATCGATCAGAATGACAACCGCCAAGTGCAGGGAAGCTATGAGGGCGTTTTCTGGATGAATGTCAAACTGGATGCAGCTGGGTTTATTGAAGATATGCTTGGAGACGTGCCTGCAGATATCAGCTTTGATGCGGGCGGCGAGGCTGTGTGCGATAATCTTGCTGTGTTTATTAGCGCTGAGGATGATAAAGCGTGGGTCGATTATACTATCAATGGCGAGGATGGGGAACCGCTGCCGCTGACGCAGGATACGCCGGTGGCCAAGGGCAGTTTTGTAGCTGTTTCCAAAGGTGTGTATCTTGATGCGCATGCAAGCGGCGTTCAGGGGGAGAAGGTTGATTATTCGGACGCCAGCGAGGGTGACCTGATCGACGTCAATTTTATCATCCATGTGCAGCCGGATTCCGCAGAGAATGGTACAGAACGCAAGGTGACCATCAATTTATTCGGCGAGGGGTGGAGCAAGACGATCGAAGGCGTCATGCGCCGCCTGCCGGGTTATCCCGAAGACGTAGAGAAATACTATAACTCCAGCGAATACCAGAATTCAGCAAGACGACACCTGGAGTAAGTTGATCGATTATATGACAGGCCTTCTGAAATACAGGAGGTCTGTTTTTTTGCGACGGATTCAGCAGATATCAGGGGTGCGGTCATATAGGCGTGTGAATTGGCATACGCTTATAAGACAAATTTTTCAGGAGGGTGCAGATGGATACAAATTCTCAGCAGCCTGCTTATTTTCGGGATCGCAGCAGCTTGAAAAGCCGCGCGTTGTTCGCCATCGCTTGCCTTGATGTTGTGCTGGTATTGCTGGTGAATGCAGTGGGAGCACCCATACCGGCTTTTTCCCAGAGCTATGCGGCTCACAGCCAAACCACAGAATACAGCTGGTATACGATGCCGACAAAGGACGGTACACAGCCCGCACAACAGCCCGAGTTTGCGTTTGTCGGCCAATTCGGCGGCTGCTGGATCGGCGCGCCGGACGAGAAGGTGATCTACATCACTTTTGATGCCGGGTATGAAAACGGATATACGCCGCAGATTCTTGACGCGCTGAAGAAGCACGATGCTCCGGCCGCGTTCTTCCTTGTGGATCATTATATCAAAAACAATCCGGAGCTGGTGAAACGCATGACAGACGAAGGGCATCTGGTGTGCAGCCATTCCACCAACCACAAGAACATGGCGGCAATGACGGATTTTGAGACGTTCAAGGGTGAGATGACGGGTGTTGCCGACCGGTACAAGTCGGTGACGGGGCAAGAAATGCCGGCGTTTTTCCGTCCGCCGGAGGGCCGTTTCTCCGAGCTTTGCTTGAAATACGCACAGCAAATGGGCTACAAGACGGTATTCTGGAGTTTTGCGTACAAGGACTGGCTGGTGGATGCGCAGCCGTCCGCTTCGGACGCTATGAACACCATCATCACGCGGACGCACCCCGGCATGGTGGCGCTGCTGCATGCCACTTCTGCCACCAACGGCGCGATCATGGACGATCTGCTGGCCAAATGGGAGGAAATGGGGTATCGCTTCGGCACACTGGAGGAGCTGACGGAGGAGATGCCCGCGGGGTAAACCGGGTTACAAGGTAAGGACAGCTAAAAAAAGGTTATTGCCAGATGAGCATACTTAACTGATAAGTACAGGTTTGTTTAACAAACCACATGCTTCTTTGGGTATAAATGCAGACCCTTCAATTTATTATGAGAAACCGTATATTCCTGTATGTTAATCTGTTATACTGCACCTATACAGATGATGGGGTATAGGGTGTGAAAGGGAAAAAGGCGAAAGACACGGTAAAGAAGCCCAACGCTTTTTTGTTTTTTGTTGCTGCTTCTTTCTTAAAAGTTTATTACCGTTTGGCTTATCATCACAGAGTGCAAAAAACAGGCATGGCGGGGATTGCTCCGCCATATCTTGTGGTGGCCAATCACAGCTGCTGGCTGGACTATATCATCAGCAGTGTCAGCATGTTTCCCGTCCGCATGAATTTCGTCGGCGCGTATAACTTTTTCCGCAATCCAGTACTCAAATACGTATTCACTCTGATGGGTGTGATTCCCAAACATCAATTCACAAACGATATCGACTCGATCAAAAACATGAAGTATTGCATTGACGAAGGCCGGGTGGTGGCGCTTTTTCCACATGGCTGTCTGTCCAACGAAGGCAGGCCGGGCGGGTTTGCGGTGTTTGGTGTCGCAAAGCTGGTCAAGTTCCTTAAGGTACCCGTCGTCGCGCTCAAAACGGACGGCGGCTATCTGACGCGCCCGCGCTGGTCAAAGGAGTCTCGATACGGGCGGCTGGAAACGTCGGTTAAGCCCATACTCACGGCAGACGAAATCAAAACGCTGCCGCTGACGGAAATTTACCGGCGGTTGATGAACGCCATAGACTTTGAAGATTACAAGTGGCAGCGGGAAAGGATGATACCCTTCCGGAGCAAGGCCCCCGCTGCGGGCGTGGAATACGTGCTGTATAAATGTCCCCGCTGTATGAACGAATTTACGCTGGGATCTTCAGGCGACCGGCTCTACTGTGAGTCATGCGGTAATGCGGTACGGATGAACAGGTATCTGTTATTCGAGCCTGAATCGGCGGACACCGTTTTCTTTGACGGCATTGACCGATGGTATGACTTCCAGAAGGAGAGTCTCAGCAAGGAAACAGAGGACCCGGCATTTGAGCTGACTGCGAACACGGAGCTCCAGTTTGCCGAGCCGGGAAAATACGGGTATCAGCATCAGGGGCATGGCAGACTGCGACTGACGCGGGAAGCCATCACGTATAACGGCACGGTCAACGGGGAGGCGGTGGAGCTCGTGCTGCCCATGAAGAACATACCGATGATACCCTATGCGGCAAACGAATACATCGAGGTGGCTGTGGGCGAGGATATTCACCGCTTTGTGCTGGAGAACCGCAGACAGATGATGAAATGGGTACTGGCGGTGCGGCTGATCAGAGACAAGTATTACGAAGGGGTAAAGTGATATGAAAGAGCGCAATAACATTTTCGGGAAAATAGCGTATGCTTGCGGGGATATCTATGGTGGCGGGTCCTTTCTCATCGTCGGGCTGCTGCTGCTGGTGTACCTGACTCGGGTGGAAGGCTTGTCCGGCATTTGGGCAGGCGCCATAATATTCGTCGGCAAGGCATGGGACGCGGTTACAGACCCGCTGATGGGCATGCTGTCCGACAGAACGAGGTCAAAACACGGACGGCGGCGTTTCTGGTTTCTTGTCGGCGCTGCGCCGGTGCTGGTTTCCTGGGTCATGCTCTGGTATTCCTTCGGCATCACGAATGAAGCTATTAAAATCATCTATTATATGGTCACCTTCATATTTTTCTCAACCTCCTTCACCATCGTGATGGTTCCGTACAACGCCATACTTGCCGATATGACGAACGACTACAACAAGCGCAGTGCATACACCGGTGTCCGGCTCAGCTTTTCCGCCGGTGCCGCCATACTCTGCGGTATCGTGCCGGGGATGATCACAGGCTCCTTTGCCGCTCAGCAGACGGGATATCTGATCATGGCCGTCATTTTCGGCGCAGTGTTTGGGATCAGCTGGCTGGCTGTTTTTTCAGGCACATGGGAGAATACGAAAAGCCAGAGCAAAGCGGGATTCTCATACAAAGAGTGGTTTTCCGTGCTGAAGAACAGATCATTCCGGACCTATTCGCTGACCTTCATTTTCTCGCAGATGGCCATTGATGTGGCGATGGCTCTTGCCGTGTTCTATCTGAGCGTATCGCTGCAAAAGGATCACCTGTTTGAAACGGCGATGGGCGCGATATTGGTCGTTCAGCTTATCTTCATCATTGTGTTTTCCCGCGTCGCTCAGAAGTTCGGGAAAAAGATACCCGGATTCATCGCAGCGGGTGTATGGATAGTGGCTAATGTATTCATATTTTCATTTACGCCTCAAACGCCGGACATGCTGGTGGTGGCGGTATGCGCGCTGATTGGTATCGGCGCGGCAGGCTGCAACCTGGTTTCGTGGTCCATTCTTCCGGACATTTCTGACGTGGATGAGCTGATGACAGGGAAGCGCAGGGAAGGTCTTTACTCCGGTGTGTCCACCTTTCTGCGTAAGCTGTCCGGCGGCCTGGTGGTGGGTGCGACGGGCATCATGCTGGATATTTTCCATTACAGCGATGCGGCGGTGAGTGCGGGCAATATCGAACCGCTGACGACTATGGGCATAAAGCTGCTGTTCTGTGCGGTGCCTGTCGTGTTCCTCGTACTGATGCTGATATTCTTGCGAAGGTACAGGCTGGGCAAGCACGAGTTCGCCGTGATGCACGAGGTGCTGTCCGCCTACAGGCAGGATGGAACCGCTGTGAAACTCAGCAATGAGCAGGAGGCTGTTTTTCAAAAGATTACCGGTGTGGAGTCTGACGAACTGGTTGTAGCAGCTGAATAATAACGAACGCGAACACAGAGGGAGGCGGTAAAAAGAAGGCTTTACTGCACCCTCTTTTGTGCTATAATAGGAATGACTTGCGATAAGGGTGGAGACAGTATGGATACGGCAAAACTGCTGGGTTGGTATAGAGCGAACAAGAGGGATCTGCCATGGCGGAAGACCAGCGGCGTGTACGCGGTGCTGGTGTCCGAGATGATGCTACAGCAGACCACGGTGGAGACGGTGCTGGGGTACTACGAACGCTTTCTTGAGCGCTTCCCGGACGTGCAGTCGCTTGCGGTGGCGAGCGAGGAGCACGTGCTGGATGCATGGAAGGGACTGGGCTATTACTCGCGGGCACGGAATCTGCACCGGCTGGCCAAGCAGATGGCGGATAACGGCGGAACTTTTCCCAGTACGCTGGAGGGCTGGCGCGAGCTCCCCGGCGTGGGGCCATATATCGCGGGGGCGGTGACGAGCATTGCGCTGGGGCTGCCGCACGCGGCGGTGGACGGCAATGTGCTGCGCGTGTTCGCACGGGCGGATGGCATCGCGGACGACATCATGCTGCCGCAGACGCGCAAGCAAGTGGAAACGCGCGTACAGGCGCTGATGCCGCGGGATGCCACCAGCGATTTCACACAGGCGCTGATGGAGCTGGGAGCACTGGTGTGCAGACCCGTCTCACCAAGCTGCGAGGCCTGTCCGGTGGCAGAGGGCTGCGTGGCGCATCAAAGGAGCATAGTGGACGAGCTGCCTGTGAAAAAGCCCAAGGGCAAGCAGCAGGTGGTGAATTTGTGGGTGGCGGTGGCGCAAACGCCGGATGCGGTACTGCTGGAGCACCGGCGGGACGAAACGCTGCTGGCACGCATGTGGGGGTTTCCCAACGTCCAAAAACACGGGGACAGGCCAGCTGAAGAAATCCTGACGGAGAAATACGGCATTCGGCTGCCAGAAGGTCAACCGGCGGGGCATGCGGTACATGTGTTCACGCACCGGCGCTGGGAGATGGACATACTTGGTTACAAACTGAATGAGGAATTCCCGGTGAGCGGCGCATTGGAATGGGTGAGCTGGGAACAATTTGAGAGAAAGCCGGTGCCCACGGCGTTTATGAAGGTGCTGCGGGCGGCACGAAAGGAGTGTGGAGTATGAACGAAAAAACAGCCATATTCGCGGGCGGATGCTTCTGGTGCATGGAACCGCCATATGCGAAGCTGGACGGCGTCAAGAAGGTGGAGCCGGGATATACCGGAGGCAAGAGAGAGAACCCGACATATGAGCAGGTGTGCTCCGGCGCAACCGGACATTATGAGGCGGTTCGCGTGATATATGACGCGGATACCGTGGCGTATGACCAGCTGCTGGACGTATTCTGGCGGCAGATAGACCCCACGGACGCGGGCGGGCAGTTTGCGGACAGGGGCTCGCAGTATAAGACGGCAATATTCTATGAGGATGAAGCACAGCGCGCGGCGGCAGAGGATTCCAAAAAGCGCGTGACGCAGCTGCTGGGCGCGCAGGTTCATACGCAGATTCTGCCCGCCGCCCCATTCTGGCCTGCCGAGGGTCATCACTGCGAATTCTATAAAAAGAATCCGGAGCACTATGGGCGGTACAGGAAGGGATCGGGACGGGAAACGTTCATCGGCAAGGTCTGGGGCGATGGTGCGCTGAGGGAGCGGCTGACGCCGATGCAATATGAGGTGACGCAGCACAGCGCGACCGAGCCGCCGTTCCGCAACGACTACTGGGACAACCATGCGGTGGGTCTGTATGTGGACGTCATCACCGGCGAGCCGCTGTTTACGTCGCTGGATAAGTTTGATTCGGGCTGCGGCTGGCCCAGCTTCACCAAGCCTGTGGACGGCCCGCGCGTCACCGAACACCGGGATATGAGCCACGGCATGATACGCACCGAAGTGCGCACCAAGGTGTCGGACGCCCACCTCGGGCACGTGTTCGACGACGGCCCGAATGGCATGCCGCGCTATTGCATCAACTCGGCTGCGCTGCGCTTTGTGCCGCTGGAGCGGCTGGATGAGGAAGGCTACGGCGCTTACAAAGCGCTTTTCAGCAAATAGTTTTTTCTGCCCTGTGGGGTGCTCAATATTTTTAGATAAAGGGGGACGAGGCCGATGAAAATCGTGACATGGAACGTGAACGGATTGCGCGCTTGCTACGGCAAGGGGTTTGAGGATTTCTTCCGTGAGGTGGATGCGGACATGTTCTGCATTCAGGAGACCAAGCTGCAGCGCGGCGACTTCGAGTTCGAACCGGAGGGCTGGCACGGCTACTGGAACGACGCGGTGAAAAAAGGCTATTCGGGCACAGCGGTATTTACCAAACGCCAGCCCGAGGCGGTGACCTATGGCATCGGCATCAAGGAGCATGACGGTGAAGGACGCGTGGTTACGCTGGAATACGATGAATTCTATCTGGTGGACGTCTATGTGCCCAATTCACAGGAGGAGCTGAAGCGCTTATCATACCGCATGACATGGGATGAGGCGTTCCGCGACTACTTAAAGAAGTTGGACGAGAAGAAGCCGGTTATCGTCTGCGGGGATTTCAACGTGGCGCATCAGGAGATCGACCTGAAAAACCCGGCAGCCAACCGAAGAAACGCCGGTTTTACCGACGAGGAGCGCGAAGACTTTACGCTGCTGCTGGAGGCCGGTTTCGCGGACGTATTCCGCCGCCTGAACCCGGACGCAAAGGACATGTATACCTACTGGTCGTACCGATTCGGCGCACGCGGCCGCAACGCGGGCTGGCGCATCGACTACTTCTGCGTTTCTGAGCGGCTGATGGCTGAAGTGAAGGGTATGGAGATCAACAGTGGCGTGATGGGATCGGATCATTGCCCGGTGACGCTGGAGATATTCTGACACGCGGCAAACGGGGTTCGAGCCGGAGGAGAAAGAATAAAAGACGCATAATCATACGCCGGTGCCGGATAATAACACCATGATTACTCAAACGGACATCGGCGATAAAACTGCCGTATTTGGCGAATTTGAAAAGCACCTGCTGAACGATGAAAAGCCGTCGCAGTACTTTGATGGCCTGCTTGGTGCGGGCGCGTTTCCGGAATGGCCCCCTTTCGACATGCTGAGCGGACTTGCCGGTGTGGAGCAGTCGCCTGTGCACCACCCGGAGGGCGACGTATGGCGCCACACGATGCTGGTGACGGACAACGCCGCGCAACTGAAGAGCCAGAGCAAGCACTCGCGCGCGCTGATGTGGGCGGCGCTGCTGCACGATGTGGGCAAGAAGGAAACGACAAAACGGCGAAACGGGCGCATCACTGCCTACGACCATGACAAGGCGGGGCGGACATTGGCAGAACGGTTCCTGCGTGACTGCGGGCAGGAGGAGGCGTTTGTGCTTGAGGTGGGTGCTCTGGTACGCTGGCATATGCAGGCGCTGTACCATGCGCGTCACCTGCCGTACTATAACCCGCGGGCGATGCGGACGGAAGCGGACATCGACGAGGTGGCGCTGCTGTGCCTATGCGACCGGCTGGGGCGTGGGCCGGTGACATCTGCCGACATAGAACGGGAGCAGAGCCATATCGCCGCCTTTATCAGGAAGAGCCGCAGCGCCCACTAAAAACAGGCGGCTGCCCCATACTGGGAATAGATACAAACCCCTCTTTGACGAATATTGTTGAAACATAGGGAAACATATGCTAATATAAGGCAACGGGCTTCGGGCTCGAATTGATAAGGGGGAAGACGAATGAAAAAGTATCCCTTGAATCCAACCGAGATCGTTCGGGACCTGAAGGAGCTGACGGACAGAAGCGTCCGGCTCTACGCAGACAAAGAAGCCTTCCTCACCATGGCGGGCAAAGATGAGTACAAATCCGTTACCTACGGCCGGTTTGGTGAGGAGCTGTGCGCACTGGCCAATGCGCTGACAGAACGCGGCCTTGCCGGAAAACGCATGGCGCTGGTCGGCGAAAACTCCTACACATGGCTGCTTTCCTATTTTGCAATCGTTAACACCAACTCGACCGTTGTGCCGATGGACAAAGAACTGACCGGGGATGAGCTCAAAGCCCTCGTGCAGCGTTCCGGTGCGGCGGTATTGTTTTATTCGCCCGCGTATGCGGATGACGCGCACCTGATCAAAGACGCAATGCCCGGCCTTATCACGGTATCGCTGGGGAAAAAAGGTGACGCGGAGCTGTCCGTCGACGTGCTGCTCAAAGAAGGCTTCGCTTTGCTCGAACAGGGCATCGACCGATATTCCGGCATTGAAATTGACCGGGAGCGGACCTGCTCGATACTTTTTACCTCCGGCACAACAGGTGCCTCAAAAGGCGTTATGCTATGCCACCGGAATCTCGCCGCCAACACGGTATCGGCCTGTGAACTGGTGCTTTTCAGACCGAATGACGTGCTGCTTTCGGTACTGCCGATCAACCACGCCTACGAGGACATGTGTGGTATATTCGGCCCTATCCATTACGGCTGCACGATCGCTTTTTGTCCCGGAGTCAAAAACTTGCCGGACTGCCTGCAGCTTTTCCGCCCCACCGTTATGGTGCTGGTTCCGCTCTATGTGGAGACTTTCTACAAACGCATTTGGGAGAAAGCGAAAAAGCAGGGCAAAGAGAGCAAGCTGAAAACGGGTATCGCGCTGGGGAACATCGCGGCGGCGCTGGGCATCGACATACGGGACAAGCTGCTGCATGAAGTGCGCGACGGTGCCTTCGGCGGGCGGCTCAAGATCGTGATCAGCGGCGGAGCTTACCTCAACCCCAAGCTGGTGAAGGGATACAGAGAATTCGGCGTGACGATACTGAACGGTTATGGCGCGACCGAGTGCTCGCCCATTGTGGCGGCTAACCGCAACCTCAGCCATAAGGACGGTTCGGTGGGCTGGGTGGCCTCCTGTTGTGAGGTGCGCTTCGATGAAGGCGGGCAGATACTCGTTCGGGGCCAGAGCGTGATGAAGGGCTATCTGGATGACGAAGCGGGAACCGCCGAGGTTTTTGACGGCGAGTGGTATAAAACAGGGGACCTCGGCCATCAGGACAAGCAGGGCTTCCTGTATGTCACCGGCCGCATCAAGAATATGATCGTGCTGAAGAACGGCAAGAACATTATGCCGAACGAGATCGAGTACCTTCTGCTGCAGAGCCCGTTGATCGCCGAGGTGATGGTCAAGGAAGCGCCGGGCGACGAGAACGGCTCGGACAAGCTGATGGCGATCATCTATCCTGATCTCGCCCAAAAGGAGGAACTGGGCAGCGGGCTGCACCAGGCGCTGCAGGCCGAAATTGACAGCGTAAACGCAAGGCTGGCGAGCTTCAAACAGATACATCTTTTTGCGCTGCGCGACACGGAGTTCCCCAAGACGACTAAGAGAGAGATCAAGCGTTATCAGGTCACATTCGGGAAGGGATAAAAATGTTTGAAAAGGTGAAGGACATCATTGAGGAACATGTAAATTGCAACAGCATTCATATCGTGCCGGAGACGGATCTGATCAGCGATCTTTCCATCAATTCGCTCGACCTTGTGGAACTGGTCTGCGCTTTTGAAGTGGCGTTTGATATCGTGGTGCCGGAGAAGGATATCCGCAAGCTGTCCAAAGTCAGCGATATCGTCGGATATCTGGAACACCGGGCATGAAAGTTTACTTTGCCGCTGCTGCGCCCATTGATATCGCTCTGGGCTGGGCAGACGGCATGTGGGAGGAGAAGCGCGAACGCATAGCGCGCATGCAGCGGGATACCGATAAGGCGCTGGCGCTGACGGCTCACCGGCTGCTTTGTTATGCGCTCAAAAGTGTCTGCGGTTATGTGCCGGGCCCGGCTGACTTCATGCTGGAGCCAAAGGGTAAACCGTATCTGAAATCGATGCCTGATGTGCACTTCAGTATCAGCCATTCGGGCAGCATGGCCATGTGCGCGCTGCACGACAGCCCTGTAGGGGCAGATATCGAGAAACGACGCTCTGTGGGGACCGGCGTGGCGGAACGTATCATGACGCCGGTGGAGTTTCAGCTCTATTCTAATGCGCCTGAACGGCAGAAGATGTTCTTTCAGATATGGACGCTCAAAGAGGCGTATGTAAAATACCGTGGGGCTGGGTTGGGTATGTCGATGAGTTCGTTTCATGCATACCCTTCGGGGAACGGAGATGTCGCAACCGATACGGGCTGTGAGTTCTGGATGGGGCAGCCTGCGCCGGGCTTTCAGGCGGCGGTATGCGCCAATAGCGGTATGTCTCCGCAGCTTTTAACGGTTGATGCCCGGCAGTTGTCTCAAATATAGTATAAAAAACGGAGAATGGCAGCGTCTGTGCTGCCTGAAACCGGATGTTAGCGGGATCAGTGATTTTATTTTTGAGCGGTTCATTGGGGCTCTCGGTGAACTTGCGTTAATTGGGGGAATTCAGCGATATGAATCAGCAACATTTTCATTACAATCTGTCGCATCCGCAGCTGCGCATCTGGTATGCGGAAATGCTTCACCCCGGCACCGGTATGTGGAACAACGCCGGTACCCTCAAGATAAAAGGCCATCTTGACTTTCCGCTGCTGGAGACCGCACTGAACATAATGCTGCGGGACTGCGATACACTGCGCATCCGCGTAGGCCAGAAGGACGGCGTACCTTATCAGTACGTGGCCGAATACGCCCCGAAAACCATTGATGTGGTTGACTTTTCTGAGCGAGGCCTGGAAAAGCTGTATGAATGGGACAGCATTCAGACCCAAACGCCGATGCCGATGATCGACAGCAGCCTCTGCTATTTTGCGTTTTTACGCCTCGGGGACGAGGAGGGCGGCATATACGCCAAATTCCATCACATCATCTCCGATGCGTTATCCATTGTCAGCTTTTCCAACCACCTCATGGGCATATATCAGGCGCTGCTGGACGGTCGTGAACCGGAGCCGGTGCGCGTTCGTTCCTATATCGATTATCTAAACGATGAGCAGGCTTACCTGTCCTCCAAACGCTTTGAGTATGACAGGGAGTTTTGGACAGGTCTGTTTGACCAGCTGCCTGAACCCACGGTTTTAAAACAAAAAAAGACCAATTATTACGGGCTGAAAGCAAAGCGCCGCACCCATGTGATACGTCCGCGGCTGTCCAGGCAAATACGCGAATACTGTGCACAGACGGGCGTTACCGTCTACTCGCTCTTCTTGTCCGCTCTCGCGATATACATCAACCGCATTACCACCAAGAAGGATCTGGTCATCGGTTCGCCGGTAGCCAACCGCACCACCGCACAGGCCAAGGATATGTTCGGCATGTTCGTCAGCACAGTGCCCATCCGTGTACAGATAGAGGATGAGATGTCGTTCAAGGATTTTGCGCAGGAGGTATCGGGCAGCTGGTTCTCCGCTTTGAAGCATCAGAAATACCCTTACAACCTGTTGATGCAGGACCTTCGCGGCACGCACAAGGGCCTGGAGGCACTGTATGATGTGACGCTGTCATACCAGATCGGCAAGTTTGAAAAAAACTCGGATGCATTTACATATGAAGGACGCTGGCATTTTTCCGGCTGGCAGGAGCCGTCGCTTTGTATCCACGTGAATGACCGCGAGGACGAAGGCCGCTTTGTGGTGGACTATGACCACCATACGCCCCTGTTCTCCGTGAAAGAGATCGAGTTCATCCACGCACATCTCATCAACATCATCCGCGACGGCATCATCCGCCCGGACACGCCGCTGTATATGCTGGACCTGATGTCGGACGATGAGTATGAGCGCGTCGTATACCAGTTCAACTCCACCGAATGCCTGTTTCCGCAGGGGGAAACGCTGGTGGACCTTTGGAGAAAGCGCATGGCGCACACGGACGGCGGCGATGTGGCGCTGGTCTGCCGCGGTGAGTCCATGACGTACCGGCAGCTGGACGAGCGTTCCTCCGCCATGGCCAGATACCTGCGTGAGAAAGGCGTAGTCGCTGATCAAAGCGTAGGATTGCTGGTGAAACGCACGATGGACTATCCCGTCGGCGTGCTGTCGATACTTAAGGCAGGCGGCGCTTTTGTGCCCATCGACGCGGACCTGCCCTCGGAAAGGCTTGCGTATATACTGAAGGACAGCGGCGCCAAACTGCTGCTGATGTCGCCCGAACTCATGGACAGATTCTCGGTGGACGATAGCGTCACCGTTATTCCCACCAATATTGCGCTTGAGCCTGCGGACTGCCCTGATACCACAAGTCTGCCCGATAATCTGGCTTATATGATATATACGTCCGGCTCCACCGGCCAACCTAAAGGCGTGATGATTGAGCACCAGTCGATCGTACATTTTGTGTACTCGCTCAACCGTCTGTGGGATTTTTCACCGGGTGCGCGGCTGCTGTGTGCCGCGTCTATATCCTTCGATATCAGCGTGATGGAACTGCTGCTGGCGGTGATGAACGGCGCTGTGCTGGTGCTGGCACAGGAGCATGAGGTTTCCATACCGCGCAACATGGTGGAACTGATTCAGTCGGCCGAGGTCAACATGCTGTGCGTGACGCCGGGGCGCATGGAACTGCTGCTGTCCGATAAGCAAGGAGCGGCGTGCCTGCGCGACTTTCGTGAGGTTGGCATGGGCGGTGACGTACTGCCTGAGAAACTGCTGGCACAGGTACAACAGGCAACCGGTGCGCGCATAATTAACTTCTATGGCCCCACTGAGATCACTGTATGCTGTACCTGTACGGATGTAACCAATGCCCGTGTCCCAAACATCGGTAAGCCGATGCACAACGTGAAAGCTTATATATTAGACGCGCACAAGAACCCGGTGCCCATCGGCGTGCCGGGTGAATTGTATATCGGTGGGCGCGGCGTGGCCAGAGGCTATATCAATAAACCGGAGCTGACAGCGGAACGCTTTGTGGAGGACCCCTTCAGGAAGGGGGAGACGCTGTACCGGACGGGAGACCTGGCGCGCTGGTACCCTCTGGGAGAGATCGAATTTCTGGGACGCATTGATCAACAGGTCAAATTGCGCGGGTACCGCATAGAGTTGGGTGAGATCGAAAACCGGCTGCTGCAGGTTCCGGGTGTTGCTGCATGCGCCGTTACGGACAGAGAAGATACAGACGGGCGCAAGTTTCTGTGTGCCTATCTTGTTGGCAAACCGCCGGCTAAAGCGATGCTTCGGTCACATCTGCTTCGTGACTTGCCCGCCTACATGGTGCCATCCTGGTTCGTCACGGTGGAAAGCCTTCCGTACAACACCAGCGGAAAGGTAGCCCGCAACCTGCTGCCCGACCCACTTGTAACCCGCGAGGCGCTGATCGACGACTATATGCCGCCTGAGACGGATACCGAAGTTTTGCTGGCAAAGATATGGAGTGGCGTGCTGAACGTCAAAGCCATCGGACGCAACGACAGCTTCTTCGATATCGGCGGCGACTCGCTCAGCATCGTACGCGTGCTGGCGCAGGTCCAGCTGCATTTCTCTGTCGAAGTGCGTCTGGAGGATGTGAACCGCTCACCGTACCTGAAGGACTTTGCGGCGCTGATTGACGCAGCTGAAGCACAGGGCTATGCCCCGATGCGGCCCGTTGCCGAACGGAAATACTATCCGGTGTCATCCGCACAACAGCGCATGTGGGTGCTGTCGCAGACGGAGAACTCGGTGACATACAACATGCCCACCGTCTTTTTGCTGCCGGACAAGCCGGATGCTAAACGGTTGTCCGATGCGTTTGAAAAGCTGATTGCCCGGCATGAGGTGCTGCGCACCCGATTCGTGCTGCGGGGCGGCGAACTGCACCAGCAGGTGGAAAAGAACGTTGCGTTTACACTGGAGAATTTCACCTGTGAACCGAAACGCCTGAATGCCCTGCTCAAATCGCTAATCATGCCGTTTGATATGACGCATGCTCCGATGCTGCGCGCGGCGCTGATCGATGCCGGTACAAAGCAGTTGCTTTTCATCGATACCCACCACAGCATCAGTGACGCGCGTTCGACAGAAGTGTTGTTGGGTGATCTGGCGGCGTTTTACGCGGGCGAGGAACTGATGCCGCTGGCCGTACAGTACAAAGACTATGCTGTTTGGCAGCGTGAAACAGCCGAAACCGATACGGTTGAGCGGCAACGTGAATACTGGAAAAATGTACTGGCAGGCGAGCTGCCCATGCTGGGTCTGCACACCGACAGGCCGCGACCGCCGCAGCAGAGATTTGAGGGGGCGCGATATGGCTTTGCGCTGTCGCCCAAGACCACGGAAAAGCTGCGGGATTTTGCCGCCCGTCACGGTGGGACGTTGTTCATGGCGGTGCTTGCGGTGTATAACGTGCTGCTGTCCCGCTATACCGGACAGGAAGACATCATTGTGGGAACACCGGTGGCGGGCAGACCCCGTCCGGAGCTGCAGGATATGGCCGGCGTGTTCATCAACACGGTACCGCTGCGAAGCTATCCGAAGGGGAGCCTCAGCTTCACGAACTTCTTTGAAGAACTGAGGACCAATGTGTTTTCGGCCCTGGGCAATGCGGATTACCCGTTTGAACTGATGGTGGCCGATTTGAAGCTGCCGCGGGATCTGTCACGCAACCCTGTATTTGATACGATGCTGATTCAACTCAAGCCGGATCTGCAGCCGCCGCTGCCCGGTGCCGAATTTTATCCTTTTGATCCGGGAGTCTCCAAGCTGGATCTGACACTGGAGGTCTGCGAGATTAACGGGCTGCAGTGCCAGTTTGAATACAGCACGCGTTTGTATAAAAAGACGCGGATATTGCGCATGGCGTCGCACTTTTGCCGGCTTGCCGAGCTGCTGGCAGAGGAGCCGGATACACACCTTGCGGACGCGCCCATGCTGACTCAGGATGAGCTGTGGCTGGTGACGCAAGGCTTCAACCAGACGGTTCGTCCGATGGACAGGGAACGCACTGTACAGTCCGTATTTGAGGATATCGCGGCGCAGTATGCCGATAAGACAGCGGTGATTTCTGAGGGCGTCTCACTGACGTTCCGGGAGCTGAACGAGAAGGCCAACCGCTTTGCGCACCTGCTGCGCGATATGGGCGTGGACCGCAATTCCGTCGTGGCGCTGTGCATGCGGCGCTGCACGGACCTGATGGTCGCTCTGTTCGGTGTGCTGAAGTCGGGCGGTGCTTACCTGCCGCTGGATGTGGCGTATCCAGTGGACCGGCTCAAGTTTATGCTGTCTGACAGCGGCGCGCGCATACTGCTGACCGACGGTTCGGTGGATGTGCCGTTCGATGGTCAGACGGTGCATGTGAAGGATGTGCCAGACAATGTTCCGTGCGGTAATCTGCCGCCCATTGACCGCCCTGAGGATACCGCTTACGTCATATACACGTCGGGCTCCACGGGCTTGCCCAAGGGCGCGGTGCTGCACCGGCGCGGCCTGCTGAATTTCTATGAGGGCGTCAGGGATGTGGTAGACTACGTACCGGAGCAGACAAGCGCATCCGTGACCACCGTCTCCTTCGATATATTCGTCTGCGATGCACTGCTGCCGCTGCTGTACGGCAGCACATTGGTGCTGTGCACCGAGGAGGAGCTGAGGCAGGCGCATCTGCTGGCGGAATTGATTGACAGGTATGATGTGAAGTTCATTCAGTTTACACCGGCGCGCATGCGGGTGATGATGGACAGCGCCGCCTTCAGAGACGCCATGGCACGTCACATTGAAAAGATCATGCTGGGCGGCGAGCCGATTCCCGAATCGCTGCTGCGGCTGTTGAAGAAGTATTTTAATGCGCGCATTGTCAATGCCTACGGGCCGACAGAAGCGACCGTCTACTCGTCTTTCATGGATCTCACACACACCAACCATGTCACGATTGGGCATCCCATCTGCAACATGCGCATGTATGTGCTGGACAAGAGCCGCCGTCCTGTGCCGGTGGGCGTGCTGGGCGAGGGCTATATCAGCGGCGTCGGTGTGGCAGCAGGGTACCTGAATCGCGAGGAGCTGAACAAGAAGACATTTTTGCCTGACCCGTTCTGGCCGGGGCACACGATGTACAAAACAGGCGACGTCTGCGTCTTTTTGGAGGACGGCGACGTTGAGATGTGCGGACGGGTCGATCATCAGATTAAAATACGCGGCCTTAGGATCGAATTGGGCGAGATAGAGGCCGCGATGCGTCAGTTCAAGGGCATTGAAGAAGCGGTCGTTAAGGACTGGGGCGAGGGCGCGAACAAATACCTCTGCGGTTATTTCGCGATGAGCGAGACTGTCAGCGAAGACGCGCTCCGCGCTCATTTGGGCAAGAAGCTGCCGTCCTATATGGTGCCCTCCTGGTTTGTGGGCATGGAGGAGCTGCCCACCACGCTAAACGGCAAGGTGGACCGCAAGATGCTGACAGAGCCCGACAGGACGGGGACATCCGGCAAGGCTGCTCCCGCAGGCAAGATGACAGACAGCGAAAAGAAGATGGCGCGCGTATGGGCGCGGATACTGAAAACGGAGGGCATCGGTCCGGATTCAAATTTCTTTGCACTGGGCGGAGATTCGCTGGGTGTGATCAAGGTGCAGGCAGCCGTGCTGCAATACGGCTGGGGCATCCGCACGCGAGATTTCTACGAGCAGCAGACTCTGCGCAAGATATGCCAGCGGTTGGGTAAGACACAGGCCCGGCAGCAAAGGCCTGAAGAGGTTTATCAGTGCATAGAAGGCATGCGCGATGTGCCGGTGCCTGAATATAAACACCTTCAGCCTCCCAGAATGAATCGCGTACTGCTGACGGGGGCGACCGGTTATCTGGGGGCGCTGCTGCTGGCAGAGCTTGCCGAAAAGCCGGACACGCTTGTGTATTGTGTGGTGCGCGGCGCGAGCAACGAGGCGAGCAGCAAATATTTGCGTGACGTTCTTGCTTTCTATTTCGGAGACTGCCCGGGCATCATGAAAAGAGTTGTGGCGCTGCGCGGTGATATCACGCGTGAACGACTGGGCCTTTCCGGTGCGGATTGGGATAAGGCCATGTCGGCGGATACCATCATTCACAGCGCCGCCATCACGGACCATATCGGCAGCGCGGACATGTTTGACCGTATAAACGTGGACGGGACAGCGCATGTGGTTGCGCTTGCCAAAGCATCAGGCGCGGCACTGCTGCACATATCCACTGAAAGCGTATCGGGAACGGCGATTGCGGACGATACGTCGCGTACTGTCAAATTCACCGAAACAGACTACTATATCGGACAGAATTACGCAGATAATGAGTATGTGCGCAGCAAGTTCCTGGCGGAGCTGCTGGTGCTGGACGCGCTGACTGAGGGCGTCAATGCGCGCATATTCCGCGTGGGGACGCTGACAGCCACGACGGACGGGCGGTTCCAGCTGAGAACGGAGAAGAACGCGTTTGCCAACCGGCTTAAAGCCATCGCTGCGCTGGGCTGCGTGCCGCTGCGGATGTTGGGTACCCGGGTGGAAATCACGCCTGCTGATGTGTGCGCCAAGGCAATTTTAGCGCTGGCGCTAATGCCGGGTCAAAATTCTCCGATATATCATGTGTATAATACATATCTGCTGACGGGCGGCGAGCTTATCGGTCTGATGGAGCAAAGCGGCTGCCGGATCCGCGTGGTGGCAGATAATGAGTTCGCGGAGCAAATGAGCGCACTGAGCCGGCAGGGGCAGCTGGAGATGCTGACAGGTTTGATGGAGGAGCTTAATCCGGACTATCGGGAGCCGGCTGTCAGAATTACAGCCCAAGCCACTGAAGCCAGACTGCGGGAAGCGGGTTTGAGCTGGCCGGTGATCGATCACACGTATATCAGTCAATTTCTGCAGGTGATCGGCGGGCTTCCGATTGAAGGGAGTATGGGGAGTAATGGATAGTCTGGGTTTCTATACAACATGTTTTACAATCCTGATGTTGATCATCATGTTTGTTTACATTTTGCTTGCAGGAAACAAAAAACAGCTTCATTACGTATTTATACTGATCGTTATCGAGGTGTTTATCTGGGCGGGAGCGGTGATTGCACGCACCCTTTCCATTGGCAATCAGCCCATGGTCGTGTTCTGGGAAAACATTACGTACATCGGCATCGGAATGGTGCCTGTCAGCCTGATTATTCTGGCTAAGGCTTACTCGGGCAAAGGGCTTACAAAGATATATTTGCTTCTGTGCATCATACCGCTCGTCACACAGGTGATGGCATGGACGAACGACTTGCATGGTTTCTTCTATGAGGCGTATGCGGGTGTGAACGGAAGCATGGTCAACGTTCCGGGTCCCTACTTTTACTTTCATGCCGCATACTCATACGTATGCCTGGCCGTTGGTTTCATCTATTTGGGTTATTTCGCTATTAAAAGCCGCGGGCTTTTTTCCACTCAGGCACTCCTGATTATTATCGGCAGCATTATACCACTGGTCGCCAACATCTGTTTTACCCTGGGGGTCGATGGATTCGACGTATATTCGACGCCCATTTGCTTCAGCGTCATGCTGTTGTTCTATATGCTTGCGATGTTCCGGTTCAACCTGCTCAAGGTGTCGCCCATTGCGCTGCAGACGGTGATCAACCGTATCTCCGACAGTTTCATCGTGGTGGACATGGATATGAATATCATCGAGTTCAACAAGACCTATGTTGATAATTTCCATTACTTTTCCGGCTTGCAACGTGGTGAGAATTTCTATACAATACTCAGAGAAGGTGACCGGTCAAACCTGAGCGCCGACCAGTACCGTGAACTCATTATCAGCGCCTCGGAAGCAGGATCAACGCTGGTCAAGGACATTGACGTGGAAACGGACGGTTCAAAGCAGTATTACACTGTAGAGTTTACGCCCATCGTGCAGTGGGAGCGGTGCAGCGCCGTGATTTTGCTGTTTAAGAACATCACACAGCATATCAGGGACATGATCAAGATTCAGGACAATCAGGCCATACTGCTGGAGCGTGAGCGGCTGGCGTCGCTGGGGCAGCTGATCGGCGGTATCGCGCACAATCTGAAAACGCCCATCATGTCGGTGGCGGGCGGCATCGACCAGGTATCGTGGCTGGTGCAGGAATACGCCGCGTCCGTAGGAGACACCGAGGTGACGGCGGAGGATCATGCCGAAATCGCCGGCGAGATGCAAAAATGGCTGGGACGCATGAAGATGCATATGGGGTATATGTCCGATATTATATCGGCGGTGAAGGATCAGGCCACCACGTTCACCAACCCCGACCAGACATGGTTTACGCTGGATGAACTCATAAAGCGAGTCAAGATATTGATGCAGCATGAAATTGTCAAGAACAAATGCCGTTACAAGCAGGACATCCAAGTGGATTCGGAACTGCGCATCGGCGGCGACGTGAACAGCATGGTGCAGATTTTGGACAATATCATCGTCAACGCGATACAGTCGTATGACGGACAGGGCGGAGACATCATACTGAAGATCACCAGTGAAGGAAACACACTGGTGATGGTGCTGTGTGACTTTGGCAAAGGCATCGACGAAAAAATCAAGGACCGTATATTCAAGGAAATGGTGACGACAAAGGGCAAGCATGGGACGGGGCTGGGTCTGTATATGTCATACAGCACGATAAAGGGCATGTTCAGAGGCAACATGTGGTTTGAATCGGGCGCAGGACAGGGAACGAAGTTCTATATACAGCTGCCGCTGCTGCCCACTGAGCACGCATCGGAGGATGATCAAATTGCGTAAGAACTTACGTGCCGAGCTTTCGACAGAATATAAAATAATGATCATTGACGATGAAGAAGGAATACTTG
The DNA here is from genome assembly GCA_023397655.1 of Bacillota bacterium. Taxonomy (GTDB): domain Bacteria; phylum Bacillota; class Clostridia; order Christensenellales; family SZUA-584; genus SZUA-584. Next base: position 31,376 of record JAEWTW010000040.1, read on the forward strand.
ACAGCATACAGGCGCTGCTAAACCGCAACGGTTACTGGTGCAGCGTCTTTTCCAACCCGCTTGACGGGCTTGCCGAATTGTCGCAAGAGCACTACGACCTGTTGATACTGGATTATTTCATGCAGCCCATACACGGTGAAGAGGTGGTGCAGCAGATACGCAAAACCAACTCCGAGCTGTATATTCTGCTGCTGACCGGCCATAAGGATCTGGCACCGCCCATCAGTACCATCAAGTCTTTGGACATACAGGCCTACTGCGAGAAGAGCGACCGCCTGGATCAACTCCAGCTGCTGATCGAATCGGGAATCAAGTCGATATCGCAGATGCGCACGATCAAACAGTTTCGTGACGGCTTGCAAAGCATTTTGGGGTCCGTGCCGAAGATATACCAGCTGCAGCCCATTGGCAGCATAATGGAGGAAATTCTGCTTCAGCTGCTGCCGATGACGGGCAGCGCGGACGCATTTATACTGGTGGATGATATTCCGGGCAACGAGCAGCTGTTCGGAGAATCCGCCCGAAAGAGCATATTCAAGGGCATCGGGCTGTATAACGTGGACATTGATGAGTTTACTGAAATGCTGGATCACCGGCTGATGGAGGCGATCGGGCAGGCACGTACCGAGATGACGGTAGTCCGGCACACGGAAGGTGTGATATTCCCGCTGGGAGACGAGAACAACTCGGCAATCGGCGCGATATATGTTCAGGGCATCAATACCGAAGAAGGCATCAAGCTGCTGCAAATTTATGCGCGGCAGGCAGCGTCGTCCATCAACAACGCGTTCCTGCACTCGCTGGTGAACACCAAGAATGAGGAACTGAGCAGCACATACGCGCAGCTCAAAGTGCGCTATATGGATACCATCGAGGTGCTGCGCCTCGCGGTGGACGCCAAGGATGAATACACCCGCGGCCACTCGGACAGGGTGTCGTATTATGCCACCATGATCGGTAAAAAGATGGAGCTTCCTCATGGGGAGCTGGAAAAGCTGCGCATTGCGGGCGTGTTCCACGATATCGGCAAAATAGGTACGGCAGACGATATATTGCTCAAAAGCCAGACGCTGAGCGTCGATGAATACCAGGAGGTCAAGCGCCATCCCATCAAAGGGGCGATGATACTGTCTGCGGTATCGATGTTTTCGGACATCGTGCCCATCGTACGGCATCATCATGAGCACGTGGATGGCCGCGGCTACCCGGACGGGCTCAAAGGCAATCAGATCGACCCACTGGCCCGCATCATTTCGGTGGCCGACGCGTTCGATGCGATGATGAGCGACCGGCATTACAGGCGGCACCTGTCGATCGAGGAAACACGGCGGCAGCTGATTCAGGGCGCCGGTACGCAGTTTGACGCGAAAGTGGTGCGTGTGCTGCTGGATGCGCTGGATAATGACGACGAGTTGAACGCGATGTTGGCGGCCACGCTGGTCAGCAATGCGTAAAGCAGACAAAGACAACATGACGGTCTCCTCTTAATCGGGGAGGCTTTTTTCATTTCTCCCGCGTGTGTTTGCGGCTTTGAGGTGGTATAATAAGGATATACGGGTGAAGGAGGAATACCGCAATGCCGCTGGAATATGCCTGCATCGTGCCGCATCCGCCACTGATTGTGCCTGAGGTGGGGCGCGGTGAAGAAAAGAAGATACAGTCCACAATCGACGCGTACACTTATATTGCGCGCCGGATCGCTGAAATCAAACCGGACACGGTTGTGCTGTGCACGCCGCATTCGGTGATGTACGCCGACTATATACACATCTCGCCGGGGAAGCGCGCTGTGGGAGATCTGGGACGCTTCGGCGCTCCGCAGGTGTCAATTGAAAAGGAATATGACACTGAACTGGTTGCTGAACTGGCAGATCTGGCGTTCGAGGCGGACATAAAAGCCGGAACGCTGGGTGAGAAGGACGCACAGCTGGATCACGCGGCGCTGGTGCCGCTGTATTTCATTGATCAGGAGTTCGCGGATTATCAGCTGGTGCGTGTGGCGATATCCGGCCAGCCGCTGATTGCGCATTATAGGCTGGGGCAGCTGATTACGCGGGCGGCCAAACGGTTGGGGCGGCGTTTTGTGTTCGTCGCGAGCGGCGACCTGTCGCATAAGCTGACACAGGACGGCCCGTACGGTTATGCTCCCGAAGGCCCCGCGTTCGATCAGCAGGTGACGGATGCGATGAAGACGGGTGATTTCCTGGCATTTCTGAATTTCGGCGAAGCGTTCTGTGAATCATCGGGCGAGTGCGGTCTGCGTTCGTTCATTGTGATGGCGGGAGCGCTGGACGGCAAAGCTGTGAAGCCGGATTTCCGCAGCTATGAGGGCCCTTTTGGCGTGGGTTACGCGGTGTGCGGTTACGAAGTGGGTGAGCGGGACGAGAGCCGACGGCTTGCAGACAGATATGAGGCGGAACGTGCGCTGCAGCTGGCGGCTGCAAAAGCGGGCGAAGACGCTTACGTGCAGCTGGCACGGCTGTCGCTGGAAACGTATGTGAAGTCAGGCAGGCGGGCGAAGTTGCCGAACGAACTGCCGGATGATGTGACGGGGCAGCGGGCAGGGGTGTTTGTGTCGCTCAAGAAGGACGGGCGGCTGCGCGGCTGTATCGGTACGATCACGCCAACGATGGACTCCATTGCGGCGGAGATATTGAACAACGCCGTGAGTGCCGGCACAGGCGATCCGCGCTTCGATCCGGTGGCAGAGGATGAGCTCAGTGAGCTGGTATACAGCGTGGATGTATTGGGCGATGCGGAGCCTATATCGTCGATGGATGAACTGGACGTGAAACGCTATGGCGTCATCGTGACCAAGGGGCACCGACGCGGGCTGCTGCTGCCCAATTTGGAGGGCGTGGACACACCGAAACAGCAGGTGGACATCGCGCTGCAGAAGGCGGGCATCCGCCGCGACGAAGCGTATGAGATGGAACGCTTTGAGGTGGTGCGCCACAAATGAAAGTGAAGTGCGGCATATGTCCTCAGAACTGCATGCTGGACGAGGGGCAGACAGGATTCTGCAGGGCGCGCAGCGCAAAGAACGGCTCTGTGGTGTGTGACAACTATGGTCTCGTCACGTCGATGGCGCTGGACCCCATTGAGAAGAAGCCGCTGCGGCGTTTCCACCCGGGCAGCAATATACTGTCTGTCGGCAGCTTCGGTTGCAACCTGCGCTGCGCATTCTGCCAGAACCATGAGATATCGATGTGCAGCCGGGAGCGGGCATGCACTGTGTCCGTGTTGCCCGAAGAACTGGTGGACAAGGCGCTGTCGCTGACAAATTCTCGCAATATCGGTATCGCGTATACGTACAACGAGCCGTTGATCGGCTATGAATTTGTACGTGATTGCGCTGTGTTGGCACATCGGAACGACCTTTTTAATGTGCTGGTGACCAACGGGTATGTGAACGAGGAACCGCTACGCGCGCTGCTGCCGCATATCGACGCGATGAATATCGATCTTAAGGCGTTCACGGAGGAATTCTACCGAACGCTGTACGGTCATATCGAGCCTGTCAAGCGAACGATAACCATCGCTGCGGCGCAGTGCCACGTGGAGGTGACGACGCTGATCATACCCGGACAGAATGACAGCCCGGATGAGATGCGCGCACTGTCCGAATGGCTGGCGTCGGTCGATATTGAGATAACGCTGCATATATCGCGCTTCTTCCCGCTTTACCACATGGCGGATGGCGAGGCGACGCCGGTGGAGACGGTTTATTCTCTGGCAGATATCGCAAGGCACCATCTGAAACATGTCTACACAGGGAACTGCTGACAAAATGCACTGATTTCACTTAAATGTTGATTCATATTTCCTTTATGGTATAATAATTCATAATAAAGCATTATTTTAGGTGACACTTTTGACCGATACAGAACCAAAGCCTTTGTTCACTGCAGTGCTGGCATTCAGCCAGGCTCAAACGGTGCATGAAAAAGTAACGGCGCAGCTTTTTAAAGACCGGCTGGTTTTTAAAAAGCCTGACTTTTCGCGTACGGTGCGGTTGGGTGCCTTGCTGGCTGTCAAAGCAGCAGACTACCGGATTACCGTCAGCACAGATCGGGAAGACCTCTTGCTGTCCAAGATCGGGCACCTCTACGAAGATTTTGCTCACAAGCTGATTCGTGCCTTCAATGAGGTGATTTTCAAGCAGCTGCTGATGAGTGAGAAGACGCATTTTGAAGCGGCAGGGCAGTATGCGTCGCCGGCGGGCGAAACGTCACCGGCGGTGTTTCGCATCTGTGAGACGGCGCTGGTGATCATGCCGGAGACGCACATGCTGGTGCGTTTACCCTTTTGCCTGATCGCAAACGTCTGCAATGAGCCGTACTGTTTTACGGTGACGGATAAGCTGGGAAGAGTCTATGCGCTGCAGAAACTGGGCTGGCAGACGGAAAACTTTGTGCGCGAATATGACAAGAGGATATCCGCACTGCGAAATCAGACGTGCGAGAAGCTCTGCGAGATCGCACCGGCGGACGACGCACTTGCCGGACTGCTGATGGAGGGCATGATCGTGCCGGAGGAGGACGTCCGTACGTTGTCGCCGTCGTTTGCGGACGCGCTGTACAGTCGGCTGCAGAAATCGGATATCGCGCAGGAATGCGCGTATCTGCGCACGCTGTCCGGCGACATGGCGGTCGGCATCAAGCGCGGCCTGATGGGCGAGCTGACAGGCGAGACCATTCACACGCTGACGCCGGTGTTCGGGAAGAATATCGTGATACTGGAGAGCCTGGGCGAGGGTGCGGCGGCGACCTATGTGTTCCGCATGAGCGAGGACGGGCAGGTATCGCGGGACAACTGGCGGCAATGGCTGCTCGCTTTCAACGACAGCATGCTGGCTGTCAACTATCGGCGCGAACCCATATACCTGTCCGACGAGGCACTCAAGACTGAGAAATACGAGAACTATCGGGGCGCGCTGCACCGCAGCGAAGGTTTGCAGAGGCTGCGCACACTGTTTGTGGGGAGGGCTGCGCACAGCGGCTTTGAAGGCTGGAAGAAGACGATAGAGTCATACATGGCATAAGGAGGATCACTATGGCGGGATATGACAAAGCGTGTATCGGCTGCGGGAACTTTATCGGTTACGACAGCATATTCTGTCCCATCTGCGGGCGGATGAGTCCGTTTTATGACGCGTGCCCATCATGCAACGCGGAGATCAAGCGGGGCTGGCAGCGCTGTTCATCCTGTGGCCGGATGCTGACGATCACGTGCCCGCACTGCGGAAAACCCACATTTGTGGGAGACAAGTGTGATGCCTGCGGCGTTTCGCTGATGGTTACATGCCCCAATAAGCTCTGTCGCGCGCCGCAGTTTTTTGAGAATACCAAATGCACCGCTTGCGGTAAGAAAATAAAGAAGAAGTAATACGGAGGATCAATATCATGATGCAGGCATTCACCAGAAATTATGAGGACAACAGTACGGATGCGGGCTTCCAGTTCACGTTTTACTGCGACGTGTGCCACGACGGCTTTCGGACGTCATTCATTGAGTCGCAGACGTACAAAAAGGGCAACCTGCTAAAAGGGCTCACTCGCGGTATCGGCGCGGCGGCGAGCATATTCGGCGGCAGCGTACTGGGCGGTATCAGTCATGCGGCATATCAGGGCGAACATGTGATTAGCGATCGGTTCGAGGGCATGTCGCCTGATTGGCACAAGGAGCATGAGAAGGCGTTTGCGGCAGCTCAGAACGAAGCCAAGCAACACTTCCACCGCTGCAACAAGTGCCACCAGTGGGTATGCGATTCGTGCTGGAACGACGAGGTGGGCCTGTGCGCCGACGATGCGCCCCGTATGAATGTGGAGATCGCCGCGGCGCGTGCCGACAAGATGAAGCGCGACATCTGGGACAAGGCGGATGAGACGCAGGTGTTTCAGGGCGAGATTGAGCAAAAGGCCACGTTCTGCCCCAACTGCGGCAAACCGGCGGGGCAGAGCAAGTTCTGTACCAACTGCGGTTCCAGCCTGGCGCTCAACATCTGCTCCCGCTGCGGTGCAGAGAACGACCAGAGCGTCAAGTTCTGCGGCGAGTGCGGCAACAAGCTGAAGTGATCCGTGATGCTTGAAAGCATACTATAAGGTCTAATACCGTGAAGGCACTGCCTCCACACTACCGGCTAAGGGACTCATCCCTGGGCATTCCTTATGGAAATACCTTTGCATGGTATTTGCTCTTGCTGATTTTTTATTGAAAGTTATAGATTAGCAGCACATTCGTAAAATAGGTGTACCAAATGAAAAGCCGGGATTGACCCGGCTTTTTTATGTATTCAAATTCACTATTACCGTTGAGTTCGAGAGTCTATTTGGCTGCGGCATCCAGCATGTCAATCTGATCCTGCGACAGCGAGAAGTGTTGTTTCAAATAGCCCACCATCGCTTTGGGGCGGTTTTGGGCAAAGATCTTCATCGATTGCACGCCGGATTCCCATTCTTCCAGCGTGGGCAGTTCGCTCCAGCGCGCGTGTTCTGCCGCGACCTCGCCGCGCATCGCGTCCGCCGCTTCATCGATCATCGCAATCACGCGGTCAGGCTCATAAATGTTCTCAATCGCCCAGGCGAAACGTTCAATGAACGCGTCGCGCCAAGGTTTGTACTTCAGCAGCCCATTGAAAATATCTGAAGCGGTAGTGGCCGGGTCCATACGCAGCGCAAGCGTGTCGAACGAGTAGAATGCGTTATCGAGGTCCTGATAGATCTGTCTCCATAAGCCGTCCGGCGGCACCTGATAGAACTGCATGTTGCCCGGGTCGTTGTTGGCGATGTATATCTCGTTGATCATGAGGTCCATGAAGCTGTCGGTATCGAGCCGGGCTGCGACCCAGTTATAGTTTTCTTTGACGGACATGTCATGCGAGCGCAGATAGTCATATATCTCAAGATACCCTTTGTTCGAACCGTTGTTTACCAAGCCGCCGTTGCCCTTTGCAAGGTTGATTGAACTGATGACGCTCTCTTCCGTAATACCTTCGTGCTGAGCGACCATGTATTTGTTGCGCTTTTCCATCAGGTAGTACAAGCCCCAGTATTCGCCGTTGATGTACACCACACAGGGCTTGGCCGCCTGCGTTTCCATGTTCATTTGTCCGTCCACGAGGCCCAGCGACACGTAAGTGTTCAGCTTCGTTTTTGAGGTATCGCGCCCGCCCATGCGCAGTATGAGCGATTTATATTCGGTAAAACTGCGGTCTTCGAAGAACGGATACGCCATCGTGCCCTCGCCGTACTGGCTGCGTGCGTAGATTGCAAAGGATTTCTGTTCCCTCAGGGACAGCGAAAGGCCTCCAGTCATCGCGAGACCGATATCCTGCTGAAATACCTGCTGTCCGTTCTCGTCATACATCGCGAATGATGCGGGTACTTCGGTATCCGAGCGGAAATTCGCGGTTGGATAAAAGGCTTCCGCGGTGCCGGGATTCGGCCCCAGCACATAGATACCGGTCGTCGGATCAAAGAGGTTGTCCGGGTCGGTGGTGATGGAGATGAGCGGCAGCGTGTGCCCCGTGTTGATAAAATACGTCGCTGTGGATGCAGCGCCGGGGATATAGTCGGACCGGAAAGCGCGTGCCCGCACCGAAGCTGTCTTGCTGACGGTGAGAGGGCCGGTGTATTTCTGCGAGCCCTCGTTGGGCGGGGTACCGTCGGTCGTGTAGTAGATATCGCAGCCGTCCGAGGCAGTCAGTGTCAGCTGAACCGCGCTGTCATACTTGCCCGGCGCCGTGCTGAACTGGACGGGGGGGGCGATGCCAGACTTGCCGTCACCATTGGCCGCACCTGGGGTGGGTGTCTCAAAATAGGCGATCTGTGTGCTGCCTGCTGAACGCCCCACTGAGATGTTTTGCTGTACGGTGCCGATGAAGTACCGGTCCAGCAGATTGTCGTCCGCGTCGAAAAGCGCAACAGTGGACCCCAACCGGCTGAGTTTGAACGGCGCACACAGATTCTGTGTATTCGCTGCCGCTGCTTCTTCTCCCACAGCCAGTACGAGCACGTGCTCACCAGGTTGAAGCGTGGTGTCGGGAAAACGGAATTTGGCAGGGTTGGACGCGTTGTCGGTGAGACCATACCCGGCGAGGCTCACCGCCTGTCCGCCGCGGTTCTCGATCTCGATAAAGTCGCTGGAGTGCTGTGGTTCGCCCAGTTTTATTTTGTTATTGGAGCAAAGCACCTCTGATATGATGATATCGCCGGTTTCTGATGGATTTGCATCCATGAACGCGGCGAAGCCATCGGCGGTGTTGGGGAAGCCGGGCGTGGGCTGGCTGGACATTATCCAGCCGTCCGTGGTGCCGCCTGCCATGTCGCTGCGTGCGTACGACCAGTCTGACGGTATGTCGCTGAACGATACGCTGTCCAGCAAGCGGCCGGACGGATCGGACAGTGTAACAGATCCATTATATGATGACAGCTTGAAGCTGGCCGAAAGAGCGCTGCCTTCGGCTACGGAAGAACGCCCCGAGCAAAACACAAGGGCCGTATCGCCGGGTTTTAGCACAGTGTCGGGAAACAGCCATTTCATTGGATCAGCAGCGTCATCGGATAAGCCGCAGCCGTTGAGGTTAATTTCGTCACCGCTGATATTTGTAATTTCCACCCAGTCGCTGTAAACGCCTTCGGGGTCCTTGAGGGTCATGGCGTTTGACGCCATCACTTCGTTGATAAACAGCGGCGAATCCGTTACTGTCCGGCTCTCCTGATAGGCGGCAATGCCCGATTCACCATTTTCATATCCGGGCGAAATGCCGCTGAGCGTCTGCCACTGGCCATCGATTCGCCCATAAGACACGTTTGTGGGCAGCGCCGGAATGTCCACAGAATCCACTGCTCCCGCGGCATTGGCAAGCACCAGCGTTTCGCCCTGAGAGCTGAGCTTAAATGAACAGTGGATGATGCCGTTGGCTTCATCCGACCGGGAATCGCCGGTCATAAAAACGATGATATAGCTGCCGGGCTCGAGCGTTATTCTCGGGAATCCCCATTTGTTTGGCTCCGTTGCATCATCCGATAACCCGAACTGGCTGAGGTCAACGGCATTATCGGTGGGGTTGTATATCTCCACCCAGTCACTGCTGCTGCCGTTGTCTGCGGCGTATATACCCTTGTTGCTCGTCATCACCTCATTGATGATGATGCCGCTTTGCGCCGCTTCAGACGGCGCGGCTTCCTGCTGCTGCGCTGCTTCCAGCAAAGGCCACAGAACGATGACAGCAATGATGATAGCGATGACGAACAATATCGTAAGTAATTTCTTCATCTCAGCGAAGTATTTATCCCTTTCGATCCATTTTTGTATTCAGTCACACATATCACAGTTTATCATAAAACAGCCGGATTTTCTATTTTGATTGGGCCTTTCAATTGTAAACAATATTATCAGCGTTGTAACTGGAACAGCACAAACTCATAAAAGCTTTGGTTTAAGGATGGATTTTCGAAGATTTGGAAAACATTAATTCATTTTATTCAAGTGTGTCGGCCAATCGTCCGAAAATATGTGTTAATTTTGAATAATTCGCTTGTGGGATGAACAAACAGTCTGTATACTTAGTTTGAAATACAAATGATTCGGGAGATGCTACGTGGATATATTCGAAAAATGTTATAGTTTTACCGATGCGAAGGAAGCGATTGCTTCCGGCCTGTACCCTTACTTTCACGCGCTGCACACCGCACAGGACACCGAAGTCGTGATGGACGGACGCCGTATCATCATGATCGGCTCCAACAACTACATGGGCCTGACGAACGACGAACGGACCAAGCAGGCGGCCATCGCGGCGATTGAGAAATACGGCACAGGCTGTTCCGGTTCGCGCTTTCTGAACGGTACGGTGGTGCTGCACGAACAGCTGGAATCGGAGCTGGCGGATTTCTTCGGCAAGGAAGCGGCGCTCACTTTCAGCACGGGCTTCCAGACCAATCTTGGTGCGATCACAGCGGTGGTGGGGCGTCACGACTACATCCTCAACGATTCCGAAAACCACGCAAGCATCATCGACGCATGCCGTCTGGCATTTGTGAAGAACGTGCTCAAATACGAACACAACGACATGGCGAGTCTGGAGGAACGGCTGGCTCGTCTGCCGGAGGACGCAGGCAAGCTGATCATCACGGACGGCGTGTTCAGCATGAGCGGCGATATAGCGAACCTTCCCGCCATCGTAGAGTTGGCGAAAAAATACAAAGCACGCATCATGGTGGACGATGCGCACGGTGTCGGCATGATCGGCAGCAACGGACGCGGCACCGCGGACTACTACGGTCTCACGAAGGAAGTGGACATCATTATGACCACGTTCTCTAAATCGCTGGCGTCGCTGGGCGGCTGCATAGTGGCGGATGAGCCGGTGATCCATTTCATCAAGCACCGTTCACGTCCGTTCATATTCAGCGCATCGATACCTCCGGCCAGCGCCGCTGCGGCAAGAGAAGCGCTGCATATCATGCAGGCGGAGCCGGAGCGTCAGAAGGCGCTGATTGACATCTCCAACTACATGCGCGCAAAGCTCAAGGATGCGGGTATTCCGATTATCGAAGGCGAAACGGCGATCATCCCGGTGTACACCTACGAGATGGACCGCACGTTCATGGCCACCAAAATGCTGTTTGAAGAGGGCGTGTACGTGAACCCGGTGATACCGCCTGCCGTCTGCGAAGGCCAGTGCATGCTGCGGACAAGCTACACCGCCACCCACACGCACGAGCAGATGGACACCGCCGTCGAGGCGTTCAAGCGCGTTTGGGCGAAGTTGTATTAAAAGAAAAAAAGAAAATACCGAATGGCATTTTCTTTGGGATTCTCAAGGGGCAGGCCTCTTGAGCGGGAGTTTGAGGGCAGCGCCCTCAATGTCTTGAACCTTGATTCTACAAGTAAGCAGCTCATGAGGGCTGCTTTTTTTTATGAGTCCACAATGACGCCGCCGCCCACGTGCAGCACCTGACCGGACACGAAGCCCGAGTCGCTGCAGGCCAGATACACGTAGGTGGGCGCCAGCTCGCATGGCTGCGCAGCACGCTGCATGGGCACGTTTTTTCCAAACTCGGACACCTTTTCCGGTGAGAAAGTGGATACGATGAGCGGCGTCCACACCGGCCCCGGCGCGACAGCGTTGACCCGGATGCCGTTCTTCACCAGCGACATGGACAAAGAGCGTGTGAACGACACGATGGCCCCCTTGGTGGACGAATAATCGATCAGGTCTTCCGAACCCTTGTACGCCGTGACGGATGTTGTGTTGATGACGGCGGCACCCGTCTTAAGGTGGGGAAGAGCAGCCTTCGTCATGTAGAAATACGAAAACACGTTGGTGCGGAATGTCTCGTCCAGCTGCTCCGCGGAAATATCGGTAACGCTGTTCTGCGGATACTGCACAGCGATATTGTTGACAAGCACGTCGATATGCCCGAACGCCGCCATTGTTGCTTCGATAACCCGAAAAGCTTCGGGCTCGCTGCGCAGGTCCGCCTGCACGGTCTCACAGCGGCAGCCATAACCCTCCACAGCAGCCTTGGTTTCCGCCGCGTCCGCGTTGGCTTTAAGATAGGCGATCAACACGTCTGCGCCTTCCTTGGCAAACGCCACGGCCACGGCACGCCCGATGCCGCTGTCTCCGCCGGTGATCACCGCGGCTTTGCCGACCATGCGCCCTGCAGCTTTATAATCAGGATCGTCATAAACCGGCTTGGGGTCCATCTGAAACTCCCGGCCCGGCGGCGGCTGGTGCTGCGGGGGAAAGCTGTTTTGAGTCATATGTTCGTTTTCTCCTTTAGGCTTTTGCCGATATTATCCCAAACTCTGCCCTAATTATTCGTTTGCTGTAATGAAAATAATTTAGTATGATAATATACTAAAATACAAATTGCATCAGAATATCCATTATGCTACACTGTATGGGTTCAATGATGAACAAAAACCAAATGATTCTATTCACTATTCGAAAGGAGATTTGACAATGGCGTCAGCCTCTCAGCATGTTTCTTTTGTGTTGGAAAAATTGATCGCGAAGAACCCCGGAGAACTCGAATTTCATCAGGCGGCGACGGAGATATTATCCTCGCTGAAGCTGGTGATGGACCGAAACCCCGAATACATCGAGGCGAACCTGCTCGAACGTTTTGTGGAGCCGGAACGCGTGGTGATGTTTCGCGTGCCGTGGGTGGACGACAAAGGCCGTGTGCAGGTCAACCGTGGTTTCCGTGTACAGTTCAGCAGTGCGATCGGTCCCTACAAGGGCGGACTGCGTTTCCATCCGTCCGTGAACCTCGGCATCATCAAATTCTTAGGCTTCGAACAAATACTCAAGAATTCGCTGACCGGTCTGGCCATCGGCGGCGGCAAGGGCGGCAGCGACTTTGACCCCAAAGGCAAGTCTGACAATGAGATCATGCGTTTTTGCCAAAGCTTTATGACCGAGCTGTACAAGCATATCGGCGCGGATGTGGACGTGCCCGCGGGCGATATCGGCGTGGGCGGCCGTGAGATCGGCTACATGTACGGGCAGTATAAGCGCCTTACAGGGCTCTATACCGGCGTACTTACGGGTAAGGGGCTCGTGTATGGCGGCAGCCTCGCGCGCAAGGAAGCGACCGGCTATGGCCTAGTATATTTCGTGGATGAAATGCTGCGCTCAAACGGCAGAGGGAGCTTCGACGGCAAATCCGTCGTCATATCCGGCTCGGGCAACGTGGCGATATACGCACATGAAAAGGCCACGCAGCTGGGCGGCAAAGTGGTGGCGATGAGCGACTCGGGCGGGTATATTTTTGATCCCAACGGCGTGGACCTGGACACTGTCAAGAAGATCAAAGAGGTGGATCGTCTGCGTATCAGCGAATATGTGAAGCAGCACCCGCATGCGACGTATACGGAGGGCTGCTTTGATATATGGAACGTGCCCTGCGACATCGCACTGCCGAGTGCCACGCAAAACGAGATCGACGCCGGTGCGGCGAAAACGCTGGTGAAAAACGGCTGCGTCGCTGTGGGTGAGGGTGCGAACATGCCTTCCACCATTGAGGCCACGGATATCTTCCTGCAGAGCGGCGTCATGTTCGGCCCCGGCAAGGCGGCCAACGCAGGCGGCGTGGCCACCTCCGCGTTGGAGATGAGCCAGAACAGCCAGCGCTATATGTGGACGTTCGAGGAAGTGGACGCTAAGCTTAAGAACATCATGATCAACATATTCCGTTCATCGGATAACGCGGCGAAGGAATACGATCACCCCGGCAATTACGTCATCGGCGCGAATATTGCGGGCTTTAAAAAGGTGGCGGACGCCATGATACAGCAGGGCGTGGTATAAGCTTAATTGACCATTCGGGATACGATAAGCCGGCATGGATATATTTCTGTGCCGGCTTTTACTTTCTGAAAAGGAACAACATGGCGGTTGTGAAGTGACCCCAAAAAGATAGACAAATATTTTTATTAAGCGGTCGATAGGGCTTGCAGCCTGTGAACAGCGGGTGGCAAGCCCTTTAGCTTTGCCTTAATACGGCGATTATTATAGTAGTCAAGATAATCTATTAACTCCGCCTTGAAATGCTCAATGGAGTCAAACTCTTGAAGATAAAGCAGCTCACTCTTAAGTATACCAAAGAAGTTTTCCATCACCGCATTATCTAAACAGTTACCCTTACGACTCATGCTTTGACGAATCCCTTTGGCCTTGAGCACCTTTTGGTAGTGCCTATGTTGGTACTGCCAGCCCTGATCAGAGTGAAGAATGAGATTGGTGCCATCTTCGATCTGTTCAAACGCCTTCTCCAGCATGCTTATTGCCATAGATAGCGCTGGTCTATCCGAAATCGTATAACTGACGATATCGGAGCTGTACAGGTCGAGTATTGGCGATAGGTATAGCTTTTGACCGAACAGGCTGAATTCGGTAACATCAGTGACCCATTTTTGATTCGGCACTGTTGCTTTAAAATCTCGTTCCAGCATGTTTGGCGCTATCCTTCCAACTTCTCCCTTATAGGACTTATACCTCTTTATTCGTACCTGGCAGACGATTCCTAGCCCCTTCATTAGCCGTTGAACAGTCTTATGGTTGATGACATAACCACGGCTACGAAGCTCGCTGGTGATTCGGCGATATCCATAACGCCCTTTGTTCTCCATATATATATTCGTGATCTGTTCTTTGATCTCGCTGTATTTATCAGGCTTCGTTCTGCTTTTAGCATAGTAGTAATACGTTGACCGCGGCAGACCTGATATTTTGATAAGCAGCGATTTCTTATGTTTATGCCTCAGTTCCCAGACCACTTGCGCCTTTTGCTTTGGCGCTCCTCTTCTAAAACCAAGGCATTCAATTTTTTTAGGTAATCTACTTCCGCTCTCAATCGTTGTACTTCGGCAATTAAATCTTCTTCTGCTTTCTTGCCCAGTTTTGGTGGCCTTCCGCCACCGTGGCCACGACCCCGGCGCTCCACGTAGAGGCCTTCGGGGCCTTCTTCCAGATATACTCTTTCCCATTTTCTTACCCGGTCTTTGCTTATGCGGAACTGTCTCTCGGTTTCCTTATAACTTAATCCCTCGGCACGCATAGTCTCAACAACATGTTGTTTAAACTCCCCGGTATATTGCTTATTCGGTTTCCCTCTTGGCATATAAATACACCCCCAAAGTTGTTTTCAGTATATCATACTGTCTAACTTTAGGGGTGCAGTTCACTTGGAGGCTTTTTTTTGATAATTTGCTATTTAGCAATCGCAATTTATTTAATTAAAGTATTTAGTCATGATCGGAAAAGAGGAAATGCTTCGCAATTTCCTCCTAAAGTCTTTTGGTTCTTTTCTTCAGAAAAGAAGCATGAGTATGGCAGTAGCGCCCTCATGATATGACAGCTATTTCCTAGTTGCCTACGTACATGTTGCCGTACGGGCGCTTACTCTTCGGTTGATACAGCTTGAACTCATCCACGCTGATACCGGATACGTCCACGCCGAAATACGCCGCGTATTCGTCCAGCGTGTTGCGAAGAAACGCTTTGTCCTCGTCATCCAGCTCCTTGCGCGCGATCTCGCGGCCCATCAGCGCCTCGGTCACCTCGCCGCGGATATACATCTTGCCGCCGTGCATGCCGGTACCGAAAAACTTTCCGGCCGCCTTCTCGCCTTCTTTGAGCCCGAGCCCCAGCACAACGACGCGGCCCCCCGCCATGTATTCGCCAAGGAAATCGCCCGCCTTGGTGCCGATCACCACTTTCGGAATCTTATCCATATATTCCTTCATGTGAATGCCGGCGCGGTAGCCCGCGTAGCCCTGAATGTATATCTCGCCGCCGCGCATTGCGTAGCCCATGATATCGCCGCAGTTGCCGTGCACGATCAGCTTGCCGTCGTTCATCGTGTTAGCAATGCCGTCCTGCGCATTGCCGAACACCTCCAGCGTCGCGCCGTCCATGTAACAGGCCGAGTCGTTGCCCAGCGTGCCGTGTACATTCAGCTTGGTGTGGCTTTTCAAGCCGCAGCCGATGTAGCGGTGACCGTACACTTCGTTCACCGTGATCTCGCCCGGCGTTTGCGCCAGTGCCTTTATTTGCTCATTCAAGTCGCTGTAATACAGCGCGCCTGCCGTCAGTTCCATTCTCGCTATATCCCCTTTATGAAGAAATCCGTTGCTTCATGCGCTCTTGTCCCAGCGCCATCAAACCGAAGCCGTCGTCCGTGAGCTTGCCCTCCAGGGTGGAGAGCGGTATGCGCTCGCTCATCAGATACGTGTAGATGCCCGCGCGGTCCACGTCGCCCACCAGTATCATGCCCACCAGCCGGTCGTCCTGCACGAAGAAGCGCTTGGACGCGCCGGTCTTCTCGTCGTATTTGGATAGCAGCTGTGTACCTTCGCCGCCCTGAACGCCTGCGGTGATCACGGACAGACCGAAGAAGCCCACCGCGTTCATCGGGAACACACCGTCGAAGTCGTCCTTCTTGCCCGCCATGTCATAGCCCGCCGCACGCCCCTGCGCATAGGCATTGGGCCACAGCGCCATGATCTTGCGCTCGCCTGTCACAAAGTCCACGCCTTCGGTCACGTCGCCCGCTGCCCATATATCCGCCACGTTGGTGCGCATCGTGTCGTCCACGATGATTCCGCGGTTCACATCCACGCCCGCCGCTTTGGCTTCCGCCACGTTAGGCCGTACGCCCACGCCCATCACCAGCACGTCGCACGGCAGCACAGTGCCGTCCTTCAGCACCACCTGCTCGATGTGCTTATCGCCAACCACTTGGCCAACCGTCATGCCGAGGTGGAACGTCACGCCGTTCTCCTCCAAGCGTTTCTGCACCGGAGTTGCCGCCGCTTCGTCCAGTATCATAGGCAGCACGCGCGGCGCCATTTCCACCACGTGCACGCTGCCCGCCACCGGGGCAATGCCCTCAGCCGCTTTGAGACCGATCAGTCCCGCGCCGACCACCACCACATTGGCATCCTTGGATATCCATTTCTCAATGCCCAGCGCGTCGTCGTATTTTAAGAAGGTATAGAAGTTATCCTGAGCTTTCAGGCCTTCTGTCGGCGGCACGAACGGGGACGAACCCGTCGCGACCAACAGCTTGTCGTATTTCACCGTATCGCCGCTGTCCAGCGTCACTGTCTTTTTCTTGGGGTCAATCGCAGCCGCTTTTTTGCCAAACATCGTCTCCACGCCGAACTTCTCGTAGAAATCCGTCTTGCGGTACACCATGTTCTTCGCGCTGACCTTGCCCGCGAGATAGTAAGATATTAACGGGCGCGAGTAAACGTGATGCGGTTCGTCGGAGATCACCGTGATACGGCCTTCCTTGTCGCACTTGCGCAGCCCCTCGATGCAGCCCACCGCCGCGGCCGAGTTGCCGATAATCACATAGTCCATCGCTTACTCCTCCCCTCTGTCTTCATATTTGAGCGCGTTGTTCGGACAGTGCTTCACGCACTCGGGCTCGCCGCTCTGCGCGCACAGGTCGCACTTCGCCGCCACCTTCTTCTTGCCCTCATCCCGCACGATCGCGCCGAACGGGCACACCAGCACACAAGTCCAGCAGCCCACGCAGCGTTCCGTTTCGTTCAGCACCAGCCCCGTCTCCGGGTCCTTCTGCATCGCCCCGGTGATGCAGCCCTGCACGCACTTGGGGTCGTCGCAGTGGCGGCACTGCAGCGCGAAGTTGATCTTGTCGCCCGTTTCAATATGCAGCCGTTCCACCGGCCTCGGATATTCCGTCTTGTGCGCTTTGATGATATCGCCTGTCAGCGAATGCGACGTGCGGCAATACACCTTGCACAGCCCGCACCCGAGACACCACTTTTCATCCGCGTATACTTTCTTCATATCTGCTCCTCACTATAGCAAACCCTTTTTCGAGGGCTTTGCCCTCGGGCTCCCACCAAAGGGCTCGCCCTTTGGAAACCCGCCTGAAATGCCTGCGGCATTTCTTAAATTTTTTATACAAGGAAATGCGCAGCATTTCCTATGGGATTCCCAAGGGGCAGGCCCCTTGGGCGGAGGTTTGGAGGCGGAGCCTCCAAGCACTTGCTTAAATCCCGTTAAATCTCTTATTCTCCGGCGTGCATGATGCCGAGAATGTCCAGCTCCTTCTGCGTCAGACCGATACCGCGCAGCATCAGGCGGTTGCCCCGAAGGCTCTCGATGGCGTTGATGCCCATGCCGCCCAGCATCTCCTCAATCTCATGCTTCCACGCTGAGACAAGGTTCACCAGCCGCTGCGTGGCGATGTCCGGGTTCAGCCGCTTCACGAGATCATCGCGCTGCGTGGCAATACCCCAGTTGCACTTGCCGCTGTAGCAGTTCTGGCACATATGGCAGCCCATCGCGATCAGCGCCGACGACGCCACATAGCAGGCGTCCGCACCGAGTGCAATGGCTTTCACGATGTCCGCGCTGTTGCGAATGCTGCCCGCCACCACGAGTGAAACGTCGTTGCGGATGCTCTCTTCGCGCAGCCGTTGGTCCACCGCGGCCAAAGCCAGCTCCACCGGTATACCCACGTTGTCGCGCACGCGCTGCGGCGCCGCGCCCGTGCCGCCCCGGAAACCGTCTATCGTAATGATGTCCGCGCCCGCCCGGGCGATACCCGAAGCGATAGCCGGTGCGTTATGCACGGCCGCTATCTTCACGGACACCGGTTTTGTATAGTTCGTCGCCTCTTTCAGCGAGTAAATCAGCTGCCGCAGGTCCTCAATGGAGTAGATATCGTGATGCGGCGCCGGCGAAATCGCGTCGCTCCCCTGCGGGATCATACGCGCCTGCGATACCGCTTCGCCCACCTTCTCGCCCGGCAGATGCCCGCCGATGCCCGGTTTCGCGCCCTGTCCGATCTTGATCTCCAGCATCGCACCTGCATTCAGGTACTCCGGATGCACGCCGAAGCGGCCGGACGCCACCTGCACGATGGTGTTGGGGCCGTACTGGTAGAACTCCTTCGCGAGGCCGCCCTCACCCGTGTTATATAGTATGCCGAGCTCCGTCGCCGCCCTTGCGAGCGCCTCATGCGCGTTACGGGAAATGGAGCCAAAGCTCATTGCCGAGAACATCACCGGCACTTTCAGCTTCACCTGCGGCGGCATTTTGGTTTTCAGCTTGCCGTTCTTGTCAAACTCCAGCTTCTCCGGCTTGCGGCCCAGCGTCACGCCCGTCTCCATCGGCTCGCGCAGCGGATCGATGGACGGGTTGGTCACCTGCGACGCGTTGATCAGCATCCTGTCCCAATATATAGGCAGCGGATTGGGGTTACCCATACCCGTCAGCAACACGGACCCTGTTGCCGCCTGCTTGTATATTTCCTTGATCGCGCCGGATGTCCAGTTGGCGTTCGGCTTAAACTGAAGATCGTTGACGCGTATTTTAAGAGCGCGCGTGGGGCACATCGCCACACAACGGTGGCAGTCCACGCACTTGCTCTCATCCGCGACCATCTTGCCCGTGTCCGGATCCAGCTTGTGCACCTCGTTGGCACACTGCTTGGCGCACACCTCGCATTGTATACATCTGTTTTCGTCTCTATCGACCAGATAATCCGGCCAACCCAGTTGCAAACTCATCGGTTATTTCCCCTCCACCAGTCCTATGATCGGCTCGCCGCCCTGGGGCGACCACACCCTGTCGGGCGAGGGACAGACGATGCGTATCGCCGCTTCCTCACTGGCCACATACAGGTTGTCGCCCTTCTCCGCCGCCACCAGCGACCGCAGCTTGATGCGGTCGTTGAGCGCCATCATGCCGCCCTCAAACCCTAAAATGATCGAGAACGGGCCGTTGATCAGCGCCGAGCTGTAGACCGCTCTGATTGCCTCAAATTTTACTCTGTCCGCTTCATCCATCAGCTCGATCTCACGCCAGAAGGGCGCCACCACCACGTTCACCGCTTCCTGAAGCGACAGCCCGTGACGGCGGATGAGCAGATCGAACAAATATGTGATGACCTCGGTATCCGTCATCAGCGTGCATTTATAGCCGTACATCTCCACGAAGCGCCGGTTGGCGTCGTAAGACGATATCTCGCCGTTGTGCACGATAGACCAGTCCAGCAGCGTGAACGGATGCGCGCCGCCCCACCAGCCGGGCGTGTTGGTCGGGAACCGCCCGTGCGACGTCCACAGGTACGCGTCATACGTCTCCAGCATGAAGAAGCGTCCGATGTCCTCCGGATATCCCACACCTTTAAAAGCGCCCATATTCTTTCCTGAGGAAAAAACATAAGCGCCTTCAATTTCTCCGTTAATTCTAAACACACACCGGGCAACGAATTCTCTCTCGTCCAGCTCGGATTCTTGCAGCTTAAATTGTCGTGCGCTCACGAAATAACGCCAGATCAGCGGGCTGTTGTCGATTCCCTTCACCTTGCGCGTGGGTATCTTCCCGGCATTCTCCACTTCAAAATGCCGGTTGATAAAATCTTCCGCGGCCGCCTTGGCCGTCAGATCGTTGTAGAATATATGGAGCGCATACAGCTCGCTGTACTGCGGATAAATACCGTATCCCGCAAAGCCGCCGCCCAAGCCGTTGCTGCGGTCATGCATCAGCGCGATCGATGTCAGTATCGTCTCGCCTGAGAAGCACTCGCCCTTTCGGTTGAGTATACCGCTGATGGCGCATCCGGACGGTATCCTTATTTGCCCCTCTTTTAACATTCTTCTCCCCCTCCACGGTTCATGGCACAGTCCTGCGGGATACAGGCGGTGCGCAATATTAAATAAAAAGACGCTAACAGACCCGCTCGTAAAGCAAGCTGTCAGAAACGCCCTTGTTTCCCGATCTCTTCTCTTCCATTAATAAAGGAAATCAGATTCCCTTTGCTGGCTGTATTATTATACTATCAGTGAAATAAAAAATCAATAGCGAATCCGACGCAAATTTGCATTTTTCAACATCAGGAATTGCATTAACCACATATAAACAATCGGTTACGCCACCCAAATATTATATTATTGAAAAAACCCTTCCTCCAACTTGCAATTAAGCATTTTCGATGATGAGATTTCCCGCTTCTTCCATTATCTTCTTCTCATATTTTTCTTATAAAGACACACAATAGTTTTGTAAAGCTGGCGGCTTAATCAAAGCCGGAGCCCATGTTGGAACTTAAAATGCATGGAACCAGAGAGCGCACTTAAATGCATTGGACAGCATTGGATAGGCAGCAAAGTGACGCGTTGGAAAAAAGCATATGGGTATGTTGAAACTTGGCAAACGGTACCGGCTTATCGTTATTGAAGCCAAAGTCTATACACGGGATTTCCGTTAACCTATAAAGTTACAGTTCATGGGCATAGCTGCGAGCTTGACTCAGAAAAGCGGCGGCGTGATACGAAAAGTATTCGCGTCGCCGTTATATTATTACGAAAAAACCCGGCTAGCGCTGCGCACCGCCGGGCTGTTTTTTTTATTTCTGAGCCACCACTTCCAGACGGGCAATGCTCTCCTTGTTGCCCACCACGATCAGCATGTCGTCCTTTTCGATCAGATCCACACCGTGCGGAACCGTATTCATTTCCTTGTTTTTCTTTTTAATCGCAATGACGTTCAAGCCGTATTTTTTGCGGAAATCCAGATCGATCAGGCTCTTGTTCTCCCACGCGGGCAATGCTGCCACATCCACGATCCGCAAATCACCGGCTATCTCGATATAGTCAAGTATATTGGAGTCGGCGAGGTTATGCGCCACACGCATGCCCATGTCGCGCTCGGGGAAAACCACCTTGTCCGCTCCCGTTTTATAGAGCACCTTGCCGTGCAGTTCGTTCTGCGCTTTGGCCAGCACGAAGCTGACGCCCAGTTCCTTGCACAGCATCGTGATCAGTATGCTGGCCTGTATGTTGGCGCCGATGGTGACCACGGCCACATCGAAGTTGCGGATGCCCAACGCCGCCAGCGCCTTATCGTCCGTCGCATCGGCCTGAATGGCATGCGTCACATGCGGTGCGATCATGTTGATCATCGCCTCGTTCTTGTCCACCGCCAGCACTTCCTGTCCCAGGCTGGACAGCCCCTTTGCCACACTCTGGCCAAAGCGGCCCATGCCGATCACAATAAACTGTTTCTTTGCCACTTATCCCACCATAAACCTTTCTTCCGGGTATCGGATGCAGCTGTTGTTCTGACCGGCCCTGCTGGACAGCGCCACCACCAGAGACGTCAGTCCCACCCGGCCCACGAACATCACAATCATGATGACGACCCGGCTGGCAGCGCTCAGCTGTGGCGTAATCCCGGCAGAGAGCCCCACCGTGCCGAACGCAGAGACAACCTCAAACACTATATTTTGCGAGGAAAAAATTCCTTCCCGGTGTCCTTCAATGCTCACCAGCGCGATGCAGGCCGCCATCACAAACACAAAACCTGTCATCGCGATGATTGTCGCGCGCTGTATCGTACCCGGAGATATCCGCCGCTCACGCAGCGTGATGTCCTTGCGCCCCATGATACTGTAAAGCGCAAACAGCGATACAATAGCCGCTGTCGTCGTCTTTATGCCGCCGCCTGTACCCGCGGGAGACGCGCCGATAAACATCAGTATCATCGTGATCATCTTGCTCACCGGCAGCAGCGCACCCTGATCGATGGTATTAAAACCCGCTGTACGCGGCGTTATCGCCTGAAACAGTCCGCCCAGTATCTTGCCGCCCGTATCCATACCGCCAAGGGTATTGCCGTTGCCCAGCTCCGCCGCGAAATAGGCGACCAGCCCGATACCGATCAGCACCGCGTTGGCCGCAAGCACCAGCTTGGTATACCGTGTCAGTCTTTTTCGCGCGCGCATGCGGCTTATGCTGAATATGTCCGTCACCACCAGGAAACCAAAGCCGCCCAATATAATGAGCGCCGCCAGCGTCAGCACCACCAGCGGGTCGGACGCGAACGGGACAAAGCTGGTGTAGGGCCCGAATTCCCGCCCCATCAAATCGAAACCCGCGTTGCAGAATGCCGATACGGCATGAAACACGCTGTAGTATATACCTTTCACGCCGAACATCGGTACAAACCGGATGGCCAGCAGCAAAGCCCCGCCCAGCTCCGTAATCAGCGTGACTTTAAGCACCTTCACAATCATCTTAACCAGACCGGACAAGTCAAATTCATTGAGCGCTTCCTTCAGTATCATGCGTTCGCTCAGAGTAATGCGTTTGCCGATCAACAAAAACACCATGGTCATCATCGTCATCACGCCCAGGCCCCCTGCCTGAATCAGCAGCAGTATGACGATTTGTCCGAACAGCGTATACGTTGTACCCGTATCCACGACCACCAGCCCCGTCACGCAGACCGCGGAGGTGGAAGTAAAAAAGGCGTCCAAATAGGACACCCGATGTCCCGGCAGAGTGGAAAACGGCAGAGATAACAAAATCGATCCCAGAAGGATGAGAATTAAAAAGCCGAATACGATGATCTGCGCAGGATGCAGTTTTAATTTTTTAACTTTCAAAGACACCTTTGCCACCTATAGCGCCCATTATAGCACACGCCGTTGCCTTGTCAACATCAACATTCGGTTCAATCAAGGCAGCTTGATAAACCGGGGCTGCCTGTTATCGAAGGCACAGACATATTTAAATCCGATCGATTTGAGCGCCTCCAGCGTCTCGGTCACGGCGTGCCCCACCACACTTTCGTAGTGTGCATCCGAGCCGATAGTGACGATTTCCCCGCCCAACTCACGGTAGCGCTTCACGATCGCCGTTTCGGGCATCGTGGACGGCGTCATATACAGGCCGTTCGTGTTGACTTCCAGCCCCTTTCCACGCTCCACCAGCGCCCGAAGCAGTGCGTCCACGGCGTCGGAGTAGTCCGAATACCGCATCAGCTTATCCTCATGCGGGCAGAATTTGGCGATATATCCCAGGTGCCCCAGCACGTCAAAGAAGCCGCAGGCTTTCACCGTTTCCAGCGACACGCGCATATACTCGTCGTACATCTCACGCTGTGTGTGCTTCTCCCACGACGACTGATAATAAGGATCACTACCGAACACGATATGCTGCGACCCGATCACAAAATCACACTCAAACCCCTCAAGCAGCGCGGCCATGCGCTCGTTTGTCTCCACGCCCAGCCCCGCTTCTATGCCGCACCGAACGGCCAGATCGGGAAAGTCACGGCGCGTCTCATCGATTGCCGCCGCGTATGCCTTAAAATCGATATCAGAAAAGTTGAGCTCCACCTCTTCCGGCAGATCGAGGTCGATATGCTCCGCAAACCCGACCTCCCTGATACCCGCTTCGCGGGCGGCCTGTGCCATCCGCCGCATCGGCACCTTGCAGTCCGGCGATATGTCCGTGTGTATATGGTAATCGATCATGAAGCCGCTCCTTCCGTCAGCCGCCGGTAATCTCGTCCAGCTCTTTGCCCGTGAGCACGTACGCACCGCCCAGCGACAGCGCCTTGATCAGCATATTGCAGAACGCATCCAGCAGGTCAATCGTGACGAACGCGTCGTGCATATCCGTACCCAGCGACATCGCGCCGTGGCTGGACAGCATGATCGCCTTTCCGCCCGTTTTGATCTGTTCCGTCACCGCCTGATGAAACGGCACCGATCCGGGCGTCAGATACGGCACATGGCCCACCGTGCCCAAATGGTAGTAGGCAAACGGCGCATAACGCGTATCCAGCGGCTTGTGCGTCATCGCCCACGCCACCGCGTTTGGGCTATGCGCGTGAATCACCGCACCCACCTCCGGCCTGTTCCTGAACGCTGCCAGATGCATCGGCGCTTCTGAGCTCGGCTTCATATTCCCTTTGAGCTTCTCGCCTGTGAGCGACATCAGTACCAGCTGGTCCTCCGTCACCCGCCCTTTGCTCACGCCGGACGGCGTCACGATGGCACACTCATCATCCACCCGCATCGATATATTGCCGTCGATACCCGGCATATGGCCCTTGTCGTACAGCCGTCGGCAAAACTCAATGACTTCCTTCCTGACCTCAGATTCCTTCATTCCCGCTCCTTTTATAAACTGCCAATCTTTTCATCCATTTCACAAACTCGCTGATCGGAATCACCGCAATCGAGAGGGCCAGCACGTACAGCCACTCGCCGCCTGTCAGCGGCACCACATCGAAGAACGCGCCCAGCGGCGTGATCAGCACCACCATTATCTGCAGCAGTGCCGACACGACGAACGACAAGTGCATCCACTTGTTATGCCCGAAGTTATGAAAAACCGACCGCTTTGCGGAACGGATGTTGAATACGTGAAACAGCTGCACCAGCCCCAGCGTCAGGAACGCCATTGTGGAAGCCACCTTGCTGTCGTTGTACAGATGAAGCCCCAGAAAGTAAGCGCCCAGCGTCAGCGCACTCATGATCACGCCGAACACCACCAGATTTGCCGCCATGCCTCCGGCAAAAAAGCTCTGCTTGGCGTCGCGAGGTTTGCGGCGCATGATATCACCCGGGGCGGGTTCCATCCCAAGCGCCAGCGCCGGAAACGTATCCGTCACCAGATTCACCCACAGTATCTGTACCGGCGTCAGTATTGTAAAGGCCAG
Source organism: Bacillota bacterium (assembly GCA_023397655.1). Lineage (GTDB taxonomy): Bacteria > Bacillota > Clostridia > Christensenellales > SZUA-584 > SZUA-584. The sequence goes on from JAEWTW010000040.1 coordinate 56,391, forward strand.
CATCGTGCCCACAAACAGCGTGATCACCTCGGAGAGGTTGGCAGACAGCAGAAACTGAACCGCCTTCTTGATGTTGCGGTAGATGCGCCGGCCTTCCTTCACCGCGCGCACGATGGTGGCAAAGTTGTCGTCCGTCAGCACCATGTCGGAGGCGTTCTTGGACACCTCAGTGCCCGTGATGCCCATGCCCACGCCGATGTCCGCGTTCTTCAGCGCCGGGGCGTCGTTCACGCCGTCGCCCGTCATCGCCACCACGCGGCCCTTGGCCTGAAACGCCTGCACGATGCGCACCTTATGCTCGGGTGCCACACGCGCGTACACGCGAATGTCGTCGATATCCCGTGCCAGTCCTGCCTCGTCCAGCTTTTCCAGCTCCGCGCCGGTGATCGCCTTATATGTTTCGTCCAGTATCCCCAGCTTCTGCGCGATGGCCACCGCGGTCACCTTGTGGTCGCCGGTGATCATTACGGGCGTGATACCCGCCTGACGGCACACCTTCACTGCCTCAGCCGCCTCGTCGCGCGGCGGATCGATCATGCCTGCCAGTCCGATGAACACCAAATCTTCTTCGAGGCCGCCGTCGGACAGCGGTACGCTTTGAAGCGGCTTCATTGCTGCCGCCAGCACGCGCAGCGCCTGACGCGCATAGCCCTCGTTCGCATCCAGCAGCCGCTGCCGGTCGGCGTCACTGAGCGGCACTATTTCGCCGTGCGCCATGATGCGCGTACACCGCGCAATCAGCTCATCGGGCGCGCCCTTCACGAACAGCATAAGCTCGCAGCTGCCGTTCACCGTGCTCATCAGCTTGCGCTCCGAATCAAACGGTATCTCGTACATGCGCATCCATCCGCCCATGTCGGTACGCGGCGCGGAAAACGCGTACAGCGCCGTCTCCGTGGGGTCGCCGATCAGCTTGCCGTCCTCTGCCGCCACCTTTGTGTCGTTGCACAGCGCAAACGCCCTGTCCAGCATCGTCAGCTCTGCCGATGGGCTTACCGCTTCCGCGTCATAATCTTCAAAATTATAAAAGGCACGCTGCACCGTCATCCGATTCTGCGTCAGCGTACCCGTCTTGTCCGAACATATCACACTGGTGGACCCCAGCGTCTCCACAGCGGGCAGCTTGCGTACGATTGCGCCGTTCTTGGACATCTTCTGCACGCCCATCGTCAGCTGCAGCGTGACCACCGTCGCAAGGCCCTCGGGTATCGCCGCCACCGCGAGGCTGATTGCCACCATGAACATGTCGAGCACCGTCCGGCCCGTCAGCAGCCCCACGCCGAATATCACCACGGCCACCGCCAGCACCGCAAAGGACAGTATGCGCGACAGCGCATTCATGCGCCGCTGCAGCGGCGTTTCGCTTTCCTTCGCCGCGCTCAGCGCCCCGGCTATCTTTCCGATCTCCGTCTGCATGCCGGTGCCCGATACCACGCCGGTCCCGCGCCCGTATGTCACGCTGGTGCCCGCGAACGCCATGTTCACACGCTCCGCCAGCGGTGCATCCGCCGCCAACGCCGCTTTGGCGTCCTTTTCAGAGGGAACGGACTCGCCCGTCAGCATGGCTTCCTCGACACGCAGCGAGGCCGTCTCGGTCAGCCGGATGTCCGCGGGCACATGATCGCCCGCCTCCAGCAGCACCACGTCGCCCGTTACCAGCTCCGCCGCAGGCACCGTGGTGATCTGACCGCCGCGTATCACCCGGGCTGCCGGAGCCGACAGCTTTTTAAGCGCCTCCAGCGCGGCCTCCGCCTTGGCCTCCTGCACCGTGCCCATCACCGCGTTCAGCACAATCACAGCGAATATAATGATAGCGTCGGCTACTTCATTTGCAAAAACAAGACTCAGTATGGCGGCGGCCAGCAGCACCAGTATCATCAGGTTCTTGAACTGGCTGATGATGATGCTGAGCAGCGTCTTCTTATGCCCTTCCGCGAGCACGTTGGGGCCGTGCGCTTCCAACCGCCTCGCGGCTTCATCCGGTGTCAGTCCCTGCACACCCGTCGCCAACCCGTTGTAAAGCTGTTCCGTATCTATACTGAATGGGGGTTCTTTCAGCTGCATCTGTTTACTCCCAAAATAATAATGCCGTATCAGATTTTATTCTTCCAACTATTTCATAAGCAATACAGTTCATATATTAAAGGCACCGGTAAAGCGTTGTCAACAACGGCCAATGCCATTCACATCCCGTGTGCGGTTTTCCGCTGGGCTGGCTTATTGTTTCCGTTTGATATCAGCCCATATATTTGTTATGATAAGCCATATACAATTTCCCATAGGCATCATTCCATATTATTATACCGACCCGGAGGTTCTCATGAGCAAAGCCATTCGCAGGTACCGGTATTACAGGCTGGTATGCAAACTCGCCGGCCGGTCCAAATCCTGGTTCTCCATGCTGGGCAAATACATTCGCGCCCCGCGGGAACGCATGCACTTCGTGATGATCCCCATTGAGAAAAAGCTGGATGCTCCCGCGCAGCGGCTGCTGCCGATGGACGTGGTGGATGCGCTGGTGGACAGGGCGGGCGGCACCGCCGTCATCCATCAATGCATGTGCCGCGTCGGCGGGCACTGCGCCGATTACCCGCAGGACATCGGCTGTCTGGTGCTGGGCCGCGCGGTGGAAGCGCTGGACCCGCGCATCGGGCGCATCGTCAGCAAGGACGAAGCCAAAGCGCACATCAAGAGCGCGCTGGACAAGGGGCTCTATCCGCTCATCTCCCATTACGAGCGCGACGCGATGATGTTCAGCCTTGATCTTGACCGCATGATGATCGTCTGTTTCTGCTGCCCCTGCCACTGCGTGGCGCGTAACGCGGGCAAGGCGAGCGAGGGCATCTCGGATTCCTTCTACGAGAACTGTGTCAAGTTCCCGTCCGTTGAGGTCAGCTTCGACGCTTCCCACTGCAAGGGCTGCGGCACATGCGCGTCCCAGTGCTTTGCCAATGCCATTTCGTTTGCGGACGGCACCGTCACGTTCCACGCGGACAAGTGTAAAGGCTGCGGCCACTGCGCCTATATCTGCAAAGCGTACAGCGTGGCGTATGACGTGCAGGATGTGGACAGCATCATCGAACAGATGGCCATCACCAGCGACATCTCGTAAGCGCCATGCATGAAAGCGTTCTCGTATATCGCATACTGGAGGAGATAAGCCCGCAGCTGCCGCCCGGCCGCACGCTGAAACGCGTCTCGCTGGAGGTGGGTGAATACTCCTGTGTCAACGCCAAAACGCTGACGCAGCTTTATGATATCGCCAAATCAGGCACGTTCGCTCAAGCCAGCCGTTTGAAGCTCATCATTAAAAAGAACTCCCCGGATATCATGATCAAGTCCGTCGAGGTGATATAACCATGGAAATAAAGATCAACAAAGATCTGTATGCAGCCGAGAAAACACTGGGGCAGATCAACCGTGAAACCTTCGCAGGCTTTTCGCTGCCCGTGATCAACATGATCGGTTCGCCCGGTTCCGGAAAGACCACGCTGCTTGAAGCCACGCTCGGCTTCCTCAAGACACAGGGCATCCGAGCGGGCGTCATTGAGGGCGACGTGGAAACGGCGCTGGACAGCGACCGCCTTGCACCCTTCGGCATGCCGGTGCGCCTGGTCAACACGAACGGCGGCTGCCACCTGTCCCCCGCGGACATCCGCAAAGCCGCCAAAGAGCTACCGCTTGGAGAACTCGACCTGCTGATCATCGAAAACGTGGGCAACCTCGTGTGCCCCGCCGCGTTCGACCTCGGCGAGAGCTTAAAGCTCGCCGTGCTGTCCGCACCCGAAGGCGACGAAAAGCCGCTCAAATACCCGGCGCTGTTCAAAAACGCGCAGCTCAGCGTCATCACCAAGTGCGAGCTGGCCGCCGCCTGCCGCTTCGATATCGCACGCGCCACTGCCAACATCCGTTCCGTCAATCCGGACGCAACGATCATTCCGCTATCGGTGTTCGAAGGGTCGGGCATGGATGCGTATTACAATTATCTATTAAGCATCATGGAATAAAGGCTTCGTTTATTATGCATCTCAATCAACAGTTGAATTTTCTATTATCTTTTAGCACCCTCCATCTCAAGCCTTCATCCAAATCGCCACACGTCATATGAGCCAAACAAATTTAAAACCTGCGCAATACGCGAATTCTCCTTGTTTTACGGCTTTTTTGTTGCTATAATCAATATTTGCATACAGACGTAAGGAGAGAAACACATTGAAAGCATTGACGAGCGCAGAGCTGCGCCAGCTCTATCTTGATTTTTTTGCATCAAAAGGACACGCCATCATTCCATCGGCGTCGCTGATACCCGAGAACGACCCCACCGTGTTGTTCACCACGGCGGGCATGCACCCGCTTGTACCCTACCTGTTGGGCGCGAAGCACCCGGAGGGCACGCGGTTGGCTGACGTGCAAAAGTGCGTGCGCACCGGCGATATCGATGAGGTAGGCGACGCGTCGCACTGCACCTTCTTCGAGATGCTGGGCAACTGGTCGCTGGGCGACTACTTTAAAAAGGAAGCCATTGCGTACAGCTTTGAGTTCCTGACCTCGCCGGAATGGCTGGGTCTTGATAAGGACAGGCTGTACTTCACCTGCTTCGCGGGCGACGAGGACGCCCCGAAGGATACCGAGTCCGCGGGCTATTGGATGAGCCACGGCGTAGATGAAAGCCACATCTACTTCCTCGGCAAGAAGCACAACTGGTGGGGCCCGGCGGGCATCACCGGCCCGTGCGGCCCGGATACCGAGATGTTCATCGACACCGGGGTTCCCGCGTGCGGCCCGGATTGCAGCCCGGCCTGCTCGTGCGGCAAATACCTTGAGATCTGGAACGACGTGTTCATGCAATACAACAAGACGGCGGAAGGCAAGTTTGAGCCGCTCGCGCAGCAGAACGTGGACACCGGCATGGGTCTCGACCGCACCGCCTGCACACTGCAGGGCAAAAAGTCCGTGTACGACACCGATGCGTTCACCGGCGTACTCGCCAAAATCGCGGAGCTGTCCGGCAAGAGCTACGAGGACGACGCGGATACCACGCGCTCGTTCCGCATCATCGCGGATCACGTACGCTGCGCCACGTTCATTCTGGGCGACGAAAAGGGCGTGACCCCCTCCAACGTGGATCAAGGATATGTTCTGCGCCGCCTCATTCGCCGCGCTGTGCGTTATGCGCTGCGCCTCGGCATTGCGGAGCAGTCGCTCCAGCACATCGCCCATACGGTGATCGCTCAGTACAGCGGCTTTTACCCGGAGCTCAAGCGCAACGAAAGCCGCATCATCACCGAGCTGAACCTCGAGGAGGAGCGTTTCTCCCGCACCATCAAGCAGGGCTTGCGCGAATTTGAAAAATTGAAGAACCGCCTGGAAGGCACCGTCATCGATGGCGTCTCTGCGTTCCATCTGTACGATACGTTCGGCTTCCCCATCGAATTCACGCTGGAACTTGCGCAGGAAAACGGCCTCGAGGTGGACACGCAGGGCTTTGAGGAAGCGTTCAAGAGGCATCAGGAAGTCTCGGGCGCGGGCGCGGAGCAGCGCTTCAAGGGCGGTCTGGCCGACACCGGCGAAGCCACCGCGCGTTTGCACACCGCCACCCATCTCATGCATTCGGCGCTGCGCAAGGTGTTAGGCGAAGAGGTTGCCCAGAAGGGCAGCAACATCACGGCGGACCGGCTGCGCTTCGACTTCTCGTTCTCCCGCAAGGTGGAGCCGGACGAGCTCAAAGAGGTGGAGCGTCTCGTCAACGAAGCCATTAACGCGGGAGTGGACATCGCCTGCGACGAAATGACCGT
>JAEWTW010000054.1 GCA_023397655.1 Bacillota bacterium
GCGCGGCTTGCAGGCCAGGAAAAAGAGGTGAGTGCAGATGAAGAAAGGCATACATCCCGAGTATCACGCGTGTACGGTCACGTGCGCCTGCGGCGAAACGTTTACCACCGGTTCGGTACGCAAAGACATAAAGGTTGAAATCTGCTCAAAATGCCACCCGTTCTTTACGGGCAAGCAGAAGCTGGTTGATACAGGCGGGCGTGTGGATCGCTTTAACAAGCGCTACGGCCTGAAGTAACGCGATACGCAAAGGGAGGCAGACTGCTTATGATGCAGTCTGTTTTACTTTTTCCCCGAAATGTTGTATACTGTTTGCACTGATTTTTGAAAATGAGGACACATAATGAAAAAATGCAATATAGGCGGCCAGGGGGTATTGGAGGGCGTGATGATGCGTGCGCCCGAGATGTGCGGGCTGGCTGTACGCAAGGCAACGGGCGAGGTTGTTTATGACAAGCAAAAGGTAACGCCCATCACCAAAAAGAACAAATTTTTTGCGCTGCCCATCATACGGGGCGTCGCTTCATTTGTGGATATGCTGGGCTTTGGAGTGAACACCATTACAAAGTCAGCCAAGATGTATGATGATACGTCGGAAGACTACAAGCCGTCAAAGTTCGAGCAGTTTATTGCGAACAAGTCCGGCAAAGATGCGATGGATGTCGCGATGGTGTTTGCCGTTATTTTGTCCATCGGACTGGCGGTGGGCATATTCTTCATACTGCCCAACGTGCTGACCAATCTGGTTCAAGGCTGGATTTATGGCAGGGGTGCGGTGCTCGCCGGTTCACAGCAGTTTCTGATGAACCTGATAGACGGCGGCTTGAGGCTGCTGATTTTCATCGGTTATGTGCTGGCGGTGACGCTGGTCAAGGACATCCGGCGCGTATTTCAGTATCACGGCGCGGAGCACAAGACGATCAACTGCTATGAACATGAGGAAGAGCTGACCGTCGAAAACATACAGAAGTACAAAACGCTGCACCCGCGCTGCGGAACGAGCTATCTGCTGCTGGTGATGGTGATATCGATACTGCTGTTCTCACTGCTGGGCTGGGGCGGCGCATGGTATTTGCGCATCGGTCTTCGGCTGCTGATGCTTCCGTTGGTGGCGGGCGTTGCGTACGAGTTTTTAAAATTTGCGGCGATGAGCGACGGCTTATTCTTCCGCATCATCCGCTGGCCTGGGCTCATGCTGCAGAAGCTGACCACCGCGCAGCCGGACGACAGCATGGTGGAGGTGGCGATCGTCGCCTTCCGCGCGGCAATGGATGAGATGAGCACTGAAGAGATGGACGCGCTGGCGAAGAGCTTCGAGCGGCCTGTTGCCAAGAAGGCATCAGAAGCCGCGCAGGCGCAGTCGGAAACGGAAGCGTCGGCAGCGGCAGAGGCCTCCGGGGAGCCGGTACAAGCCGAAGCCGAATCGGCGGAGGCCAGCGAGGCGCTTTAGATGGTTACGGCGAGGGAGGCTTTAGGTGCGGTGCGGCAGCAGCTGATGGCTGCGGGTATACCGGAGCCGGAGGCCAAGGCGCGTGTGATTGTATCGCACGCGCTGCACATAGAGTTGAGCGACGTGTTCCGGGAGGTTCCTGTGGACGCAGAGCAGAGAGCGCAGATCGTAAGCATGGCGGACAGGTGCGCCTCGGGATTGCCGGTGGAATATGCGACTGGCCAAGCATATTTCCGCTATCTCACGCTGGACGTAACGCCGGATGTGCTGATACCCCGGCAGGAAACAGAGCTGGTGGCTGAAGAGGCGGTTGAGCTGATCAAATCCAACGGGTTCAGCAGCGCGCTGGATATCGGCACGGGGAGCGGCTGCATCGCGGTATCGCTGGCGACGGAGACGAAAGCGGCTGTGGACGCGTGCGATATCAGTGAAGCGGCGCTGAAGCTGGCCGCGAAAAATGCCGCAAGCAACGGCGCTGATGTGCGCTTTTTTTTGAGTGATATGCTGAGCGGCGTGGCAGGGAAGTATGACATCATCGTCAGCAACCCGCCGTATGTCAGCGAGGAAGAGTATGCCGGGCTGGACGCAGGCGTGAGGGATTATGAGCCGAAGCTGGCGCTGACGGCAGGCGACGGGCTGGATTGCTACCGCGTGATTGCGAAAGAGGCGGGGCGGCACATCAATGCCGGCGGTGCGCTAGTGCTGGAGATCGGCATGACGCAGGGAATGGCAGTGGCGGAACTGCTGGCCGGCGGCTGTTTTTCAAATATTGAAATAAAAAAGGACTATTCGGAGCGGGACCGCATTGTGACCGCACGAAAAATATAGGATGCAGGTATGTTAGATAAACTGGAAGCGCAAAAGATGCGATACGAGCAGCTGGAGGCACAGCTGGCTCAGAACGAAGTGATACAGAATCAGGAGCTCTACACCAGGCTGGTGAAGGAGCATTCCTCGCTGACCGACGTGGTGGCCAAATTCGCCGAATACAATGAGAACCACGCGCAGATCGCCGAGCTGGCTGTGATGGCGGAGGACGGCGATGCGGATATCGCTGCGATGGCGAAGGAGGAACTGAATGAGCGGCAGCTGGCTGAAAAGCAGTTGTTCGAGGAGATGCGGTTTCTGCTGCTGCCCAAGGACCCCAACGACGACAAAAACGTGGTGCTGGAAATCAGAGCGGGCACAGGCGGCGACGAGGCAGCGCTGTTCGGCGCGGATCTTTGGCGCATGTATACGCGTTACGCGGAGCTTCACGGCTTCTCGATCGAGCGGCTGGGCTCCAACATCACCGAACTGGGTGGCGTGAAGGAACTGACGCTGCTGATATCCGGCAAGGGCGCATATTCGCGGCTGAAGTATGAAAGCGGCGTGCACCGCGTGCAGCGCGTGCCCGAGACGGAGACATCCGGACGCATTCATACGTCCGCTGCGACGGTGGCGGTGCTGCCCGAGGCGGAGGATGTGGAGATCGACATCAACCCGGGCGATTTGCGCATCGACGTATACCGGTCTTCCGGCAACGGCGGACAGAGCGTAAACACCACGGACTCGGCGGTACGCATCACGCACGAACCCAGCGGTTTGGTGGTAACGTGCCAGGACGAAAAGTCGCAGCTGAAGAACAAGGAAAAGGCGATGAAGGTCTTGAAAGCGCGGCTGTATGACATCGCCAAACAGGCGCAGGAGAAGGAGATGTCGCAGAACCGCCGGAGTCAGGTGGGTTCGGGCGACCGCAGCGAGCGCATCCGGACGTACAACTTTCCGCAGGGGCGCGTGACGGATCACCGGATATCGCTGACGCTGTATAAGCTGGAGCAGTTTCTGGACGGTGACATGGATGAGATGCTTGACGCGCTGGTGCTGGCGGATAAGACGCAGGCGCTGGCCGCGCAGGAATAACATAGCTCAGGGAGCCTCGCCAAAACGCGGGGTTTTTTGCTAATGCGGGATCAAAAAGTCGGCGAGGGGGGAACAAGGGTCCTGGAGTGCCGACTGATGCAAAAACTTTAAGGAGTCACATATGAATCTGGTAAGGGCTATGGGAAACCATTTGGAGACGGTGAAATTTATCGTCAAGAATACGATCGAAACCATTTATCCGAATTATTATCCGGCCGGAGCTGTTGACTTCTTTCTCAAGCACCATTCTGAAAATACAATAAAAAAAGCGATATTGGATGGATCGGTATATTTACTTCAGGACGAGGATACGTATGTCGGAACCGGAAGCATAAACAAAAATGAGATAGGCCGGATTTTTGTGCTGCCGCAATATCAGGGCAAGGGTTACGGAACGGCTTTGATGAACGAGCTGGAGAAAATCATTTATCGCAATTACACAGAGATCATACTGGACGCATCTTTACCGGCGTATGAAATGTATATTCACAGGGGATATGTGCCCATGGAGTACCACAGCATTAAGACGGAAAACGGACATTATCTGTGTTACCATGTCATGAAGAAAAGTCGCTCATAAGGTGACGATTTAAACGTAAATGCGACAAAAAAAGGGCGCTGGAGTTGCCCTTTTTTTGCGGAGGTTTTTTTCTTCTGATTAGCTGATTATTATTGCGCCCGCAGCAGGCCAAAGCCCACCCTTATTATAAAAATAGCAGATGCGTCCGGGTAGTGCAAACCACGAAAAGACCGCTAATAAAGAGAAAACGGGAGATAAAAGAAGCCTGAAGAAAATGTTAAGCAATTATGACGAATATTAATAAAACAAAAAAATAATATTACATTATCTGGAGCGTGTCCAGCAGCAGCCGCAGCTTGATGAGGTCCTGATCGTAAACAGTACGCAGCGACGGATTGTATATGATGCTGGCAGGGTGGTAGAGCGGAAACAGCATAAATTTATGTGATAACGCACCCGCGGTCATGGGAGCCGCGTGGTGTGCACCAATCGTGGCGCTGATGCCCGCGAGACATTTGAGCGGGACATTTCCCAGCGTAACGACGACGCGCGGGCCGACGGCTTCGATTTCGCGGAGTAGCAGCGGCGCCATGCAGGCGATCTCGTGCTTTTCGGGCGGACGGTTGGACAGCGTTCCCTTGGCACTGATTTTAAAGGGCCGGAATTTGACCACATTGGTAATATAAATGTCGCTGCGCTGCAGGTGGACAGCAGCCAGGAATTCGTCCAGATTCTTGCCGGCACGGCCCACAAACGGGCGGGAAAGGCGCGTTTCCTCAGCGCCGGGCGCTTCACCCACCAGGCAAAGCTGTGCGCCGGACGGGCCCTCGCCATAAACCATGTCGCTTGAGGTTTTATCAAAAGCGGCGGCGGCGCTCAGTATTTCGTCGTATATGATGGGGAGGCTCATGGTTCGTCTCCTTCGCACAGTGCGTCGTATTTGTCGCGTATGGCGAGCAGGTCGCGGTAGGCGTCTCTTTTCAGCTCTTCGTTGCGCAGCAGTGCCGCGGGGTGGTAAGTGGGCATGATGTGAAAGCCTTTGACTTCATGCCAGGTGCCTCGGTCACGCATAATGCGAATGTCGGTGTTCAGTATGTGCTTGGCGGCGATGCGGCCCAAACATACGATGATCTTGGGCTTGATGAAAGCCACTTGCGCGCGCAGATAGCCGATGCAGGCGGCTGCTTCGTCCGGCTCCGGGTCACGGTTGCCCGGCGGGCGGCACTTTAAGACGTTGGCAATGAAAACGGTGTTGCGGTTCATACCGATGGATTCCAGCATCTTGTCCAGCAGCCGGCCTGCCGCGCCCACGAACGGACGCCCGAGGAGGTCTTCGTCCCGCCCCGGCCCTTCACCGATGAACATGATGCGCGCACGAACATTGCCCTCGCCAAATACGGTGTGGGTACGCGATTGATGCAGGCCGCACCGGGTGCAGCCTGCCACGTCGTTTTGCAGCTGTGAGAAGCTTGTCGCCATATCCGGCATTATACCGCAAATTGCGACATCTCTCAAGCGGCAGTTATGAATGGGTTATTTGGGTACGTAGGCAAAACCGATGCAGCCGGGGCCGCTGTGCGTGGCGATGACGCAGCCGATCTCGCAGACGTATTGGACACCCAGCGCCACATCCTGTACCAGCCCTTTCAGTTCGTCGAGCAGCTGGGGCGCGAGCGTATGTCCGAATACGATGGGGTAGCGCGTGTCCGGCGGATGGGTTTTAAGCGTGTCTGCCAGATGTGCGAGCACCGCCTTCTGTCCGCGGACCTTGCCGACGGATTTCACCTCGCCGCCGATGATGGACACCAGCGGTTTGATCTGCAGCATGCCGCCGATGATAGCGGCGGAAGAGGAGAGGCGGCCGCCCATCTTGAGATATTTGAGCGTATCGACGCCCGCGATGAACTGGACGCTGTCCCGCAGCGCCAGCAGGTGGTGATGGATGTCTTCGGCGGAGGAGCCGCTGTCGCGCAGGCGGATGGCTTCATAGACCAGCAGCGCGAGACCGAACGTAGCGCTTTTTGAATCCACCACGCGGATGCGGTCTGAGTCCACCATGTCCTTGGCGATGACAGCGGACTGATAGGTGCCGCTGAGCTTGGAGGATATCAGTATCACGAGCACATCGTCGCCCGCGTCAATGTACTGCTGAAACAGGCCAAGGAATCCGTCCGGATTCACCTGTGATGTGGTGGGCAGCGTGGTGCTCTTCTCCAGAAGTTCGTAGAACTGCTCCTTTTTTAAATCGACGCCGTCGGTGTATTTTGTGCCGTCGATGATGACGCTGAGCGGAACGATGTCGATTCCCAGCGACGGGCAGTTTTCCAGCGGGATATCGCTGGTGCTGTCTGTAATGATACGTATAGCCAAGATGGCACCTCCATGTCGTTATTTATTGCTGTCAAAAAACGCTTTCAGGCTTTTCAAACCTTTGATCAGGATTTCCGTCTCCTCAGGAGACAGCGCGGCCAGCACGTCAGCCACCATCTGCTGATGGAAACGCTGGTGCGCTTCGTTGGCACGCTGCCCTTTTTCGGTGGCGTAAAGCCGAACGATGCGCTTGTCGTGCGGGTCCGGACGGCGCTCAATGCAGCCCTTTTTTTCGAGATATGTGACCGCCGTGGTCAGCGTACCCGCGCTGATGCCCTGCGTCTGCGCGATATCGCCGGCACGGTTATTGGTGCCCAGCTCTTCCGCGGCGCATACCGCTTCGATGACATGCATCTCGCGGACGGACAGATTTTTGAACTCGCCGGATTTTAAGCAGTTTTCTTCGATGCGCAGTATTTCGTTGAATACGGTGACAAGAAAGTTGTTCAGCTGGGTCTGCCGGTCATCCCCGATCATGGCCTGCTCCCTTCAAAAAAACTTTGATATTCAAAATGTTTGAACTTCAAAATATATTACCCGCATTAACGGCAAAAGTCAACAATATGAAGTTGTATTTTGAATTAAAAAAGTATTACGGCGGGCTGCTGCCGGAGTCAAACAAAAACGCCTCCTGACCAGATGGCAAGGAGGCGATGTGGGCCAAAAGGGTTTTACAGCGCGGCTGTTTCGCGGACCGGCTCCATGGGACCGGCAAGGTTTTTGTGGAAGAACAGCTTTCCGGGCAGCGTGGGCAGGAAGGTGGAAGGTATCCATACCGACGGCCCGTAGCGCAGTGTCGTCCAAAGAGGCATGGCCTGCCACATCAGGTTGCCCGCGAGGCTGCCGCCAACGCCGCTGATCACATAATCACTCATCAGAAACAGACCGGGGCCGATGGTGTTGGCAAAGCAGGGCACCAGCGTGGTGCGCCCGCCGAACCGTGTCATGGAATACTGCTCGACGGTGAGCGGATGGAGCTTGGCGCCCTTTCGGCAGTATTGCGATTTCCATTCCTCCTCGCTGGAGAACTCGGAGGCATACTGCGGCTCCCACAGTGCCAGCTGCATCATGCGCCCAATACCGCAGGTGGCGACGATGACCGCGCCGTCTGCCTTGAGCGCCGTGATCTTCTCGGGATATTTGTGCAGGTTGTTCTGGGAAGCGAAATTGCGCTGGTGCAGGGGTATCGTCAGATCCCCCAGCGGCGTAAAGAACGCAGCCTGTATCATGTGGGCGAAGGAAGCGCGGCTTTGCGCGTCCATCGCGTTGCCGTCCTTATCGCTCCATTCGTTCATGATGAAGCTATGGACATGACCGCAGTCGGTGTTCCATTGCTGCAGAAAGTAGACCGCCCAGGCGTACATGCTCATCGGGCTGGTGGACATCATCAGCACCAGCTGCCGGCCCGCCTGTTTGGCTTTATGGATGGCGTAGGCAATTTCATGACCCGTCATCATATCTACCGCTTCGGCGCTGGGGCAGCTTGTGATGTTAAAATCTGAGTTCCAGAATGGCTGTCTGTCGAATATGCGCTCAGGTGCGTGAGCGCAGCAAGCGTCGATTCTTGCGAGATCCCAGCCGGGCGGGAAGAAATCCGCCATCAGAGACTGCTCCTTGGTGTCGATGAAGTTCATGCATTTACTCCTTTTGTCTGGCCGCGTTGTTTGCTTTGGCGCATCTTACGGTTTGGTGCGGGTCCGCCATGCGGCAAACAGCTGGCATTATCAAACGTATTATACCACCTTTCTCATGGGGTGTGAACCGCGTATCCAAGCATGCAGCGTGTAATTATTTACGATTCATTCAAATATTGCGGTATGCTTTTTGATTTTTTTCGTTTATAATATTAACAATGGTGATATCATTAACATATACGATAATTGCTGATTGATCCCGTATAAATACAGACAAAGGGTGCCGTAACTTTTGGAGCAGATTTTTGACGCTTTAAAAAACAGCATAGCCGATTTTACTTGGATCGATGTAATCGATATACTGCTATTGGCTGTCGTCATTTACTGGCTTTTAAAGCTGACCTCAAAAACGCGCGCGATGCAGGTGCTCAAAGGCCTTGGCATCATCCTGCTGGCTGCATGGGTGATGGAATTTCTGGATTTGGTGGGCACTGCGTGGATACTCAATTACGTGCTGCAGGCAGGCGCGCTGGTGATCGTCATCATATTTCAGCCGGAGCTCAGGCGGGCGCTGGCCAAGCTGGGGCGCGGGCGCATTGAGCTCACACCGTCGCATGTGATCAACGCGCAGGAGACGGTGGAGAGCATATTAAAAGCTGTGCTTAACCTGTCCAAAAAGCGGGTGGGCGCGCTGGTGGTGTTTGAAAGGAAGACAGGCCTCAAGGAAGTAATAGAGAGCGGAACGCGCATCAGCGCGGTGATATCCACCGAGCTGCTGGAAAACCTGTTCTTCACCAACTCTCCGCTGCATGACGGCGCCGTGATCATTCGGGAGGACACCATTGAGGCGGCGGGGTGCTTTTTACCCTTGAGCGACAACAAGCAGATCGGGCAGGAACTGGGCACGCGGCACCGGGCGGCGCTGGGCGTGTCGGAGGTATCGGACAGCGTAACGCTGGTGATTTCCGAGGAGACGGGCGTGATATCCGTCGCGCAGGACGGCACGCTGATACGCTATCTGGACTCCAAGGCGATACGCGATCTGCTGGAGGATATGTATCTGATCAAGCAGGCATCTAAATACAGGACACTGCGTCTGAAGCGGAAGGGGCGTGACGAGCATGAAGAAGGCGCTTGAGTTTGTCTGGCGCGTGCTCCGCAGCAACCTTTTGCTGAAACTGATGGCATTGTTTTTTGCTGTGATACTGTGGAGCTATGTGCTGTCGGAGATAAATCCCGCAAGGGACCGCTGGATACCGGACGTTAAGGTGCACTACGACAACATTGAACAGCTGCAGGCCAAGGGCCTTGACATATCGGGCAACCTGGTCGATGTTTTGGGTTCAGCGGATGTGCGCGTGGAAGTGAACCAGAGCAATATCAAATATCTCACACCGGAAAGAGTGCGCGCGTATGTTGACCTGTCTACCGTGAACGGACCGGGAGACTACACGCTGGATGTGCGGGCGACGGTCGCCGTGGACCGCGGACAGGTGCTGGAGGTGAGCCCAAACCGGGTAACGCTGCATATCAGCAGCTACGAGACGCGGACGGTGCCGGTGAACGTGACGGTAACTGGCAGCGTGCCAAGCGGTTATTTCGCCATGACGCCGGAGATATCTCCCGGTGTGGTGACGATATCCGGCGCGAGCGAGGATGTGTCGAAAGTGACCAGCGCCGTATGCTCGGTGGATTTAAACGGGCTGACGGAAGGCTATAATATGAGCGTACCGGTGCAGCTGCTGGACGCTGACGGCGGCATTGTGGACGGAATGCTGTTTGATAATGGCCAGCCCTCTGTGATCGTCAATCTGAAGGTGCTGGCAACAAAAACGGTGCCTGTGGACGTTAAGAGCGCGATTATGGGGCAGGATGAGCTGGCGGCAGGTTATGAGATCGCCGGGATCAGCACAGTGCCGGATAAGGTGATGATCGCCGGAGAGGCAGATGTGATCAGCGGTATCAGCTCCATCGGGCTGACGCCATACCCTGTGAGCGGCGCCAGCACGAGCGTGGCCGTATTGCTGGACTACCAGCCGCCCAGCGGCGTGACGGTGCTGGCAGAAGGCAAGGCCGAGGTTTATGTTGAGATTCGGCCCATCATGGAAACCAAGGATTACAGCGGTGTCGATATTGAAACACGCAATCTGGCGAACGGTCTGAACGCACAGCTATCTGTCAACCGGACTGATGTGACGGTGATTGCGAGCATGGCACAGCTGTCGCGGCTGCAGCGTAGCGATATTGTGCCCTATGTGGATCTGGAGGGCCTGGGCAAAGGCCGCCACACGCTGGCGGTGCTTTTTGAGATACCCGAAGGGTATGCGGCGGAGAATTTCTCCGCGGTAGTGGGCACGGTGGACATTACGATTTATTAAAACGGGCGGAATGGCACAGCATATGAAGGGGCGGTTGATGCCGCCCCTTTTTGACGGAAGGAAACCGGGATGGCGATTGAACTGAGCGGCCTTGTTGTGCCGCTGGGCAGCGGGGACGACGAAATCAAATGCGCGGCTGCGGCAAAGCTGAGAATAAAGCCGGACGAGATAGCGCGGCTGCGTGTTGTCAGGCAGTCGCTGGACGCCCGGAAGGATGTGCGGTTGGCGCTCATCGTTCAGTTGACGCTGCACGACGGACGGATGCAGCGGCGGTTGGAACAGCAGCACGGTAGCGTGCAGTCGATGCCGGAAATACCGGTGGTCTACGGCGAAAGAGCGCCGGGACAGCCGGTGGTGGTCGGCGCGGGGCCATGCGGGCTGTTCGCGGCATTGACGCTGGCGGAGCACGGTTACGCGCCGCTGCTGATCGAGCGCGGGCGCGACATGGAAGCCCGTGTGCGCGATGTGGAGCGGCTGCAGCAATGCGGTGTGCCGGATTCTGAGAGCAACGTGTGCTTCGGCGCCGGAGGCGCGGGGGCGTTCTCGGACGGCAAGCTGACCACGCGCATCAAGGACCCGCGCACCGAGCGGGTGCTGAAAACGCTGGCGGATTGCGGTGCGCCTGAGGAGATACTGATACTGGCCAAGCCGCACACCGGCACGGAGCATATCCGCGCGGCGGTGACGGGCATACTGGAGCGTATACGCGCCCTCGGCGGCACGGTAAGCTTTGAGAGCCGTCTGTCCGGTGTGGCGGTGCAGGACGGGGCGCTGGCAGGTGTGACATACACGAAGAACGGACTGAAGCATGCGGTGGGCACGCGCGCAGCGGTGCTGGCGATCGGTCACAGCGCGCGGGACACATACTCGATGCTGAGGGACAGCGGACTGGCCATGCAGCCCAAGCCATTTGCAATCGGCCTGCGCATCGAGCACAGGCGCGAGTTCATCGACCGGGCGCAGTACGGCGGCGCATTCGGACATCCGGCGCTGGGCGCGGCGGAATACCGGCTGGCTTCCCGTTTCGGGGAACGCGGCGTGTACACGTTCTGCATGTGCCCCGGCGGTGAGGTGATCAACGCGTCCACCGAGCCGGACGGCATAACGGTAAACGGCATGAGCTGGTTTGCGCGGGATGGGGAGAACTCCAACAGCGCTGTCGTGGTGGCTGTGTCTCCGGCGGACTATGAGCCGGGTGTATTGGGCGGCGTGGAATTTCAGCGGCACTGGGAGCGCGCGGCGTACAGGCTGGCAGGCGGCGGCGCGCCCGCGCAGACGCTGGGCGATTTTTTTGGTGGGCGGACGACGCAAGCGTTTGGCGATGTGCGTCCTTCGTTTATGCCATTTGTGACGGGCGCGGATTTGCACGGATGCCTGCCGGATTACGTATCGGCTGGAATTGAGGCGGGGCTCAGGGATTTCGGGCGCAAGCTCAAGGGATTTGACATGCCGGAGGCGGTTTTGACGGGCGTGGAGACGCGTACGTCCGCGCCGGTGCGCATCATGCGTGATGAGGCGCTGCAGGCGCTGGATGCAGCCGGGCTGTTTCCGGCAGGTGAGGGAGCCGGTTACGCGGGCGGCATCGTGTCCGCCGCGGTGGACGGCATCAAATGCGCCGAAGCGCTGATGCGCCAATTTGGGAGGCCCGGCATAGTATGAAGGAGAATAAATGAAAAAGATTACGGTGCTGTTTGGCAATTACGGAAGCGGCAAGACGGAGTTGTCGCTCAATATCGCGCTGTCGTTGGCGGAGCAGTCCGCCGATGTGGCACTGGTGGACCTCGATATCGTCAACCCATACTTCCGCTCGTCCGAACACAGGCCGCTGCTGGAGAGCAGGGGCATACAGGTGATCGCGCCGGTATTTGCCAACACGGCTGTGGATGTGCCGTCGCTGCCGCCCGACGTGTTTGCGGCGTTCCGGCATGAATACGCGGTGCTCGACTGCGGCGGAGACCCGGTGGGCGCGGCGGCGCTGGGCGGGCTGAAACGGTATTTCGATGAGAACCGAGCGGACACGGAGGCGTTGTTTGTGGTCAATACGCGGCGGCCTTTTCAGGGCAGCGCGGAAACGCTGGAGGAGAGCCTGATGCGGATACAGGCGCGTGCGCGGCTGACAGCGGACGGCTTGGTGCTGAACGCCAACTTGGGGCCGGAGACGACGGGAGAAGAGCTGGCGGAAGGGTACGCGGTTGTGCAGGCGCTTTCGGACAGTATCGGCATACCGCTGCGCTATGTGAGCGGCACTGAAGCAGCTCTGGCTGTCTTTGAGCGGCAGTGCCCCGGATGCGCGGGCGAGCGGCTGCCCATCAGCATACTGACGCGGCCGGACTGGCTGGCTTGACCGGCCAAACAAATATGTTATAATCTGGTTAACTTGTGTTTTTGGAAGGGGTTAGGCATGAACGTATACGGCAACATACTGGATACTATCGGGAACACACCGCTGGTGCGGATCAACAAGCTTTGGACGAATAAGAACGTTGAGATATACGCCAAGGTGGAGGGGACCAACCCCACCGGCAGCATCAAGGACCGCATTGCGCTGAAGATGATTGAGCAGGCGGAAGCGGAGGGCACACTGACGCCGGGTAAAACCATTATCGAGCCCACATCGGGCAATACCGGCATTGCGCTCGCGATGATCGGCGCTGTGAAGGGCTACGACGTGGAAATTGTGATGAGCAGCGCGGTATCGGTGGAGCGGCAGAAGATGATCACGGCGTTCGGCGCGCAGGTGATACTGACGGCGGCGGATGAGGGCACGGACGGTGCGATTCGCAAAGCGCGGGCGCTGGTGGCCGAGAAGCCAGAGAAGTATTTTATGCCTGACCAGTTCACCAACCGCTACAACAAGCTGGCTCACTACTCCACGACAGCGGAGGAGATGATCCGCGACACGCAGGGGCGTGTGACGCACTTTGTGTCGGCTCTGGGCACATCGGGCACGCTGATGGGCACGGCGAAGCGCTTGAAGGAGCTGAGCCCGGACATACAGATTGTGGAGGCGCATCCGGTAAAGGGGCATTACATACAGGGCCTTAAGAACATGAGCGAAGCCATCGTGCCGGAGATATACGACCCGTCGCGCATCGACGTATCCATCATGATCGATTCGGAGGAGTCCTTCGATATGGTTCGGCGCATCGTCAAGCAGGAGGGCATTTTCTGCGGTATGTCGTCCGGCGCGGCGATGCTGGCGGCGCTGCGTGTAGCGGAAACGCTGGACGAGGGCGTGATCGTCTGCATATTCCCCGACCGGGGCGAGAAGTATTTGAGCACGCCGCTGTTTTAGCGGCAAGAGCAAGGCCGTGAGGGCGCTGCCCTCACCATCCCGCCAAAGGGCGTACCCTTTGGAATCCATTAGGGAAATGCCGTTGGCATTTCCCGTACTTAATCTTCGTATAAGTATTGGTAGTTGTGATGCAACTCCAATGAGCTGAAAAGTCTTTCATCACGGCCGGACATTCTTTTATCGTCGGCCGCAAAGTATTCAACATCACCAGTTTGAATGTTTACGGTTATTTTGCTGTTTTCAATATCAATTATATAAATAAGAGCTCCGTATTTCTCCCAGCAAAGCACATTGTGGACGAGTGTATTTCCGTCTGCATCATCAACCCTGCCTTCGTTATCCGTAGTAACAATTGTGACATTCCCCAAAGACTCCATGGGGTAATATCCATCTTCAAATGCAAGAAATACATGGATGGCTCCAAAAATCAGACCCAAAATGACCAAAACACCGCCACATACGGATAAGATAACAATTCGAGGCTTTTTTTGATTCACGAAGTTTCCTCTGGCGCAGGCGTGGGTGGGGGCGAGGACGTGGCTGTCGGTGTGGGTACAACCGTCGGTGTGGGCGCTGCTGTTGGCGTGGCCTGCGGCGTGGCGGACGGCGCGGGTGTGGACGTCGGCGGCACATAAGTCGTCAGCGTCTGGACCATGGCTTCCAGCTTGGTCGCCATATCGTTCATGTCCAGGGCGGCTGTTTCGTCGCTTATGACATAGATGTTGTTGGCATCAAGCAGGTCCTCTGCCTGTGTAAGCAACGCTTCGGTCTGCGCAATCAACTCGGGCGACAGCGTGGTGCGCCGCTGATTGAGATAATCCTGCAGCTTTATGATGGCTTTATTGAGGTTGATCTTGGCGTTGTCGAACGTGACGTAGCCGATGCTGTACGTCCAGTCGATGGTTTTGGACACGTCCTGACCGAATATCTGCCGGATGATGTCCACGGTGATATTGTGATCCAGCACGTAGTAGGTGGCGTTATATGCCTGCATATATTCACCCTTAAGTGCGTGGCGGCTGAGTTCCGATTCCGGATCGAGATCCAGCGCGAAGAACGCCAGCGCGGCAATCTGCTCCAGCGTCAGGTTGGTATCGATCTTTTCTTTCATGGTATTGTATATCTGCGGCATCTCGGTTAAGAGGTTGGCTTTCTTAACCTGTTTGAACACCTCCATCAGCAGGCGCTGCTGCCTGTCGATACGGTCGATATCGGTACCGGAGGTGATGCCCTTGCGGGCGCGGCAGTAGTCCAGCACCGCCTGTCCGTCCAGCAGCTGATAGCCTTTGCTGAGGTGGCGGCCGTTCATGTTGATTTCGTAGTCCACGTCGTACCACACGCCGCCAAGTATGTCCACGATGTCCTTGACGGCCTGCATCTCCACGGCCACGTAGTAGTTTACCGGTATGCCACCGATCGTGTCGCTGACCGTCTGCATCAGGCATTCATAGCCCTGCCCGTCTGCGCCGCCCGCCGACATATACGCGCCGTTGATTTTGTAACGCTTGTCTGTGTACGCAATGTCGGCATAGCTGTCCCGCGGAACGGAGAGTATGTCCACTTTGCCCGTTGCGAAGTTGACGGAGAACATCATGATGGTGTCGGTCCGAAAGTCGTTGCGGCCTTCGCGCTCCGGCGCATAGTCGATGCCTGTCAGCAGTATGTTGACGCGGTCCTTCATGAAGTTGGGGTCGGCCAGCAGCGACAATTGCTCCTCGGGGGAGAGTGTCTGTGTGGGCTCCGGCGTCAGCTCTGCGTCCAAGGACGGCTGAGGCGCATCAGTAACCTTAGGTGTGGATAAGGGTATGTCGGGGAATGCGGCGCGCGCGTTGATGACGGTGACATAAATGAAGTTTCCCAGCAACACCAGCGCGACAACAAGCAGCGCGAGCAGCGCGTATATGGTAAGCTTGACCGGCGTCACGGGTTTATGAAACAGACGTTTTTCCGGCGGCTTTTTACCGGCTTTACCCGGCTGCTGTTTTTGATTTTGCATGGGAACCCCTTGCGCCCTGTTCAGGCGGATTAGTAGCGGATATTTTTTACATCTGATTATAGCATGTAAATGAATTATTTGGCGTAAAATAATGATGAATATTTTAGGGGTAGAAAACAAAAAGAAGGCCGCTGCAAAGTATATGCAGCGGCCTTGCTGTTGGTATTGTTTGCGGCGTCAGCCGACGCGTCGGGCGAGTGCAAAGTGGCCTGCCCAGTAGCTGTTGGACAGATCGCTGACCATCACCTTGCCCTGTCCGGAGGATGCGTGGACGAACTGTCCGCCTCCCGTGTAGATGCCCATGTGGTTGATGCTGGTCCAGTTCTCCGAATAGAAGAACACAAGGTCACCCTTCTGCAGGCTGCCGGTATCGGTGATCTTGGTCCAGGAGCTCTGCTCACTGTAAGCCGCTGCCGACAGTCGGGACACTGTGAAGCCCGCCTGCGTCATCGCGTAGTAAGCGAGGCCGGAGCAGTCAAACGACGACGGACCGTTGCCGCCCAGCACGTAAGAGTCGCCCAGCTGTGCCAGTGCGATGTCTGCAATGGCCGCGTTGGAGGTGCTGGTTGAACCGGTTGAACCGGCGCTGGGGGTTCCGCTGGCAAAAGCTTTGAACCGCGTTTTGGGGCCAGCGATGCCATCCGCTCCGAGGCCGGTGGCTTTCTGGAACGCGATTACCGCGGACTTGGTGATGGGGCCGTAGTAACCGGTGCCCGTGCCGGAAAAGTATCCGAGTGCTTTGAGGCGCAGCTGCAATGTCTGAACCGCTTCGCCGCTGTTGCCTACTTTTAATATCAGGCTCTTGGCGCTGGATGAATAGAGCTTAGACTGGGTGGCGTTGCCGGCCATACCGTCCGTCGTAAGTCCGTTGACACTCTGAAAGCGAATTACAGCTGTTTTGGTGGCAGAACCATAGTAACCTGTGGCCGACGTAAAATCGGTATATCCCAGCTGAATCAGCTTGTTCTGCAGCTTTGTAACCTCGCTGCCGCTGCTTCCTGTTTTAAGTGTGGGGCTGGCCGCCAGCGCGCCGGGCGCTGTTGCAAACAGCACAGCGGTGATGCAGATGACTGTGACGATAAGCCGCAAATGTTTTTTGTTCAAATGTGTTTCTCCTTTCGCAGTCATTTTGTTTTGAACTTGTGAATTGACACCATTATAACCAAAAGTGATGCATAGGCACAAAACGCGTTATTCGTGCCTATTTCAGTTTAAACATCCATGATCGTACATATAACAGATATGTTGCGTTATTGTTACAATTTAAAGAAGCATGCGCCGTTAAGCTTATTATTCAATAAAAAAATATGGGAAGGATGAGAATATATAAAAATGTATGGAATAATATCTGGCCATTCAGTTTCTGTGATGGATCAGAAAAAACAAAAGAGACCGTATTTGGCCTCTTTTGCGAATGTACATATGTTGGTTTCGAATTAATAAGCCTGTGAGTAAAGCTCAAAGTAAGCCTTGGCATGAGCGCAAACGGGGCATTTTTCCGGCGCTTCCTTGCCGACGAAGCGGTGTCCGCAGTTGGAACACTTCCACTCGACGGGAACGTCCCTTTTGAAGACGACACCGTTTTTGATGTTTTCGGCGAGGGCTTTATAGCGCGCTTCGTGATTCTTCTCAATGCCGGCAACGCCTTCCATCATCATGGCGATTTCGGGAAAGCCTTCCTCGCGGGCTTCCTTGGCCATACGGGGATACATGTCCGTCCACTCGTAGTTCTCACCGCCGGCAGCGTTCATAAGATTCTCCATAGTGTCGCCCAGCGGAGAAAACAGCTTATACCACAGCTCGGCGTGCTCCTTCTCGTTGGCAGCCGTCTCAGCGAATATGTTGGAAATATGAACATAACCCTCGGATTTCGCTTTGGATGCAAAGAACGTGTATTTGTTGCGCGCCATCGATTCGCCGGCAAACGCGTCCATCAGGTTCTTTTCCGTCTTGGTTCCTTTAATGTCTTTCATGATACATCCTCCATAAATATATTAAGATTGGTTTTACGCTTTCCACAGCCCGTGAACGTTGCAGTATTCGTAAACGGTCTCAATATCTTCTGCCTTGACGTTGAACGAGGCTTCCGGAGGTCCGTCCACCTTGAGACGCACGCGCTCGTAGTCGCCGTTTTTGAGGACGATTTCGATGAACGCAATGTGATGCTCCTCTGTCATCGGGTGCGGTACGCTGCCCACCTTGATGGTGGTGGCATCACCGTCCGGTACGATGACAGGAACGTGTTTTTCCTTGCTGGCATCCACGGCGCCCGCTTCGAGCAAGTTCATCTTCTGCCCGCAGCAGACGAGTGAAGGGTTGCCCGGATAAAGGACGCTGACAACATGCCCGCAGATTTCGCAGTAATAATAGCTTCCGTAGTTGGTCATAGTATATATCCTCCCATCATAATATTGTTGCTAATTTATGTCTTTACAATTCTGACAAACTCCAAAATACGTGATATGGCAGCCTTCAAGCTGGTGAGGGTTGTCGCTGAGGTTTTCCAGCGCCTTTTGCTCGGCGTCGTTGGTGCAGATGTCGTAGACACATCCGCACTGTCTGCAGTAGAAGTGAGAGTGCATGCTGACATCAGCATCATAGCGCTCAAAGGCGCCGCCGCAGGACACGCGCTGAACCACCCCCTGCGATTCCAGTATGCTCAAATTTCTGTAAACGGTGCTGAGGCTCAAATTCGGGAACACAGGTCGCATTCTCTCATACAGCCAGAATGCGTTGGGATGAGATGTGGTCGACTGCAAAAGCTCGAGCATATGTTTTCTCTGTTTTGTGTTTCTGACTGACTTTTCTGTACTAAGCACGGCATTTACCCCATTATTAATAATAGTTATTAATAAGTTATCACTAATTTTCATATTTGTCAATATTGTTTTCAGGTTTATTTTGCATAAATTTATAAAGATAGACCTGTTTATATTGAATCAATAGTGGTATCGTTAAAGTATCCATAAATACCTTGCAAAGGAGCATTAAATGAGGGTTTCTGGTAGAAAAATAGCGGCTATTGCGGTCGCGCTGCTGCTGGTTGTCAGCTTTTCAGGGTGCTCCGAAATAGTGAGGGGCGACGGGTTTTTCTCCGACGGGGACATGCGCTGGGGCGACCCTCAAAGCAGCACACTTTCGACTGTACCTACAGCACCCCCCAACACGGGATCGCCCAACTGGACAATTGCGATATACATGAACGGCTCGGATCTGGAAAGCGAGGGCGGTGAAGCGACGGCCAACCTGCAGAGCCTGCTCTCTGTGGATCTACCGGACAGCGTGAATGTGCTGGTGTATACCGGCGGTACGAAGCTGTGGAAGAATGATTTGATCAGCGCCGATGCCAACCAGATATGGCTTGCTGAGGACGGCGGCCTCGTACTTCTCGAAACGCTGGCGGCAAAGAGCATTGGCGAGAGCGATACGCTGTCGGAGTTTTTGACCTATGCGCAGACGAATTATCCCGCAGACAAGAAGGCATTGGTGTTCTGGAACCATGGAGGCGGCAGCATTTGGGGTTTTGGTGCGGATGAATTATTTAATTATGACGCGCTGACGCTGGCCGAGCTGGAGACGGCCATGAGCGGCGCGTTTGACGGGCAGCCATATGACCTGGTGGGTTTTGACGCATGCCTGATGGCCAGCGCGGAAACGGCGGATGTGATGGCGCCTTACGCGCGGTATATGGTGGCGTCTGAGGAAGTGGAGCCGGGCGGCGGCTGGGATTATGAGAGGCTGTTTGCTGAGATTGCACAGAAACCCGAAATGGACGGCATGGCGCTGGGTAAAGCCGTCACGGACAGCTTTTACGGCAAGTATATGAACACGTCCATGGAAGGGCTGATCACCTGCTCGGTGCTGGACCTGTCCAAAATGCCCGCGCTGGAGGAAGCGCTTAGCGCTTACGCACAAGGGTTGTCTGGCGCGATCGTGCAGCCGGAAAAGCGGGACGCACTATCGGCAACGAGGCAAAGAGCGGAAAAATACGGCGAAGAACCCGGGCAGGTCTCGTTCGATCTCATTGATCTGTACGATTTTGTGGACCAGCAGCAGGCTGCCGGGCAGGCATATTCGGCAGAACTGATGACGGCTATTGAGGACGTGGTGGCGTATGAGGTGAGCGGATCACAGCGCATCTATTCATACGGGCTATCCATCTACTTTCCGTATTTCGGAAGAGAGTATTTTGGCGACAGCCTTGCCATATATGGGCAGATTGACTTCTGTCCTGAATACAAGGCGTTCATTGGCGACTTTGCGTCCATCATCACGGACGAAACCATACTCAGCGAAGTGCCCGATTACGGCAGCACGCTCCAGTATGTAGAGCAGCAGGATTACAGCGAGGTGGGGTCGTATTACGTGCAGCTGACGGACGAGCAGATGGAGTATATGTGTTATGTCTACTGCACGCTGGGCTGGTATATGGGCGACGGCACGCTGATCGATATGGGGTTTGACAGCGATATCGATATTAACTATGACGACAACACGATTCACGATAATTTCCAGGGTAAATGGACGGGGCTTAACGGACAGCCGGTGGCCGTGTATGTGATGGACGAGACGGATGATTTCGTCGTCTACGATATTCCCGTGCTGTATAACGGCGAGCATGCTGTTGTGAAGAGCGTCTGGATCTGGGATGCGTCGCATGAGGACAGCGGCTATTATATGTATACGGGTATATTCTACAGCAGCGACGATTATGCCGCTCCCAGTTCAAAGCTGGCGATCGATCTTGAGCCGGGGGACGTGGTAACGCCCGTCTACTGGCCGCTGTATACCGAGGGCAGCTATGATGATTATTACGTTGGAAACGACATCGTTATTGGCGGTGACGGCCTTTATCTGGAATTCATTGATCTGCCGACGGGTGAGGATTATGAGTACGGTTTCATGTTCATCGACATATACGGAAACTATCATTACTCGGAGACGCTGGATTTCACGTGGGATTACGTTGACTGAGTGGATTATCAGGAAACAGCGGATAAAAAAGCTGCCGGTTATGGTTTAACCGGCAGCTTTTTATTAATTACTGAAAGGCGGAGGCTGTTGGCGCGCTGGTTACCTGACCCGCTGAGCGCCGTTTCGCCGCGGGAGTATTTCCGCATAGATCAGCGCTTTGACGATGTCGCGCTGGTCTTCGAAAAGAGGAATTCCCGTACCCATGGGGTTTTGTTCGCGGACGGACGCTGCCTGGGCAAGCGGCTCCTTTTCATCCTCATCCATAAAATATGAGCGAATCTGCGCGTTCGCATACGGGTTGACGGGTTCCATCGGCCGGACAACTGTATTCTCTGACGTGCCCGAATACGGCTGGGCGGCGTAAGGGATGAATTCAGTCGGTGCGACTGTCGGCTCATAGTGTGAAACAGGCGGTACATATGAACCAGACGCGGACGGACTGTAAGGCGTGGGCGTACGCACCGGCGGCCGATTTTGCTCGTTTTCCGGCATGCCTGCGGCCATCATGAACGCACGCTGAATGTCCGTCATCGTAGTACGGGCAGGCGGTGCTTCCTGTTCGCCGGAGGATTTGGGTTTTTTCTTCAGCGCCGCCGATATAACGGATACGATGACAACGACGATGATGATTAATACAAATTCCATAGCGGTTAGTCCTGATTATCCTTTTTCACTTTAGGGCCGGCGGCTTCAGATATTGAATCGCGCATATGCGTATCCGCAATTACGTTCTTCATATTGTAGTAGTCCATCACGCCGAGGTTGCCGTCGCGGAAGGCTTCTGCCATGGCCAGCGGTATCTCCGCTTCTGCCTCAACCACCTTGGCGCGCATTTCCTGAACGGCGGCGAGCATTTCCTGCTCCTTCGCGACAGCCATCGCGCGGCGCTCTTCGGCTTTGGCCTGTGCGATCTTCTTATCCGCCTGAGCCTGGTCGATCTGCAGCTGCGCGCCGATGTTGCGG
Organism: Bacillota bacterium; assembly: GCA_023397655.1. Taxonomy (GTDB): domain Bacteria; phylum Bacillota; class Clostridia; order Christensenellales; family SZUA-584; genus SZUA-584. Next base: position 21,483 of record JAEWTW010000054.1, read on the forward strand.
CCCACGTCCACGTCCGCGATATCGATGGAGAGTATTTCGAACGCCGTACCGGCGTCAAGGCCCTTCGCCAGCACCGTTTTGGAGATGAGGTCCGGGTTCTCCAGCACTTCCTTATGCGTCTGCGCCGAACCGACGGTGGTGACGATGCCTTCACCCACGCGCGCGATCACCGTTTCTTCGCCCGCGCCGCCGACCAGGCGGTCGATGTTGGTACGCACCGTGACGCGCGCCTTGGCTTTGAGCTCAATGCCGTCTTTGGCGATAGCCGCGACGATGGGGGTCTCGATCACTTTAGGATTTACGCTCATTTTAACCGCCGTCAGCACATCACGTCCGGCAAGGTCGATCGCGGTGGCGCGTTTAAAATCCAGCGGTATGTCTGCCTTTTGGGCGGCGATCAGTGAGTCCACCACGCGGTCTACGTTGCCGCCGGCGAGATAATGCTGCTCCAGCATGTTGGTGTTCACGTCGATACCTGCCTTGACAGCTTTGATGAGAGGGTTGGCAATACGGGCCGGCGGAATTTTCCGCAGGCGCATGCCAACGAGCGATACGATCCTGAGTTTAACGCCCGAGGCGCGCGTCGCGATCCACAGGCGCACCGGTACAAAGCTAAAGAAAAACACGATGAAGATAAAAGCGGCGACGATAATAACGATCAGCAGCCAAAGGTCAATTCCCATATTTGATTTCTCCTTCGTTTATTATATTCCAGCATGCGCATTAAACACATGCCTTAAACTCTACTAGCGGGCGAGAAACGAGATCAGATAATAAAGCAGCATGATGAACAGTATGAAGCCGCCGGTATACAGGCACATCTTGAGCAGCCGCCGGTAATCCGTTCTGACGGGGACAGGCTTGTCCAGCTTCTCCAGCAGATATGCCTCGCACTTTTTGCAGAACTCCGCTGTATCGGCGTATTCGATTTTGCAGACGGGGCAGTATTTCACGTTAGTCCTCCAGTTGTCTTACAATAACTCGGCTGCCCTCGACGCGCAACACAAGGATTTCGGCCTTTGCCGGAATAAAATCGCCTTCGGTGACGACATCCGCTTTCTTACCGTCGAACTCGGCGGTGCCTGCGGGACGGAGCGGCGTTATGCTGATGCCTGTTTTGCCGACAAGGTGAGAAAAGTTACTGCTTGAGACGTATCCGGCTTCCTTTTCTTCGGCGTCCTTGAGCACCAACGATGAACGGTAGAGCCAACCGCGTTTAAAGCTGCGTGCGGCGATCAGTGACAGTGCGACCACAATCGCGGTGATGACGAGCACCATGATCAGCGCTTCAGCTGCCGTCTTGGCCTGAAATACGATGCACAGCACGAGTGCGACGAGACCGAGTCCGCCGAAAATACCGAAGCCCGGCACAAACAGCTCGATCAAAAGCAGCACCATCCCCACAGCAAAAAGAATGACGGACACGATATTGATTGATTCAAAAAGTACCATATATTCCGCCTCCCCAATACATTTGCTTCTATTAATATACTATAACACATATCTGCAGATATGCAAAAAGCTATTCGCGGCGGCTTTTGTCCGCCAGCGCTGATTAAAGTTTATTTATTTCATTATAATAATATTAATGCTTTGCGAAGCGTGTTTCGTGTGGTATGATGGTCGGGCTGTCACCATAAAAAAAGAGACTTTGCGGCTTATGCATATTCGTCAAAAAAAGTGCAAAAAAACTCTTGCTTTTGGGGAACGGTTAATATATAATTTTCACGCTGTGCATTTTAGACAGCTGATTTTTGACACTCGAGCGAGAGGTTGCCGGTGAAAAGCGCATCCGGGTAACTTTCGCAGAGGAATGTCCGCAAGATCGGACGACGCTCCATAAGCGGTGCTCTCATGAGTGCCGCGGGAAACAAATATGATACACACGGCTGAGTGTATATGGAGCGTAAGCGTAAGGAGGGTAATACATGGCAAGCCAAAAGATTCGGATCAAATTGAAGGCGTACGATTACAACCTGATCGACCAGTCGGCCAGCAAAATCGTGGACACCGCTAAGCGTACGGGCGCAAAGGTATCGGGGCCCATCCCGCTGCCCACGCAGAAGGAAGTTGTGACCATACTGCGTGCACCGCACAAGTACAAGGATTCTCGTGAACAGTTCGAGATCAAGACGCACAAAAGGCTGATCGATATACTCGAAGCCACATCAAAGACAACGGATGCTCTGATGCGGCTGGATCTGCCTTCCGGCGTAGACATAGAAATTAAGCTCTAGGGGGGGAAGACGGATGAAAGCGATATTGGGCAGAAAGCTGGGCATGACGCAGCTGTTTCTGGACAACGGCACTGTTGTACCGGTGACGGTCGTCGAAGCGGGCCCGTGCGTGGTAACGCAAAAGAAAACGACCCAGACGGACGGCTACAACGCCATTCAGCTGGGATTTGAAGATATCCGTGAGAAGCTGGTCAGCAAACCGCTGCAGGGCCACTTCAAAAAGGCGGGCGTTTCATTCAAGCGCAGCCTGCGTGAGTATCACGTGGACAATACGGATGATTACACGCTGGGTCAGGAAATTAAAGTGGACGTGTTCGAAAAGGGCGACATCGTCGACATACAGGGCACATCCAAGGGCAAGGGCTTCCAGGGTACCATCAAGCGCCACAACGCGCACAGAGGACCCATGACACATGGCTCGCGCAACCAGAGAAAGCCGGGCAGCATCGGTGCTTGCGCAGATCCGTCCCGCGTTATCAAAGGCAAGAAATTGCCGGGACATATGGGCAATGAGACGGTGACGGTGCAGAACATTGAAGTGGTCGGCATCGATTTGGACAAGAACGTGCTGCTGGTTAAAGGCGCTGTGCCCGGCGCAAAGGGCGGACTGCTTTCGATCTCGAAGGCAATCAAGCAGAGCTAAGAAAAGGAAGTGAAACGAATGCCCAAAGTATCTTTATATAAAAAGGACGGCTCCGAAGCCGGACAGATAGAACTGAATGAAGCGGTGTTCGGCGCGGAAGTCAACGAAGCGGCGATGCACCAGGTTGTGGTGGCCCAGCTGGCTGCCCGCCGTCAGGGCACGCAGAGCGTGCTGTCCCGCGCGGAAGTGCGCGGCGGCGGCATTAAACCCTGGCGTCAGAAGGGCACCGGCCGAGCAAGAGCGGGTTCCTCCCGTTCCCCGGTCTGGACCAAGGGCGGCGTGGTGTTCGCAATGAAGCCGCGCGACTATACTCAGAAAGTGAACAAGAAGCTCCGCCAGCTGGCGATTCGCAGCGCGCTGTCGATGAAGGTTGCCGACGGAGACATCATCGTGCTGGAAGATTTAAAGCTGGACGCTCCCAAGACCAAGCTGATGGCGGGCGTACTCAATAAATTCGACGCGAAAAAAGCGCTGGTCGTCACCTACGGCGACAGCAGCGACAGCGTGGTACGCGCATCGGGCAACATCCCGAACGTGAAAACTCTGGCAGCGGACTGCGTCAACGTTTATGACCTTGTCAACTACGACAAGCTCATCATCACGGCGGACGCTGTCAAAAAGGTCGAGGAGGTTTTTGCCTGATATGGACGCAAGAGATATTATTAGAAAGCCGGTACTGACCGAAAAAAGCTACGACGACATCGCCAACAAGAGATACACCTTTCTGGTGGATGTGCGCGCCAATAAGTTTCAGATCCGCAATGCGGTGGAAGAAGTTTTCGGCGTGAAGGTGAAGAGCGTGAACACGCTTCGTCAGCTGGGCAAAATGAAGCGCCAGGGCGCTCACATGGGCCTGACGTCTGAAACCAAGAAAGCTTTTGTGACGCTGACCAAGGAATCCAAGACCATCGAGTTCTTCGATTCGCTGGCGCAGTAAGGGGGAGGGGTAAGCATGGCTATCAAGAAATACAAACCGACTTCACCGGGCCGCCGCGGCATGACGGTTTCTGCCTTCGAGGAAGTGACCTGCACCACACCGGAAAAGTCGCTGCTGGAGCCCATTAAGAAGACGGCCGGCCGCAATGCATTCGGCCGCATCACCGTGCGCCACAGAGGCGGCGGTGTAAAGAGAAAATACCGCATCATCGATTTCAAGCGCAACAAGGACGGCATACCGGCCACAGTTGCCACGATCGAATATGATCCGAACCGCACTGCGCATATCGCGCTGCTGCACTACGCGGACGGCGAGAAGCGCTACATACTGGCACCGTATGGCCTCAAGGTGGGCGATACCGTGATGTCCGGCGAAGGCGCCGACATCAAGCCGGGCAACGCGCTTTGCATCAAGGACATTCCGCTGGGCACGCTGATCCACAACATCGAACTGCAACCGGGCAAAGGCGGCCAGCTGGTCCGCAGCGCAGGCAACTCTGCACAGCTGATGGCAAAGGAAGGCAATTACGCGCAGGTGCGTCTGCCCTCCGGCGAAGTGCGCATGGTGCTGATGAAGAACAAGGCGACGATCGGACAGGTCGGCAACATCGACCAGGAGAACGTCAACATCGGTAAAGCGGGCCGCAAGCGCCACATGGGTTTCCGCCCGACAGTCCGCGGCTCCGTCATGAACCCGGTAGACCATCCGCATGGCGGCGGCGAAGGCAAATCGCCTATCGGCCGTCCCGGCCCGGTAACGCCGTGGGGCAAGCCGGCATTGGGGTATAAGACGAGAAAGACGAAGAACGCTTCCGACAAATATATCGTCCGTCGCCGGAACAAGTAATGCGGCAAATCGTTTAAGGAGAAGTGGAAAATGAGCAGATCGGTTAAAAAGGGACCATACGTTTCCGAGAAGCTGCTGATAAAAGTGCAGCAGATGAACGAGAAAAACGAAAAGAAAGTGCTGAAGACATGGTCCAGAGCGTCCACGATATTTCCGGATATGGTGGGTCACACACTGGCTGTGCACGACGGACGCAAGTTTGTGCCGGTATATATGACGGAAGACATGGTGGGACACAAGCTGGGTGAGTTTGCGCCGACGAGAACGTTCCGCGGTCACGCGGGCGACAAGAAGTCCGGCTCCAGATAACGCCAGGGAGGATTAGAATAAATGGCAACTCGTCAGAGAGAAAAAGCTGAAAAGCGACAAGAGCTAAAAGATAAGCGGCCAATGGCAAAAGCCAGATACGTCCGGATATCCGCCAGCAAGGTCAAGATCGTGATTGATCTGATTCGCGGCAAATCCGTTGCCGAAGCCGGCGCGATACTGAAGGGCACTCCAAAGGCAGCCAGCCCCATCGTCGAGAAGGTGCTGAACTCCGCCATCGCCAATGCCGAGAACAACAAGGGACTGCTGCGCGACGATCTGATCGTGGCGGAAGCCTTTGCGGATCAGGGTCCCACGCTGCGGCGCTTTATGCCCAGAGCGCAGGGCCGCGCAACGCGTATCCGCAAGCGCACCAGCCATATCACCATCATACTCGGCAATGCTGTCAAGGAGGAATCTTAATATGGGTCAGAAAGTCAATCCTCATGGGATGCGCGTGGGCGTGATCAAAGACTGGAATGCACGCTGGTTTGCCAAGAAGGGTGATTTCGCCGCGAACATCAAGGAAGACAATGTGATCAGAAAGCAGCTCAAAAAGCAGCTCTACGCCGCCGGTATCTCCAAGATTGAGACGGAAAGAGCCGCCAACAGGCTGACAGTCAACATATACACCGCCAAGCCGGGCATCGTGATCGGCAAGGGCGGCCAGGGTGTTGAGATTCTCAAAGGCCAGCTGTCCAAGCAGACAGGCAAATCTGTGGTGCTGAACATCATCGAGATCAAGCGCCCCGATATCGACGCCCAACTGGTGGCTGAGAACATCGCCTCTCAGCTGGAAAAGCGCATTTCGTTCCGCCGTGCGATGAAGCAGAGCATCGGACGCGCAATGAAGGGCGGCGCTCTCGGAATCAAGGCCATGTGTGCAGGTCGTCTGGGCGGCGCGGAAATCGCCAGAAGCGAGAAATATCACGACGGGTCGATCCCGCTGCAGACAATTCGCGCGGACATCGATTACGGATTTGCGGAAGCGCATACAACGTACGGCCGTATCGGCTGCAAGGTCTGGATATACAAGGGCGAGATTTTGGGCAATCCGTTGCGGGATAAGTTCAAGACGCCGGAAGGAGGCAGCAAAGATGTTAATGCCAAAAAGGGTTAAGAGAAGAAGAGTACACCGCGGTGTGATGAAAGGTAAAGCTCACAAGGGCAATACCGTCACATACGGTCAGTACGGTTTGGTCGCGCTGCAGCCAGCCTGGATCACCAGCAATCAGATTGAAGCCGCGCGTATCGCGATGACGCGTTACATCAAAAGAGGCGGCCAGGTCTGGATCAAGATATTCCCGCATAAGCCGGTGACGGAAAAGCCTGCCGAAACCCGCATGGGTTCCGGTAAAGGTTCGCCCGAATACTGGGTGGCCGTTGTGAAGCCGGGTCGCGTGATGTTTGAAATCGCCGGCGTGGCTGAGGACGTGGCAAAAGAAGCGTTGAGACTGGCGGCGCATAAGCTGCCCATCAAGTGCAAGGTCATCATGAAAGAAGAAGAATCGGCTGAAGCCGTAGCAGAAACAGGTGGTGAGCAGGGTGAAAGCTAGTAAGCTGCATGAAATGTCGAATGATGAACTGGCGGTTCAGCTGAAGGATCTCAAACAGGAGCTGTTCAACCTGCGTTTCCAGAATGCCACGGGGCAGCTCGGAAACGTAATGGTGATACAGAACACCAAGAAGGACATTGCCAGAGTAAAGACGATTATAAGAGAGCGCGAAATGAAAAGCGCTGCGCAAAACTAAGGAGGGTGCTCATGTCTGATAGAGGAATCCGCAAGTCGCGCGTCGGCATCGTCGTCAGCGACAAAATGGATAAAACGATCGTGGTTAAGATCGAGCGTAAGGCCAAGCATCCGCTATATGGCAAGACCGTGAAGATCACGCAGAAGTATAAGGCGCACGACGAAGAGAACGTGGCCAAGGTGGGCGACAAGGTGCTGATAACCGAAACACGCCCCCTGAGCAAGGACAAGAGATGGAGACTGGTCGAGGTTGTAGAGGCCGCGAAGTAGTCACCAAAGTATATAGGGGAGGCGTTAAGTTATGATACAAGCCCAGACACGCCTGAAAGTGGCGGACAATTCTGGCGCCAAAGAGATAATGTGCATCAAGGTGCTCGGCGGCTCAAAAAGGGTCTCGGCGAACATTGGTGACGTGATCATTGCGTCGGTTAAAACGGCTGCGCCGGGCGGCGTGGTCAAGAAGAAGGACGTGGTACGTGCGGTGGTAGTGCGCAGCGTTTACGGCGTGCGCCGCAAGGACGGTTCCTACATCCGTTTTGACGATAACGCGGCTGTGATCATCGACAATCAGAAACAGCCCAAGGGCACCCGTATATTCGGACCCGTGGCTCGGGAACTGAGAGAGAAGGAATACATGAAGATCGTCTCTCTGGCTCCTGAAGTGCTGTAGGGAGGCGGATGGATATGGCGAAAATGTATATCAAAAGAGACGACAAGGTCGTTGTGATATCCGGCAAGGACAAGGGCAAGAAGGGCAAGGTCCTCGTGGCTGAGCCCAAAGAAGGCCGCGTCGTTGTCGAGAAGGTCAACATGGTGAGCAAGCACGAGAAGCCAAAAGGCCAGGGTAAACCGGGCGGCATCGTGCATCAGGAAGCGCCGATATATGCGAGCAAGGTCATGCTTGTCTGCGGTAAATGCGGCCAGCCCACGCGCATCGCATTTAAGCTTTTGGATAACAAGAGCAAGGTTCGCGTGTGCAAGAAGT
>JAEWTW010000008.1 GCA_023397655.1 Bacillota bacterium
CCTCTTCCTGAGGTTTTTTCAGTATCCGCCGTACCATGTCGGTGTACTTTTCGCACAGCTCCGCGGCGAACTCCTCAGTATCACCTTCGGTGCGGATAATGATTGTCGGCCTCGTCGCGTGGGGACAGATGTAGCCGTAACCACCCGCGACATCCAGCCGCAGGCCTTCGCTGGCCGTCGCGCCGCCTTGGGCATACACCCCGCCGATCACGCGCCCGATGTCCTCCCAGTCGCAGCCTACCACCTTCACTTTCATATGTGACGGTTCGATCATACCGCCGATCTCACTGGCCGACAAGCCGGTGCGGGCCAGATGCTCCGCAAAGCGGCACAGCATGAATACGCCGTCGAACAGCACACGCCGCGCGTCCACCGACAGCGATGCCGCTGCCTCCTCCTCGGACGCAAACGAGTAGCTCAGGCCCAGTATGTCTGCCATCGTTACGACAGCACGCGTCACGCCGGACGGCAGGCTGATCTCGCTGCCCGACAATGTGTTCATCACCAGATAGTACGCCAGCGTGCGGCACTCATCCGGCCCCAGCACACGTCCATCCGGCAGGTACAGCGAACCTGTCTGGCCGTTCTTGGACATTCGCACGCCAAACGCCGCTTCCTCGTCCTGCACCGCACGGCCGATTGCTTCCCCATGAAACCGGCTGACGCGCACGCCGCACGCCTCCAGCGCCTTGGCTGCCAGTGCGTCCGCATCCCGTCCTCCGGCGACGATCGCTTTCAATCCCGCTGATTTCACCACGCTCCAATCCATCTTCTGGCTGATGGCGCTCAGGTAGAACCGTTCCGCGAGCTCCACCCAAGTTTGTTCGCCTGTCTCAGTGCAGGATAACTGTTCACCCTGCGCGAAATATTTAGCCTCTATCTTGCGTCGCGTCTGCTTGGACAACATGAACAGCTCCGGCTCGAACAGATCCACATACATCTTCTGCTTGTGAGCATGCAGCATGATACACAGCCCTGCATCCAGCGTCTGCGCCAGCTGCGCGCACACAGGGCGCAGCATGCTCTTCATCGCCAATACATCCACGCCGCTCATCGTCAGCATGCCCTCCGCCTGCCGAAGCGCCGCGCAGCACAGCGGGCTTCCATCTGTACAGACCGCCACGCGCTTGCCGGACATGTGCTCCGCGACCGCTCCGAATATCTTCGCCAGCCGCAACGGGGTCAGGTCCACGCCGATATCGCCCACAAAGCCACCGCGGCCGATGAAGCCGGTACGTTCGCCGCTGCCCCAGACGATGTTTTCGCCCACCACCGCGCCCGTGGATATCTGCTTCTCCGGCCATATGCGTACCCGGGGAGACACGCGGCTCTCGCCGGACAACGCGCTCCTCTCGCCCACCACCGCGCCTTCATATACACTGGCCCTCTCGCCCACCGCGCTGTTCGCGGCCACCACACAGCCGGACAGCTTGGCATGCCGCCCGATGCGTGTATCCTTGTGCAGCACGCAGCGCTTGAGGTTGGCGTATGCTCCCACGCGTGAGCCTGCGCCCACGCACGCGTACCGCCCGATCTTCGCGCCGTCGCCGATCACCGCGCCCGTGCCGATGAATCCGGGCGACTGTATCAGTGCAGAATTGCTGATGGACGCGCCCTCGCCCACCCAGATGCCCCCGGCGTTACGCCCCGGTATGTCCACCTGCACCAAACCTTTGAGCATGTCTTCATGCGCTTTGATATAGCTTTCAATGTTGCCGACATCGCACCAGTAGCCGTCCGCCACCCAGCCGTATATCGGCATTCCTTTGTTCATCATCAGTGGGAACACGTTCTTGGCAAAATCGAACTGCGTTCGGTCGAGTATAAGATCGAGCACCTCGGGCTCCAGCACGTATATGCCCGTATTCACAGTGTCGGAGAACACGTCCTCCCAGCCCGGCTTCTCCACAAACCGTTCCACGCCGCCCTCATCCGATGTGATCACCACGCCGTATTCCAGCGGGCTGCCCAGCCGTTTAAGGACGATTGTCGCCATCGCGCCGCCCGCCTTATGCGCCTGCACCGCCGCCGTCAGGTCGATGTCTGTCAGCGCGTCGCCGCTCACAATTAAGAAAGTGTCGTCGATGAACGGCGCGGCGTTCTTCACGCTGCCCGCCGTCCCGAGCGGCACGTCTTCGACGAAGAATTCCATATGAACGTTTTGCGGCTTGTTGTCTTCAAACCAGTCGGTAACGACGGACGGCAGGTAGCCGAGCGTCAGCGCCATTTGTGAAATGCCATGGCGCAAAAGATGCTCGGTTACATACGCGAGCATCGGTTTGTCCAGCAGTGTCACCATGGGTTTAGGGACGGCGCACGTGAGCGGACGAAGGCGCGTGCCCTCTCCGCCAGCCATTACAATTGCTTTCATAAGTCATGCTCTCCCGCGATAAAAAGGATAGCATTATTATGCGCATTGATTCTGTTGAGTATTCTAAAGATGAACAATCATCAAAGGGGTCGCCGCCTTCGGCGACCCGCTCTCACGCGATTACAATATCGTGGCTCGGGCCGCCGAGGTCGGCGGCCCCTACAGGCAGTATAGTTTTGTCGGATGTTATCTGTAGGTTCCCCTGTACCACGATATACGGCAAATCGCAAAGACGGCGGTCATTACAGATAATATTTATCCTCCGCCCATTTTACCGCATTGGTCTCAATATAATTCCATATATCGAGGTAATCCTGTTCATTGCGGATGATATGCTCGTAATATCCTCGCTGCCAAATTGGTTGCCCCGCTTCTTTGGTCGCCAGCGTTTTTAAGGAATTAACAATTTTCGGTATCGTAGGGGTCGCCGCACTCGGCGACCCGCTTTCACATCCCGTTTGCGCAACATCGGTTCTCAAAGGCAGGCCGTTATCCGTAGGGGTCGCCGCACTCGGCGACCCGTCTTTGCACTCAGTTTGCACATCAATGACGACGATGAAATGGACATGGTTCGGCATAATACAATAAACCGGAACACTTATGCCCTGATAAACTTCATTTATACTTTTAATATAACGCTCTGCGATCTGTCCATAATGGGACAGAGTAATACGCGGGCCGCCGAGGGCGGCGGCCCCTACAGCAATATCTCCAAAAGTTTGATTTTTGTCTTTTGTACAGATGGTGATGAAATATGCGCCGTTTTGGCTGTAATCGTAGCCGGAAAGGCGTATGTTTTTCCTTTTCGGCAAACCGGAACCGATCATTTGATCTCCTGTCCGGGATTTTCGGGTCGCCCAAATGCCCGTGGGTATTCGTAGGGGTCGCCGCTCTCGGCGCCCCGATCTCACGTCTCGTTTGTGTCACCGTAGGGGTCGCCGCCCACGGCGACCCGCCCCGCATCCTACAATATGTACTTCTGCAGATCCATGTCCTTGATCTGGCTTTGCAGGTGTTCCTTTACGTACGCCGCGTCGATAATCACATCGGTCATCGGATAATTGCCGCCTGCATTGAACGAGATGTCCTCCAACAGCGATTCAATGACGGTGTGCAGGCGCCGTGCACCGATATTTTCCGATGTCTCGTTGACCACACGCGCATATTTGGCGATGGCCTCCAGCGCATCCTCCTGAAAAACCAGCCGCACATTGTCCGCTTCCAGCAGCGCCTGATACTGCTTGATCAGCGCGTTCTTTGGTTGTGTCAGTATGGATTTGAGATCGTTCTCGGTCAGCGGTTTTAATTCCACCTTGATCGGGAAACGGCCCTGCAGCTCGGGGATCAGGTCGGATATCTTGGCCACATGGAACGCGCCTGCCGCGATAAACAGCATGTAGTCCGTTTTCACCGGGCCGTACTTGGTGACCACGGTGCTGCCCTCTACGATGGGCAGTATGTCTCGCTGTACACCTTCCCGGGAAATGTCCGGCCCTGCGCCCATGTTCTTGCCCGCGACCTTATCAATCTCGTCGAGGAAGATGATGCCGTCCTGCTCGGCACGTTCCACCGCGGTGCTGGTCACCTCGTCCATGTCGATCAGTTTGTCGGCTTCCTCCTGAGTAAGTATCTTCTTTGCCTCATCCACCGTGACACGCCGCTTTTTGGTTTTCTTGGGCAGTATGCCGCCGAAAATATCTCCGATGTTGATATCGTTGCCCATACCGGCAATCTCGATGCCGAGCGGCGCGTTGTCCTCCACCTCGATCTCGATCATCATGTCTTTAAGCTGTCCGGCGCGCAGCATCGCGAGCGTCTCCTCGCGCTTCGTCATACGGCGCTGCTTCTCCTCGGGCGTTTCGGCCGGGGCGCTCTGCCCCTGCCCCAGCAGCGCCTGGAACGGGTTGGCCGCGGGTTTTTTGGGCATCGGCTCCAGCACATCAGCCAACCGCTCCTCCGCGGCGCGCTGCGCTTTCTCCATCACCGACTCGCGGCGCGACGCCTTTACCATGCGGATGGACGCCTCCACCAAATCGCGTATCATCGACTCGACATCGCGACCCACGTAGCCCACCTCGGTGAACTTGGTGGCCTCCACCTTGATAAACGGAGCGTTCATAAGCTTGGAAATCCTTCGCGCAATCTCCGTTTTGCCTACGCCTGTGGGTCCCACCATGATGATGTTCTTAGGCGTGATCTCGTCCTGCATCTCCTGGTCCAGCATCCGCCGGCGGTAACGGTTGCGCAATGCAATGGCCACCGCCTTCTTGGCCTGATCCTGTCCGATGATGTATTTATCCAGCTCTTCAACGATCTGTTTGGGTGTCAGATGCGACATGTTTATACCTCCTCCACCGTGATGCGGTCGTTGGTGAACACGCATATCTGCCCGGCAATGGTGATGGCCTTGGTGGCAATCTCCTTGGCAGATAGCTCCGTGTTCTCCTTCAGCGCCTTGGCCGCCGCCATGGCGTACATGCCGCCCGAACCGATGGCCGCGATGTCGTCGTCCGGCAGTATCACCTCGCCGCCGCCCGACACCACCAGCAGCTCATCCTTGTCCGCCGCGATCAGCATCGCCTCCAGCTTGCGCAGTATCTTGTCGCTCCGCCATTCCTGCGCCAGCTCCACCGCCGCGCGCTGCAGGCTGCCGCTGTACTGCTCCAGCTTGGCCTCGAACCGTTCGCACAGCGTGAACGCGTCCGCCACTGAACCCGCGAACCCCACGACGACCTTATCGTTGTACAGCCGCCGCACTTTCTTCGCGTTGTGCTTCATGATCGTATTCTGTCCAAATGTCACCTGTCCGTCGCCCGCGACGGCGCACTGTCCGTTGCGCCTCACCGCGACGATAGTCGTGGCTTCCATCATATCATTCTCCTTTGCTTGCAGCCGCGATGCGCCGCACTTCATCCAGCGCCCGTTCGGCCACCATCCGCTTTCTCTCGCTCTTCGCCTTTGCTTCTATTGTATTGATAATACCGTATGTGATATTCATCGGCTGAAAGTCTGCCCCCACATAACCGGATACGTAAGCCGCCAGCGCGCCCATTGCAGTGTTTTGTGAAAACTCCGGACGCGCCTGCCCCAGAACGTCACATGCGGCACTTAAGCCCGCCAGCAATCCGGAAGCCGCGCTCTCCACATAACCTTCCACGCCGGTGATCTGCCCCGCGAGATACAGCCCCGGTCTTGATTGGCATTCGTAATACCGGTTCAGTACCTTGGGGCCGTTCACGAACGCGTTCTTGTGCATCACGCCGTACCGTGCGTACTCGGCGTGTTCCAGGCCGGGTATCATGCCGAACACGCGCCGCTGCTCGCCGAACTTCAGATGCGTCTGAAACCCGACAAGGTTGTACATCCGCCCCTCGTTGTCCTCACGCCGCAGCTGCACCACGGCGTATGGCTTGGTGCCGTCTGGCATCGTGAGACCCACCGGCTTCAACGGCCCGTACCGCAGCGTGTCTACGCCACGCCGCGCCATCGTCTCCACTGGCATGCAGCCCTCAAACACCTTATCGTCTTCAAAGCCATGCATCTGCGCCGCCTCGGCCTTGATCAGTTCCTCCCAACACGCGTGATACTGCGCTCTGTCCATCGGGCAGTTCAGATAGTCGTCCCCGCTGCCCTTACCATACCGCGACGCGAAATACGCCTTGCCCATGTCAATCGACTCCGCTGTCACAATGGGCGCCGCCGCGTCGAAGAACGACAAAAAGCCGTCCGCGATCCCGCCGATGGCCTGCGCCAAAGCGCCCTCCACCAGCGGCCCCGGAGCCGCTATTGTCATGCCGTCGTCCGGCAGCGAGTTCACCTCACCATGGACGACCTCTATGTTCTCGTGATGTTCCAACGCCTCGGTGACAGTTCGGGAAAACGCCTCCCGGTCGACCGCCAGCGCGCCGCCTGCGGGCACCCGCGTACAATCCGCCGCGCGCATGATCAAAGAATCCAGCTCGCGCATCTCCTGCTTCAATAAGCCTACCGCGCTCTCTGTGCCATCCGCCCGCAGCGAGTTGGAACACACCAGCTCCGCAAAGCCTTCCGACTTATGTGCGGGTGAGCGCTTGTCCGGCTTCTGCTCTAACAGCCGTACCTTCACGCCGCGCTGCGCCAGCTGCCAGGCTGCTTCGCTGCCCGCCAGCCCCGCGCCGATTACAGTTACGCTATTCTTCACTGCCTTCCGCCTTGCGTTTTTGGTTCTTCACACACTCGGGGTTGGAGCATTTCTTGTAGCTGCTGCCTCCCGACATGCGCCGCAGCACCATCATGGAACCGCATGTCTCGCATTTTTCAGCAATGGGCATATCCCACGATACGAAATCGCACTCCGGATAGCCCTCGCAGCCGTAAAACGTCTTTCGGGTCTTGGCGGAGCGCTTCTCCACGATGCGTTTGCCGCACTTGGGGCACGGAGTATCGATGTACTTGACCACCGGCTTGGTGTTGCGGCACTCGGGGTAACCCGGGCAGGCCAGGAACGGACCGAACCGCCCGTCCTTATACACCATCATGCGGCCGCATTTCTCGCATGCCACGTCGGACTCCTTCACCGGCAGCTCCACGCGCTCGATGCTCTTGTCCGCTTCCTCTATCGTCTGCTCAAATGGCGTATAAAAGTCGCGCAGCAGCTTCTTCCACTGCTTGCCGCCATTTTCGATATCATCCAGCTTGTTCTCAAGGTCCGCCGTGAACTCGACGTCCACAATGTCCGAGAATTTCTGTTTCATCAGGTTGTTGACGATCACGCCCAGTTCGGTGGGCTTTAAGGACCGGCCTTCCTTTTCAATGTAGCGCCGCTCCTGTATCGTCGAGATGATGGGCGCGTATGTGCTTGGACGGCCGATGCCCTTCTCCTCCAGCGCGCGCACCAGCGTCGCTTCGGTGTAGCGGCTGGGCGGCTGTGTGAAGTTCTGTTTGGGCGTCAGAGATTTCAGCGGACAAACCTCGCCTTCCTGCAGCGGCGGCAGTATGTTGTCCTTGTTGTCTTCATCGTCACCGGAAAAGCTTGCGGTATAACCCTTGAACACCATATGGGAACCGGTCGCGCGGAACGTGCAGTCGCCCGCGTCAATGTTCACCGACATCGTCTCGGAAACGGACGGTGTCATCTGGCTGGCGACGAAACGCGCGTATATCAGCTTATACAGCCGGTACTGATCCTTGGACAGCGTATTCTTCAACGAATCGGGCGACAGCTCCATATGCGACGGACGTATCGCCTCGTGCGCGTCCTGCGCCTTCTGAGATTTTTTATAGTAATTGGGCTTCTCGGGCAGGTAATCCGGCCCGTAATGCTGCACGATGTGCTCGCGCACCGCAGTCAATGCTTCGTCGGATACGCGGGTGGAGTCGGTACGGATATAAGTCACCAGACCCACCGGCCCGCTCGAGCCAATCTCCACACCTTCATACAGCTGCTGTGCAACCAGCATCGTGCGCTTCGCTGTGAACCCAAGGGCGCCGGCGGCGGACTGCTGCAGATAGCTGGTGGTAAACGGCGGCGGCGCGTTCTTCTTTTTCACACCCTTTTTGATGGATGTGACCGTATAATCCTTACCGTCCACAGCTTTCAGTATTGCGTCGGTCTCTTCCTTTTTATGCAGTTCCAGTTTCTCGCCGTTCCGGCCGTAGAATTTCGCCTCAAATTCATGAGAACCGGCAGCATTATTTAACAGCGCGGTGATCGTCCAGTATTCCTCGGGCACGAAAGCCGTGATCTCGTCCTCCCGGTCACAAATGATGCGCACCGCGACGGACTGCACGCGTCCGGCAGAAAGGCCTTTCTTAACCTTGCGCCAAAGCAGCGGCGAGAGCTTGTAACCCACCAACCGATCCAGCACGCGCCGCGCCTGCTGCGCGTCTACCAGATCGAGGTTCAGCTGCCGCGGATGGCTGATGGCGCTGGTCACCGCGTTTTTGGTAATCTCGTTGAATTCTATACGGCTTACCGCTGCCGGCTCCATATCCAGCATCTGCGCGATATGCCACGATATCGCCTCGCCCTCACGGTCAGGGTCTGTTGCAAGATAGATATGCCGCGCTCCGGTCGCGCCTGACTTCATCGCGGATATGACATCCTTTTTGCCGCGAATCTGAATATATTTCGGTTCAAAATCATGTTCGACGTCCACACCCAGCGTGCTCTTGGGCAAGTCGCGCACATGCCCGCCGCTGGCCTGTACCTTGTAGCCGCTGCCCAGAAACTGACTGATCGTCTTGGCTTTTGCGGGAGACTCCACGATCACCAGATCGTATGCCTTTTTGGAAACAGGTTTCGCGGACGATTTTGACTTCGTGCCGCTTTTCTTCGCTGCTGTTCCGCTCTTTGCCGCGCCCGTTTTTTTACTGGTCTTATTTGCGGTACTCTTTTGCATACTTCTCTCCAATGCCTGTGTTTGTGGGGTGCCTTGAAAAAACGCCCCTCTTATTAATTCGCCGAAAATGGCGTGCTACATAAGCATCAATACCGGCGGTTACCGCTATTTTATGCGATGACACACCTTTTGAACACATCTTTACGCCCTGCAAGTGCAAATTATATAGAAGGTGATGGAAAAAATCAAGCCCATTCGCCTTTACTGTAATATACAGACCCGGTCATCGGGACAGCCAGCGGTCAGAATTATCAGCCAACTCCTATATAATTCATTTGGACAGCCGCTGATTAATGCTGCTATATTTATTATGAAGCAAAGCCTTTTGTTTGCCGGTTGTATTCCCGGCCTAAGGTTCTATAAATATACTTAATTTTGCCGACCTCAAAACAAGCGCTCACTGCCTTATTATACTTATTCAGCAGTTTCTGTATAACATTATATCCTTTTTTGTTTTTTGTCTGCGACACGCCTTCACTGCGAATCTCTGCGTATTTTTTCGACTTTTGTCGTTATTTGGTATGTCTCGTTGACAGCCGCATCCGGTTGGTGTACTGTCATTAATATAGTAATAAATACCTTCAATATCACGCTGGGTTCGCTGTCAAAGGATATAACGACTTAACAGTCTGGAGCCTGATATGAGTACGGAAAACAAGCCTGCTTATCTGAAAGTCTACGAAACGCTGAAATCCGCCATTCGGCAGTCATATGCGCCCGGCGATTTTCTGCCTCCCGAGCCGCAGCTTGAGGAAGGCTTCGGCGTCAGCCGGATCACAGTGCGCCGCGCGGTACAAATGCTGGCAGCCGACGGGCTGGTGACCGTCCGTCAGGGCCGTGGGACCATGGTGACGGTGCCGGATTCGGCGCGCGCGTCCAATCCTATTACCTCAACCACAGAAATTTTGGTGCAGGCGGGATATCACGTCAAGACGCTGGACACCCATATTGATACTGTAATACCCGACGCGTCGGTGCTGAAAAATCTCTGGCTGACGGAAGACACACCGGTCACCCGGCTGCAGCGCATTTTTGTGGGCAATGGGCGTCCTTTCTCTATCGTTACCAATTACATAAACACTGCATTCGTGACCGACCTCCAAAAACACAAGCGCGAGCTGGGCTCACTCTATCAACTGCTGGAAAAGCACTACAGGCTCAGTCTGGACAACGCGACGGACGACATCACAGCCGTAGGCGCCAGCCTTGAGCAAGCCCGCACGCTGAACATACCCATCGGTTCACCGCTCATCCACATACGGCGCATACTCTATTCGCAGAACCGCCCCGTTTCCTGCAGCGACATGCTGGCCGACGCCGCGCGCTGCAAATTCCGCGTATTTCTTTCCGGCCGCCCCGCCTGTGAGGAACCGGCCGCAGAAAAAAACGGCGATACCCCCGCCGAATCAGAGGCCGTCGCCGCGCTCGCGCCTTAAACTCCTTATACTGCATGCCAATAAAAAAAGCGCTTTCTGGCAGCGTCAATGTCTTGTGTCTTCCCGTTTTCTGCCGCTGCTTGCGCTCACTTTTCTATACGCCAAACCGTCCGCCCGGCAGCCGCTTACACAGTCCGGACAGCTCCATCATCGTCAGCTGGGCGCTCACCTCGCCCGGCGCACCCTGTACCGCCGCCGCGATGTCCTCAATGCTCATATCCTCCCGCTGGAGCAGCTCATAGATGCGCTGCTGAAAGAAGTCCATCGGCGGCAGCCCCGCTTCAGTTGTATCAATCGTTTCTCCGGTCTTTGCGCCATAGAACGCGCGGATATCCGCTGCATCGCGTACCGGATACGCACCGTTTGCGAGCAGCTCGCAGGGCAGTGCGGATGACGCGAGGAATGGCGAACCGGGCATCGCGAACACGTCCCGACCAAAGCTGACGGCCAGCGAGGCCGTGATGGCCGTACCGCCTTTGATGTCCGATTCCACCACGAACAGCCCCCGGCTAAGCCCCGCAATGATGCGGTTGCGTACCGGGAAATTGGCGGCATTCGGTCCCGTTCCGGGCGGCAGCTCCGAAATCACCGCGCCCGTTTCCAATATCTGATGATAAAGCGCATCATTCTCCGGGGGATAGATCACGTCAACGCCGCAGCCCAACACGGCCACCGTGGGCATTTTCGCGTCCAGCGCGCCCAGATGCGCCGCTGTGTCGATGCCGCGCGCCATACCGGAGACCACCGGCATATTCAGCTCCGCAGCGATCTTACGTGCATGCTCAAACCCCCGCCGCGTACAGGCCCGCGTTCCCACAATGCCGATGGCATCGTCCAGTGCGGGCAGCTTGCCCTTCACGAACAGCACGGGCGGCGGCCATGGTATGCCAGCCAGCCGCGTGGGATACTCCGCGTCCAGACGCGTAATCACGCTGATATCCTTAGCGGCTAACTCCGCAAGCAGCTCCGACACCCGCGCGTGAGAAGCCGCTGCTTTGGCCGATTTCATCAGCTCGGGGGGCAAACCTTTCACGTCTGTGTGCCCCATTGCCGCCGCGTCAAAAAAGTCAGCCGCGCTGCCGTATGTTTTCAGCAGCCGGTAGAAAGTCTTCGCGCCCATGCCGGGCAGCGACGCCATCCATATCCAGTATTTTTGTTCATCGCTGTATGTCATGCTCATCTCCAATACCGCTCATCCTGCGTGCGGTATTGCAGCGCTTCAGCTAAATGCTTCACACCGATTCTCTCCGCGCCGTCCAGATCGGCGATGGTACGCGCCACCTTGCGCACACGCGCCATACCTCTGGGGGAAAGGTTCAGCGTCTGGTAGGCCCGCTGCATCAGCTTGCCGCAATCATCGTCCAGTGCGCAATGCGCGTTCAGCTGTTCGGAGGACAGCGCCGCGTTGGCGTATATGCCGGTGCCCGCGTACCGCTGCTGCTGGATGCGCCTTGCGGCGTTGACGCGTGCCCGCACCTCCCGGGACGGTTCGCCCGGTGTGGCATCCGTCAGCTCGCCGTATGTCACGTTGTTCATACCGATGTGCATGTCAATACGATCCAACAGCGGCCCGCTGATGCGGGACAGGTACTGCGCGATCTCACGCGGCGAGCAGCGGCAGGGCTTATCGCTGCCGAAGTGGCCGCACGGGCAGGGGTTCATGGACGCGATGAGCATCACGTTGGCGGGATAGGTGAGCTTGGCGTTGGCGCGCGCGATGCTGATCTGCCTGTCCTCGAGCGGCTGACGCAGAGCCTCCAGCGTCTGCCGTTTGAACTCGGGCAACTCGTCCAGAAACAGCACGCCACCGTGCGCAAGACTGATCTCGCCGGGCAGCACGCGTAGGCCGCCGCCCGTCAAAGCCGCGGTAGACGTGGTATGATGGGGGCTGCGAAAAGGGCGTGCAGCCGCCAGCCCGCCGGAGCTGATGCCGCACACGGATTGTATTTTGGTGATCTCCATCGCTTCTTCAAATGTGAGTTCGGGAAGTATGCCGGGCACAGCCCTTGCCAGCATCGTCTTGCCGGAGCCGGGAGGTCCGATGAATAAAAGGTTGTGTCCGCCAGCCGCGGCCACCTCCAGCGCCCTGCGGGCATGCTGCTGGCCGCGGACGTGCGCCATGTCGTTCGCGCAAAAGGTAGATTCATCCGGATGGTATTCATGCGTGGGCAGCGGCGTTATCGGCTGTTGTCCATTTAAATGCGCTGCCAGCTGCGCCAGTGTTTCCATGGGGTACACGGATATTCCCCCAACGTACGCCGCTTCGTCCGCGTTCTCTGCAGAAATATACAGCTTCTCGACGCCCGCTTCTTTAGCGGATATCGTCATGGGCAGCGCGCCCGCTACGCTTCGCAGGTGCCCGTCCAGCGACAGTTCGCCCAAAAAAGCGCTCGTCTCATCCGGCTGAGGCATCTGTCCGCTGGCACAAAGAAGCCCCGCCGCAATGGCGAGGTCGTAAATTGGGCCGTCCTTTTTCAGGTCAGCCGGTGCCAGATTGATGGTGATGCGCTGCTGCGGATATGAAAAGCCGGAATTTTTGATGGCGGCGCGCACGCGCTCCTTGGACTCACGCACGGCGGCGCCCGGCAGACCGACCGTCTCATAAGCCGGCATGCCTGCCGCAATGTCCGCTTCCACGATCACCGGATATCCGGAAAGCCCCATCAGGCCGCAGCTGAGTATTTTGGAGAGCATTGTGGCCTCGCTTTACTATCGGTCGCCGTTTTGCTCTTCTGCTCCCGGCTTCCTTATTTTTGTTAGTTTGTCTTCCCGGAACACCAGCAGCTTGCTGCCAGCGAAATTGACAATGAAGGACAGGGCTGTCGCAATCAGCTTGGGAACGATGTTTTCAAACAGCCCCAACCCCTTCGCAGATAACGAGTAACCGTTGACAAGTATGACCATAGTGAGCGTATTGACACCCCAGCTTAAGAAATTGACCATTACAAATTTAAGAAAGTCAACCGATAAGAACCTTAATTTCAGCTTAAAAGTCCAATACCGGTTGAGCAGAAAGCTGTTGACAATGCCGCAGGAATAAGAAATCGTATTGGACAGGACAACAGGCCATCCCACAATCCCGTGCAGCAGCGTGAATACCAGATAATCCACCAAAAAGTTGATTACACCGACACACTGGAATTTGACAAAATGCCAGAAACTTTTTTTATATTTATGATAAAGCTCTCTCATAACGTCTGTGCCTCAATTATTAATAGAATGGCCACGACGGCAGCCAACGCAGGAAGTGGTCTGAATACCATCGCGACACCTCCGTACCAGTCGTCACCGGATAGAACATCGCAAAAAGCACGAGGCACACGCCGAGGTATATGAACACGGCTTTCCTGCCGTGCTTCGTCCTCTCAATCAGATACTTCGCCAGCACACCCATCAGCAGAATCAAAAACGGAAGCGTTGCGAAATAATGATAGATAAACGTTGTCCGTGTGATCAGCACCCATGGCAGATACTGCGACAGCGCCGCGATGGAAAGAAACAGAGTGCGCTGACCCAGCCGGCCTCTGCGGACCCGAATCACCAGCAGCGTAATCACCGCACCTATGCCGCCCCACCACACGGCCGGGTTGCCCATCGTGGACATGGACGACATATACCCTTCGGGATAACCACGCCCCTGGAACAAGAACACCGGCTTGATGTCAAGAGGCCACGACCACCACTGGGATTCAAACGGATGCACGTCGTGGACGTTGCTGTGGTAGTTGAACATATACTCTTGATTCTGAAGTACACGCTGGA
This sequence comes from Bacillota bacterium, assembly GCA_023397655.1. Classification (GTDB taxonomy): domain Bacteria; phylum Bacillota; class Clostridia; order Christensenellales; family SZUA-584; genus SZUA-584. The sequence goes on from JAEWTW010000008.1 coordinate 13,950, forward strand.
AATCGTATGGGTTGTCCATAACCTGCATATACGGAATATACGCCAGATAGTAGATGATAAGCGGCACAACGATAAAGAACAACACGCACCACAGCAGCGTCACAAATGTTTTGCTCAGATAGCTGCGGCACAGCTCCTCCAGAAATTCACGCCGCTCCGCCGGCATTCCGGCGCAGCCTTCCTCGTCAGCCAGCGTCATCCGCGCATAGCGGTATTCGTTAAAACGTTTGGCGATCTGTATACCCAACACGACAGCGAGGCCTGCGCCGGCGTAGATACACAGCCATTTTGTGGCCGCGCCCAGGCCAAACGCCACTCCGGTGAGCGCCAGCGGCAGCAGCGATTTCATTAGCGGCTGCCGGTTATAGTTGGTCTCGGTGTACAGGTACATGAAGTAGTACATCAGCATGATGAAGAACACGCTGTAGCTGTCGATGGTCGCGATGCGCGTTTGCGTAAAGTGCATAAAATCCAGCGCGAACAGCGCAGTGGGAATGAAAGCAAACAGCGGCTTTTTGAACAGCCTTTTTGCGAACAGATACATCAACGGCAGCATCAGCACGCCGAACAGCGTACCCATGCAGCGCCAGCCGAACGGGTTCATGCCGAACAGGCGGATACCGATGGACAGCAGCACCTTGCCCAGCGGCGGGTGCGTAATCTCATACGGAGTCAGACGTTCGATGTTTTCAAGGGCGGTGCGTGCGTGATATACTTCGTCGAAATACATCTCGTTCATGTAATATGTTTTCGTCGGCACGTACTGCTGCTCGTCAAACATATTTTCCGGCGCGTTGCCGCGCGGCGCATCCGGATTCAGGTTGGATACCATCGCAACGGGCAACGGCAGCCCGTCCGCGCCGCAGAAACCCATCTCAAGCATGCGAAGCGGTCTGCTTTCATCCGGCTCGGCGCTGATCATGACGTATTGTGCCGTAAAGGGGTCGGCATCGACAAACTGCCATTCGAACATTTCCCGCGTATCGTACTTGATATCAAGCGGCTCCGACGTCATGACAGGAGTCCCGTTCTCATCATTGACCGGGTTGCCGTCCTCACCGGTCATGGCTACCTGATGAGTCACATCGGTAAAGCCTTCGCCGTCGTTCGAATACGAGAAAGAGAAATTGCCGCCTCCAAGAGAAGTGTAATATTTGATTGTCGAAATATCCTGCGGGGAGTCAAACTCGGCGACCACCGGGCTGTCATCCAGCGTATAGAAAGTTTGGGGAATATCGAAGGATCCGAGATTGATGAACGCCGTCACCGCATAGACGAGGGTGAGCGCAGCCATCACCAGCCAGTCCAGCCGCGTCATCCGCGTGGGCTCGTGCTTATCAAAAAGCCGCCTCCGTGCGTGCTTTTGCCAGTCGTTGTTTAAACTCATTCTTTTTCCTCTTGTCTATCCGTTGAGCGCAGGGCTTTTGATCAGCACGGTGCCGCTGATAAGCTTCTTGAATGTCAGCACCGCATAGAATACATACAACACCATGTTGGCTGCCGAAACCACCAGCATGGGCATTCCATCCACCAGCACCGAATCGGCGTACAGCGTAAACAGCTGTGCAAACAGCGCGGTGATCGAGAACGCTACGGCAAACGTCAGCGTCGTCATGTCCCTTGTGAACACGTAGGCCAGCAGCAGGAACGCGCACGCAGGCAGCATATATCTCTCGTGCATCGCATGCGTCAGCATGTATACCGAAATCACCAGAAACGCCGCGACATCAAAGGTCGCCAACTGTGCTCTAGAACGCCACTGCAGTATTGCCACCACGACACAGATCAGGCCGATAAATATGATTCCCCAATACTGGTACGGCATAAACAGGAAGTTCTGATCCGCCGGTACCCAATTGGCTCCGAGCAACCCCCAAAGGTTAAACGCGTTGACTGTGGCGTACTGATATTCCTCGACAACACCGATATACTTGTGCAGTATCCAGTCGGACGGCTGGCTGCCGGTAAACGGTATCACACCGGCGGCAAACACCGCAGCTACGATGGCCGCTCCGCCCAGCATTTTAAGAATCTCCCGCTCCGTTTTACCCTTTTTGAAAAGCGCATAGATATAGGTGAGCCCCACCACGGGCGCCAGCATAATGGCCTGCGGCTTTAAGATCAGCGCAATGCCAAAGAACAGCGCGCCCAGCAGCGTGTTTTCCTTGCGCAGATAATACAGGCACAGCACGACAAACAGTATGAATACCATGTCGATCTGTCCCCATACACTACTGTTGAAATACATCGCCGGATTGAACAGTATGAAAGCGCTGCACAGCAGGCCAAAGGTACGGCCCATCTGCTTGCAGGCCACGCGGCACACAAACAGCGCCAGCACCACCTCTGCGATGATGGACGGCAGCTTGATAATGAGTGTAAAAAGCCCTGAATTCGCGTCAATGCCGAGCATGTCCCTCAACGCGCCCAACCCGTACAGCACATACATGTAACCCGGCGGGTAGTCGCAGAATATGCCCGACGAATAAAAGCCGGACGGTCCGTGTTCATATACGGCCATTGCCCAGCCTTTGAAACATGCAATATCCGTTGAATAGCCCTCGAAGGCCAGCGCGACGACCACGCGAAGCATGACGGCCAGCACAGCCGTCAGCAAAAATACCGGCCATATGCGTCCCGCCCCGTCGTCCACGCCGTTGTTGCGAACGCCCAGCAGCACTGCTACGATAATAAACAGCACTGCCATGATGACGGTAAGTATCGTCGCCAACATGGTCGCACCGACAGTCGCGTTCGACGGCTTGAAGGCCCCCTCCGCCGCGAATGCCACCGTGGGCAGCGCGACGAGCAATATCACCACTAATAATCCAATTACGATCCTGCGCATCATACTCCAGCGGGCTCTATAAACTCAAAAGCATTCATAATATGTATGATTTTTCCGCCCGCAACCTCTATTATATCAAATCTCAATGTTTCATCAATGATTTTATTTTTATATGTGTAATCCAGTGCGGCTTTGCATATGCGCCGCTGCTTGACCGGGGTCACCGCTTCCGCTCCCGACCCAAAACGGCTGGTGTTACGCAGCTTCACCTCGCAGAACACCGTTGTCCCTTCCTGCCGGAATATGATATCCACTTCACCGCCGCGCACATAGTGGTTGCGCGCCAGTATGACGCCGCCGTTTTGCTCAATGTATTGGGCCGCGATGTCCTCTCCCGCGTTGCCGCGGCTGCGCGTATTCATACGCCGAAACCGGACAGAAAGGAACGCCGGTGTATCGCGCACGGGCCCAGCGCCCGAATGCATTCGGAATGCGCCTTGGTGCCGTATCCTTTGTGCTGCGCGAAGCCGTAACCGGGGTACACGCATTCGTAGCTGCGCATCAGCCGGTCCCTTGTCACCTTGGCAATCACGGACGCCGCCGCGATGCTGTATACCTTCGCATCGCCGCCCACCAAATCTTCATATTCAAACGGTATGTCCAAGCCGCCGATGCGGTCACAGAACACGTGATCAGGTTTCACGGACAGCGCGCCGAGTGCACCGGCAAACGCGCGCTTCGCTGCGTTCAGAATGTTGATCTCGTCGATGACGCGGTTGTCCACAATGCAGACAGCCCAGCAGAGCGCCTGCCGCGTGATCTCATCGTACAGCGCTTCACGCTTCTTTTCCGTCAGCTTCTTGGAATCATCCACGCCGGGTATCAGGCAGTCCTTCGGCATCACCACCGCTGCGGCCACGCATGGCCCGGCCAAAGGCCCGCGCCCCGCTTCGTCCACACCCGCTACCAAACGCCCAGAGTCCCAGAATGGCCGCTCAAATGCTGTCATCGCCGTCAGGCGTTCCATCTCCTGTGCTTCGCTGCGTCTCATCCTCACTCACGCTCCACTGACGTACCGTCTGCGACTCCATCACACCGCTCGAGCGTGATGCGCCCCAGCTTCCCTCCCCGGAATTCGTCCAGCAGCGCCCGAGCGCCGCGCTGATCATCTATTTCGCCCTGTTTCAGCAAGAATCCTCTTTTTCGGCATATATCTTCCAGAGCTTTCCGCTCGTCCGAACCTTCCTCCACGCCGTACCGCGCTTTCATCGCTCCGGGAGCGGCGTCGGCCAGCATGCCGATAAGCTTCTGAGCCAGCGCGACCTCATCGACCACCTCGCTGCGCAGTGAGCCCAGCGCTGCGATGCGCTCCGCCGTCTCCGGCGGCTCGATCTTGGGCCACAGCAGTCCCGGCGAATCCAGCAGTTCCAGCGTGTCGGACAGGCGCACCCATTGAAGGCCGCGCGTCACACCCGGTTTGTCGCCCTCTTTCGCGCTCTTCTGGCCGACGAGCCGGTTGATGATGGCCGATTTGCCCACATTTGGAATGCCCGCTATCAGCACGCGCACCGTTTTACGCACTCCCTTTGCAGCGTAGCGCTGCACCACCGGCGCCGCGGCCTCGCGTATTGCAGTCACCAGCCGCCCTGGCTTGTCCTTGGTGGCGCTGAACGACAGCGCGTGTCCGAACTGCCGCTTATAATACTCCGTCCATTTTCTCGTCTGCTCCGGGTCCGCGAGGTCGCTCTTGTTCAGCAGTACAATGCACGCCTTGCCGGAAAGCTGCTCCTTCAAATCCGGGCTTAGTGTACTAAGCGGCGCACGTGCGTCCACCGCGATCACCGCCACGTTGATCAGCTTCAGCTTCTCGGCGATCTGGCGCTTGGCTTTCGTCATATGCCCCGGATACCAATGTATCTCCACGAAATCAACCCTTCCCGCTCCCTTCTTCCCGGGGAGCGACTCATTCTCTCTTATAATATACAATCCGCCAGGCGTTTTCAATCTTTGGTTGGCTCGAATCAAGGCCTGACCAAGGAGGCTTGTTATCAGATCACCCGTAAGCGGCTTACTTACATGGGTTATTCCGAGAACACTGCCCCAGGGGATTAAAGCATTATGACTGTCGGAAATGAAAAGTGATTATTTAAAAAATACGCCGGTAATATAAATTATCAATACATGTGATAAGATTGATTTTGCCAGCATATTGCCATATTTTTTAGTAATGCTATAATAAAAGCGAGGTAAAGTTAAAGGAGATGATTTATCCGGTTCATTGTAATAATTGAATGAATTGGAAACGAGTATTTAAAACAATTTTAACACTTATAAACTTTGATCATATCAGTATTTATTGGTTTATTTGTGGTGGGTTGTTTTAAGTATTCTGAGAATTTGTATGAAACGTCTCGGAATCTGAGACGTTTTTTTGTTTCGATGGCAGGATCATTTAGCTATTCTATACTATCTGACTTTACCTCAATAAAAAATAAGTATAAGGAGAATTATTGTGAATATTATCGAAAACAACAAATTAGATTTACAGCTAATAAAATATGGTATTGCAAAGCCGGCAATCTTTGAGAAGGGCACAGCTATGTTCTGGGATGACGAGTATATATCAGAGCAAATGTTGAAGCTTCATCTCAATCCGGATATTGAAGCCGCAAGTAAAACTAAAGCAACAATCGAAGCTGAAGCCGGTTTTATTATTAAATTGACGAGAATGGACGGTGAAAAATCAGTATTGGACTTGGGTTGTGGTCCGGGTCTGTATGCGAAGAAATTTGCAGAGACCGGAGCAGCTGCAACAGGCATCGATCTTTCGCAAAGATCGGTCGATTATGCCAATACGTATGTTAAATCAGAGTATATGAATACTGCATTCATTAAATTGAACTATCTTGATATCAGTTTTAAAGATTCATTTGATATTGCAACTCTCATTTTTTATGATTTCTGCGCACTTAACATAAAAGAACAAAACTTGTTGCTTAAAAAGATTCATGCAGCGCTTAAAGATAATGGCTTTTTCATATTTGATGTGGTTTCAGACAACAAGGAGACCACGACAGCAACCAGTGTTTCAGTGAGTGACGGAGGTTTCTGGAGTTCCAAACCGTATCTTGAAATTCTGAATACCTATATCTATGAGGAACCGAAAACTGAAGGGTTACAGTATGTGATAATTGATGAAGATGGCTTAACAAAGATATTTAGAATTTATCACCGATTATTCTCAGTAACCGAACTAACACAAATGCTTTACGAAAATGGTTTTAAAATAAACAAAATTTATAATAACTTGAAGGGTGAAGCTTTTGGCAAGGATTCGCCAACGTACGGGATTATTGCCATGAAAGCATAATCAACAGAGAAGTAAAAGTGGGGACTGTCTTTCGCCGATTCAAATGCTCCATTCCCGCTACGAGAAATCAAAGAAGACCATCATACGATAGTCTTCTTTTCGTTTTGGCTGACAAAGCTCTGCCACCGAACTATCGTCCCAGGGCAGGATAACAATAATACGTAGACAAAGTAAAAAGAAGCCGTGTTCCGGCTCCTTTTGTGGTCATTACCGTTTTTCCTTGAGCTTCGCTGCTTTGCCCTGGCGATCGCGCAGGTAGTAAAGCTTGGCGCGGCGCACTTTGTTGGTACGCAGCTTGTCGATGCTCGAAATTTTGGGCGAGTGGATGGGGAACGTCCGCTCGATGCCGATGCCGAACGAAACGCGGCGCACGGTGATGGTCTCGGAAAGACCGCTGCCCCGGCGCGCAATCACATATCCCTCAAAACCCTGCAGACGCTCTCTCGTACCTTCGATAACCTTCACGAAAACCTTGACGGTATCGCCGATTTTAATCTCGGGCAGATCGGTGCGCATCTGTTCCTTTTCAATGGCTCTGATGATCTGATTCATTTGCTGATTCCTCCTCCCATTTCAGGCGTTCATAACCGTATTCATAATGCCGACGCTGAAGCAAAAAACGCTTGGCCGAGCTTCACGGAAAGCGGACCACCCTAAATCAACTTTAGGATTATATCACAGCGTCCAATGCGTGACAAGATACAATTTTAATACGAGCCCTTTTTATCGCGCATTCCGGTACATACTGACAATTCTCAATTCTCAGCCACCGAAAAAACCGCTTCGTTTATCAGTCGATTATATCACAATCACCGCCGCCATGCTGTCTTGACTGCAAAAAAAATTTATGCTTTAATAACCTTAATCGTGACAGCTGGCACGAAGCTGGCAAAGAACGTTCGCGACGAAAAAACAGACTGACTGCAATACCATGAAGGTATGTGCTTTCCATGAATGGAAGGCAATCGTTCGATGGTATTTTTTATTGTGGAGGTATTATAGATGAAGTTTTCAAAGACCAAAAAGCTGGTGCTATCCGCCATGTTCCTCGCGCTGGGCATTCTGCTCCCGCTGCTTGTGGGGCACTTGATACCCATGGGCTGGATACTGCTGCCGATGCACGTTCCGGTGCTGCTGTGCGGGTTTATCTGCGGCGGACCGTGGGGCCTGCTGGTGGGCGCGGTAACGCCGCTGCTTTCCAGCGTGATCACCGGTATGCCGGGGCTGTATCCCAGCGCTGTCGCGATGGCGTTTGAGCTGGCTGCCTACGGAATGCTGGCTGGCCTGTTCTATAAGCTGTTCCCCAAGAACATTGTTTTCATATTCGTCTCGCTGATACTCGCCATGCTCGGCGGACGCGTCGTGTGGAGCCTCGTCAGTCTGGTGCTGTACGGCATCGCGGGCACGGCGTTCACATGGGGCAATATAATGAGCGGCGCAATCGTCATGGTGTTCCCAGGCATCATCATCCAGCTCGTGCTGATCCCCGCCATCATGATCGCGCTGCAGCTCACGCAGAAAAAGAAAGCGCAGCCAAAAGCCGCATGAAGGAGGTGATGCTCGCCCACATTCATAAATATCCGCTGATGCAGCCTGCCGACATGGTAAAGCTGCTGTATCAGAGCGAATTTGCGGGTGGGCATCTGATTCAGAGCCCTACGGAGAGCCTGACGCGCCTGATAATCGAATGCCGCAGTTTAAAGCCCAGCGCCACCGTCGAGGCGTTTGAACCCATCGGCAGCGGGCTTTGCCGGCTGTATCTTGCCGCAATGGCCGATTTGGATTTCAAAACGCAGACGCTGAACCGTCTATTTGTTGCAACCGCGAATTCGATCAAAGGTACGGAGGAGCGCTTTCGCGAAAAGCTGGAATTGTTTCTGGATTGCTGCCGCAGCGGGGATCTGCCTTTCGATATCGAGCAAGCGGCGGCCTATGTCCGCGAGTACCGTGAGAAAGGCTGCCCTCCCGTTTCCCACAGCGACGCATACCGCGAAGCCTATGCCCCCGCTTACCGCGTCGTCAAGTCGGCACACTGTCGCTATGTTGACGTTTTCCGACGCATTGACGAGCTGTTGGACGAAAAAGCGTCCGTCACCATCGCCATAGACGGCAACAGCGGCGCGGGCAAAAGCACACTGGCGGCACTGCTCGCGGAGGCATACGACTGCAACGTGTTCCATACCGATGATTTCTTTCTGCCACCGGAGCGCAAGACCGCCGAACGATTGATGCAGCCGGGTGGTAATGTGGACTACGAGCGTATGCAGCATGAGGTGGCAGTCGCTCTGATGAATGGCAACCCCGTCTCTTACCGCCGCTATGACTGCCAAACAGGCGCGCTGGGCTACCCGGTGGTGACCTTGCCCAAACGCTTGAATGTAGTTGAAGGCGTATATAGTCTGCACCCTGCGCTGGGTATGGATTACGACCTCGCGATCTTTCTGAAGGTGAGCGGCGAAGCCCAGCGGGCGCGCATCCATGCGCGCAGTGGGGACGCCCTGCTCAAACGATTCTTGGAAGAGTGGATACCTTTGGAGAACCGCTATTTTGACGATCTTGCCATTGAACAAAAATGCGATCTTATTTACGATCTTAAATTTCCGCTTGACGAAAATATGGCTGCATGCATATAATAAGTCAAGCTAACGCACCTGACGGGCGCATGCGCCTTAATGGAACTGTGGATTCAAGGAGCGCGTTGATGAACAACTGTTTATCCGCAAATCTGTATTTTTCGTTTAGCAACCCGGGCTATTATTATAGCTTCGGGTATTTGACGTTAAAACAGAATAAGCGGACAACGGCAGAATGGGCGGCTTGACACTTACATAGGGCGTATAGGTATATGCAGATAAAGGGAGCTCATCACCGGGCTCCCTTTTTGATTTTAATGCTACAGGAGGAAAGAAACAATGATTATAATTCTTAAGCCCCATGCGGATGTCGCCAAGGTCAACAGCTTGGTCAGTTCGCTGGAGACGGACTTTGGTCTCGAGGTACAGCGTATGGACGGCGTCAATTACTCGATACTGGGTCTTATCGGCGACACCTCGGCACTTGACATGGAGCCGATACAAGAGCATGAAGCGGTCAGAAAGGTGATGCGCGTGCAGGAGCCTTACAAGAAGGTGAACCGTGCGTTTCATCCGGACGCCACCGTGATAAAGGGCGAAGGCTTCACCATCGGCGGCGAGCAGTTGGCGGTGATGGCAGGCCCGTGCTCGGTGGAAGACGAGGAGCAGATTGTCTCCGTCGCCAAAGCTGTGAAAGCGGCAGGCGCGAATTTCCTGCGCGGCGGCGCGTTCAAGCCGCGCACCAGCCCGTACCGCTTTCAGGGCCTCGGCAAGGAGGGGCTGGAGTATCTGCTGACGGCGAAGAAGGAAACGGGACTGCCCATTGTCTCCGAAATCATCAGCACGCAGGACATCGACATGTTTGTTGACATGGTGGATGTGATACAGGTGGGTGCGCGCAACATGCAAAACTTCGTGCTTTTAAAGGAGCTGGGCAGAACGCAAAAGCCGGTGCTTTTGAAGCGCGGCCTGTCCGCCACCATCGAGGAGTGGCTGATGAGCGCGGAGTACATTGTGGCTGGAGGCAACCCCAACGTGATACTGTGTGAGCGCGGTATCCGCACGTTCGAGACGCAGACGCGCAACACGCTGGACATCTCGGCGGTGCCGGTGATCAAGCGGCAGAGCCATCTGCCCGTGATCGTAGACCCCAGCCACGCCACCGGATTATGGTGGGCGGTGGAACCGCTCGCAGTGGCTTCTGTGTGCGCCGGTGCGGATGGTGTGATGATCGAGGTACACGAAAACCCCGCAGCGGCGCTCTCAGACGGTAAACAGTCATTGCTGCCTGAGACGTTCTCCGCCGTGGTGCAGAAGCTCAGAGGCGCGGCCCAGTTGATGGGCCGGGCGGTGTAACGATGGAGGCCCACTTTAGAAGCGCCCGCGTACTGATCGCGGGACTCGGGCTCATCGGCGGTTCCGTCGCCAAAGCGCTCCGGCAGGCAGGCATCGCGCATATCGACGGGCTGGACACCGATGCTGCCACGCTGACCGCCGCGCAGGCGGAGGGCGTGATTGGCGGCGACTTTCAGGCGGGCGGCACGGTCTACGATATCGTGATATGCAGTCTCGCACCGCAGGCTGTATTCCCGCTGTATGAACAGGTGCGCGGCAGTCTGAAAACAGGTAGTGTATTCGCGGAGCTGTCCGGATTGAAGGCGCGTGTCGTGGGCACGCTGGTTCCGGCGCTGGCGGACGGCCACGAGCTGCTGTGCCTGCACCCGATGGCGGGCAGCGAGAAATCCGGCTACGCTCACTCGGACGCAGCGCTGTTTCAAAACGCAACGCTGATACTGACTCCGACAGAGCGCACCGGTGAGGCGGCAAATGCATGGGCGAACGTCCTGCGCAACGCGCTGGGCTGCAGCGAAATGCCCGTCCTTTCAGCGGATACGCACGACCGCGTCGTCGCGGACATGAGCCACCTCCCCCACATCGCCGCCCTCGCAGTGCGCGCCGTGGGCAATGGAAGCGAGGCGTTCGCAGGCGGCAGTTACCGCTCGGTCACGCGTGTGGCGGACATCAATGCACCGCTCTGGGCAGGACTATTGACGGATAACGCAGAATATCTGCTGGAAAGCATCGGCAAACTCCGGGTGCAGCTGGACGCACTGGAGGCCGCTGTACAGTCCCGTGACGCGGCCGCTCTGGAAACGCTGCTGCGCAGCATATCCGCCAAGGAGGAACAATGAAAGAGATCATCGTCAATACACCCTCGTCTGAATATACGATATATATCGGCAGCGGGCTGCTGGAAAGCGTACCGCGCAGGCTGGGACGGATGTTTCCTAAAAGCCGCTTTGCCATCATCACCGACGATACGGTGAACGGGCTTTATGGCGCGGCGTTGACAGCCGCGTTCGCTCAGCAGAACCTTGATTGCGAGGTGTTTGCCGTACCCCCGGGCGAAGCATCCAAAAGCATCGCGACCTTTGGCCAGCTGCTGGACCTGCTGGCGCAGCATAAATACAACCGCGCCGACGTCATCATCGCGCTGGGCGGCGGCATCGTGGGCGACCTTGCCGGATTCGTTGCGGCCAGCTATCTGCGCGGCGTGAAGTACGTTCAGATACCCACCACACTGCTGGCGCAAATCGACAGCTCGGTGGGCGGTAAAACGGGCATTAACCTTCCGGAGGGCAAGAACCTCGCAGGCGCATTCTATCAGCCCGCGGCGGTATACATAGACCCCGCTTTTCTGACCACACTGCCCGAAGTGGTCTTTGCTGACGGCATGGCAGAGCTCATCAAATATGCTTTGATTCGTGACGAGAACATGTTTTCATTTCTGGAAAACGGTCCCGAGATCACAGCGCAGTCCCGGCAGCTGGAAAGCCTGATCGAGCGTTGCGTGTCCATCAAGCGCGACGTGGTGGTGGCGGACGAGAAGGATACGGGTGAGCGCATGCTCCTCAACTTCGGCCACACCATCGGGCACGCCATTGAGCGCATTTGCGCACGGGGCTGTGTCCCGATGACCCACGGCAAGGCCGTTGCAATGGGCATGGTTGCTATCGCCGCTCTCGGTGAGCACAAAGGTCAGACGAAGCCGGGCACCTCATCTCGCATCGAGTCGGTATTGAAAAAGGCAGGCCTGCCCTATAGCATCACCGGTTTCGACAAAAAGGAAATATTGAACGGTATACTGATCGATAAGAAGAACATTGCAGACACGCTGAACCTTGTTGTCATCAGCGAGCCAGGGAAATCGTTTCTGTACCGTATCCCGCGTAACGATTTGCCCGACTACTTATAAAAGGAAGCGATTTATGGATCTGACAGTACAGCCCGGGCGGCTGCACGGCACCGTTACGGTACCGCCCTCCAAAAGCGCAGCGCACCGGGCGATCATTTCGGCGGCGCTGGGGGACGGTCGCAGCATTATCTCCAACGTGGACCTCTCCAACGACATGCGCGCCACCATCGGTGCGTGCCGCGCGCTGGGCGTGGATATGCAGATGGACGGCAATACGCTGACCGTGGACGGCGGACGGCTCCGGCTGACAGGCAAACCCATCGACTGTGCCGAGTCCGGCTCCACGCTGCGTTTCTTCATCCCCGTTGCATGCACGCTGGAGGGTGAAAAGACGTTTACCGGCCAAGGACGGCTGCCGCTGCGCCCCGTGGATGCATACCTGCAAATATTCGAAACGCAAGGCATCGGCTATACCCGCCCTCCGGGCGCTAACCTGCCTCTGACCGTATCCGGTGCGCTGCGCTCCGGCGAGTTCCGCGTGGACGGGCGCGTCAGCTCGCAGTTCGTCACAGGTTTGCTATTCGCGCTGCCGCTGCTGGACGGCGATTCGCTTGTCAGCGTGATTGGTGGCTTCGAGTCGCGCGGGTATGTGGACCTGACGGTGAACATGCTGCGCCGCTTTGGCATTGATATCGCCGTGGACGGCGACACGTTCTTCATCAGGGGCAACCAGCAGTATCAGCCTCAGACGCTCCGTGTGGAGGGCGACTACTCGCAGGCGGCGTTCTTCCTCGTGGGCGGCGCGATATCGGGCGGCATCCGCGTAGACGATTTGGACGCACTTTCACTCCAGCCCGACCGCGCCATCGTGGACATACTGAAATCAATGGGCGCGGTCATATCAACGGAGGGCGGTGCGCTCGTCTCGCGCCCGGCCAGGCTGCATGGCACCGTGATCGACGTATCGCAGTGTCCCGATCTGGTGCCGCCGCTGACCGTCGCCGCCGCGTACGCCGAAGGCGTCACGCACATCACCGGCGCGGCCCGGCTGCGCATCAAAGAGTCGGACCGCCTGCACGCGCTGGCGCGGAATCTCGGCGCGCTGGGCATCCGCGCGGAGGAACTGCCAGACGGCCTCATCATCCACGGCGGACAGCCCATGGGCGGCGAGACCGACAGCTTTGGCGATCACCGCATTGCGATGGCTTTTGCTGTGGCAGCAGCGGGCGCGTCTGGCCCCGTCACCATACACGGCGCAGAATGCGTGGACAAATCGTACCCCAAGTTCTACGAAGACTACAAAGCACTGGGAGGAGATATACAATGAGCAGCGTCTGGGGCAGACACTTCATCATCGACATATTCGGCGAATCGCACGGGCCCAAGATCGGCGCAGTGCTGCACGGCGTCCCATCCGGCACAGTGATCGACTTTCCCAAGCTCCGTGCGTTTCTGGACCGCCGCAAACCGGGCAGCGAAGCATGGTCCACCAAGCGGAAGGAAGCGGACGACTTCGAGATCGTCAGCGGCTACTACTACGGCCACGCGACAGGAACGCCCTTGTGCGTGCTGTTCTACAACACCAACATGCACTCGGGCGACTACGACAACCGTCCCAACCGCCCCGGCCACGCAGACTACACCGGCCACGTGCGCTACGGCGGGTTCAACGACCCGCGCGGCGGCGGCCACTTCTCCGGGCGGCTCACCGCGCCGCTGGTGTTCGCGGGCGCTGTCGCAGCGCAGATACTCGAGCAAAAGGGTATATACGCCGCCACCCATGTGCGCCGCATCGCGAACGTGGAGGACGCGGCATTCAATAAGATCAATGTGCCTCGCGAGCTGGCGGATAACCTCGCCGCCATGCGCCTGCCGCTGCTGGACGATTCCAAAGCAGCGCAAATGGAGCAACGCATCAAAGAGGCCGCATCCGAAGGTGACTCTGTAGGCGGTATCGTGGAGTGCGCCGTGTGCGGCCTTCCCGCGGGACTCGGCAGCCCCATGTTTGGCGCGGCGGAGAGCGTAATCTCCTCACTGCTGATGGCGGTTCCCGCCGTCAAGGGCGTCTCATTCGGCGAGGGCTTCGGCTTCGCGGGAATGCGCGGCAGCGAAGCCAACGACCCGTATACGCTCAACGATGGCCAAATCACCACCGCCACCAACCACAATGGCGGCGTGCTGGGCGGCATCACCAACGGCAACCCGCTGGTGTTTGAAGCGGTGGTTAAGCCGACGGCATCCATATTCAAGCCGCAGCAGACGGTGAACCTGCAGACGATGGAGGAAGAAACGCTGACGCTCAAAGGGCGGCACGACGCCTGCATCGTCCCGCGCGCGGCAGTGGCGATCGAGGCAGCGGCCTATGTGGCTGTACTGGACCTGATGATGGAAAGGGGCTGGTAGCATTGGGGTATACAGAGGAAATCAGCGTCCTTCGGGACCGCATCAATGCGATCGACGCGCAGCTGGTGCCGCTGTTTGAGGCGCGCATGCAGGCGGCCGACTGTGTCGCCGAAGTCAAGCAGCGCTACAACATGCCGGTATACGACGCCTCACGCGAGGGCACGGTAATCGCCAAAGCACAGGGGCTGCTGCACGACACCGCCTACGCCGAATCGCTGCGCCAGTTCTACCAGTCGCTGATGGGCATCAGCCGCCAGCGTCAGCGGACGCAGATCAGCTATCCGACCTCAGCCATCTTCGCAGACGGCGCGGTGGGCTATCTCGGCCTGCCCGGCTCCTTCTCATACATCGCCGCACACGAGGCTTATCCCGGAGCAGAACTCAAAAGTCTGCCATCGTTCCAAGCAATATTCGAGTCGCTGAAAAACGGGGACATCGCACTCGCCATGTTGCCGGTAGAAAACACCGAGACGGGCAGCATCACCGCGGTGATTGACCTGTTGGCTCGCTACGGGTATTTCATCGTCGCGGAACGGCTGATCAAGGTGACTCAGAGTCTGCTGGCTCCTGCTGGTGCGACGCTGGATACCATCACCAAACTGTACTCACACCCGGAGCCCATCGCCCAGTGCAGTGTGTTCCTTGGCAACCACCCACAGATTGCGGCGTTCCCCGCGCTCAGCACCGCGCAGGCTGCGCATGACGTAGCGCAGCTGAACGACGTGACCGTGGGCTGCATCGCATCCCCCGAGGCGGCGGCGATATACGGTCTCACCGAGTTGGCGTCCGGCATACAGAACAGCGACGGCAACAGCACACGCTTCGCCGTGGTCTCCACGCAGCCGCATGTGAACACCTCCTGCGACAAGACCAGTGTGGTGTTCATGGTGGAGCACCGCCCCGGCTCGCTGCACGACGTGCTGAGGCTGTTCTCAGAGGGCCGCGTCAACATCATGAAGCTGGAATCCCGCCCGCTCAAGGACAGGCCGTTTGAATACCTGTTCCATCTGGATTTCGAAGGCAGCGTGGGCGATAAGCACGTCGCCGCCGTACTGGATAATGTGCGCGAAAAATCCGCCGAGTTGATATGGCTGGGCTCTTACCCGCGCATGGCGCAATAAAAGGAGAAACAATGCTCAAGGTGGGACTGATCGGCGAAAAGCTGTCACACAGCCTCTCGCCGCAGATACACGAGAAATACGGACGTCTGACAAGTACGGAAATCGTCTACCGGCTGCACGAAACGCCGCCGGAGGGTTTGCCGGCGCTGCTTAACAGCCTTGAAGCACAAGGCTACGCGGGCACAAACGTGACGATACCCTACAAGAAGGCCGTGATGCCGTACATGCATGCGCTCTCCCCCGAGGCACAGGCCATCGGCGCGGTCAACACGATACGATTCGAAAACGGTCGGCGCATCGGACACAACACCGATTATTTCGGCCTTAAGTCGCTGCTGGAACAGAGCGGCATTGCGCTGAAGAACAAACGTGTGGCCGTGCTGGGCAGCGGCGGAGCCGCAAGGTGCGCGTACTTCCTCGCGAGGGATGAGGGCGCGTCGGAGGTGTTCACCGTCAGCCGACACCCCGAAGCCGCGGACAGTGACCTGAACGCAGTCAGCTACGACGTGCTGGAGCAAATGGATAGCATCGGCGTGCTCATCAACGCAACGCCCGTCGGCATGCACCCCAATACGGATGCCTGCCCTGTGTCCTACGCCGTCGTCGAAAAGTGCGGCGCAGTGGTGGACACCATCTACAACCCGCCCGAAACGGCGCTGCTGCGAAAGGCGCGCGAACGCGGTATCCCTCGCGCAAACGGCCTGTGGATGCTGGTTTCACAAGCCTTGGCCGCAGAGCAGGTTTGGACCGGACGCCCGTTTACGATGGACGAGTGCGCCGCCGTGCATGCGTTTATCCGCCGCTCCAACATTGTGCTGGTCGGCATGCCTGGCAGCGGCAAGTCCACCGTCGGGCGGATACTGGCTGAGCGCATGGGCATGGGCTACCTCGATACTGATTCCATGATAGAGGCCGCGCATGGCCCCATCCCCGGCATATTCGCGTCCGAGGGTGAAGCGGTGTTCCGGCAGTACGAGCTGACTGCAGCAAATGAAGCCGCCAACACGATGAATACCGTGATATCCACCGGCGGCGGCATGGTGCAGACGGAAGCCGCCATGCAAGCGCTCCTTGAGACGGGCGTGGCCGTTTACGTAGACAGGCCTCTGGATATACTTCTAAGAGAGACGGAGACTCAAAGTCGCCCGCTGCTGGCATCCGGACGGGGTGCGCTCGTTGCGCTGTACGAGAAACGCCATCCGCTGTATAATGGATTCGCGGATATTGTTGCGAAAAACACAGCGGATGCTCACCGCTGCGTCGATACGATCGTCAGAAAACTGGAGGATTACCGGAAATGAAGATACTTGTGATCAACGGGCCCAACATCAACATGCTGGGGCAGCGGGAGCCGGACGTATACGGCAGGCAGGACTACGCGGCGCTGCTGGCAGGGCTGGCTGATTTTGCGCGCTCCCACAACGTCGAAATCGACGAATACCAGTCCAACATCGAGGGCGAGCTCGTCACCAAGATACAGCAGGCGCAGGGGCTCTACGACGGCATCGTGATCAACCCCGGCGCGTATACGCATTACAGCATCGCGATACTGGACGCGCTAAAAGCCATCACAGTACCCGCCATCGAAGTGCACCTGTCCAACATACACGCGCGCGAAGACTTCCGCCACAAATCCGTAACGGCGGCAGGCTGCGTCGGCCAGATTTCCGGCCTCGGGTTCGATTCGTATTTTCTTGCGGTAGTGGGGTTGATGAGCCGGATGAAGCAGGGTGTGCAGCAATCGTAGGAAGATATTACGGATTATATTGTGTCATTTACCTTGGTACACCGTTATTGCCATACCATTTTCTCCGTACAATTCATATTCAATTTCTATAGTGAAAACCTTGTCAGGAAATAACGTTTTAAATCTCAGTTCCCAGAAAAACTTTAGCACCTTTGTAAACTCATCAAATATTTTATCGTTTTCTTTAGATTTTTGATACATCAAGAACAAGTCACCTATTGACCACGCATTTACTCGACGCTCAATCTCACGTTTGTCATTATTAAATCTTGACCGAAGTTTATTAATGTCAAAATTATTGTAAAACTCCCGGATAAAATAATGATCCTCTATTTCTATGATTTCCGGCCAAAATAAACTTGAACATGCAATCGCTTGTTCAATATTACATGTATTTGAAAATAGATTAAACAGTGAACAGCCTCTTTGATCTGAAAACTCAGTAATAATCTGGTCTCTTGCAATTGTATTATATATTCTCATTTAACTCTCCTGCATCACCAAATACATCCAGCTTGGATAGATATATAGTAGCAAATATTCTCACCACTGAAAAGATAGTCCAACATCCCCGCGCGCGAAGACTTGCGCCATAAGTCGGTGACGGGGGCGGGCTGCGTCGGCCAGATTTCCGGCCTTGGGTTCGATTCGTATTTTCTCGCCATCGTGGGGCTGATGAGCCGGGCGAAGTAGGGTGGTTGACAGTGCCTCTCTCGGTTTATCTATTCGCTTAGTTTGAGCAGTCAAAGCTTCTGTTACTTTCAGGTGCCTCCTGCTTCTTGGTTATCCAGATATTCCAGATAGTCATACATCACATAATTTTTATAAGCGGCAGCTTGTCGCTCTATCCCAATCTCCGTCAGCTTAATGTCGTTAATCCATTGAAAGTAGTGCGTCAATTCGTGCGGAATCACAGCAAGAATTGCTAATAAAGCTTTGTCTTTGCCTCTCTCTTGTTTTAGTTCAGCATAATCTCCGGCTGCAATTCGAATGTATGGTTCATGATTTCTGTTTTCGGGCGCAAAGAAAGTACCACAGACTAATTCTCCATCCATAGCCTTTATTCTTTCTTTTGCCCTCACATAAACCGGAACCCGGAACGGAAAATAGAACTCTTTTCGCAGCCAGACTCCAAAATCTTTGCAGGCTTGTCTGACTTCGGCGTCCACTTCCTTATCGATTACAAAACGAAGCCCTCGTCTATGTGTTGAATTGTAGTATTTTCTCCATTTCTGAATCGTCCATATATGCATATCAAGCCCTCAAATTATAAAATAATTTATGCAGATAATGAGTATTATACCATACTATCATGAATCAGATTATCTGTTATCCGACCTCTTCCTGTGTAGTGGTGTTATTGTGCAGGTAAAAGACGAACGCCCCGCCGGGCACACAGCGGAGCGTCGTGCGGCAATGCTTTTGCAGTTGCCGATATAAAAAAGGAGCATTGCAGCCCCTTTTCGCGTTTCAGTTTATTCCTTATTCAGGCTGATGCCGCCGGACACCGTGGACAGCTCCACCGTGGGGCCGCCGCCGTTTACCTTGCCCTTGATGTCCTCGCCCACCACGTTCTTCGCAAGCTTGCCGCTCACCGTAATGTCGAAGTCGGACGAGAATCCGCCGGAGGTCGTGTTCACATCCAGATCAAACGCCGCATCCGAGCCCAGTGCCACCTTGATGCTTCCGCTGATATTGTGAATACGGATGGACTGGACGTCTGACTTCGTCTGTGATACCAAGGCGCTGCCCGATGTATTGTTGATCTCCACCGAACCCGCTGCATTGGAGATGCGCACCGCACCGGACACGCTGCCCGCTCTTACCGAACCGCTCACGCCGTCCACCGTCACACCGCCCGATGTCGTGTTTACCGTCACATTCTCAAACTGAAGATTGTTCGTCTGCACACCGCCCGACACCACGTTGATCGTCATCATGCTGCCTGCACAGTCCTTAATATCCACAGAGCCGCTGGCGCTGTTCACTGTCAAGCTGCCAAAGCTGATGCCGCCAATTTCCGTGTTAGCTGATGCGCTGGATACAGAGGTGTCAAGCGCCATATCCTCGGGCAGATACACCGTCAGCACCATGTCGCCGTTGATGTATTGCGGATATATGGTATCCAGCGCTGATTTCACCGTCAGCACGCCGCCCTCACTTTGAACCGTTAAAAAATCATCCCGATCCGTGTTGGTCATGATGCGCCCCGTCAGCGTGGCATGCGGCTCGCCCGTTTTCACGATGATATGACCGGATACGTTCTCAATATTTAGACGGGTCATGCCGTCCAGGTCAAAGTCCGCACTTTCATCCAGATCAATGGTGACGCTGTCGAATACGCCCTTCCAGTTCAGCGGGCCGCTGCCTTTATACATGATGCCGAATGTCACCGCCGCGCCAATAATACAGACCACCAATATCGCCGTCACGACCAGGACGACTTTGGTTGTTTTACTCATTATTCTCCCCTCCTGAGTCTTACTGAAATTCTATTTAAAAACGCCATGTTGGCTTTTTTGAACAACTTCGCCAGCTGTATGTTGCCGATAAAAGCGAGTATACCAAGGCAAACAACCGCGATGCCGACCATCACTGTTATAAACACACCCGCCGGCCCGATCATGAACGAGAACGGTATGCCTGCCACCATCACAGCGATGCCGCTCAAACCGATGGACACCGCGGCCACATAGAAGGCCGATATGATGATGTATCCCACGACCACCACACACAGCACATACAGAAAGTTGATGGTGCCCAGCGCCGCCGATGAAGCGAATGCCCGAGCCATGGACTTGGGCGACGACTTCACATTGGCATTGGCGATGCAGCTCTGCGCCCAGTATTCCTTGCCCAGCTTTTTGGGGTCTCCCAGGTGCGCCACGATCGCTTCTGTGCTCTCGCCGTCACGCGCGGCGCAGTCGAAGTATTCCGCGATATCCGCCACTATCTCTTCCCGCTCGGAGCTTCTTAGCTTGCCCAATTCTGCGGAAAGCTGTCTTAAATATTGCTCCTTATTCACTGTGCCCTCCTACGATCATTTCGACGCCTTCTACAAACGCGCGCCAATCCTTCAAATACTCTTCCCGCTTCTCTTCGCCCTTGGCCGTCAGCTGATAGTACTTCCTTGGCGGGCCCTCGCTGGACTCCTTCAGATACGTGCTCATATATCCTTCGTTCTGCAGCCGCCGCAGCAGCGGGTATATCGTGCCCTCTGATATCTCGATGCTCTTGGATATCTTCGCGACCAGCTCATAGCCGTACCGGTCTCCTGTTCTGACGAGTTCCAGCACGCAGAGCTCGAGAACGCCTTTCTTTAATTGTGTATTCACGCCGCCCCTCCCTTCAACAAGTGCATTATACCACTAGGTATCTTTCTTTACAAGGTACTATCTTTAAAAAAATAGTCCTCCGAACAAGATGCAGTATATCACACGGTACTGTTTAATGCAAGATACTATTTCAAATTTTTTTGAAAAAAATATCGGGCTGCTTTCCGGAATGAAAAGCAGCCCGTATTTCTTAGTTTTGAACCGGTATACACACTTCGATCAAGTGGATTACCTCAGGTTCAAGATCCCAGCAAAAGTCTGGCCAGCACCGAATCAGGTCCCAAAACAACGGTCTTGTTCGACCCTTCCAGCGATGCCTTCAGCGCTTCCAACGCCAGCATATATTCATAGAAATTCCGCTTGTCATCCGTGTTGTACGCTTCGGACAGCATGCGCATATACGCCTGCTCGCCCTCCGCCTCAATCTTGGCCGCCTGTGCGTCCGCGTTGGACACGATGATGTTCACCTGCTTGTCCACGTCGTTGCGGATGATGGATGCTTCGTATTCACCGTCCGCCGTATACTTTTCGGAAATCTGGTTGCGCTCGGAGATCATGCGCGAATATACCGCCTGCTCGTTGGCTTCAGGCAGATCGAACCGCTTGATCTTGACGTCCACCACCTCGATGCCATAATTCTGTGCGATGGCGTCCACATTGGACGCAATGCCCGCGTAGATGTCATTGCGTTCCGCGGCGTCCTCTTCGTTGATGATGTCCTTCTGAGCCAGCGTGCCCATGATGTTTTTCAGCGCGTTGTACGTCATCGCGTCCAGCCTCTCCTCCGCCACAGTGACGCTGCCCAGTGTCTGGAAGAACTTCAGCGGCGACGAGATGCGCCACAGTATATAGCTGTCCACCGTCATGTTCTGTTTGTCCGCAGTCAGCACTTCCGAAGGCGGTATGTCGTAAAACATGATCGCCTTGGGGAATGTCCTCACGCTGTCAACGAAAGGCGTCTTGAAATAAAGCCCCGGAGTGTCGTTGGTGGCAATGATCTTGGAAAACCGGACGACGCAGGCATATTCGTTTTCCGGCACAACATAGTAGCTTGTCAGGGCAATGATCAGCACCACGATAACCACTACAAAAATGAGCGCTTTAACAATTTTCTTTTTCATGTTACTGACCCCCCTCCTGCTGCTGCGTACCGCCGGAGCCGTCTAGAAAGCTCTCCAGCGGCAACATCATCTCCACGCCGTTCTCTGAGGTGTTGATAAATATCTTCACGCCGGGCAGCATGTCCGTGATGATCTCGTAGTACATCCGGGAGCGGGTGATCTCCGGGTTGTTGATGTACTCACTGTACATCGCCTCGAACATGGCTATTTTTTCCGTCGCATCGTTAATGCGGCTCTGTTTCAAAAATTCGGCGTTCTGCAAGGCCTTGTCAGCCTGTGCCTGCGCTTTGGGGATCTCGGCATTTTGATAAGCCTTGGCCTCGTTTACCACTGTCTCGGCACCCTGCTTAGCCGTTTCCACCTGTTTAAACGCGGCGGTTACCTCGTCTGTGGGCGGGTCGCTGTCCTGAATCTTCACATCCGTCAGCATCAGGCCAACGTCATACTCGGCAAGCACTTTGGTGATCAGTTCCTTCACCTGCTGCTGCACCAGTTCCTTGCCATTGGTCAGCACCGCGTCCACGTTGGTGGAACCCACCACGTTTCTCACCTGGCTCTGGATCAGGTTACGGAGTATCTCTTCCGGCTCATAGGACGAGTACAGGTATTTAACCGGGTCAGACACTTTGTATTCGACAAAGAACTCTACATTGACGATATTGTAGTCCCCTGTGATCATCTTGCTCTCGCCCTCCACCAGTGAATAACCCGTCTCGGTTTGTGCTTCGGTGCGGTAGCCCAGCTCTATTTTCTGGTAAACGTTCACGTCCACCTTGCGCGCTTCCTGAATGCCGAAGGGCAGCTTAAAGTGTATACCCGCTTCGGTGACGTCCGTTACTTTACCAAACGTGGTCACCACAGCCTGCTGCTTGTCGTCCACCGTATACCAGCTCGTTGACGCAAGTACGATCAGCACCACGACAACGATCGCAATGATTATGATCTTTTTAACTTTGCTCCAATCGGGTTTTGTCCCCTTGGGGTTCAAATCCATCACCATCCTCATTTATTATTATTGTTTATGTTATCATAATTGCGCGAAACATGAAAGTTATTTGCATTTCTTCCCGAAGGGATGCGCCCATTAAAAAAGCGCGTCCACTCTTCGGACACGCCGCCGGTTCCTGAATTTATTTTCTTGCACCGCAGTGAGGACAGTAGGAAAAGCTTGGGTCAAACGCTTCTCCGCAGTTTTTACACGTTGTGTAAAACTCTCCAAAGCCGCCAAAGCCGCTGCTCACCTTCTTCATGCGTGAAAAATCCGGTTCAGCGCCCCGCTCCAGCTGCTTGCCGTACTCCGCGTCCGCCTCGTACACCGCGCCGCAGCCGCGCACACGTACAAAATACCGCTTGTTCCAGCGGAATGTAGGGATGAAGAAAAAGTGAAAGTATGTAAACTGTAATATCAGCACCGCTCGGGAATAGCGCCCGCACTCCGGGCAAACGATATTCGCAAATTCGCGAAGTTCCTTTTCCTTTTCTTCGATACCGAATATAAAAAACATCCGCCTGCACCTCTTCCACTTCCATTATAGGCGCATTTTCCGCAGCGTCAATCGGGTTTTGCACGCTGCCTCCACAGATGCCGCTATGCGTAATACTGCCCGATAAACTCAACGGTTGCTTTGCCTGTACCCGGAGCGGACAGTGTCAGGCGGTAATACCGTCCGAAGAATTTGGCCACGATGGCCTGTGTTTCCCCCGGAGCTACGTTCTTTTGTGTATCATGCGCCCAGCGGGAAGAATCAAAGCCCGTTTCCACCGTCGTCAGCAGCTCGGCCTCCCCTGTGTTGGTGACGAAGAATGTCCCCTCCTTGATGCGGTCCACCCGCCGCATAACGGAAGAATCCTCACCTTCGAACTCAATGTGCCACACCTGGCTTTCCAAACGCATACCCGAACCATCTGCGCAGCATCCGCAGGACACAGGGGCGCATATATCAACCGCTTCGGAGCAAGGGCACCCCGGCAGCACATGACAGCCGTCCAAAGCGCAGCTCCAGTCCAGCAGCAATCGTGGGCAGGTGGCCGGTTCCGCCGATATCATGATCAATGATGGCGCTGCTACACTCAGCGCAAGGCCGAACGGCGCACACCCCAGTTCCCGTCTGATTGCTGTTATCAGCGGCAGAACGTCCGCCTTCTTCCACCCGCAGAAGCCTCGTGCCACCTCAAACGACGCCCTTTCCTTCACCGTCAGCGGTGCACCGCACGGCAATATGGGTTGGATGCACACCGTTTCCCGGGAGCCGCAAACCCGGCCGGCGTTAACAAAGATGCGCAAACATGCCGATTCCGGCTCAGCACAAGCCCGGCTTCCTAGATTAAAGTAAGCACAAGCCGTTCGGGTCTGGTGTCCGGCAGTGCCTGCTTGCAACACGCCCGGTATCAACCTTTTCTCAAAGCCGCATTTGATTAATGTATAGCATTTTACGCAGCCGTTGGCTTCCAATGTATGATGCATCCGTCAGTATCCCCTCACTAGATGATATGACAGGACTGCCTGTATTGTTAAATTAGAAATGCACAGAGTAATTGTATATAATTATAGATTTTATATGGTTCAGGCGCCATGAGAACAGACATCACGTCTCCGTGATCATATTCTTGTATGTGTTTTTCACTTGCTGAACATGCTGGCTGGCCGCATCCTGGGTCTGGTAATACCCCTTCTCTCTCATCTGGTCAAACAGCTCGTACTGATCCTGACTGGTCTGGCTGAATTGGCTGCCGAGTATCTTCCTCAGATTCTTGCACGAGGCTTCCTGTATTCCCGACGCATAAAGCGACATCATCTGCTTCTCCTGATTAAGCAGGTCGGTAAGCAATTCCTTCTCAGTCATATTGGGATGCTGGTTTTGTATCATGCTTCCCCTCCCTATTTATGTGTATCCAGATAGCTAAGCAGGTTCAAGTAGTTTTCTTTGTGATGCTTGGCCAACTGCTGAGCGCAGCTTTTCAGCGTCGGGTCTGCAAAGTATTCCGCGTAAAGCTCGCTCTTTTTGGCAGCCAAAGCCTCATGGTTTAAATGGTCCTCAATAATCATCAGATTTTTGGCCTCTATTTCAGACGTCGCGCTTCCAAATATCATATTTTGCCTCCTACGCTACCGATTGTGGTCAATCATTTATATTTTGTACCCAAATATACTAAATATGCACTTTATGTTTTTGGCATTATGCATTATAATCGAAATTATGGAAGAAACGCTGACAATCACAGCCATTGAGCCTCAGAAAAAGAAAAAAGACCGCTACAACATATATGCCCATGGAGAGTATGTCGCGTCGTTGGGAGCCGATGCGGTTGTCAGGATGAACATAAAGACGGGCTCCGCCGTCAGCCAAAGCGCACTGGATGCGGCGGTGTTGGAGGACAATATACAATACGCGTTCGACTGCGCCGTATCGCTGCTGTCTCACAGCATGCGCACCCGGGGCGAGCTAGTACAGCGGCTGCGTGAAAAGAACATTGCGGACGCGGCTATAGAACCTGCGATGGACAAGCTCTCATCGTACGGTTATGTGGATGACGCGGCCTATGCCAAAGAGTTTGTACAGAGCGCCGTATCCGTGGGGCGTTGGGGACGCATCGCAATATTTCACCGGCTGCAGGAAAAGCGGCTGGACCGCGCGCTGATCGACAGCGCGATGGCGGCATACACCGACGAGGATGAGCGGCGCAACGCGCGCAGGCAGCTGGACACGCTGATGTCAAGGAACGCTGGCGACGCACGCAAACTGCGGCAGAAAGTTTTTGCGGCGCTGACGCGGCACGGATTCTCATACGATACCATCAGTTCGTTGTTCTCGGAGGCAGACGAGTGAGAGAGCAGATTTACCGGCGGCTCAAGGAAGCCGGCGGCTACATATCCGGCGAAACGATCAGTGAGTCACTGGGTATCACGCGGGCGGCGCTGTGGAAGCATATCCGTGCCATGGAGGCGGACGGCGCGGTGATCGGCAGTGCCAACAAGCGCGGCTACAAGCTGGAGAGCCCGCCCGACGTACCGCGTATTGAATACGTGGGCGCACATATCCGCCACGACATACCGCTGCAATACCAGCCGTCCACCGCATCCACCAACGACGACGCCAAGGCGGCGGCACAGATGCAGCAGACCGGCGTGTTCATCGCTGGCGAGCAGACGGCTGGCAAAGGCCGAAAGGGCCGTACATGGGTCTCGGAGCTCCGCAGCGGCGTCTACATGTCGTTCCTCGTGCGCCCGAAGACGGTTCCCGAAAAGGTGGCCGGTCTGACACTGGCTGTGGCGGTATCCATGTGCAGGGCCATCGAGAGCGTTTCGGATGCGTCCGCACGCATCAAGTGGCCCAACGATATCATCGTGGACGGCAGGAAGGCCGCGGGCATACTGACCGAAAGCATGCTCAATATGGACGGTGTGGACTATGTCGTCTGCGGCATCGGCGTCAACACACAGGCGAAGTTCGAAGGCGAACTGGCCGCGACGGCAACCGGCGTGTCCGTCAACGGTACGCTGCTGGCCGCGGCCATGATCGACGGTTTTATCGACGCATACGCGCTGTTTGAAAGCGAGGGGCTTGCGCCTTTCATGGACGAGTTCCGCCGCCGGAGTGCCATATCCGGCGCTGTTACCGTTTCATCCGCCTCGGGCAGCGACACGGGTACGCTTGCCGGTTTCGATGATGACGGCGCGCTGCTGCTGAACGTGGATGGTGAGACCCGGCGCTATGTGGCGGGCGAAGTATCGCTCAGAGGAGAAAAAGGCTATGTTTAACGGAAGCCTGACAGATATACCCGGCGTACTGGCCGGACACTATACAGACAGCAAGCACCTCACCGGCTGCACCGTTGTGCTGCTGAAAGGCGGCGCGGTGGCGGGTGTGGACGTGCGCGGAAGCGCTCCCGGTACGCGGGAGACGGACCTGCTCAGACCCTGCAACACCGTACAGCACGCGCACGCGCTGCTGCTCAGCGGCGGCAGCGCCTTTGGACTGGCTGCGGCGGATGGTGTGATGCGCTGGCTGGAGGAACGTAGCGAAGGCTTCGATACTGGCTACGCGCGCGTACCCATCGTCCCGGCGGCGGTGTTGTACGACCTTGGCGTGGGCAGCGCATCTGTGCGACCCGACGCAGCGGCGGGTTACGCGGCATGCCAGAATGCAAACAGCAAGCTGGAATCCGGCCCATATGGAGCCGGTACCGGGGCTTCTGTCGGCAAGGCGGGCGACCCCGAACGGATGGGGCGCGGCGGTTTTGGCACAGCGTCAATAGCGTTGCCGGGCGGTGTGATGGTCGCGGCAGCGTTCGCGGTCAATGCGTTCGGCGACGTGTATGAACACGCCAGCGGCAAAAAGATTGCCGGCATGGCAGGCGGTTCTGTGATGGACGCGCTGTTGCACTCTCCCCCGCCAAACCACCCCACTGGCGCATACGCCGGCGGGGACCCCGGTAATATGTCCGGCCTCAACACCACGATCGGCATCGTGGGCACCAACGCAACGCTCACCAAGGAACAGGCCAACAAGCTGGCCTCTATGGGACAGGACGGCATCGCGATGACCGTCCGGCCTGCACACACAATGTTTGACGGCGACACGGTATTTGCATTCGGCACCGGCGCTGCCTCCGGCGACTTCTCCGCGATACTCGCGGCAGGCGCTGAGGCTGCGGCACGTGCCATCGTCAATGCCGTTTCATACTTATAATCCGCACCCCTCGCCTTTATGTCAGCAGTATAATGAGAACCGCCCTCCGGCGCGGAAGGAGACGACGATGATACCCGTTGTACGTAAAAAACAGATGCAGTCGCTGGACGCCTATATGATGGAGCAAATGCGCATTCCGGCGCGCGTACTGATGGAAAACGCGGCGTTTGGCATCACCACAGCCGTTTGGGAGCGCTTTGGCAAAACGAAGGTGCTCGTGCTGTGTGGTATGGGCAACAACGGCGGGGACGGTTTCGCGGCGGCGCGCCAGTTGGAAGCCAAAGGCTGTGAGGTGCGCGTCTGCCTTGTCGGCAAAGCGGAGGCGCTGCAGGGTGAAGCAGCGGAGAACGCGGCATATTTCGGACCGCGCATATTCGAGATCGTCAGCGAAGGGACAGCAGAAGCGCTGCTGAGCGGCCTATCCGACCATGTGCTGATCGATGCGCTGTTTGGCGTGGGGCTTACGCGTGATGCGGAAGGGCTTTACAAAAAGGTGATCGATTTGGTCAATGACAGCGGTGCACATATCATCGCCTGCGATATACCGTCCGGCATTGACGCGGACACCGGCCTCGTGATGGGCGCGGCTGTGCACGCACACGAGACCGTCACGTTCCAGTGTGCCAAACCGGGGCATTTTCTTTACCCTGGCAGGGCTTATACTGGCAAACTGACAGTTAAGGAAATCGGCACCACCGGCGAATATAGAGTGGGCCAAATCCGAGCCGCGGTGGAGGGCTTGAAGCTGCTTCCGCGGGATCCGGATACGCACAAGGGCAGCTACGGCAAGCTGGCCTGCGTGGCGGGCAGCCAGGGGTTTTCGGGGGCAGGGCTTCTGTGCGTCTGCGGCGCACTGCGTGCGGGCGCGGGACTGGTGACCGCCGGCATACCGGCCAGCCTACAGCCGATATTCTCCTCCCGTGTGCCTGAAAGCATGACGTTCGCGCTGGATGAATTTCAGGGCAACCTGTCTGAGCAGTGCCTTCCCGGGCTGGATCAGCTGATGGAAGGCAAAACGGCGCTGGCCGCGGGGCCGGGGCTGTCGCTCAGCGACGGTGCAGCCAAAGCGGTGGAACGCATGATCACGCAATACGACATCCGCAAGGTATTCGACGCGGACGCGCTCACGCTGATCGCGCAGAACAAGGAATGGCTGGCCGCGAAACGCGGCGATATCGTGCTGACGCCGCATCTGGCCGAGTTCTCCCGCCTGTGCAACCTGACGGTGGACGAGATCAAGAATGACCCGCTGACCTGTGCACAGATATTCGCCAAAAAGTACAACCTCACAGTGCTGCTCAAGGGCGCGACGACACTGGTCACCAACGGCGACAAGACGGTGTTCGTTACAGCGGGCACACCCGGCATGGCGCGTGGCGGCAGCGGAGACGTGCTGACTGGCGTAATCGGCGGCCTGATGTGCGGCGGCAACGCACGCGGCATGAGCGGCTTCGCGGCAGCGGTATATGGTGCGTACATTTGCGGCAAGGCGGGCGAGGCTGCGGCGCAGGATCGCGGCATACTGTCCATGACGCCTGCGGACACGCTGGCCAACATACCGCTCATCACAAGGGATATGGTCAAAGATTAACCTTTAGATTCAAATAGTTTGGATTACAAAAAGAGAAATGCATAGCATTTCTCTTTTTGATAGGAGGCCAGAATGTTTTGTAATTATCAGTTTAGTCGATAAACTCTTCGATGACTTCAATTTGCTGCTCCGCCGGTATGTTCACAACATAGCAATCCGTCGCGTATACCCGTTCCGGCAGCGCGCACATGATGTGCACCTTGTCGCATTTGTACGGAAACCCACCTGCGTGCCATACGCCCGCCTTCACGTTCACCACCGTGCCGCGCGGCAGCAAAAACACCTCGATCTTATCGTAAGGCACTTCGTCCTTGGGGCAGGCTGGTGCCACATGCATCAAATAATCGCCATCAAGGCAAATAATCGTTTCATGGCAGGTATCATGGTGCTCGATCGCGTCAATGATGCGTGGCGTCCTCTGCTCCACCACACAAGCGGAATACGAGACACGCGTTGCATCGCCCAGACTCTGCTGCACCATGTCACGGTAAAACTCCACCGGCGGCGCACCCAAATGGTCGCCTTCAGGCTCCAGTATGCTGGCATAGCTGCCATAGCGCTCAAACGCTTCTTTTGTGAGCCTGCGGATACCGATCTTTCTCATGGAATTCCCTCCTTATATCCAGCGGCATGCCGCCGTTACTTTTTAATCCTCAGGAGTTAATATGATTTTGATGGCTTTGCGCTGTTTAACGAGCGTGAACGCCTCGCGGAACTCGGTGATGGGCATTCGGTGGCTGATCATCGACTTCATATCCACCTTACCTGCCTGTATCAGGTTCATCACGTTGCCCCATGACACGCGATCGTAGCCAAAGTGCCCTTTGATGCTGACGGCTTTGTCCAGCAGCTTATCCAACGAAAAGCCAAGCGGTTTCTCGTCGTACCCGATCTTGACGATCTCTCCCCCGTTGCGGCAGATATCGATCGCCTGAGAAACAACCGCGGACACGCCTGCGCAGTCCACTGTCAGCGCCACGCCTTCACCATCCGTCAGTTCCAGCACGCGTGCTCGCACATCCTCTTTGTCCGCCCGGATGATATCCGTCGCGCCGCAATGCAGCGCCAGCGGAAAACGTTCTTCATCTTCGGACAGTCCGACCGCGATGATCTTGGCGGCACCTGCCGCACGCATCATCTGTATCGCGAACAGTCCCAGCGGCCCCACGCCGAACACCGCACCCATCTCGCCCGGCATCAGGTGTGATTCCTGCACCACCGCGTAATAGCCGTTGCAGGCCGGGTCGAGTATCGCCGCTTCCTCAAAGCTGATGCTGTCGGGTATGCGCATCAGGCTGCCGGGAAAAACCTTGAGCACGTCGCCGGGTATGCGAGCATACTTGGTAAAACCGCCGTCCATGCCGTAGCCCAGCCCCAGCCGGGACGGGCAGACCAGAAAATTGGCGACGCTGCACGCGTGACACACACCGCACACATGGCCGGTGTTGTCGGACACGATGCGATCGCCTTCGCGCCAGGCGGTGACGTTTTTACCCACAGCCGCCACCACGCCCGCAAACTCGTGCCCGAGCACCACCGGGGGAC
The DNA here is from genome assembly GCA_023397655.1 of Bacillota bacterium. GTDB lineage: Bacteria > Bacillota > Clostridia > Christensenellales > SZUA-584 > SZUA-584. Next base: position 44,430 of record JAEWTW010000008.1, read on the forward strand.
GAAGCAGGTTTTCGTGTCCCCCTTCGTCAAACCCGATGTCCGAACCGCAGACACCCGCCGCCTTCACTTCCATCAACACGTCGTCATCACCGATGGCCGGAATAGGTATATCACGCACTTGTGTTTCGTGCTTTCCGTATCCGTACTTTACCACAGCCTTCATCACGCGCCTCCTTTTCAAGCAGCGGGGCAACTGCCGGTCAATTGATTATATTCGTGCTGTCAGATCAGCATGCCGCCCGTTACGTCCACGATCGCGCCGGTGATGAACCGGGCCTTTTCGGACGCCAGGAACGCCACCGTATATGCCACTTCGTGCGCCTTGGAGATACGTCCCACCGGAATGCGGTCCTGATAGTATTTCAGCCACTCGGGCTGCGAGAGCTTATCCTCGTTGAACGGAGTGCACACCATACCGGGCGCCACGCCGTTGATCGTAATGCCCTTGGGCGTGAATTCACGCGCCATCGCCTTCACCATCAGCGTCAATGCGCCCTTGGCCGTCGCGTAATGCGCATGGTCGGGCGACGTCACGGCAAAGCCGGACTTGGACGACATGTTGACGATGTGCCCTTCCACGCTGTGTTTCAGATAGTGCATGCATGCGCGCTTCGAGAACAGGTATGTACCGTTCAGGTTGACGTCGATGACCTTCTTCCACTCCGCATCCGGCATTTCCACGATGGGCGTGGTGGGCCAGATGCCCGCATTGTTGACCAGCACGTCTGCATGGCCGTATTCCTTCTCCGCCAGCGCGTACACCGCATCAATATCATCCGTGTTGGTGATATCGCAGTACACAGCGCAGCAGTTGGTGCCAAACTGCTCAGAGAGCTTGCGCGCAAACCCCAGCGCTCCCGGTGCGTCCACGATATACGTCACAATGACGTTCATGCCTTCGTCGGCCAGCACCTCGCAGATGCCAGATCCAATACCGGTGTTGCCGCCGGTGACAATTGCTGTCTTACCCTTCAGATTTAAATCCATCTGTCCGCTCCTTTGAGTTATTTCGTGGGCAGAATGCCTTCCACGTCGTCATGCGGACGCGGTATCACATGCACGCCGTACAGCTCGCCGACTCTTTTGGCTGCCGCCGCACCCGCATCCACAGATGCTTTCACCGCACCCACGTCGCCGCGCACCATCACTGTTACCAGACCGCTGCCGATCTTCTCTGTACCAACCAGCGTCACGTTCGCCGCTTTCACCATCGCGTCCGCCGCTTCGATCGCGCCAATGAGACCCTTGGTCTCCACCATTCCCAATGCCTGCTTTTCCATGCCCTATATCCTCCAATTATTAATATTCGTTCTTGGTGATCTTCACGTTGCCGCTCGGGCACGTCGCTGTGCACGCGCCGCACTTGACGCACGGGCTGCCGCCGCCCTCGCCCTTCACGATGAGTATGCCTTTGCTGGTGCCCATGCGTACCGCACCCGCCGCGATCATCTGGTCGCAGACCGCGCGGTCGTTGATGCCCGTGGAGGCTTTGACAAGCATAGAATCGCCCACCGTGCGCTTCATCAGCCGTACGTCTTCCACCGTCGCGCCACCTGAACCGAAGCCGGTGGACGTCTTCACAAAGTCCGCACCCGCCTGTTTGGCCAGTTCACACGCGCGCACCTTTTCCTCGTCATTGAGTGCACTCGTCTCGATGATCACCTTCACCGCTGCCTTGGGATGCGCCGCATCCACCACAGCCTTGATATCCTCGTACACCAGCTGGTAATCACGGTCCTTCAGCGCTCCGATGTTGATGACCATGTCGCACTCTTCGGCGCCGTTCTTCACGGCTTCCATTGTCTCCACACCCTTGATGAACGAGGTGTTGGCCCCCAGAGGGAAACCGATGACACAGCACGTTTTCACGCCGGTGCCCTTCAGGCGGTCGGCTACGAATTTCACATGGGTCGGGTTCACGCAAACGCTGGCAAACTGATACTGAATGGCCTCGTCGCAGAATTTGGCAACGGTTGCCCTCTGTGTCTCGGGCTTGAGTACCGTGTGATCCATGTACTTCCCGTAGCCTGCGTTATAGCCGCTGCCTTGCGGCGCTGCTGCCGGAGCCGCTACCGCTGAACCCGCCTGCGCCTTGCTCAACACCTGGCTGGTCACTTCCGCTATGATCTTATCGATATCCATATGTTTCTCCTTATTTATTGAAGGTCGCTGAAAAGTCCAAATACAAGGCATTTCGAGCATTGTGCCGGAAGCGTAGAAACCCTACGCTGACAAGCAAGCACATTCCCACCCCAAAAAGCTATGCTTTTCGGGGACCCCGTAAATAACGCAGTAGTTGGGCTTTGTCAGCGGGCTTTAGTGCATTTCGCGGCCGCCGGTCACATTAAACGCCTGACCCGTGCAGTATTCGCCCGAAGCGGTGAGGAAGAATACAAACTCCACAAGGTCTTCGATGTCCGTCAGGCGGCCCAACGGCACCTTGGATGTAAACTGCTTCACCACAGCCTCACGCTCCATCTTGAGGTTATCTATGTAGCCTGCGCTCACATTGGACCACACACCCGTCGCGTCGGTGATACCGGGGCAGATGGCGTTGATTTTGATGTTGTACTTTGCGAACTCGAAGGCCAGCGCCTGCGTCATCACGATCACGGCACCCTTCGCCGCGCTGTAAGGCACCATCAGCGCTGAGCCCGTTTTGCCGGATTTGGAGGAGAAGTTGATGATCTTGCCGTCGCCCAGTTTCTTCATGCTGGGCAGCGCACCCTGTATACAGTAGCCGGAACCGTACACGTTTACCTTGAACATCTTCTCGAACACAGCCTCATCCACTTCCTCAAACGGCCTGTTGTCCACCACGCCCGCCACGTTGGCCAGCGCATAGATGTCGCCAAGGTCAGCCACGATCTGCTCAAATGTCTTCAGCGTCGCGTCCCTGTCCGTAATGTTAAGGATATATCCCTTTACCGCATAACCTTTGTCTACAAGCCCCTTGGCCGACTCCATCACCAGCGGATCGATGTCGATCATTGCGACCTTTGCGCCCGACTGTGCGTATTTCTCAGCCACACCAAAGCCGATGCTCTTGGCTGCTCCCGTTACCACGCATACCTTGCCCTTCAAGCTGTCCGAACTCAAACTCATTGTGCATTCCTCCATAATTATATAATCGTTGGATTATTAAATACTGCCTTTGATTTGCCCGACCAGCGCCTTCACATCCGGGCTTTGGAAAAACATCGACCCGGCCACCAGCGTATCCACGCCGATAGCGTGCTTCTGCCGCGCGTTGTCCGGCGTCAGCCCGCCGTCCACCTGTATCTCGAAACCCAGACCCTTCTCGCGGCGCAGCTGCACCAGTTCCTGAATCTTGGCGTCCATCTCTTCAATATACCCCTGGCCGCCGAACCCCACGCACACGGCCACCACCAGCACGGCGTCCACCGCGTGCAGATAATGCGCGATGCTGCTGACACGTGTACCCGGGTCCAGCGCGACGCCCACCAGCTTGCCGCATTCGCGTATATATTTGATCATCTCAAACGGATGCGCCGTTGCTTCGTGATGAAACATGATGAGGTCTCCGCCGGCGTCCGAGAACTTTTTAATGAAATCCTGCGGGCGCGAGATCATTAGGTGCACATCCTTGCGCAGCCCTGAGATCTTGCAGGCCGCCTCCGCCACGCAGATGCCCATTGTCAGATTGGGTACGAAATGTCCGTCGGTGATATCGATATGCAGTACGTCGCATCCGCCCCGTTCCATGCGGGCAATATCCTCTCCCAATTTGAGAAAATCCGCCGACAGTATGGATGCCGAAAACTTGAGCATGTTTGTACCTCTACACATTTGTCTTTGATAATGTCATGATAAACCACTTGTAACACATTGTCAATGTACCTGTATATAATTGAACATTTGTTCATAGCCTGACATGCTAAAAACTAATTTTTAACTTTTTTCGTGAAATTTTGATCGCTTTATGAACATTTGAAAATTTTCTCTTGACATTTATATAGGTGTATGTCACTATTTTTTACAGGGATATTAGGAGGTTTAAAGACCATGGACCAAATAGCATCCGACAAGCGGGATCTGCTGATCACAGTTGCCAAGATGTACTATATCGATAACCTGTCTCAGCAGGAGATCGCAGAGACGGTACACGTTTCGCGTCCCACCGTATCACGCATGCTCAAAACCTCTGTCAAGGAGGGTATCGTTCAGATTCGCATCGACGACGTGTCGTCCTACGGTCTGGAACTGGCCCGTCGTTTGAAACAGCGTTTCGGCGTTCACGCCATCGTGGTGCCGGGCAGCGACAACGCCGAGGAGAGCAAGCAGAACGTCGGGGCGGCCGCCGCGCGCTATCTGGAGGCCAACATACCGGGCGGTTCGCTGCTGGGCATCGCCTGGGGCACCACTTTGAGCCAGATGGTGAAGAGCATCCGCCCCAATGCCGCGAAGAAGATTGATGTGATACAGCTGATCGGCGGCATGAGCGACCGCACCAAGGACACCGACGCCAACTCGATGGCGCTGATGCTGTCCCGCGCGCTCGGCGGAGACAGTTACCTGCTGCAGGCGCCGTTCATGGTGCAGAGCAAGGTGCTGCGGGACCTGTTGCTGGACGAGCCGCATGTCCGCGAACACTTCCAGAAGATACAGGAGGCTGCTGTGGCTATCGTGGGTCTCGGTTCCACCAATCCCGAACTTTCCGCCCAGTTCCGCTCCGGCCACATCACCTACGAGGACGCCAAGCGTCTGCGCAGCGAGGGTGCCGTGGGCGACATATGCGGCCGCTATATCGACATCAACGGCAATCAATGCCACACGGCTTTGAACGACCGCATGATCGCCGTCACGCTGGAGGACTTAAAGAACATCCCCGTCGTCATCGGCGTCGCCGCAGGTGAGAAGAAGACGGATATCATCACCGGCACACTGCGCGGCAAATACATCGACGTGCTGATCACCGACGAACGCGCTGCACTGTCGGTGCTGGATATGTAGATGCGTTAGTTAATGATTTAAGACCGTGGATGCGCTGCCTCCACACCACCGCTAAAGGGATTCATCCCTTTAGAATCCCAACGTGCCCTGCCGCTTTGCGACAGGGCTATTATAATCGGACAGCCTGATAAACAAAATGTGTTTACGGAAAATGCCGAATGGCATTTTCCTGACGGGTTTCCAAAGGAACAGGTCCCTTTGGCGGGATTCTTAAGGTAGAACCCTTAAGCCGGCCTTTAGCCGATCACCCCAGCTCACCCTAGCAGCTTCTTTGCCTCGTCGTATAGAGCATATATGTTATCGGGCGGCATGTTGCCTTGTATGCTGTGATCCGGCCCGCAGATATAGCCGCCGTTATGCCCCAACACGCGGATGCGCTCGCGCACCTCTTTGCGCACATCCTCCGGCGTGCCGAACGGCAGCGTCTGCTGGCAGTTGATACCGCCGAAGAAAGTCACATGCCTGCCGAACTCCCGCTTCAGCTTCTCCGGCTCGTTGCCTTCGAGATGAGCCTGCACCGTCTCCCACACGTCGATACCGATGTCCAGCAAATCCGTCCGCACCGGCTCAAACGTGCCGCAGCTGTGGAACCACACCTTGAGGCCATAGCTCTTCACCAGCTCGAAAAACTTCTTGTATGACGGCTTCAGGAAACGCCGCCAGCACTTGGGCGACAGCATCATGCCGCGCTGCGTGGAAAAGTCATCGCCCAGCCAGAAGAAATCCGCTGCGTCCGCTGCTCTGTCCAGCAGCCGCTTCATTGACTCCAGCACAAAATGCTCGATATGCGCCAGCGCCGCTTCGATCACCTCGGGCGCTTCATACAGCATCACCAGCGCGTCCTCCATGCCGAACATGTCCATCAGCGTATCAAAGGGCGGCAGAAACCCCAGCGTCAGTATGCGCGCGAACCGGGCGTCAATAGCATGCGCCCGTTCGCTCAGCAGGTCGTAATTGAATATATCCGGCTCTGGCCAGCGGTATTGCTCCACTTCCTTCACTGTTGTGATGCCCTGAAGCGGGAATCCTCCCCGCGGCGAGCCGTAACCGGCATCGTAATTGTCGGCGGAGCCCCATATCGTTTTGCCCGGTTCGGTGAAGCGCGCTCCGGAGTAATCCACCTTGCGCAGGTCGCAGCCGAAATAGCTCCGCAGCTCGTCGCCGGTGTTCACACCGAACGCCTTGCGCCACACGACGATGTCGTCCACCCGGCCCAAAAACACCGGGTACCTGTCGGGCGTGCTGTGCCCGACCGCAGTCATCACGCGCTCCCGTTCCGTCATATCGCTCTCCTTTCTACACCGCGGCTAAGCGCGGCCGATTAAAAAGCCGTTCCTTGAGGCCACCTCTTTGTTGACAGCATGAGGCGGCATGCCGCCCGCCAGCAGAACCTTAAGATCGCCAGCCAGTTTACCGGGCGAGCCATAAAACGCATCCCGCGAACCGCCCGCCATATGCGGCGTCACCGTGATGTTTTCCAACCGGACCAGCGGATAATCCCTGCCCGGCGGCTCCACATTGAACACGTCAATCGCCGCGCCCGCAATGCGCTTGTCACGCAGCGCCTCATACAGCGCGGTCTCGTCGATGATGGCCGGTCTCGCGGTGTTGATCAGGTACGCAGTGGGCTTCATCAGCGAAATCATCTCCGCATTCACCAGGTTCTCCGTTTCCTTAGAGCTGCGCACATGCACCGATACGAAGTCAGACTCGTGCATCAAGCGAGTCAGATCGCATGCCACCACGCCCTCCGGCAGCACTTTGACAAACGGGTCGTAGACGAGTATGCGCACGTCAAAGCCACCTAGACGCCGCGCCACGCCGCGCCCGATTTCACCAAAACCGATAAGCCCCACCGTTTTGCCGTACAAGTCGGGGATGTAAAACGAGTTGGGATACTGCCGCACCCACTCGCCATTCTTCATCAGCAGATGCCCCCGCGCGATATTGCGCGCCTCGGCGAGCATCATACCGATGGTAAAATCGGCTACCGAGTTGGCGTTGCGCCCCGGCGTGTTGACGACCAGCACGCCCTTCTCTGTCGCGTGGGCCACGTTGATATTCTCGCAGCCCGCGCGCAGCACACCGATACACTTCAGTTTTGGGCACGCGTCGATAAAACGCTTTGTCACCGGAATGAACTGCGTCACGAAAATGTCGCAGTCCTTCGCGGCGTCGAACACGTAGTCGGGCGGCTGCAGCGCCTCGCAGCCCTCGCACTCCACGATGCTGTTCAGCCTTTGCAACTCCGCCTCATCCGGCAGCGCCCAATCCAAAACAGACACGTCGGCGTCCAGCGCGGACAGCCCCTGCTCAATGATGGCTGCGGGTATAAAATGATCACCGACACCCAATATTTTCACCATGATAATTCTCCTGTAACGGCACAATTCGTGCCCTGATCGTTATGCTTTTAAGCTTCTGGAAGCAGCGCAAAACAAAGGATGCGCCGGCAACCCAAATAAACTTCAAAAAGCAGCAGCTGATGAGATTATAGAAAAGCCTTTCAGATATTGAGCAGTTCGATGATGCTCCGTCCTGTGGACTCGTCGGTCACCAGATAGTCGACCACCTTGGTGCGCAGCGCGCCAATGATGGACAGCACCTTCTGTTTGCCCGCCGCGATACAGATCACGTTCTCGATCCGCCGCAAGTTGTCCTCGTCGATGCCCATCACGCGGGCGCTGTAGTCGTTCTGCAAAAACTCGCCCATCAGGTTGAACCGCCGTGCGCAGATATCCCCAATCACCATGGAGCGGTTGGATTCGTACATCGCCTTCATCTGAATCGGGTCCACGATCATGCGCGTAGAATACCAGTCCGGCGGTGCGCCCGCTGACACGATCGCGGCATCCATGCTGTTCCATTTCTCGACGATGGACTTCATGGATGTGCTCTGCATGTAAAGGTCCCTGTCCGCGATGGATTCGGCGATGGCCGGCGCATAGATGAACGACGGCGAGCCCTGCAGCTTCTCGGCAAACATGCGCACCATCTCGTTCAACTGATATTCGGAAGAGATGCGGGACGTGCCGCCGATCAGCGGTACCACGTTGATATCGCTCAATTTATTACGGTTGGAAAACGAGAGCATGAACTCATAACAGGTTGAGCCCCACGCAATGCCCACCGTTGAATGGCTTTTCAGTATGTCTTCGGCGAAGTCGGCGCCCTGGGATGCGATCACCTTGGTGATCAGATGGATGGAATCAATGGCCGTCGGCACCACCAGACAGCCTTTGAGCCCGAAACGGTTAATGAGCTCGTCGGCGACAGCCTGAACATTGTTTTTGGGATCCTTGATGCTGATCTCCACGATTCCGAATTCCCGGGCTTCCGAAAGCACCATGGATATTGAGGAACGTGAAATGCCGAGCTGTTGTGCAATCTTCTCTTGGGTTAGCCCTTCCATGTAATACATTTTAGCGACCTGAACCATCAACTGAATATCGTATCTCGCCTTCATTTCCCCAATCTCCGTTCGTATTATTTACAGCGACCTCCATTTTGCCCAGACAGGATCCAAAGCCTTCAGGAGGTCTTTATATATCTCATATTTCTTCCGGTAGATATCCCTGTTTGCCGGATTGGGCTCACAGGTATACCGAACGCGGGACATGGTCTGCGCCGCGGTCTTGAGGTCCGGCATATCGCCTGAAGCCACCGCCACGCACATTGCCGCCCCCAGCGTACCCAGTTCCTTCGCATCGGACACCTCGATGGGCATCTGCAGCACGTCGGCAAACATCTGCACCCACAGCGGCGATTCCGTCGCGCCGCCCGATATCCGCACCTTCTGCGGCATATCGGTGAAGTTGAGCAAACGTTCTATATGCATCATGGCCGAAAACACCACGCCCTCATACATGGCGCGCACCATATGCGCCTTGCCCTGAGAGCCGTCGATACCCATAAAGCACGCCTTGGCGTCCGGGTTTACGTTGGTGCCATACAGAAACGGCAAAAAGACGACGCTGCTGTCTTCCGGGTTCAGCGATGCCACCAGACTGTTGCAGTATTCATAGACATTGTCGCGGCGCTTACCGTCGTCGTCCGTCAGAAAACTGCTGATGAACCACTCCAGATTGCCTGCCGATGTCATGCTGCCTTCCGTCGTCAGGTAATACCCATCCATACAGTACAGCGATGTCATGAACAAATCCTCGGAATAAACAGGCACAGTGGATATGAAGCTGTTGATACTCCACGTCCCCGCAATCACCGACATCTTGTCGCTGTCTGTCACACCCACTGCCAAACAACATGAAGCACAATCAAACAGACCGCCCGACACCAATGTCCCTTCAATGAGGTCGGTCTGCTCTGCTGCTTCCTTGGTTACCCGCCCGCAGATATCTGTGGACATTCTGAGGGGAGGGAAGATATGTTTATACTCTCCGAGGCCAAATTCAGATAGTATTCTATCATCATACTCCCGCGTTTGCAAGTCCATTACATTTATGGCAGACATATCGGTGATCTCACCGTATACCTCCCCCGTCAGGCGATAACGGATGTAGTCCTTACACTGCAGCGCCCAGCGCGTTTTATTCAGCACCTCGGGTTTATTCTCATGATACCAGGCCAGCATCGCGACGGGCTGTCCCGCCCACAGTATCTGCTTGGTCATGGGGATGATGCGGGTCTGCACGCCGCTGGCCAGCCACCGGCGCACCACCTCCGCCGCGCGCGTATCGGTGGAAATAATGCCGGGCGCGGTGGGTTTGCCGTCCTCGCCGATCATGTAAACGCCGTTGCCGTGTCCCGTCGTTGCCACGCCGGCAATGTCATTCGGGTCAATGCCCGACTTTGCGATCACGTCCCTTATCACCTTTGCGTTGGACTCCCACAGCAGGTCGCTGTCGCGCTCCACAAAGCCGCCCTTGCGTATCACAGGGTTTGCCGAAGTGCCAGCTACGGCGATCTCTTTTCCGTCCGGCGTATACAGCGACGCCTTGGTCTTGCTGCCGCCGTTGTCCAGACCCAAATAGTATCTTGCCATTGCGCTCCTCTCCTCTATCTGAATTTCCGGGATATGCCGTGATGCACATCCCGCAGTGCGCCATAAATATTTTTGTATATCTCGTGGTAGAATTCCGCGTACTGCCCGGCGCGAGCCTTATCCGGCTCATAGACGATGCCCGTCCGCTTCACGCTCGATATCGCGTCGTGCTCATCCTTGAATATCCCCACGCCGATACCGGCCAGCATGGCGGCGCCCAGCGGGGTCGCTTCATACAGCTCCGGCACCTCGATCGCCTTGTTGCACACGTCCGCCTTGTTCTGCATCCAGAAAGCGTTCTTCGTCGCGCCGCCCACCGCGCAGATACGCCCCGGCGATATGGACAGCGCTTTTTCCAGCGCCTCCACCATGCCATAAAACTGATAGTCCAGCCCTTCGATGGTAGCGCGTATTAGATCGCCCTTGTCCACTGCGTTGTGCAAGCCGACAAACGCCCCCATCGAGCCGGGGTCGATGAGCGGCGCACCTGCGCCCGAGAAATGCGGCAGAAAGAAACAGCCATGCGCCCCCACCGGCGACCTCTGTGCCTTATCCATCAGCAGCCGCCATACACTGGCGCCTGTTCGAGCAGCTTCCGCTGCCTCCTCCGCACCCAGCTTATCCTTGAACCATTCCGTCATGTCGCCACAGACCGTGGAAGCCACGAAGCAGAACTTATCTTTCGCCACATGGTTTTCCACGTAGTAACCACTGTCGAATATCCGCCTGTCATGCGACAGCGTCGCCGACGCCTGCAGCACCATCTCCCACGTACCCGTCACGTCCATCACCACGTCATCGTCCACCGCGCCCACAGCCAGCGCCGCGCAAATGTAATCATGGCCGCCCAACACCACCTGCGTATCCGGGGAAAGCCCGGTCTGTGCCGCTGCGGCTGATGTCAGCTTGCCCAGCACCGTGCCGGACGGACGGACATCGGGGAAAATGCTTCCCGGTACGTCCGCGAGGCCAATCAGCTCCGCTGACCAGCTCTTTTTCCGCTGGTCCAGCACCGACGTATTCCACGCCATCGAATAATCCGTCGCCTTTTCGCCGCACAGCCTGAAGTTGACATAATCCTCGATCAGCAGCCATTTGTCCGTTCTGTCGAGTATCTCCGGGTGGTGCTGATTCATCCACATCATTCGGTATATGCTGTGGATCGTCATCATCTGTGCGCCTGTGATATCAAATATGCGGCCCTGCCCGATGCGCTCAGAAAACTCTTTGGCGATTTCGTTGGTACGGGGACAGTGCCATGAAATAAACGGATACAACGGCTGTCCGCCCGCGTCCAGCGGCAGGCCGTCCATGCCGAAGCCGGTAACGGCCACGCCCTTCACCGCGCTCGCGTCGGACACACGGCTCAAAGCCAGACGCACCGCCAGACACACCGCGTCCCAGATATTGTCCGGCTCCCAGACGCACCACGTGGGGTGCGCCATATCCGGATGGGACAGCACGGTCGGGCGGCTGCCTTCTGAGACAAGCCGTCCTTTTTCGTCGTAGATGACCGCCTTGATGGTTGTGGATCCCAGATCAATGCCGAGTAAATACGCCATAGTCGTAGTCCTCCGCGATTAGAATGTGATCGGATATGCCCCGTATTTTCTCACAGCGTCCAGCATCGCCAGATAGTTTTCCGGCTTGACAGAGGAATGTATGCTGTTGCTGGACGACAATATATATCCACCGCCCGGCGCCGCGATTTTGATGCAGTTTTTGGTTTCTTCGATAGTCTCTTCGGGGGTACGGAAAACCAGCGTGTTCGCGCAGTCCACGTTGCCCTTGATGCAGATACGGTCTCCGTACGTTTTCTTGATGTGTTCCAGGCTCATGCCGGCAATCGGGTCAATCGGGTCGAGGCAGTCGATGCCGGAGTTGATGAAGAAGTCGAT
>JAEWTW010000035.1 GCA_023397655.1 Bacillota bacterium
AACCGAGTGCTCTGGCCAACTGAGCTACGCCGCCACATGCATAACCCGACTGAAAATTCATCCAATCGGGTTATGGTTAATTGGTTGCGGGGATGGGATTTGAACCCATGGCCTCCGGGTTATGAGCCCGACGAGCTACCAAACTGCTCTACCCCGCGTCAACGAGTGCAAGAGATATTCTATATCATATTATCAGCCGCGTCAACTGTTTTGTGAAAAAAACTATCGGCTTATATTTGCATCATTGCGGATAAAAATAAACGCATGCAGCATGGTAAGGCTTGTGCTGCTGCCAAACCTTTTCGAACGCCAGTTCATGCTCCTCGCCGTTCGTCGCGATGAAAATTGTCTTTTTCTCGTCGTCGAAGCCGGTTATGGCCATCCAGTGCCATGTAAAATAGTCGAGCTCTTTGGCCGGGTTGCGCAGTATCAGCAGCGCGGGCAGATAACCCTCTTCCAGCGCTTTTTTGATAAAACCAAAAGCCACGCCCACGCTGTAGCCGGGAGACACGGTGATGCCTGTGATGCCGACCCCCATGCTCTTTGCGAATTCCACCGTGCTGGATGCAAAAAACTTAGCGTCTGTGAGCCCCTGCAGGCCGGGCTTCACGTATTCGCGCACCGCGCACATGAAGGCAGTGAAATCATCCTTCTTCGCCGGAAGTTCGTACGGATACAACACCCGGCACTTATCCGGAAAAACCGAGGCCATATACAAGAGGATGAGGGCGGCTGTCGTGGGTCCGCAGCCGGATATGCTGTGACTGAGCTTCCTGAACCATTTCTGGTCCCCGGCGATAACGCCATCTCCCCCGTCGTCTATCGTTATCATTTTCTTATTGATTGTGTTTATCATAACCGTTCCTTTTCGCTGCCGGTGTATTATATCACATCCGGCAGCGCAGTAAAACAAGTTTGTTATGGACTCAGTGCCTGCCATGTGCTAGTATAAAACAAATTCTTGATTATCAGAGAGGTTGCAGATGGAATTTCGCAAACGCTATACGCTGTCGCTGGACGACTATCTGACATATAACCGTTACTCGCACCGCAAGCACATTATTTTAATGCCTGCGCTGTTTACAGCGCTGATGCTGGCGGTCTGCTTGTTTATTGTTTTTGCCGGCCGCACGACGAACTTTCTGACGATCACTGTCATCGCGGCGCTGGTGCTGCTGTTTGCAGGCGTCATTGCGGCGTCCAACATCATGATGCTCAACCATCAGGCGAAGCGCCAGTACAACAGCAGCCACTCACTCAAGTCGGAATTCGAACTGTCTATAGACAAGAACGGCGTCAGGGAAACCGGCTCATCCGGCTCTTCCAACGCCAAGTGGGAGCAGGTGAAATTCGCGGTGGAATCAAAAAAAGCGATCTATATCCACCTGTCCACGCTGCGCGCTTTTGTGATCCCCACACGGCAGCTGAACCTTAACGAATACAAGCTGATACGCAAGCTGCTTGACAATAATCTTCATGGCCGGAGAAACCGCCTGAGGCGCTGACCCGGCAATAACCCCGTTTACTGATTAATAGTCCGATACGCTGAAAGCGACCTAAAAAGACGACGTCGCTTATTCGCTGATTCTTTTCTCTTCCCGGTTGACGATCCAGACGCCGACAGTTACGAGTGCCGCCGCAGCCAGCGCTTCCAGGCCAATATGCTCGCCCGGCACCAGCAGCACGGAAAGCAGCGCACCGAACAGCGGTATCGCGAACTTGTACTGTTCCAGCATCGTGGCTTTATGAAACTTAAGCATCACGAACCACAGCGTAAAAGCCACGGCGGACAGCGCCGCCATATAAACCAGCAGCAGCGCCGCCTCAGTGTTGAACACAAGCCCCCGCGAGTTGCCCGCATATCCCACCGCGATCAGCATCAGGCCGCCTGTTACCAACTGCCCGCCCGACACCCGAACGATATCCATGCTCCCCCCGTATTTACGCACCAGCACAGTCGCCGCCGCGCCCAGCACGCAGTGCAGCACGATCAACCCTTCGCCCTGCATTGAGAAGGAGAACGTCTCACCGCCCAGCAGCGATATGTTGACGACCACCACGCCCGCAAAGCCGCACAGCAGACCTGCGCCCTTCTTCCAGCTCAGCCTGTCTGTTTTGAACATGAAGTGCGCGAAAACCGCGACCAGAAAAACGCTCAGCGTCACAATGATGGAGCCCTTCACGCCGCTTGTATTCACCATTCCGATATAGTACAGCACATATGAACCGAAAGTCTGCAGCAACGCCACGGCCAGCAGCAGCGGCCATTCGCGTCGCGGCGGCACCAGCTTGGACTTTAGCTTCAGCTTCGCGAATGCCAGCACGAACGCCCCGGCCAGCGCAAACCGCAGCCCGGCCAGCAGTATCCGCTGAAAGCTGTCCATCTCGCCCAGCGCTCCATATGAAAGCTTGATGGTGGGAAACGCGCTGCCCCACAGCAGGCAGCAAAACATCGCTGTCGCAATCATCACGCCTTTTTTCTCAAATATGCTTTTCTTGTCCATGCCGCCCCCTTTAATACGCGGCCTTATATTAACACATACTGCAGGTATACGCCATCAATGATCTGCACATTATTCCTCGTTTATGGTATAATGCACACCATAGAAATTGATTCGAGGAAGACTCTCATGAAAAAGATTACTGCGAAGCAACCCAACTCCTCCGAATGTTTTGTCTGCGGGCTGGACAACGACAAGGGTTTGAAGGCCGCGTTCTATGAAACGGAAACCAATGAAGTAGCGGCGCTGTTCACGCCGCAGCGGCTGCACCAGAGCTATCCCGGACGCGTTCATGGCGGCATTGCCGCATGCATTCTTGATGAAACGATGGGGCGCGCAGTGCAAATCGGCAATCCTGACGTCTGGGGCGTGACGGTGGAGCTGTCGCTGGCATATAAAAAGCCGCTGCCATACGGCCAGCAACTCAAAGCGTTCGGGCGCATCACGAAAGACAGCCGCCTGCTGTTTGAAGCGGAAGGCGAGATCTACACGCCGGATGGCGAGGTGGCCGTCACCGCAAAGGCGCGCTACGTTAAGATGTCCATCGGCCAGATATCGGACGATTTCGATCCGGACTCAAGCGCCTGGCAGGTGCATCTGCACATCGACGATCCGATGGAAATATAGCCGCTAGCGGCGACATCTGTCAGTTTCCTGTCCAGATGCCGCCCAGCAAGGTCGCGGTATATTGGCCGACGACGCCGTCCGGCACCAGGTTCTTTTTCTTCTGGAAGCCGATCACGGCGCTCTGCGTCTTGGGGCCGTACACACCGTCCGATTCCCCCGGTGAAAAGTTGTTGAGCGCGAGCGCGTCCTGCACGTCCCGCACATCCTCCCCCGACATATACGGTGTGGCCAACTTGAGATCCCTGCCCAGCTCGAACGAGCTCAGCTGGTTATCTGCCACAGGATACACCGGGAACCCGCTGCTGTCCGTCACCCAGTCTCCAAACAGCGCAGCCGCTGTCTTTTCTCCCACGATGCCGTCCACCACCAGCCCGCTGGCCTTCTGAAACTCCTTCACCGCCCGTTGCGTATACGGTCCGTACACGCCGTCGATCGTACCGGGGTCGTACCCTTTGAGCGTCAGCGCTATCTGCACCTGTGCCACATCGTCCCCGTTCAGATACGGGCCGGTCAGCTTGAGCAGTCTGCCCAACCACAGCGTCGGCGCCTCCGGTTCATTCGGGTTGTTCGTCACCGAATAGTCCACATCCGCCATCTTGCCCCAGTTGGTCCACTTCTTATTAGTTGCCGGCGCGGTCAGACGGGACAGCACCACGCCGTTATTGGTACCTCCCGACTCGATGACCTTGCCGTTACCCATATAAACACCAATGTGCCCGTTGCGCCATACACAAAGCCCGGGTATTTCCGGTATGGAGCTCAGCTTGCCTTTCTGCACGGACCGGCTGTAGAGCGTATTGGCTGTCTTGTCTCCATATCCGGGTATCTTGCTGCGAAAGGCTTCGATGATAAGCCCGGAACAGTCCGCGATGTAATGCCCGAACCATTTCGCGCACTGCACAGTAAAATAGCTGTAGCTGCGGCCTGACCGCCTCTCTTTTCCCCACTTTTCCGCAAGCGCCCGCGTATAGAGCTGCCCTTGCCCACCGAACACATATCCCCAGCCGTCGTTTCTTGCCTGAACTACGAAATTTACAATATCAGCCGCTTTAATGACCGCCATTTGTGCGCCCCCCTTATAGTGCCGCCGTTGAATTCACCGAATCACCATCAGACGGCATTATGCATGTATACCAATATGTTATGCTTTCATAAAATGGTATGTGATTCCCCAGCTGACGGATGGGACATATTGACACCGCTGCGGTTTCCGATAGAATAAAAACTAAGGGTATCAGTACCTTAGGCGCGGAGGTTCTATGAAGCCACGATACAAGATCGGCATGCGAAATATCAAGACGGCCGTCGCGGTGGGGCTTTGCTTGCTGACGTTTCAGCTGATCGGCCTCGGCAATCATTTTATCGGACTCGACAAGGACATCAACGGCATACAGGCGGCGCTGGCCGCCACCATCTGCATGAAATCCTCGCTGCAAAACACGCTGAGAACGGGTATAGACCGTACCATAGGCACTGTGTTCGGTTCCGTTATGGGCGTGCTGTTTCTGCTGATCGGCAGGTTCATCCCCGCCGCGGTGTTCGTACTGCTGATCACCGCCGGTGTCGTCGTCATCATCTACCTGTGCAACGTGCTGAGGCTTCAGGCCAGCGTGCCCATCAGTATCGTCGTTTATCTGATCGTGCTGATCGGCCAAAAGAACATATCGCCAATCACATACGGCTTGGCGAGGCTCGCTGAGACGGTGTTTGGCATATTTGTGGCCTATTTGGTCAACCGCTTTCTGGACGCAAGATGGCTCGCAAGGTTCCGCAAAACTGCCCCGCCCGCCAACTCGCCCGAATTCGCCGGTATACGCCCGTATACACCCGATGATGTCGGCGCTGTGATGCACATCTGGCTGCGCACCAACATCGCAGCCCACAGCTTCATCGACGACGACATCTGGCACCGGCGCTACGAGACTGTCCGTAATGCGCTCTCCACCGCGGACACAGCGCTTTACGACGACGGACAGGTGCGCGGATTCATATCGGTGACGGACGACACCGCCATCACGGCATTCAGCATTACGCCTGAGGCTCAGCACAAGGGTATCGGCACCCGATTGCTGGACCACGCCCGCCAGTCTCGTTCCTGCCTCAGCATCCGCGTATACAAGCACAACGAGGGCGCCGTCAAGTTCCTGCTCAATCGCGGGTTCGTTATCACCGAAGAGTTCAAAGCCGCGTCCGACAACAGCACAGAATACCTGCTGGAATGGTCGGCAAAAAACAAACCGCCCGTTTGCACAGGCGGCTGATAGTTGCGCTTGTAATGTATTCTGGAGGCGCTGCCTCCAGACCTCCACTCAAGGGATTTATCCCTTGAGAATCCCATCAGGAAAATGCTCCGCATTTTCCGTTATCTTGCCTCTCAGCTCTGTTCCGTTTCCGCCGCCTCGAACAGCGCCTCTATCTCCGAAGTCACGATGAAGTCCCGAATGGAAAAGTCCGCGTCCTCATCCTTGACCTGATCATAGAAAGTGCCAAGGTTGTCTTCCGTAATCAGAGTATTGACCTGATAATCAAACGTTTGGCCTTCCGTCTTGAGCGTGCGACCTTCCGCCAGCCTCAGCGCAAACTCAAACGCTGCCGCGCCCATGCCCGCGTTGGACGGCTGCGCACAAACCACCAACTCATCCGGCTGGGCCAGCAGCAGCACCGGCGTTGGCGTAGGCTCGTCCTTCTTCTTGCTGTCCGTTTTGGGCGTTATGCTCAGGCCGCCGTTCTTGAGCGCATACCACTTCTTGATGAACCCGGCTGTCACGTCCGCACACATCACCTTGGGCAGCTTGCCCGCTTCGATGTACGCGTCCAATATACCCTCAGCCATCCCGTCCTCAGTGATCACGCCGTCCACTTCCCCGGCAGCCAGCAGCGCCGCCATCGCGGTCTTCGCATCCGCCTTTTTGCCCGCCGCGTAGACTGTGCCCGTCGCGGCCAGCTCCTGATTTTTCGCCAGTTCTCCCAGCGCCGCACCCAGACGGGCGGTGTCCGCCGGGTCATCCTTAGCGCTGAATATGGCAGCCACTTTCCCTTCAGTCAGGTTTTGCGCCATAAAAGCGCCGTATACCTGCCCCCAGGCCGATTCATCCGCCGCGACGTTGACGGCGTATCCTGTTTTGACCGGTGCGCCGATTGCGACGACGGGAACCCCCTCTTCCTTGGCCATCATCGTCACCATGCTGAAGCTGGTTTGATCACAAAAGCCTGTGACGATCGCATCCACACCGTTTTTCAGCAGGCTTCGCACATCCTGCACCTGCTGGTTGTAGTTCCCGTCGGCATTGTAATAATAGACTTCGTAGACCAGCTTCTGGCCTTCGGCTGCGTTGGCGGCTTCCTCCAGACAGCTCAGTATCTGTTCGTGCTCCGCCGAGCTGAGCTTCCCGATCGTAACGCCGATGCGGAGCCCTTCTTCAGCAAACAACGCATCCGCCAGTTCTTCGTCGTCGGAAAACAAGCTGTCGTCTGAACCCGTAAGCCCGGCCAACACGCTTTCGTCCACGTTCGAATAATCGTAGGTTTCATCCGGCGGCACAGAAATCGCAGGCGAGACCGCCGGAGTGATGGACGCTGCCGCCGCTTCACCCGCTGCCGGACGATTCGCGCCGCCTGAAAATACGATCAGGCAGACAACGCCCGCCGCCACAACAGCAGCTCCAATGGATATGAGCTTATAATTTCTCCGGACAAAAGACCACAGCCAGTTGTTACGCCTGCCGCGCATGCCGCGGGCAGAGCCCCTGCCACGCACCGCCGCGTGCCCGGGACGCGGTCTACCTATACCGCTTCTTGCTGGTCTTTTCTTTATGTTGATAAGCTTTGCCATAGAGTCCTCCGTCAATCAACCGTTCGGCTCAATTGAACGTTTTCTGATGTCAGCTCCACCTCATAACGACACCTGTCGCCCCGGACGATCATGACCGTGTATTCAAACACTTCTCCGCCCGCCGTATACGACACGCGCTGTACAAAAAAAGCGCAGCTGTCCTTTGGCATGCCCAGCAGCGCCGCCTCGTTTTCTCCCATCAGCACCGTCTCATAGGTTTCCGTGGCATGGCCTATCCGTATGCCCGCCTCCCGAACCAGTGTGTTATACAGAGAACCCTGCTCCACCATGTCCTGCGTCAGAAACGGACACATGCGCGTGGGTATGAAAGCTATCTCCAGCGCAAGCGGCTCCTCCCCCGCATACCTTATGCGCGTGATGTTGAACACCCGCTCCTCCGCGCCCGAAATACCGAGCTTCGTTCTGATCTCATCGCCCGGCACGATCACTTCGTACGCCAGCACCTTGGAACGCGGCTCAAGCCCCATTGCGGATATTTCGTCGGAGAAGCTGTATAGGTTATGCAGGCTCCGCGTGATCTTCGGACGGGACACGAAGCTGCCCTTGCCGCGCATCCGCACCACCAGCCCCTGCTCCTCCAGCTCGGAGAACGCCTGCCGGATGGTGGAACGACTGATGCCGTAACGCTCGCAGAATTCGCTCTCGGACGGCAGCAGATCACCCGGAACCAGCTGCCCCGAGTTTATCCCCTGCTTGATGATCGCAATAAGCTGCTCATAAAGCGGGCCCTCGCCCGCCCCCGACATGTCGTTTTCCAGCAGGAAGTGGCTCATTTCGCCTCCCACCGCTTAACCAGCGCTTCCAGTTCCGCACGCATCAGCTTCGCCTGCTCACCTTCCGCGCCCTCTGCCTTGCCCTTGATCTGGGTCAGCAGCTCAGAGAGCGTCATATCCGCCTTGCGCATGGGTGCGACCGCCGGTATATGTGCGAAGCTCTCGGTATCGTACGTTTCGTACATGCCGGGCACCACCGCAGCGTAGCCTCGGTTTTTCAGCTCGCCCGCAAATATGGCGGACACCGCTTCCTCGCCGTGCATCACGAACACCTTTTCAACAGTGGTTGGGAAATGGCTGATCCATTCCAACAGCCCCGCCTGATCCGCGTGGCCTGAAAAGCCTTCGATCTGCTCGATGGTCGCTTTGACCTGTATCTCCTCGCCGAATATTTTCACATTCTTGTTTCCGTCCGCGATGGCACGGCCCAATGTACCCACCGCCTGATAGCCCACAAACAGCACGGTGGAATCCGCGCGCCACAGGTTGTGCTTCAAGTGGTGCTTGATGCGCCCGGCGTCACACATGCCGCTGGACGATATAATGATCTTCTGCCGCTTATCGAAGTTGATCTCTCTGGATTCGTCCGCCGTTTCGGCTACCCGAAGCGTTTTGAACGCGAAGAACTCGACGCCCTCCGCCTTGTATGCCATCGCTTCCTCGTCGTAGTAACCATTGCTGCTGTCCTCAAATATCTCCGTCGCGGCAATGCCAAGCGGACTGTCGATGTAAACCGGAATGTTCTCAAGCCCCGGCACGCCCCCTTCCTCAAGCAGCACGCTGATATCGTAAAGCACCTCCTGCGTGCGCCCCACTGCAAACGATGGTATGACGATATTTCCGCCCCGTGCCAGCGCCCTGGTCAGCACCTCCTTCAGCCGGATGCGCGTGTCCGCAAGTTTTTCATGGAGCCGGTCGCCATAGGTGCTCTCCATGAAAACGATATCCGCTTCGTTGATATAGCTGGGGTCTTTAATAATAGGCTTGTTTTTATTGCCGATATCACCCGAAAATACGAGCTTTCTGTCCTTTCCTCCGTCACGGATGAACAACTCGATAGAAGCGGAACCCAGCAGATGCCCGGCATCCACATAGCGCGCCTCAATGCCATCCAACGCTTTGAATCGGTTCTCGTAATTAATCGGCCTTAAGTTACGCGTGGCCTTCCTCGCATCCTCCACCGTGTAAATCGGCTCCACCGGCGGCTTACCGGCACGCTGACGCTTCCGGTTTTCCCACTCCACTTCCATCTCCTGAATATGCCCCGCGTCGGGAAACATGATGGAACACAGCCGCGCTGTCGCACCCGTGCAGTATATCGGGCCTTTGAAGCCCTTCTTTACCAGCAGCGGCAGCAGACCCGAATGGTCGATATGCGCGTGCGTCAGAAAGACGGCATCAATCTGCGCCGCATCAAACGGAAATCCATCCCGCACCGGAGATATCTTCTCATCCCTGCCCTGCCTCATGCCGCAGTCTACCAGCAGCTTCCGGCCTCCTGTTTCGATCATCGTGCAAGAACCCGTTACACATTTTGCCGCTCCCATAAAGGTGATGTTCATATTATGCCCCCTGCTTTTCGCCAAAGTCATATAGTCTGTATTCAAATAAGTTTGGATATGTCCGATTATACACGAAAAATCGTCAAAAAACCACCCCGACGCCAAACAAACAAAAAGCGAAGATTATGCTATCTCCGCTTCCTGTTTTTATATTGTCCGAAAAGGCATTGTTTGTCCACAGTAAACTTGAATTAAAAAAGCCGCCCGCTTAAATCAAGAGGCAGCCGAACCGTCATAGCCGTCACCAGCCTTAGACTTCAATGCTTTGCGTCCACGCCTTTCAGCGTGTTTGCCATGAGCTCAAAATTAGTGTAAATCGATTGTGTATGTCGTGCAGTGGCTTATCTGTTCAATTGTGATTTTATTCCTTATTAATACATTTGTCAAGATGTACATGACGTCAGCACGGTAAGGACTCTAAATAAGGAGCGGGCAGTACCGCTTCCGGCTCTGCCCGCCCCTTATTATGCGCGTGATATTACCACTTTTCTATTCTCATTGTGAATCGGCCTTCCGCATCTTTGGGCACTTCCACAGTCAGCACCGTCCGGCCTTCTACTTCGACGATCAGCCTGTTGCCCCGCATACGCCGGGTATAGATTCTGGCCAGCTCCACCGCGCCATATTGGCCGCCCCGCACATCGGACTTCTTCAGTGAAACTGTCACCTCGTCCTTTTTGCGCTTGAGTTTACGTATGGTTCTGACGCGCTTCTCCTGACCGCTGTCATCCGGGCCGTAAACCGTTACCGTTACGTTATGCCACAGCAGCAGCAACAACAGCAGCGGAATCAGCAGCAGCCACCACAGCCAGCCACCGCCCTGGTCCGAACCCACCGGGGGAATCGGTTCCTCGCCGCCTGTCTGCGGTATCTCTTCCTCCTCCACAACCGCGGGCAGCGCTTCATACTGTGCCGTCGCTGTCAGGTCGCCCGTCACATTGTCGAGCGGTACATCCCAGCCGGTGAATGTGTAGCCTTCGCGCGACGGGTCATCCGGAGCAGCCGCGCTGCCGCCGTGCGGCACGTTGACCACAGCCAGCACCGTGCCGTCATGGTCCACGAACGTCACCGTATACGTGTTGATTTCATACTGCGCCGTCACCGTCATATCGCCCGTCACATTATTGAGCGGCATATCCCAGCCGGTGAATGTGTAGCCCTCGCGCGACGGGTCGGCAGGCGCAGCCGCCGTGCCGCCATGAAGTACCGTGTCGGTTCCCAGCACCGTGCCGTCATGGTCCACAAAGGTCACGGTATACGCGTTGGCCGTATACTTCGCCACCGCGTCGATGTTCTCCCTGACGCTGCTGAGGCTGGTCGTCACCGACGCGTCGTCCCCTGTCAGCGCCCATCTGTCAAAGGTATAACCCGTGCGCGCGGGAGCCGTAGCAACCGACGCCGCACCGCTCCAGTTCACCGTCTGCGTCGCGCCAATCTGCGTGACGCCATCTGCCGCGAAGAAGCGGACGCGGAAGGTTTTAACAGCCCACGTCGCCGTAAATGTCATGTCGCCCGTCGAGCCTGCGGGTATATTGTCCGTCGGCGTCCAGCCCGCGAAGTTGTAGCCCGCTCTCGTCGGATCGGCCAGCGTAATAGCCTCACTCTCCACCGTATACGTGACCGGATTGACGGGATTGTTCGTTCCGCCGTTCAGCACGTACGTGATGTCGTAGACGATTGGCTCTGACCACGCTGCCGTAAATGTCATGTCGCCCGTCGAGCCTGCGGGTATGGTATCCGTGGGCATCCAACCCGCGAAGTTATAGCCCACTCTCGTCGGGTCAGCCAGCGTGATAGCCTCGCTCTCCACCGTATACGTGGCCGGGTTCGACGGGTTGTTCGTTCCGCCGTTCAGCATGTACGTGATGTCATACACGATCGCTTCTGACCATGTCGCCGTAAATGTCAGGTCGCCCGTTGAGCCTGCAGGTATGGTGTCCGTCGGCGTCCAGCCCGCGAAGCTGTAGCCCGCTCTCGTCGGATCGGCCAGTGTAATATCGCCGCTCTCCACTGTATACGTGGTCGGGTTCGACGGGTTGTTCGTCCCGCCGTTCAGCACGTACGTGATGTCGTAGACGATCGGCTCCGACCAGGTTGCCGTAAATGTCAGGTCGCCCGTTGAGCCTGCGGGTATGGTGTCCGTCGGCGTCCAGCCCGCGAAGTTGTAGCCCACTCGCGCCGGGTCAGCCAGTGTGATATCGCCGCTCTCCACCGTATACATGGCCGGGTTCGACGGGTTATTCGTTCCGCCGTTCAGCACGTACGTAATCTCGTAGACGATCGCTTCTGACCAAGTCGCCGTAAATGTCATGTCTCCCGTCGAGCCTGCGGGTATCGTATCCGTTGGTGTCCATCCTGCGAAGCTGTAGCCCGCTCTCGTCGGGTCGGCCAGCGTGATATCGCCGTTTTCCACCGTGTACGTGGCCGGGTTCGACGGGTTATTCGTTCCGCCGTTCAGCACGTATGTGATGTCGTAGACGATCGCTTCCGACCATGTTGCCGTAAATGTCAGGTCGCCCGTCGAGCCAGCGGGTATTGTATCCGTGGGCGTCCAGCCCGCAAAGTTGTAGCCCGCTCTCGTCGGGTCAGCCAGCATAATGTCGCCGCTTTCCACCGTGTACGTGGCCGGGTTCGACGGGTTATTCGTTCCGCCGTTCAGCACGTATGTGATGTCGTAGACGATCGGCTCCGACCATGTTGCCGTAAATGTCATATCGCCCGTCGAGCCTGCAGGTATGTTGTCCGTCGGCGTCCAGCCCGCGAAGTTGTAGCCCGCTCTCGTCGGGTCGGCCAGTGTGATAGCCTCGCTCTCCACCGTATACGTGGCCGGGTTCGACGGGTTGTTCGTTCCGCCGTTCAGTGCATAGGTGATGTCGTACACGCTCGGCGTCCAGACGGCGTAAAGCGTGACATCCTCCGTGCCCATACTGAGCGTTGCCGTCCCTGAGGACGTGTAGCCGGGCACGGCAGCGTCCGGGCTCTCCGCCCAACCGAGGAAATCGTAACCGGTGCGTGTCGGTACCGGCGAGAATTTGACCGGCGCGGCGTAACCCTCGGGATAGATATTGCTGTCAACAGGAACGCTGGCCCCATCACCGCCATTAGCGTCATAGGTGATGCCGTATTCTATTTTGTCCGGTATGCCATCCGGGCCGCCATCCGGGCCGTTGGTATCCGGTTCCCAGATCGCGTAAAACATCATATCGTTTTCTATGCTGAACGAATCGCCGGGAGACGCACTGGTACCCAGACCGTCCGCCTGCGTGTTCCAGCTGTCAAACACCCAGCCTGTGCGCGCAAACCCGTTGCCCAGCACCGTGACGCTGTACCCCTCGGGATAGATGTTGGGGTCGGTCACCGCGCCAGTCGCGTCGGCGGCGTTTTTATCGTAGGCTACCGCAAACTCCAGGTAATCCGGCACCCCGTCAGGGCTGCCGTCCGGGCCGTTCACGTCCTCAGCCCACACCGCGTACAGTGTGATGCCACCCGCCGCCATGGCGATGGTATCATCCGCGTCATAGAGCGGCGTCGGCACGTCCGCCGCCTGTGTGACCAGCGGCAGAGCTGTGGTGCTCCATCCGATGAACACAGCACCCGTCCGCACCAGCGCGCCTGTATTGCCCAAAACAGTGACGTCATCATCCGGGCTGTAAATGCTGCTGTCCATCGGCACCGTACCGCTTGTGCTGCCGTTGCCGCTGTAGGCGATGCCGTACTGCAGATAATCCGGCACTCCATCCGGGCCGCCGTCCGGCCCGTTCACGTCCTCCGCCCACACCGCGAACAGCGTGGTGTCAGACATTATAATGAATGTGCCGCCCACAAAAACCACAGCGTCAGCCTCCGCAGAGGTTGTGACCAGTTCGTGCTGCGTTGTGCTCCAGCCAAGGAACACCGCGCCCGACCGCTCCGGCACGCCCGACTTCACAGCAACCGCCGTGTTCTGCAGGTACTCATCCGAATCCACCGGCACGGTGCCGCCCG
Organism: Bacillota bacterium; assembly: GCA_023397655.1. GTDB lineage: Bacteria > Bacillota > Clostridia > Christensenellales > SZUA-584 > SZUA-584. The sequence goes on from JAEWTW010000035.1 coordinate 13,301, forward strand.
TGTGGCCGTTGCCATCGTAAGCGACGCTGTGCCACAGCGCCGGGTCCTTCACCCACTGCGCGTGCAGTTCGATGTCTTCCGTGATAGAGAATGTGTCCGCCGGGGCGTATGCCGTGCCGCTGCCGTCCGACTCCGTGTTCCAGCCGGTGAAGCTGTATCCGAAGCGCTCAAAGCCGTTGGCCAGCACCGTCACGGTGTTGTTATGATAGTAAGGGCTGGCCGGATCAGCTACCGTGCCCGTTCCGCCATTGCCGTAATAGATGACAGCGTACTGGTCGTTATACTCCCACTGTGCGTAAAGCGTCACGTTAGCGGTTATCGTATGCACCGATCCCTCCGCGTACGCTGTGCCGCTGCCGTCCGCCGCAGTATTCCAGCCGGTGAAGTGCTTGTCCGCCGGAGCCGCGAAGCCGTTGACCATCACCGTGAACGGCGCGCCATCGTAATACGGGCTCGCCGGGTCGCTCATCGTGCCAGAGCCGCCGTTCGCGTCGTAAGCCACAGAATACTTAGATTTCTCCTGCCACTGGGCGTACAGCGTTACATTCTCCGTCAGCGTCAGCGCGCTGCCCGGCGCGTATGCCGTGCCGCTCCCGTCCGCCGCGGTGTTCCATCCTGTAAAGTTATAGTTTTCTTTGGTGTAGCCATTTCCGGGCACATTGATGACGGACTGGTATTTGCCGCTCAAAGGTGCCATCGTGCCACTGCCCGTGTTGGCATCAAAGCCCACCGTATAGGTGTTTCTGTCGTAGTACAGGTTCAGCACCAGAGCGCCGTCGCTCGTGATGGTGCCGGAGGCTCTGCTGATGCCCGCGTTGTAGTGGAAACCGGTGTAGCTGTTTTCAGCCGCGTCTGCCCGGTAGCCCACCGGCCCGTACAGCACCTGCGTATCGGCATCTGCCAGCGTGTAGCCGACAGCGCCAAGGTTCTGCAGGTAATGGCGCACCGTGTACGCCTTGTCCGCGTTTTTGGTGTAATTGAAGGTGATCACGTTGTCCGCTGCGTTCATCGACAGTTGGAGCGTCTTCTGCCAGGCATCCGGCGAATAACCCGGATAGCTTCTGTAGTTGGCGGAGACCACGGCGTTGCCGGTGGTCACTGTCTCTTCATCGCTGAACGAGCCGTCAGCAGCAACGTGGCGCACCGTGTAATCGACGCTGATGAACGGTGTATACACGAACACGATGCTGTTGTTCTCAGCGCCCAGCGTCAGGCTCTTGCTGACCTTGTCGGGCAGGTAGTGCTCGATCACCTGGGCCTCCGCGTACACCGTGGACCCCATCGTCTGGTTCATCACTTCCACCGGAGCTGCCAGATCCGTGCCCGCGCCGTCCTCAAAGCTCACGGTATAGGTGATCTCGTTGGAGGGCACCCATTTAGCCATCAGCGTCATATTTCCGTGAATTTCACGGTCGAACACGAACCGCGTGTTTTCGCTCTCCAGATACCAGTAAGCGAATACGTACCCGGCTTTCTCGGGATCAGCGGGTTCCGCCGCGTGACCACCCTTGGTGACCAGCTGCTGTGCCACCGCGCTGCCGCCCTGCGAATCGAACGATACCGCGTACACCTCAGGCGACCATTTGGCATAGAGTATCAGGTTGTACGCCGGCATCGTGCCGAACACGTACGGGCTTCCAAAGCCGCTCTGGTTGCTGAACCACCCGCCGAACATGTAGCCCGACGGACCGTTTGTCGGCGTGCCGATGGATGATACAGGCGCGCCGTACTGATAGGTCACCGAGCTGATGGTGCTGCCGTTGCTGTAAAAGCTCAAATTGTATGAATTTCTCGTATAGTAGAACGTCGCCGTGTTGTTGACCAAATTGACATTGCTCTGTACGGCTGTAAATCCTTCGAAGGTCTTGGCATTCCAGCCGTTGGTGTCCTCGTCTGTCCACACTGTCTGGCGGTAGGCCGTCCCCTCCGTGTAATACCGGCCGCCCACCAAGGTTCCCGAGGTGTCGCCCGACAGATTCTCGAAATTGTAGTAGATGGTCACTCTTTTCAGATCGTTGGAATACCGCGCGTTCAGCGTCGCGTTCGCGAGGTCACTGTCCATGTAATACTGTGTGGTCACATAGAACGTGCCGTTGCTCCCCTTCTGCCAGCCCCTAAAACCCAGACTCCCGTTAGTCGGGGAAACGGAGGGCCACTGACTTGCGATGGGCGCGCCGTATCTCGCGGTGATGACATAATTGTTGCTGTTGTTGTACGTCACGCCGCCGATGGTCATGCTGCCGCCGTTCAGTTTGAACGTGATCGTGCAGATGTTGCGGCTGTAGTAAACGTTGACGATCGTCGTCCCGTCTCCCGATATCGCCACGGACAGCTCCGACAGCGTTTTAGCGGAATCGTATGTCCGGTAGCTGGAGCTGATCGGGAAGGAAACGCCGGACGGCACGCTGCCGGGAACAGTGGGCGCTGTGTCCGTCGTTCCGGTGCGCGCCGCGCTTCCCACGTAGTCGTAGCCAGTGCCCGTTGTGTTCTCCAGCCAATAGACCAGCGTGTAACCCACTGTCTGCGCTGTCCACTGCGCCGTCACCGTCATGTTATGCGCGGGCATTGTCGGCGGCTCAGCCGTATCCCAGCCCGCAAAGTTGTAGCCGCTCTTCGTTGCGCTGGCCGGCCACGCCGCCACCGCCGCACCGTATTTGTACGATACCGGGTCAATGTAGCTCCCGCCCGTTACGAAGTAAACGGTGTACGTGTTGCGCGTGTAATAAACAGCCAGTGTCATGCTGCCGTCTGCCGATATACGGCCCGACGGCATCACGGCAGGAGCCGTAAATCCTTCAATGTCGATCTCAGTGGCTTCCGCCACCGATCCCGTGACACCGGACAGCGCATCCGAGCGATACAGCGAATACGTTGTACCGTTCAGATCCTCCGTGTAGTAATTGACCGTGTAGGCCGTGGAGCCGCCCGGCGTATACAGCACCGTGACGGTTATGTCCTCCGCATCCAGTGTGCCGCTGATGCTGCTCTGGTCTGCGTCATATCCATCCACTGCGGGCGAATCGACGCTGTAATCATACGATTCTCCCTTCTGTATGGTGGCGATGTAGGGCTGAGCCGCCACGCCGCCGTCCAAGAACAGGTAGTTGATCGTGAGCGTATACGTTTCCAGCAGCTTATACGCCGCCGTCACCGTAAGGTCGCTCTGAACGTTGGTGAAATCGGCGTCCCAACCGTCCGGCTCATACCCATCGCGCTGGGGGTGCAGAGGCGCAACAGCGTCCGCTCCCTGTTCCACGCTGGATGACACGATCAGCGTGCCGTCCCAATCCCTGAACTCGACGGTGTATGTAGCGGGTGCCGTTTCCGGCTCCGGCTCCTCGCTCACTGCGAACCCCGTCGGGATAAACATCGTGGTCATCATCAGGACCACGAGCAATACTGATAATACTTTGTTCGTTTTCATGGCTCTTCTCCTTTACCATGCAGGTTTCTTTTTCCATCTCATCAATACAAAAGGCCGCTCCCAAATCGATGAGGCGGCCGAACCGTCCTGGCGCAATATTTCCGCGCTGTAGACATCAGGCTTTGCGCCCCCGGCTTTCGCGCAGGGTTGCCTTTCACTGTCAGCAGCAGCTTGATCTTCCCGGTTTTCGAGTATAAAAAGACCGCTCTCAAAAAGATGAGGCGGCCTGAATGTTTTTGCGAATCGCGCTTTAATATTCGTTCACTGCGCCCTCGCACATCACGCGAGTCTGCCTGTCACCGAATGATCTATAATAAGCTGCAATAACTGCTGCTAAGTATTCAATACAACTTATTATATACACAATGCGCAAGTTATGTCATTGTTGAATGTTTGTTAACTCTACTATAATTTACCCAATATCACGCAAAAGGATTTTCCGTGGGATAGGGCAGGCTGGCCGGCTGATTGTAGCCCACGTCCTCGATACCGAGGTAATCGAACACGGAGAACAGCGCCTTGCCCCAGCAGCCGAACGCCACCGCGCCGTGATGCGGATACTGCTTCTCAATGAGCACATGGCGGTAGAAGCGGTGCATCTGCAGAATCGCGAATACGCCGATGCCGCCGAACGAGTGTGTGTCCACCGGCAGCACCTCGCCCTGAGCGATGTACGCTTTCAGCTCACCTTCGGCGTTGCTCTGCAGACGGAAGAACGTGATATCGCCGGGAATGATGTCGCCTTCCAGCGTGCCGCGGGTGATATCCGGTTCCTTGTCCGGCTCCATGCCGCGGTGCATGATCAGCTGATACTTCATCGTACCCTTTTTCAGGCGGCAGATAGGCGTGTTTCCGCAGTGGAAGCCCATGAACGTTTCCTTCAGCTGATAGTTGAACTTGCCCTTGATGCCCGCGTCGTACAGCTCCGTGGGTACCGAGTTGTTGATATCCAGCAGCGTCACCGGTTCGCCGGAAATGCAGGTGCCGATGTACTCGGACAGCGCGCCGTATATATCCACCTCGCAGGACACCGGAATGCCCATCGCGGTCAGGCGGGAGTTCACGTAGCACGGCACGAACCCGAATTCCATCTCGAACGCAGGCCAGCACTTGTTGGCGAACGCGATAAACTGGCGGCTGCCCTTGGACGCTTCCGCGATATCCAGCAGCGTCAGCTCATACTGCGCCAGACGCGGCAGAATGCCGGCCATCTTGTTGCCGTCACCCAGTTCCGCGGCCATCTCCTCCACCTTGGCGGGGATACGCGGGTCGTTCGCGTGCTTCTTGTACGCCACCAGCAGATCCAGCTCGGAGTTTTCCTCGATCTCCACGCCGATGTCATACAGCGGCTTGATGGGCGCGTTGCAGGCGAAGAAGTCACGCGGGCGCGGGCCGAACGATATGATCTTGAGACCGGCGATGCCCACCATCGCGCGCGCCACCGGCACGAAATCGGCGATCATGTCCGCCACTTCGTCCGCGGTGCCCACGGGATATTCGGGGATGTATGCCTTGATGTTGCGCAGCCCGAGGTTATACGAGCAGTTCAGCATGCCGCAGTAAGCGTCGCCGCGGTCGCTGGAGAGCACGGCGATGTCTTCCTCGGCTGCCGCCGCGTACATCACCGGGCCGCCGAAAAACTCGGCAATCTGCGTCTCAGGCGTTTCCGGACCGAAGTTGCCAAGGAAAACCACGAGCGCGTTCACGTCATTCGCGATGATATCGTCAACCGCCGCCACGGCGTCCTCTTCGTTCTCCACCGTCACGGGGCACTCGTATATGTCGCCATATTTGCCCGTAAAAGCCTGCGCAACGGCAGCCCTGCGGCGCTCCGACAGTGTGATCGGGAAGCAGTCGCGGCTGACAGAAATAATACCCAGTTTGATTTCCGGTATGTTGTTCACTTAAGTGTCCTCCTGATATATAGAATCTGTTGACAAGTCTATGATTGGAAATGATTATACCATATATCCAGAGCAGGGTATATCATTAACATAAGCATCTTTTTGATGTTTTATTGCAAAATTATGCGTGTTTGATGTGTTCTGTCGCCGCATCCAACAACTTGACAACATGGTCGTCGTCCAGCGTGTAGTAGATGTTCTTGCCGTCCTTGACGTAGCGCACCAGCCGCTGCCGCCGCATCAGCCCCAGTTGGTGGGACACCGCGGACACCGTTTTGCCCAGCGTTTCGGCGATGTGCCCCACGCACACCTCCCTGTCTTTGAGCAGCGCGAGTATGCGGATGCGGTCCGGGTCGCCGAACACCTTGAGGTACTCAGACAGTTGCTTCGCCTCCTCCTCCTGCATGGGGATCAGTTCTATATCCTCACTACACCTGCGCATGCCCTCACCCGCTTCTCCGTTTTGCATAAAGTTTATACTTTTTGCGCGCCGCTGTCAAATACAGGTTGACTCCCCCTTGTCCCCACCTGAAAACGTTACTGGCTTTGATTGGTCATCCTCGCTATCACTTCACCAGGCCGCACAAAAAGGCCCCGGACGCAACCGGAGCCAAGTCTTTTGTCTGATATGTCTGCTGCTACTCGTGCCGCAGCGCCGAAAGGTTCAGTTTAGAGGCTTTGTGCACTGCCAACGGTGTCATTAGAGGCATCGTTGTGGCAAATATCCCGCCCTCCGTCAGGCTACCCTTGCCACATCCCTTGTCTTAGGGAGGCTCATTATTTCAGATGCATTGGTTAGCCCTCGAGGGTATTAAGAGTTGAAAGACTCAATTTCTCTCCCATACTAGCTTGGTGTCCGTTTTATTACATCCTATTAAATAAATTTTATTGATTGTAGATGTATCCATTTCGATTGAAATATTTCTATCTCCCAATTTTGTGGGGCCAGGTTTAACTACTAATGATGTATAAATCCTAATATATATAGTGTCTCCTTCAATATAATATTTGTGGTCAAATATGTACATTGAACTATTAAAGAGCCCAACTTGTATTTCTACTTTATCTTTTGTTAGTTTGATATCGTTTTTTCCAACACCCACTCCATCTGTTGACTGAATATTGAAACAATTAACAAAAAAACAAATACTCAAAATAAAAACAACTCCAACAATTGGTATTATAATTAACTTCTTCTTCATTCAAAAACACCCCTCTTTTAGTAGCCCGTATATGTATCCTAGCTTAATAATCTCTCTGTTCTTAGGGTTGTAAAGCCGCGCATTTCAAATGCTGAAGGCAGGTTAAAAATAACTTTATCCAGCCACTTGCTCCTTTGATAATATTCCTATGTTACCATATATTCTCACTGATGAAAAGATGGTGCAAGAACCCCTGTCGGTTCCCCTCGCTTATGTTATGAAGCAGTTCACAAGACACTCATTGTCATTCCGAGCTTGCGAGGAATCCCACGTGCAAACGCACTGTAGCAGGGGATTCCTCAGTCGCTTACGCTCCATCGGAATGACATAAAAACAACAACACCCCGAAGCCATCATAAGCTGTCGGGGTGTGAGTGTCTATATCAGCGTATTATCTACTCGTGCCGCAGCGCCTCCACGGGGTTCAGCTTGGAGGCCTTGTACGCGGGCATCAGACCGAACACGAGGCCCACCGTCGCAGAGAAAAGCACGCTCAGCGTCGCCGCCGCCGCGGAAACCTCCGCCTCAATGCCCAGCACGCTGCCCGCGAGGTTGGTCAGCAGTATGCCGACACCGATGCCCAGCAGCCCGCCGAACATCGCGTAGAACAGCGCCTCGGCAAGAAACTGCCCCAGTATGTGGTGCTCACCCGCGCCCAGCGCCTTGCGTATGCCGATCTCGCGCGTGCGCTCCTTGACGGTCACCAGCATGATATTCATGATGCCGATGCCCCCCACCAGCAGCGCGATGGCAGCCACAGCGGAGACCACCGTCTTGAATATGTCCAGTATGTTCTGCGCGTTCTCCAGCTCCTGCGTCAGATTGATGATCTTGATGGAGCCTTCTCCGTATTTGGCGAGCAGCAGAGAGACGCAATTGTCCACCACGTCGTCCAGCGTTTCGGTATTCATCGCGGTGACGGATATCTCATCCACGTTGCCGCTGGAGAACATCAGGCTATAGGTGGACACCGGGATATAGCACTTGCCGGAAAAGAACGACGCGTATATGGACTGGTCCTCGTCCTCCACGCCCACCACCGTAAACTTCTGGCCGTTGATGGACACCTTTTCGCCCACAGCGCTCCCGTCTTCCCCGAACAGCGCATCCCGTGCTTCCTCGCTCAGCACCACCACCTGCCGCGTATACTGTATATCGTTCTGAGTCAGGCCGTGCCCTTCAGTGAAGGACATCTGTTCCATCTGGAACAGCGCTTCGCTGGTGCCCACGATATCCGCCACGATCTTCTTCTCCGCGTTGGACAGAAAGCCCTTCTCATACGCCGACGGCGCGACATCCTTTACGTCGTGCACCTTCTGCAGCATCTGCACGTCCGTCATCGTCAGCAGCTCGTTGGGGCCGCGCAGGTCGTTGGGAAACAGCCAGATGCGGTTGATGCCGAACTTTAAGAGTTCGTCGTTGATCATCTGCTGGCCGCCGTTGCCCACGGAAATCACGGTGATCATGGACGCGATTCCGATCATGATGCCCATCACCGTCAGCACAGTCCGCATGCGGTTCTTTTTCAGCTGGTGCGCCGCTATGCCCAGATAATCGTTGAATCTCATGCCTCCGCCACCACGTTTCCGTCCTTGAGCACGATCAGTTCCTTGGCGCAGTCCGCCACATTGCGCTCGTGCGTGATCAGCACGATGGTCGCGCCGCCGTCATTGAGGCTTTTCAGCATCCGCATGATGTCGTCGCCGGTGCGGCTGTCCAGATTGCCGGTGGGTTCATCCGCCAGTATCAGGCCGGGGCTGTTTACCAATGCCCGGGCGATGGCCACGCGCTGCCGCTGCCCGCCGGACAGTTCCGACGGCAGGTGGTGTGCCCGACCGGTGAGACCCGTCAGTTCCAGCAGCTCCGCAGACTTCTTGTGCCGCTCCTTAGGCGATATGCCCGAATACACCATCGGCAGCTCGATGTTCTGTCTGGCTGTCAGCGAAGGCAGCAGATAAAAGGACTGGAATATGAACCCAATACGCCGGTTTCGCAGATAGACCTTGCCTTGACTGGTCAGCCGCCGCACATCCGTTCCCGCGAATATGTAGTCTCCATGTGTTTGCGTGTCTATACAGCCCAGTATGTTCATCAGCGTGGTTTTGCCGGAGCCGGACGGCCCCATCACCGCCAGGAATCCTCCGGGAACGATCTTGTGCGTGATGCCCTGCAGCGCATGCACGCGCGCCTCACCCCGGCCATATGTTTTGCACAGGTTTCTGACCTCAATCATAGCTGACATGTTCCCCCTCCTCCACATCTCCGGGCGACAGCACAATCTTGTCCCCTTCGTACAGCCCTTCCAGCACTTCGGTATTGAACATATCTTCAAAGCCCGTCCTGACAGCCCGCTTCTCAAGAACGCCTTCCTTACCCACCACGAAAACGCATCCGTCCTTCGTCAGACAGTCCAGCGGTATCATCAGCACATTCCTCTTCTCGCTGAGCACGATTTTCAAATCCACCACCGCGCCGGGCATCTTTCTGAATCCCCCGCCGGGCGTGATCTCCACCTTTGTCATCGTGTCAAACGCTGCCGCCGCACCGATATCAGCTGCCGCCTTGCCGATGCCGGTAAGTTTGCCGGTATAGCTGCCGACCTCCGTAATGATCTTCACATCCATGTCATCCGTTAAGCCGCCGACATCCTTTTCATAAACATAGCCGTTAATGGCAATGCTCCCGGTATCTGCGATCACCATGGCCGGAATGCCCGGTGCCAGCACCTCGCCGTCATTGATGTTTACAGCCAGCACGGTGCCCTCTATCCGGCTCCTGAAGCTCATGTCTTCCACCGCAGCCTCAAGCTGCTCCACGGCCAGCTTGGCCAGCTTGAGCTGCGTATCGGAGTCCAGCCCGGCATATTCACTCATGCCCTGCATATTCTGCAGATCGCTCAGCTTTTCGCTGATCGTTGCGGCTGCCGCTGCCGCCTGCTCCCCCGTCTCGCTTCCTAGCGCCTCATTGAAGGACTCTAGGTCATAGCCGGTGGTCTGGGACAAGGCCAGCGCCACAGCGGCTTTTTGCTGCTGAACCGACGACGTATAGGCATCCTGCTGCGCCATTACCGTCTGGGCGGAGGCGTCTTGGAGCGCCTCATAGCGCAGCCGCGCTTCATCCAGCTTAGCCTGTACCGAAGCGGCATCCAGCTCAAACAGCGCATCTCCCTGCTCCACCCGGCTTCCTTCCGATACATAACACTCGGAAACCGTTCCTCCCGTTTCGCTCATGACACTGTACATGTTCGTGCAGACGACCTCGCCGGAAAACTCAAGCGTGTTTTCCAAGTTCCCGTGGGTTACCTCATAAGTACTGACATTTTTGGTTGCCTCGCCTTTGTTAAAATACAAAAACCACCCGACAGCAATAGTTGCCAACACGGTCAGCAAAAGAATCACTTTTTTCATGCATCTTCCCCCCTCTAAAATCGTGCGAATATCCGATGTTATTTTGGCAGAAATCACAGGTGGTTATTCGAAAACAGGGGTTGTATTTTGAAGTATAATTATTCGCTTTCAAGGGAAAGGAGCCAACTGCTTCTCACGCGGAATTGTTCTGCCGATGTTTTGACTGCTTTGCATGATCATGCATGGACAGCAGCATTTTCAATTTTTCATGCCGTCTCTTATAAGCAGCCGGTCAATTTGGCCAAAAGACCCATCTCTGCCGCGCTTTGGAAAGCAGCGGTATCGTATTGATCATGACCGCTGCTGTCTGCTTCTTTTTGAGGGGATATCACAAGAATGCGCCCAGCGCACACCGCAAATGACATTGTTTGAATGCCAGATATGTGGTTATTTATAGTATGACAAAAAACGGGGCATGCAGTATTTTGCTCATTAAGTATATTATACCGAAACAGACGGATCAGAAAGTGGGTATCAGTGGACAACAGGGTCTATTTGTCGCCGCCGCATATGAACGGCCGGGAACTCGAATATATACAGCAGGCCTTCGCAAGCAACTGGATCGCGCCTTTGGGTGAAAATATCGATGCGTTCGAGTCTGCTGTGAAGGGCTATGTTGGTGTGGGCGGCGCGCTGGCCGTCAGTTCGGGAACCGCCGCCATACATCTCGCTTTGCGGTATGCGGGCGTTATGCCGGGCGACGCTGTCTTCTGCTCCGACGTCACTTTCGCCGCCAGCTGCAACCCCATCACCTATCTGCAGGCGGAGCCTGTGTTGATCGACTCGGATATGGAAAGCTGGTGCATGGACCCGGCGCTGCTGGCGTCCGCACTGCATGCGTATAAGAAGGCGGGGCGGCTGCCCAAAGCCGTCGTCGTCGTGGACCTATACGGCCTGCCGGCCAACTATGAGCGGATACTGAACGTGTGCGCCGAGTTCGGCGTCACCCTGATTGAGGACGCTGCGGAGGCGCTGGGCGCATCATACAAAGGCAAGATGTGCGGCGCATTCGGCGCTCTGAACATACTGTCGTTCAACGCCAACAAAATCATAACCACTTCATCCGGCGGCATGGTGCTCGCGGACGATGAGCAGGCGATACAGAAAATGAAGTATTGGGCCACTCAGGCACGAGAAAACACCCCGTATTACGAGCATAAGGAAATCGGCTACAACTACCGGCTGTCCAACATTTGCGCCGGCATCGGCCGTGGCCAGATGGAGACATTGGACGAATATGTGGAAGCCCGGCGCGCCATACACCGGCGTTACCGGCAGGGTCTTGATGGCCTTCCGGTCAGCCTGAACCCCGTTATCGAAGGCGCACAGCCCAACTTCTGGCTGACCGTGATGGTGCCGGATCAGGACTGCAGCGTATCGTCTTGGCAGATCGCAGAAGCGCTGAACCGTGAAAATATCGAAACCCGGCCTTACTGGAAGCCGATGCATATGCAGCCGGTTTACCGAAACCGCCGTTTCTTTTCCGTCAACGGTCAGAAACCCGTCGGCCAGCGCCTTTTTGAAAGCGGGCTGTGCCTGCCGTCCGGTTCCGCGCTGGATGAGGACACACAGGGCAAGATCATCGACATCATCAGAGGTTGTTTTGCAGCACACTCGCGCACAGCAGGCTCAGTGGAGGCATGCGTATGAAGCGTCTGAGCACACCGGCTATCATAGCTGTTTCTGCCGTATTGCTGGTCGCTATGACGGTGCTTTTGGCTCCGGTCATCAGCCGCCTGATGGGCACTCTCGCCGCATCCAAAGCAGCAGCGTCCTCCGGTTCTTCGGATACCGATGCCGAAACAGGCCTTGACGTTCCGTTTCTGGCGGAGCTTTCAAAAGCGGATTATTACGGCTTCAACGCGTATAAAAGCGTGTCCGGGCAGGATGGCTCTTACCGCATGGAGGTGGCCTGCACCGTCGAGGGCGATGATTTTGTGGTCAAAACCACGCAGTACGACCATGAATACCGGCAGCTGTATCAGGACGGGCACTATCTGCTCGTGGACGATACAGCCAAGACGATACAGGAAGACCTGCTCAAATTCGACTTTCTGGACGAGAACCTGATCGGAGCCATCGACGGCAAAATCATACGCCGTTCAGGAGAGCTCATCGATGGAAATCAAGTGGAGCGCGTCGAAATCTATAAGGACGGCAACGTTTATGCATATTATCTTAATCAAAAAGGTGTTTTGGTCCGATTCTATTATATATATGAAGGAAATGAAGTGACGCTGGACCTGGAAAAGTTCCTGATTGGCGGCTCTTGCTGCGCATCATTCGATATTCCGTCCACTTATCGCATTAACTGAAGATACAAAACAGCGCACTTTACGGAGGTCATTCTTGCTGAGTATTAAACAGGCCTTACAAAAATCTATCGTATTCATACTGGACGTTGCGTGCATGGCCGGCGTTCTGCTGCTGGTCCTTCCTTCGCTCGCGCCCGCGCCGGATGCGGGCTCGCTGCTGATGCTGCACCGGCTGCTGTCCATCGCTTACATCGTTATCAACATTTTCACGTTCCTGCTGGTGCGGTGCTACGACGAGCAGATCAGGGACTATTCGCTTTTCAGCGCTATCAAGCTCTGCGGCGCTGTCATCATCTCTCATCTGATACTCGCGATATTCATGGCTGTGATGGAACAGGCTCTGCCCTTCCGTTTCATACTCAGCCTCACCATATTCACCGGCGCATTTTGCGGTTTATACCGCCTGCTCGCGCTGACGGCGTATCACGTCTTTTTCCGTCTCCTGAAAACGGACAGGAGTAAGGATGTCAAGCGCGCCATCATATTCGGGGCAGGCAATGCCGGCAAATATCTGGTGGATATGCTCAACCAGGACCCGTCCAAGCAGCTGAGACCCGTCGCCTTCATCGACGACGATCCCCGGATGGAACGCAAGCGCATCAAGGGGCTGCTGGTGGTGGGCCCCCGCATGCTCATCCCATATGCAGCCAAAAAGTATAACGCCGAGGTTATCATCATTGCGATACCGTTCGTGGACAACAGCACCATCCGCGAGATATTCAACCTGTGCCGCGACGCGGGCTGTACCGTGAAGCGGTTCGGCAATATGTCCAACCTCGCGTTCGAGGGGCTGGCCAAATCCACCATCAACGAGGTGCGTGTGGAAGACCTGCTTCAGCGCGAGGTGGTGCGGCTGGACCTGGAGAGCGTCAGCGGCATGGTTAAAGGAAAGACAGTACTCGTCACAGGCGGCGCGGGTTCCATCGGCTCGGAAATGTGCCGCCAGCTCATGAACTACAAACCAAAGCTGCTGGTCATTTTGGACTTCAATGAGAATGGGCTTTTCGATATCTCACTGGAGCTCAAGGAGAAGTACCATGAAGCTTCATTTGAAATTTGCTTGATCTCGATACGGGATAAGGATATACTGAACACGGTTTTTGCCAAATACCGGCCGGATATCGTATTTCATGCCGCGGCACACAAGCATGTGCCCATGATGGAGGGCAACTTCCGTGAAGCGCTGCTCAACAACATCATCGGCACTCAAAACGTCGTGGAAGCCAGCATCGACCATCAAGTTGAGCGCTTCATGCTGATCTCCACCGACAAGGCCGTGAACCCCACCAATATTATGGGCGCCACCAAGCGCGTGGCCGAGCTCCTCATCCAGCAGAAAAACAGGCGGGGCGGCGGCACGCTGTTCGCCGCGGTGCGTTTCGGCAACGTATTGGGCAGCCACTCCAGCGTGATCCCGATATTCCAAAAGCAGCTTCGGGCGGGCGGCCCCTTAACGGTGACGCACGAGGATATCACGCGGTACTTCATGACGATACCCGAAGCGGTGCAGCTGGTGCTGGAATCCGCCTCCATTATGCAGGGCGGCGAGATATTCGTGCTGGACATGGGCGAACCCATCCGCATCTACGATCTCGCGACCACGATGATCCAGCTTTCGGGGCTGGAACCCGGCAAGGACATTGAGATCGAAGTGACCGGCCTGCGCCCGGGAGAAAAGCTGCAGGAGGAGTTGCGGCTACCGGATGAAACAGTGGTCAAAACATCAAGCAACAAGATATTTATGCTCAAATCAGGTGGCTGTCAAGCCGCCGTATGTGAGTCGGATATGGTGATAGACCATCTTTTTGACAAGATCGGTCAGCAGGACTACGGCAAAGCATACGAGCAGATCAGGAAGCTCGTTCCTTCTTTGCAGGAGCGCAACATCGTATAATTGCCAAGGAGGCCGTGCGCAATTGGAACCGTCGATGGGAATGACACGCTATTCGGTAAAAAGCATTCTGGAAACCATTTTTCGGAGATGGTTTTGGCTTGCCGTTTTTGCGGTTGTGTTTGCAGTCGGCATTTCCGCGCTGTACTGGTATCAGTACTATTCCACCTTCCGGGTGTCCGCTACGTTTATCCCGGCTGTCCAGTCAACAAGCGCTGCCGAGGCGGCTCCGGGCAGCTACAGCGTTGTCGTGTCCCAGTCGTTTATCAAGCATGAGGAAGTGCTCGAAGCCGTCACCAAGTCCGTCGGGTTCGACGTATCAATCAGCGAGCTTGACAACGCCATATCCGCCGATTTCAGCGAGACAAGCGTGGCCGTTACCGTCAACGTGGAGTGGCACAACAGGGAACAGGCCTATCAGATACTGGAATCTCTGAAAGCGAATCTGGCTTTCGCCGTCGCCCATTCCGCAAAAGCCGGTGCCATCAAGTGGCTGGAGAACGCGTCGTCAGACGGCGCCATACCGGCAGCCAGCCGGGCCCAGACGTATATGGTGTTTCTGGCGGGCGCACTCGCAGGCGCTCTCGCGGGCGCATTTATCTCGTTTATTATCGGCTGTTTCGACAAGCGCATCTATGACATCAAAACTGTCAGCTATAACGGCGACGTCCGCGTTATCGGCTTCGTCAGCCGCCAGACAGACGGCAAGCCGGAGCTCGCCGACCGCGGCCGACAGCAGGTGACGGCCATCGCGATGTACCTCAAAAAGCTAATGGAAACAAATGACCACAAGCTGTTCATGTGCATATCCCCTACCGCCCGCTGCGGTGTCAGCACGATCGCTTTGGATGTGGCGCAGGTACTCTCGGGCATACAGCTGAAGGTGCTGGTCGTGGTCATTCAAAGCGCGCAGAACAAACAGTTCATACAGACCGAAGGAGTGATCGTACCGCTGTCGCCAGGCGTGGACAGGTGCGTATTCACCTGGGACGACCGGGAGACCAACCCGGACTTCGACGGGCCGATATCCGGGACGCTCGCCAAGGAGGCCAAGAAATATTCTCTGGTACTGGTGGACTGCCCCCCGTTGCTGTCCAATATCCAGATGTCCGGCTTCGCCGTGGGCATGGATGGGACGCTGCTGGTGTGCGGCTCCGGCATCAACACGCAGGAGGATGTGGATGCCGCCGTCTCGCTGCTGTCCCGCGCGGAGGAGCGGCCTGTCTACTGCATCTGGAACTTCGTGCCGCGCCAGTACGGCAACACCTACCTGCCCATTGAAGCAGTGCCGGAACAAAAACCGGAACAGAGGAAGGGAACCGATGATTGCAAAAGTGTCGGTGCTGATGTCCGTCTATAACAATGAAGCAACCGCGGATGCCAGCATTGCCTCTATCGTGAATCAAACGCATACCGACTGGGAGCTGATACTGTGGGACGACGCTTCCACGGACGGAACGACTGAAAAGCTGAAAAGCTGGGCGCTGCGCGACAGCCGCATCCGGCTTTTTTCCAATGCGCGGAATATGGGGCTGGCTGCGTCGCTGAACCTCGCGCTGGCCAAAGCACAGGGTGAATATATCGCGCGCATGGATGGGGACGACGTGTCGCTGCCCGAACGCTTTCATAAGCAGATTGCGTTTCTGGACAGCCATCCGGAATACGCCGTGGTTGGCAGCGCATGCACGCTGTTCGACGACGCGGGCGGCTGGGGCGAACGCTCTGGCAATCCGACGCCGCAGAAGAAGGATTTTCTCTGGGGCAGCCAGTTCGTCCATCCCGCCGTCATGATGCGCCGGGATGCGCTCCTCGCCGTGGGTGGCTACCGCGTCTGTCGTGACACCGTCCGCACCGAGGACTACGACCTGTTCATGCGCCTGTACGCGCACGGCTTCACGGGGTACAACCTCTCAGAGCCGCTGCTACGCTACTATGATAAGCGCGTGCCGCGTCGCGTCCGTTTCGCGCACCGCATCAACGAAGTGAAGATAAGGTTTCATGGCTTCAAGGCGCTCGGCTTGCTGCCCGCGGGACTTCCCTATGTATTCAAGCCAATCGCTGTGGCGCTGCTGCCCGGCGGGCTCAAACGCCGCCTCCAGCATAACCGGCAATCCGCCAAGGACGGGTCCGTCTGATGGCGGCGCGGGTGCTGCACATACTCTCGTCCACGATGAGGGCGGGCGTCGCCGTGATGGTGATGAACCTGTACCGTGAGCTGGACAAAGAGCAGATACAGTTCGACTTTGTGGCGCACGAGCTGGGCGACGACGACTTCGGCGCGGAGATCGAACGGCTGGGCGGTCGCGTGTTCCGCATCCCCTTTCTCAGCGAAGCGGGCATGTCCGGCTTTGTGCGGCAGATACGCGGCATCATCGAGACACACGGGCCGTATGCCGCCGTACACGCCCATACCGACTACCAGTCCGGCTTCTGTGCGCTGGCCGCCAGACAAGCGGGTGTTCCCGTCCGTATCTGCCACGCGCACTCCGACACACGCTATATTCGCTCTCCCCTATTTACAATAAAAAAGCTGCTGGGCCGCGCGCTGATTGACCGGAACGCGACACGGCGCTGTGCCTGCAGTGAAAATGCCGCGTTGTCCACGTTCGGTCGGCGCGCCGTGCAGCATGGCCTTGTGACCGTTATCCCCAACGGCATCGATCTTTTCGGCTTTGCAAAATATCCACCTGAGACGAGAACGGAGCTGCTGCATGCCTGTCACGCGGACGCATCGTCACGCGTCGTGGGCTGCGTAGGCCGCCTCAGTCCTGAGAAAAACCCCGGCTTCGTGCTGGACATCGCCGCCGAAGCGCGCAATGCGGGGCTGAATATGCTTTTTGTTTATATCGGCACCGGCGTGCTGCTGGACGAGCTGTCCCGCCGCGCCGAAAATTTGGGGCTGACCGAAACCGTCTGTTTCCTCGGCGTGCGCAGCGACGTGCCGCAGCTGATGCAGTGCTTTGATATGGTCATCGTACCGTCCTTCACCGAGGGTTTCTCGCTCGCGGCGCTGGAAGCGCAGGCCGCAGGGACACCCGTACTCGTCTCCTCCGGCGTCCCGGATGCGGCGGACATGGGCCTTAATCTGTTCCATGTGTACCCGCTCACATCCGGCGCGTCCGCATGGGTGAAAAGAACTGTGGAAGTTATGAACAGCGCCGCCCGTCCCGACGCGACTGCTCGCATCCGCCAAATCAGGGAACGTGGTTACGACGCAAAGGTGAACGCAACGCAGATCATCCGGCTTTACGGTGCGCAAACGAGACAGGAATCGTCATGAGCATTCAGGTGCAGCACATCTCCTCCATACTGCTTTACATCGGCTGTTTTGCGCTGGCTGCCGCCTTGGCAGGGCTGTCGCAGGTCTACCAGCGCGCCACGCGCCCCACGGTGCTGTCGCCTTCCTTCACGCAGAGCTTCCGGCCAAACCGCATTTTCCTGCTGCTGTCCTTCCTTGTACCCTTTCTGCTGTCCTCCTTCCGCTGGGAGGTGGGCACGGACTACAAGACGTACATCAGCCTGTATGAGGCCATCAACAGCATCAGCTCTTCCAGCCAGTGGCTGCAGCAGCTGCTGGAGGTGGAGCCGCTGTATGTGCTGATGAACCTGCTCGTCAAGGCTATATTCAACAGCCCACTGCCCATATTCTTCATCTCCGCGCTGCTGCTGCTGGGCTTCATCTACCGCACGATGGAGGACTACCACGGAAAAATATCCGTGATGCTGTCCGTGTTCGTGTTCCTGCTGCTGATGTTTTCCACCACGCTCAACATCATGCGCCAGATGATATCGGTGGCCATCGTGTTCTACGCCACGCGTTATGTCTTCCAGCACAACTACAAAAAAGCCGCGCTGTGGATGTTCCTCGCGCTGATGTTCCATTACACGGCGATCATCGTGCTGCCCTTCTGGCTGTTCCGCGGCACCAGGCGTTATGAGCGCAACGTACGCATCATCATGTTTTCCGCGTTGATGCTGCTGTTCGTGCTGGGCTCCGTGTTCGGATCGCTGTTCGACCGCATCCGCTTTCTGTATCTGCAGGAAGCCGGCTCCCAACCGGACGCCGTGCTGCGTATCGGACTGATGCTGCTGCGCGCGCCCATCATCGTGCCCATACTGCTGTACCGCAAGCAACTTGTGGCTCACGACGAGCGCAACTATTTCTGGATCACCATGGCGGTGTTCGAGGTGGCGTTCAGCTATCTGGGATACATTCTGGATGTGCTGAACCGGCTGTCGCTGTACTTCGCCGTGTCGTGGATCGTGCTGCTGCCCGCTCTGGTGCGGAGCATGCCCACGCGCGGCGGCCAATACCGCATGGGCGCGTACTTGACGTTGGTGGTTACCGGCCTGTGGGTGTTCAACACGGCCATCAGTAACTACGGCGACATCCTGCCGTACAGGAGCATATTTGACGTTCAAATTCTGAGCATGTTATAATTTGCCGGAAATCGGGTTTTTTGTCCGATTACGCTGAAAGGTGTCTTAATATGACCAGTCAAGTGCCGTTGGTATCAGTTGTCATGTGCAACTACAATACAAAAGAAGAACAATTGCGAAGCGCTATTCAAAGCATTCTAAGCCAGACCTTCGGGAACTTTGAATTCATTATAATAGACGACGCCTCAACAGAAAACGATGTTGAGATTATCAATTCCTACGCTGACCCCAGAATTAAGCTGCTGCGAAACGACATCAACCATCATGTATCCTATACGGCAAACCGCGGGTTGGAACTGGCTCAGGGAAAATACATTGCCCGGATGGACTCCGACGATATCTGCCTGCCCACAAGGCTTGAAGAACAGGTGGGATATATGCAAAAGCACCCCGATGTCGACGTTTTGTATGCCCAGGCTAAATTGATCGGTAACAGAGAGGGCATTTTTGCGCCCGGTTTTAAGCAATCCGACCTTGTGAAGGTTAATTTATTCTTCGGCTGCCCGATCGTTAATCCGACCGTCATGCTGAGGGCTTCTTTTGTTGAGAAGCACCATCTTCGCTACGATACGGGTACGGATTTCAAAGCGGCGGAGGATTACGAGCTGTGGTCCAGATGCATATCGTCGGCCACAATTCATGAATATCCAAAGGTGCTGATCCATTACCGCGTGCATCCCACACAGATATCCACGCTTACCAGAGATAAGCAGATTGAAAGCGCAAACAGAGTACGCCGCCGGATGCTCGACTGGATGAAGATCGTACCCGATCAGCACGAAATGGCCGTACACTATGCCTTCTGTACCGATTCGGTATTGCCTCAAGTCACGCTCGCGGAAACGGAAAACTGGGCACAGCGCCTGCTTGACGGCAACGGGAGCCATAAAGTCTTTAATCAGCGCTTCTTTAAAAATGAGGTTGTGCAGCATTTCTTTGTCCTCGCCGTCAAGTCGATCGCTCAAAAGCGCATCTCACCGGGTCAGGCTTTAAAGCTGCCGATAATGCGGCAGGCTCTCTCTCCTGTAAACTATTACCGCTATTTCAGACGGTTTCTGTTTTCAAAGCGGCTGAATCGGGTTATCTAGTAATTGATGAAAGCCATCCGCACCTGCATTAAGGCATTGAAAAGTGAATACATCAACAGAAAAAATATACTTCTTGGCATGTGCGCCTTGCTAGTCATGGCGCTCACCGTCTTTTGCCACTCGCTGGCGGGTTATTTGAACGCTCTGGAATTCCTGAACACGCATAGCGCCGGGTGGGTTCAGGGTTTTACGGAACCGGACGGCGCCAAATGGTATACGGTGGAGAACACACGCTTCGGCATCGACAGCAGCGGCGACAACGCTCGCGCCACCACGGACGGCATCAACGCCGCACTGCGCTGGGCTAAAGAACAGGATATAAGCTTCATCCGCTTCGAGAAGGGCACGTACCTGATACAGTGCGTCTGGCAAAACCGTTTCAAAGCACCTACGGACGGCATACTGGTGCCCTCCGGGCTCACGCTGGATCTGGGTGATTCCGAATTCATGATCGAACCCAACAGTTATCCCGAATACTCTATATTCGGTATCGTGGGCCAGAGCGACGTCACGATACTGGGCGGCACGCTTGTCGGCGACAAGGACCGACACGTCTACGGGTCCAGCCGCCACTCCCCCACGCACGAGTTCGGCTTCGGCATCTGCGTATCCGCCAGCAGCAACGTACTGATACAAGGCGTCACCATACACGGCATGACGGGCGATGGCATCATACTGGAGGGTTCCTACAAGCCGGTGGCCGAGGGGGGCATCGTATCATCCCGCGTCCGGATACTGGGCTGCAACATTTCCGATTGCCGCAGGCAGGGCATCAGCGTGATCGGTGCGGTGGACAGCGAGATCGCCCACAACCGCATCAGCTTCATCAAGGGAACGAACCCGCAATTCGGCATCGATGTGGAAACGGAGATGGACTATCTCGTGGATAACCTCGAGATCCACCACAACGTGATCGCGGGGTGTGCGGGCGGCGCAATCAGCTGCCACAGCGGGTCCAACTATCAGGCGTACAACAACGCCTGCCGGGGCAGCATACTGGCCGTTAAATCCAGCAACGTGAAAATACAAGGCAACCTGATCGAAGCTGGGTTGCTGGCTGTCTATCCCGAAGCCAGCAACATAGATCTTCTCGGCAACACGCTGGGTCCAGGCGCGCGGCTGAAGACAGAGTGGTAAAAACGCGCTTGCCGGGTATTAAGCCGGCACAAAATGATTCGATATAGGTTTTATACGCATTGTCATTGGAGGCATTATATGCTGAAGGTCCTGGGACTGGGCGATGAGGAGCAGTGGCTCAGCACAGTCAGAGAATTTGAGAATCACGACGTCTATTATCTGCCGCAATACACAAAGGCCTTCCGTCTGCACGGAGATGGTGAGCCTTTGCTTTTCTTTTACGAGACCCCTGACACCCGCGCCATCAGTGTGGTGATGAAGCGAGATATCGCCGCCGCTCCTCCCTTTACGGGAATCATACCCGGCGATACGTATTTCGATCTGTCCACGCCATATGGATACGGCGGCTTCCTGCTTGAAGGCGACCGCTCTGAGGATGCTGTCGCCAAGTTGGACGCGGCGTACAGCGAGTACTGCCGGGCCAGCGGCATCGTCAGCGACTTTGTCCGCTTCCACCCGCTGCTGAGAAACTATAAAGGTCTCTCCCCAATGTATGAGATCATCGAAATGGGCAAAACGATTTTTCTCGATTTGTCATCCCCGGACGTCATCGACGGCAACATCAGACCGCACACACACAACCGTATCAGAAAGGCGCGGCGCGACTGTCTTGAGGTCAGCCACAGCAGCTCACCTGAAATATTCGCGCAGTTCACCGAGCTGTATAACGTCACGATGGCACGCAATGAGGCGCAGCCTTATTACTTCTTCGATCGTGATTTCTTTGAATGCGTCCGCCATGAAATGCCGAATAATGCCGAGATATTCTATACAGTCTGCTGCGGCGAGATGGCCGCTATGGAGCTGGTGCTGTACGGCAACGGCAGGATGCACAGCCATCTGCAGGCCTCAAAGCGTGAGTATCAGCACCTGTCCCCCGTCCCGCTGCTCATATATACAGAAGCGATGTGGGGCTGTGAAAACGGTATACGGGAGTTCCATCTGGGCGGCGGCCTTGGCTCCGCAGAGGATAATATCTACCAGTTCAAGAGCAACTTCAACCGGTTTGCCGATACGCGGTTCCATGCAGGCCGCAAGATATTGGACCGGGAACAATATGACCGGCTTCTGCAGCTGCGAAACGAGACGTCTGCAAGCCCTGAAAGACCCGGCTTTTTTCCGGAATACCGGGCCTGAGGCGGCGGAGGATTTATTATGATACAATACGGAGCTGTCACATTGCGCCGCATCGAACACAGGGATATGGAGTTTCTGAGAAATCTGATCAACGACCCGCAGATAGCGTTGTCCGTCGTTGATTTCGGTTTCCCCGTATCATCGAGGCAGCAAAACGAATGGTTTGAGACCGTTCACCCACACGAAAACGCGGAACGCTTTATCATTGAAAACGGCGGGCAAGCCGTCGGCAGCCTTGTCATCGCCAAGATTGATTTGGACAACGGCACCGGCGAAGTCGGCTATAAGGTGCTGCCAGAACATCAGGGCCACGGTTACGCAGCCGATGCCGTGCGCGCCGTACTCGCTTATCTGTTCCTTGAAAAAGGGCTGGAATGCATTTCCGCTTATCATCTGGGCGGCAATATAGCGTCCCAAAGGGTGCTGGAGAAGGCTGGCTTCCAATATGAAGGCGTGCTGCGCAAGGCCGTCTACCGGAACGGTTCCCGAATCGATCTGATATCCTGGTCCGTCAACCGCTCGGATTATTTACAGAAGGCAGGTGCCGGCAATGCTGCTCTTAAATGAAATACTTGAACTGCGCGCCATAGAACCGGCAGACGCCTTCATCATTCTCGCCATCTTAAGGCTGCCGGGTATTGCAGAAAGCCTGATGGGCTTTCCCCAAAAGGCGTTGGATATGGATTTCGCGGGCTGGCTCGCCGCTGCCGCCAACAGAAGGAACGATTTTTTCTTCTCCGTGGTGGACCGGCAGTCGTCAGAGGTGATCGGCATTTGCGCCTATCAGGATATCGACTACCGGAACGGCCGTGTCAACGTCTGGGCGGCGCTGGCGGATTCCAAGGATAAGGCCAATACGCTCTCATTGCTGGCATCCAACGCGTTCTTGCATCTGCGAATGGAGCATGTGGCCGTCCATTGCCTGACGGAAGATGCGCTGACGATAGCCGCTGCCGAAATGGCCGGCTTCTCCCGCGATGCCATTTTTTATTCACGTATTAAGAAAAGTGGTAAAAATGCCGATGTATCAGTATATACCCTGCTCAAGGGAGAGGAAGGAGATACGTAAATGGAACAGAAAAATCATTATAAGGCCGGTTTCTACGAACGGATCGTAAAACGTGTCTTTGATATCGCTCTCTCGATTGCGGCTCTGATCATACTCAGCCCCATCGCGCTTGTTTGCATATTGGCGATCAAGCTGGATGACTTTCGCGGAAGCGTACTGTTCAGGCAGGAGCGCAACGGCAGATACGGCGAGGTGTTCAGTATCGTCAAGTTCAGAACGATGAAGCGCGAGCTGTCCGGTGAAAACATCTGGGCCACGGCTTCCACGCTGACCGGCGTGGGCAAGATCATCCGCCTGCTGAGCCTCGACGAGATACCTCAGTTCGTCAGCATACTGACCGGCAAGATGAGCTTTATCGGCCCCCGGCCGTTGCTGCTCAGCTATTACGAATGGTTCTCAGAGACCGAGCGGAGACGGTTTAACGTCCGTCCGGGTTTATCCGGCCTGTCCCAGATCAACGGACGTGCCAATCTGAACTGGGATGAACGCTTTGCGCTGGACGTGGAATACGCGGACAACATCTCCTTTGTGCTGGACGTGAAGATATTCTTCAAAACTTTCGGCGTCATTCTGTCACATAAGGATGTGCTGCCTGAAGGCGACGTACCGCTGGAGGATTTCTCAGAGTACCGCAAAAAACAGCTCAAAAAAAAGAACCCCGTCGTTACGCTCAGCCCGCCTCCCGAAAAAAAGGCATACGAGTCCAACAGGATGCAGGCATGAACGCATCACGCAAACCATGCGGGCGGCCTGCCATATCCGCGCCGGAGGCATAGATAATGAAAGTTCTTTTTACCGCATCAATCATGGGACACCTGATAAACTTTCACGTCCCCTACATGCAGTATTTCAAGGATAAAGGCTTTGAGGTCCATGCCGCATGCGGCTCAGGCAGTCCACCGTCCTGTATCGACCGCCATTGCGAAATAGCGTTTGAGCGCAGCCCTTTCAAGCTGAAAAACCTGCAATGCTACCGGGCTTTAAAAAAGATCATCGATAACAACTCATACGACATCATACACTGCCACACGCCGGTCGTGAGCGTACTCACACGGCTGGCTGCCAGAAAAGCACGCAAAAAAGGCACAGTCGTGATCTACACCGCTCACGGCTTTCATTTTTATCATGGCGCACCGCGCTTGTCCGGCACGCTGTTCCGCGTGGCCGAGAAATGGCTTTGCCGATACACGGACGTCTTAATCACAATCAATGAGGAAGACTTAGGCGCAGCCAAGAGCTACGGCTTTGCCCCCCAAAGAGGCATATACAAGGTACCGGGTGTCGGCGTGGATAACTCCCGTTTTTTGCCGCAGACTCCGGAGAACAAGCAGTCGGGCCGCAACATTACCGGCACCAGCCCGGATGCTTTTGTGCTGATTTTCGCCGGGGAATACAGCCGGGATAAAAACCAGCTGATGCTGCTGGAGGCTGTGAAGCTGCTAAAGGAATCTGTCCCCCAAGTATTGCTGCTGCTGCCGGGGAGGGGGCCGATGTGGAGTGAGCTGGAGCTGGCAGCTGTTTCACTGGGAGTCACGGACAACGTCTGGCTGATGGGATACCGGACGGATATGGATCTGCTGCTGAGCGCCGCGGATGTCGCTGTGTCCTCCTCGGTGCGCGAGGGCCTTGGCATCAACCTTGTGGAAGCGCTGGCTACTGGCCTGCCCGTTGTGGCCACCAGAATCAGAGGCCATGCCGATGTCATCACCGACGGCGAAAACGGCTTTCTTGTGGACGCCTGCGATGCCCGCGCAATGGCGGACCGCCTGCTTTCGCTGTACCGCTCTGCGCAGCTCCGCGACGCGATGTCGCGCAAGGCACTGGATATGGTGAAGCCTTTTCTGCTTGAAAACGCCAAAGCCGAAACCTGCCGCATCTACGAGCAGGTGATAAAGAGCCTGGCGCAGCCCGGGGACGGACAAGCCGGAGATACGGCCCCGCAGCAGCATTAGGTCGGAGGAACAATTGAGCAAAACAAAGATGGGTGTGAAAACCGCATCCTCAGTCATATTTATAGCGCTGATACAGGGAATCTTAAGCTTTTACCGTCTGAGCGTGCTGCTGGGCACGTACGGCGACAACGTCAACGGCGTCGTGCAGGCGGCGCTGCAAATGAGCGCCTACTTGATACTGTTCCAGACCGGCATGTCCGCCGCCTACCAATACCATATGTACGCGCCGTTCAGCGGCGGCGACTTCCCCAAAATATCCGCTCTTTTCACCGGACTGCAAAGGAGCATGCTGCGTGTCACCGGCAAAATGCTGCTTGTCGCAGTCGCTGTCATTCCCGTCTACTCGGCACTGCTGCTCAGGCAGGGCGTCCAGTATTGGGACACGCTGCTGATACTTGCGGCCATCGGCATACGCATCAGCGCGCCGTTCTTCTATACACTGCCGGAGCGCTGCCTCATTGAACTCAAAGAAAAGAAATATATCGTGGTCACCGTGGAAGGCGCAAAGGACATACTGACGCTGGTCGCGGAGATACTGCTGATTCGCTTCACGCCGCTGCCTCTCCCGCTGATACTCTGCGTCAACCTCGTTTTCCTTGCACTGTCCAAGATGGTATACCTGCGGCTGATACGAAAGCTGTACGGCCCCTCCTTCAGCCTGACCGCCGTGCCTGAGTTTGTGGCTTCCCGCATGACCAAAGCCGTTTACGTACATCAGGTGTCCTCCATCGTCACCAGCAATACCGATAATGTGGTATTGTCGCTGCTCAGCGCCCTGAAGAATGTAACGATTTACAGCGCGTTTGCGACGCTGATCTCCTATCCCAACACGGTGATTTACCGCATCATTGAAGGCATGCGCGCCACGTTGGCGCTCAAGATCACCCGCGGTGATGAGGACAGCTATTCGGCGTTCAAGCAGCTGCTTGCTTTTTCTTTCTTCTGTATCTGCACGATGATACCCGTCTTTCTGCTGCTGGCCAACCCGTTTGTGGAACTGTGGATCGGCGGAGAATATCAAATCCCCCCCCTGCCTCTCGTCATGTTCGGTTTGGTGCTGGCAGACTATTTGTTTATGCCGGTGATATACGCCGCACGCGATGCCCGCGGGCTGTATGCCGAGTCAAAAAAGTTCACCATCGCGCAGGCGGCTGTCAATCTGGTGATATCTGTGGCGCTGGCTATCCCGTTCGGTA
Organism: Bacillota bacterium; assembly: GCA_023397655.1. Lineage (GTDB taxonomy): Bacteria > Bacillota > Clostridia > Christensenellales > SZUA-584 > SZUA-584. The sequence goes on from JAEWTW010000035.1 coordinate 39,463, forward strand.
TCACGGGCGTGCTGGCGGGCACCGTAGCTGCGTCCTACTTCGTTCTGCAGCCGGGTAACTTCCGCCTGGTTTACCGCAGTGTATTTAGCCGCCGAATGACGATTTACGGGGAACTGGCAGTTGTGACGGGGCTGTGCGCCGCCTCTTATTTCGCAGGCAGCTTTTTGCTGAACCGTATTGGGCTGGGCACCGGGTGGCTGGCACTGGCGGAAAAGGCCATGATCTGCGCGGCGGTATCCGTGGTGATCGCCTTCGCGGGACTGTGGCCCGCACACAAAGGGTTTCGTACACTCGTCCGGCGGTTTCTGCGCCGCCCCGCTCCTGTGAACCCCAGCGCGTAGATCAGCTGTCGTCATACAACGATAAATTAACTGCTGCCAGTCAGGCGGCAGTTTTTTATACCATACGGTATGTTTATGTATTCGGCGCAAAAAAAAGCCTCCCACGCGGGACGTTCTCCGCAGGAGGCAGTGATACCTGTTCCGTCTGTCTGTTTCAGTCGATCTGTACCCAGCTGTTGCCTTCCATGATGTTGTTCTCCACTGTAATGTTGGAGGAACCGCGCATCACCTGAATGAAACTGTTTTTGATGGTGTTGCTATAAAGCTTGATGTTGGTCGAATATACCGTCAGCACGTTGCCGCTGCACACGTTGTTGTAAACCTCGTAGTCAGTGCCGCTGTGGCAGCTGATCGCGCCGCCTGAGCAGTCGTAAATCACATTATCATGTATCTTGAGCTTGTCCACAATGTAGTCCAGCTCCTTCTCAATGTCGATGCCGTACTGCGGGTCGGCACCTTTGATGCCGTATATCTCGTTGCCGGCGATTTCACTGTCGCGCATGCCGATGACGCTGATACCCTGCCGACGGCAATTGAATATTTCGTTGTCCAGCAGCCGCACCTTCGTGGACACGCTGCCGCCGTCGGCCAGCGTCGAGTAAGACCCTTCCACGATGATGCCGTCACCGGTCGTCTTGCTGATCTTAAGGTCCCGGATGACCACGTTGCGGCTGGCCGAAATGCAGACACCGAAGCCGAATTCATGCGTGGGAGATGTGCTGCTCGGAGCGAAAACATGGTTGTCTAGATCTCCGATGAGCGTACCGTTCTTGATCGTGACGTCGTTGGCATTCACGATCCCGAATATCGTATATTCGGGATAGCTGTTGGGTTCCATTTTGAATGTGGAGCCGCCGAGGTCCAGCGTAAGTCCCGAGGGTACCAGTATACCGTCAGTCGGGGCGATGTACCGGTTACGCCAGTTGCACTGAACCATGTATGTGCCTTTGTCGAACTTGACCGTTGTATACCCTTGAGCCTTCGCCCATACCAGTGCCTCGTTGATGCCGTCCGTCGTGGCCCGGGCGCTGCCGCCTGTGCTGTCGATGCCAAAGCGCGTATTTTCTACTTGATAGACGCCCGGCTCCGCTGCCTCTTCAGGGTTGTCTGAAACGACGATCGGGGCTTCCGTAACGGGAGTAATCTCTCTGTCTGCCGCTTCCGGTGCGACGACCGTTTCCCCCGCGGTCTCCGCTTCCGTCACAGACCCATCGACAGCTCCGCCATTTTCGGATGCTTTCTTTTTGTCAGCCACCGCAACAGCATAAATGGAAATCTCTGCGTTTATGGGCTGATCTGTCGGTTGAGGTGTCTGTGTGATATCCGGAGTCATCTCGGGTGTGAGTTCCGGCGTCGGGTCTGCCGTCGGACTCGCTTCGCTTGTCTGTTGGGCGGGCGTCTGCGTCGCGGCGGCTGCCGCTTCGGCGATACGTGAATTTGAAACGCCGACAGCCACCATCGCTGCGCTGACCATCAGCGCGGCCGCCAGTATTACGTATAAAACCCTGAACTTAGACTTTTTCATTTGCTGCCTCCGGATGAGCGTCCTGCTCCCAAAACCCAATTCATTTCGAGGGTCAGACGACGGACTGACAGCTCTTCGCGGTTCAGGCATTAAAAATGCCTTTTCCACAAAGGCCATTGCCAAATGAAAAAGACATCTGAAAAAGTATCTTCTTCGGCAACCGGCTGTCATAGTCAACTGACCTTAGACCCTTGGCTTTGCGTCACTGCTTTTCAGCAGTTTTGCTATTATCGGACAGATAATTATTCTGTTTTCAAAAGGCCCCTCAAATATAAGCAGACCTATTCGTTATATATATCGGTTTAAGAAAACATAAACTTTAGCGTTTTGTTGTATTTATTTTATCTTTTTTATATATATTTTTTTCTAAAATGCAACTGGATAAAGGGTATTGCATTTTTATTCATTTTTATGTATAATTATTAATATTATAAAACAGGAGGCCATCCAAGTGGTCAAAGCAAGCGTGGTCGGCGCCACGGGATATGCCGGCGCGGAGCTGATGCGGCTGCTCACCGCTCACCAGCAGGTGACTGTGATGCATGCCATATCCAAAAGCTTCGCAGGTCAGAAAATGAGTGATCTATACCCCAGCTTCTTCTCCAGCGATTATTCACTGGAAGAGCTGGATTACGACGCAGTCGCGAAGGACAGTGACATCGTGTTCACCTGCCTGCCGCACGGCGCGTCCGCCGAAACGGCGGCGCAGCTGCTGGCACGAGGCGTCAAGGTCATCGACCTGTCTGGCGACTTCCGATACAACGATATTTCCGTGTATGAGAGCTGGTATAAGGTGAAGCACGCCGCGCCTGAGCTGCTGGCGGAAAGCGTATACGGTATGCCGGAGCTGTACCGTGAACGCATTAAAAAGGCGCGCCTCATCGGCAATCCGGGCTGCTACACCACCTGTTCGATACTCGCGGTGTACCCGCTGCTCAAAGCGGGCATCATTGAGTCAGGCGGCATCATCATCGATGCGAAGTCGGGCGTGACGGGCGCGGGCCGCAGCGAGAAACTGGCCAACAGCTTCTGTGAGGTGGATGAGTCGCTCAAAGCCTATGGCGTGGCCACCCACCGGCACACATCGGAGATTGAGCAGGAGCTTGGTCTCGCGGCAGGCACGGAGGTTGCGGTGTCGTTTACACCCCACCTGCTGCCCGTCAAGCGCGGCATACTGTCCACCATCTACTTAACGCCCACAGCGGGTGTAACGGAGGCGGATATCGCGGCTGCATACGCAATGTATAAAGATGAACCGTTCGTGCAGGTGACAGGCGGCAGGCTGCCGGAGCTCAAGCACGTGAACGGCTCCAACAACTGCCTGGTCGGCTTCGTGCTTGACAAGCGGGTGAACCGCCTCATCGTGGTTTCCTGCCTCGACAACCTCATCAAGGGTGCGGCGGGCCAGGCGGTACAGAACATGAACCTCGTCTGCGGGTTCGAAGAGACAGCAGGACTAAACAACACAGGATGGTACTTGTAACATGGATAAATACTTTGAAAAAGCCAATATACTGATCGAGGCGTTGCCGTATATCCGGAGGCTATCCGGCAAGACGGTGGTCATCAAATACGGCGGGGCCGCCATGCTCTCCGAGGAGCTGTCCCAGAAGATCATGCAGGACATCACACTGCTGAAATACGTGGGCGTGAACCCCATCGTGGTGCACGGCGGCGGCGGCGACATCAACGCGCTGCTGAAGAAGTACGAGATTGAACCGCGGTTCCATAACGGCCTGCGTGTGACCGACCCGGCCACGATGGAGATCGTACAGATGGTGCTTTCCGGCAAGATCAACAAGGATATCGTCTCGCAGCTGGGCGTGGCGGGCGCGAAGGCCATCGGCCTGTGCGGCAAGGATGCCATGCTGATTCAGGCGGAGAAGCTGCTGGGCGATGACGGCTTCGACTACGGCCGCGTGGGCAAGATCACCGGCATCAACACCAAGCTGCTCAACACGCTGGCGCAGGACGAGTACATTCCGGTCATTGCACCCATCGGCGTGGGCGAGGACGGCGAAAGCTTCAACATCAACGCAGACACCGTGGCAGGCGATATCGCCGCGGCGCTGGCCGCCGAGAAACTGATGTTCCTCACGGACATCGACGGCATCCGCAGCGTTCCGGACGATCCCGATACGCTGATTTACGAAATCTCCATCGACGAGATATACAAGTATATCAACAACGGCGTGATCTCCGGCGGCATGCTGCCCAAGGTGGACGGCTGCATCAAGGCCATCCGCAGCGGCGTGAAACGCACCCATATACTGAACGGCACCATCCCCCACCCGATACTGCTCGAGATATTCACCGACACCGGTATCGGGACGATGGTCAGGGAGTAAAACCATGACGATAGACGAAATCGCAAAACTGGATGAACAGTACTTCTCCCCCGTGTTCGGCAAACGGCTGCCGGTGGAGTTCGTGCGCGGCGAAGACGTGACCCTGTTCGACAGCACCGGCAAGAAGTATACCGACTTTCTGTCGGGCATCGCGACCAACTGCCTTGGGTATTCGGACGATGGTTTCAAGCAGGCGGTCACCGATGTGGTGAACAGTCTGATGCACACATCCAATTACTTTTACAACGAGACGCAGGCGAAGCTGGCCGAGAAGCTGTGCACCGCCACGGGTTACGACAATGTATTCCTCGCCAACAGCGGCGCGGAGGCGATGGAGGGCGCGCTCAAGCTGGCGCGCAAGTATCACTTCGGCCAAGGCAAGCCGCGCACCGAGGTTATCACGATGCAGGGCAGCTTCCACGGGCGCACACTGGCAACGCTGGCGGCCACCGGGCAGGCGCGGTTCCACGAGGCGTTCCAGCCGCTCATCGACAAGTTCACCTATGTACCGGTGAATGACATCGCCGCGCTGGAAGCCGCCGTTTCAGACAACACCGCGGCGGTGCTGGTGGAACCCATACTCGGCGAGGGCGGTATCATCCCCGTCACACCGGAATACTTTCAGGCCATCCGCCGCCTGTGCGACAAACATGGCGCTCTCATGATCGCGGACGAGATACAGACGGGCATGGGGCGCACGGGCGCGCTACTCGCCTCCCCCGCGCTGGGCGCGACACCTGACATCGTGGTGCTGGCGAAGTCGCTGGGCAACGGGTTCCCCGTCGGTGCGTTCCTCGCGCGCGGCGCAGCGGCCAAGGCATTTGCACCAAGCGACCACGGTTCGACGTTCGGTGGCAACCGCACAGCCTGCGCGGCGGCGTATTACGTCACGTGCAAGCTGGTGGATACGGATATCCTCTCGCATGTGGCTGAAACAGGCGCGTATTTCATGGAGCAGCTCAAGGCGCTGCAGGCGTCCTGCCCCGCCATCGTCGATGTCCGCGGGCGCGGCCTGATGCTGGGCGTCGATCTCGACGCTTCCGTCTCCGCACTGGACGTTAAAAAGGCGCTGCTGGAAGCCGGGTTCGTGACGGCGACCGCCGGTCAGAACGTGCTGCGCTTCGTTCCCCCGTACGTCATACAGAAATCTCACATAGACGCTTTGATTGCAAAGCTGAAAGAGCTTTTGGGATAAAGGCCGCAGGGGCGCTGCCCCCGCACCTCCGCTTCTTTTCTTAAAGAAAAGAAGCAAAAGATAAACTAATATATCATTCCTCATATGCAGCTACTGCTGATAAGCGAAAATGCCATGAATAATGGCATTTCATAAATGGAATTCTTAGGGGGTGCGCCCCTTAAGCAGTGGTGCGGGGCCCCCGAAAAGCGAAGCTTTTTGGGGTGCTGGTTCGGAGGCAGAGCCTCCAAGGTCTTAGGCCTTCAAAGGTCAGCACCAAACCAATACCCAGGAGGTATCCAGAATGCCCAAGCGGGAAGACTTGAAAAAGATCATGGTGATCGGCTCAGGACCCATCGTCATCGGGCAGGCGGCAGAGTTCGACTACTCGGGCACGCAGGCCTGCAAAGCGCTCCGCGAGGAAGGCTACGAGGTGGTGCTGATCAACTCAAACCCGGCCACCATCATGACGGACGCGGAGATGGCCGACCGGGTGTACATCGAACCCATCACCTTGGATACGATATCTGCCATATTGCGCAGCGAGCGCCCGCAGGGCATCATCGCCACGCTGGGCGGCCAGACCGGCCTCAACATGGCGGTGGAGCTGGACGAAAGCGGCATACTGGATGAGCTCAATATCGAGCTGCTGGGCACGTCGCTGGCGTCCATCAAGAAAGCGGAAGACCGTGAGCTGTTCAAGGAAACGATGGAGCGCATCGGCGAGAAGGTCGCCCGCAGCGCCATCGCCGTATCTATTGAGGAAGCGACGGCGTTCGCGGACGAAGTCGGCTTTCCCGTCATCATCCGACCCGCCTATACGCTGGGCGGCACGGGCGGCGGTATCGCACAGAACATGGAACAACTGAAGAACATCACGGCGCAAGGCCTGTCGTTCTCGATGATCGGGCAGGTGCTGCTGGAGCAGAGCGTTGCTGGATATAAAGAGATCGAGTACGAGGTGATGCGCGACGCCAAGGATAACTGTATCGTGGTGTGCAACATGGAGAACTTCGACCCCGTCGGCATCCACACGGGCGACAGTATCGTGGTCGCGCCGTCTCAGACGCTGGCGGACAAGGAATACCAGATGCTGCGCAGCGCATCCATCCGAATCATACGCGCGCTCGGCATCGAGGGCGGCTGCAACGTGCAGTACGCGCTCAACCCGGATAACTTCGATTACGTGGTGATTGAGGTGAACCCCCGCGTCAGCCGCTCTTCGGCGCTGGCGTCTAAAGCGACGGGCTACCCCATCGCCCGCGCCGCTGCGAAGATCGCCGTGGGCTACGGGCTGGACGAAATCACCAACCCCATCACCGGCGAAACGTGCGCATGCTTTGAACCGGCGCTGGACTATGTGGTCACCAAGGTTCCGCGCTGGCCGTTCGACAAGTTCGTGACTGCCACCCGGACACTGGGTACGCAGATGAAAGCCACCGGCGAGGTGATGGCTATCGGCCGCAACCTCGAAGAATCGCTGCTAAAGGCGATCGACAGTCTGGACGTGAAGCTGGACTATCAGCTCGGCATGAAAACCATCGCGGCGTGGACGGACGCGCAGATCGAAAACTCGATGAAGAACCCGGATGACGAGCGCATATTCGTCGTATCCGAAGCACTGGAACGCGGCTGGACAGTGGATGAGATATTCGGCATTACGCGCATCGACAAGTTCTTCATCGGCAAGCTGCAAAACATCGTACGACTGGGCAAGGAGCTGAAGAAGCACACGATTGATACCATGCCGATGGCGCTGCTGAAACGTTGCAAGCGCTATGGCTTTGGCGACAGCTACATCGCCAACCTCATCGGTACGCAGGAAGCCGCCATCAAGGCGCTGCGCATGGCTTTTGGCATACTGCCCACCTACAAGATGGTGGACACCTGCGCGGGCGAGTTCGAGGCCAAGACGCCGTACTATTACTCCTGCTATGACGACGCGGACGAGTCGCGCGACAGTGGCCGCAAGAAGGTGGTCGTGCTGGGCTCTGGCCCCATCCGCATCGGGCAAGGCATTGAGTTCGACTACTGCAGCGTGCATTCGGTGCTGGCGCTGAAAAAGCTGGGGTATGAGAGCATCATTATCAACTCCAACCCCGAGACGGTGTCCACTGACTTCGACACCTCCGACAAGCTGTACTTCGAGCCGCTCACAAGGGAATGCGTGCTGGATGTCATACAGCGTGAGAAGCCGGAAGGTGTGGTCGTGCAGTTCGGCGGACAGACCGCTATCAACCTCGCCGCGCCTCTCGCCAAGGTGGGCGTGAACATACTCGGCACCTCAGTGGACGGTATCGACCGCGCCGAGGACCGTGAGCGCTTCCTAAAAGTTCTGGAGAAGCTGGACATTCTGCTGCCCGCAGGTGCCACGGCGTTCTCGCTGGAGAGTGCGAAGGAGATCGCCGAGAGGATCGGCTTCCCTGTGCTGGTGCGCCCCTCCTACGTGCTGGGCGGCCGCGCGATGGAGATCGTGTACAACACGCAGGAGTTAACGGAGTACATGACGATGGCGGCGAGGATATCGCCGGAGCACCCCGTGCTCATCGACAAATACATCATGGGCAAAGAAGCGGAGATCGATGGCATCTGCGACGGCACCAGCGCCATGATCGTGGGCGTGATGGAGCATATCGAACGGGCAGGCGTGCATTCGGGCGACAGCTTCGCGGTGTATCCGCCGCAGAACATGCCGGTGCACGTAAAGCGCACCATTGTGGACTACGCTCAGCGCATCGGCGTGGAACTCGGCATTAAAGGGCTTTACAACATACAGTTTGTGATCGATAAGGAGAACAGGGTATATGTGCTGGAGGTCAACCCGCGCGCCAGCCGCACCGTGCCGGTGCTGTCCAAGATCACCGGAGTACCCATGGTGGCCGCGGCCACGCGCATCATGATGGGCGAAACGTTGAGCAGCATGGGCATGGCTCCCGGGCTTCATCCGGAGAGCAAACTGATCACGGTCAAAGCGCCGGTGTTCTCGTTCTCCAAGCTGACCACCGTCGATATCTTCCTCGGGCCGGAGATGAAATCCACCGGCGAGGTGATGGGCACGGATATCACGTTCCTTGCGGCGCTGAAGAAAGCGTTCGTCGCGTCCGGCATGCACACGCCGCGCCCGGATAAGCCGATACTCTTTTCCATCACCGACCGCGACAAGGAGGAATCACTTGTATTCGCGCGGCAGATGATAAGCATGGGCTTCACCGTCGCCGCCACCGAAGGCACGCACGCGACGTTTGCGGCGGGCGGCATAGACTGCCAGCTCATCCCCCACGACGACGCGGTGCGCGCCATCAAGGAGCACGAGATCTCGATGGTCATCAACACGCCCACGCGCGGCAAGCTGCTGGACCGCCTCGGTTTCATACTGCGGCGCACGTCGATGGAGTTCAACGTGCCGTGCATCACGTCGATGGACACCTTGGGTGCGCTGCTGTCCGTGATGACCGCAAAGGAAATAAACGTGCACCACATACCGCTGCACGAATACTTAAAAGCTTAGATTTCACTTTAGGAGGCAATCGATATGATAGATTTGATGAACTACCAGCCGCAGAAGGAGTTTTCGCAGAAGCATATGCTGCGTCTGTCCGACTACACCCCCGACGAGATACTGCAGGTGCTGTCTCTCGCGGTCAAGCTGAAAAAGCAGCTCAAAGAGGGCGTGCGTCCGCCTGTGCTCGCAGGCAAGATACTCGCGATGATATTCACCAAGAGCTCCACACGCACCCGCGTTTCGTTTGAGGCGGGCATCTACCAGCTGGGCGGCACGGCGCAGTTCCTCTCCAGCAACGACATACAGTTGGGCCGCGGCGAGCCGATCTCCGACACGGCGCAGGTGCTTTCGCGCATGGTGGACGGCATCATGATCCGCACGTTCAAGCAGAGCGACGTGGAAGACCTCGCCAAATACGGCACGATTCCCGTCATCAACGGCCTGACGGACCTGCTGCATCCCTGCCAGATACTCGCGGACCTGCAGACGTACTACGAGCACAAAGGCAGCTTCAAAGGCAAGATGGCATTCATCGGCGACGGCAACAACGTGGCCAACTCGCTGCTGGTGGGCTGCGGCAAGCTGGGCCTCGACATGACGCTGGCCTGCCCCGAGGGCTACGAGCCGGATGCGGAAGTGCTGGCTGCCGCGCAGGAAGCGGCGTCCCAGAGCGGCGCAAAGCTGGTTGTCACGCACGACCCGAAGGAAGCGGCACAGGGTGCTGATGCGGTTTACACCGACGTATGGGCCAGCATGGGCCAGGAATCCGGCGCGCAGGATAAATACAAGCATTTTACGGCGTATCAGGTGAACACAGAGCTGATGTCGCTGTGCAAGAAGGATTACATCTTCCTCCACTGCCTGCCCGCGCACCGCGGCGAAGAGGTAACGGCACAGATCATCGACGGACCCAACAGCGTGGTGTTCGACGAGGCGGAAAACCGTCTGCACGCGCAAAAGGCCGTGATGGCGCTGCTGATGCAGGATAAAAAGTAATGGAAAGCATCGTCTTTAAAAAGGCGGGCGAAACGGACGTCGCCGCCGTTAAAGGCGTGACGCGCAAGGCGTTCACGGACTATGCGAAGGAGATACGCCGCGAGGACAGCGTGGCTGCGCTGCACGAGACGGACGCGGCCATACTCTCGGACATCCGCCAAAAGCATGTGTACCTCTGCGAGGTGGACAGTGAGGTGGCCGGGGCGGTGCGCTTTGAGGTGCTTGAGGACGGCATCGCGTATCTCTCGCGCCTGGCGGTAGACCCGGAGTATCAGTCGCTCGGCATCGGCGGTTTACTGCTGGAGAAGGTGCGCCGTGAGTGCGTCTCCCTCGGCGTGCGTGCCATCACGCTGCACACGGCCAGCCGGATGCGCTCCACCGTGGCGTTCTATCTCAAAAACGGATACTACATCCACTCCATCACACGCGACAAGGAGTATATCCGCGCGTTCATGGTCTGCGAGCTCACCGACATGGATGAGCTGTACGACTACGAGGGCGTGGTCGGGAAACGGTAACTTCTGCTGTATTATGAAAACCTCCTTCGAGAGGTTTTTGTTGTTTTCTATCCTAAACTATTCCATAATGGAATCACTGCAGTAGAGGCTTAAAAGATATGTAAACCATAATGGAAGGAATAGTTTTTTCTTTACAAACCAAAATGAGACATGGTATTTTTCTAGTATCTTTTGTCTCTCAAAGTATAAATAGCTTCTACTGAAAGGATACGCATATGCCGTCACACGACATCATTATCAGTGCAGCATTTGTTCAAGTTTTGGTATACTCCCTGCTGGCTCTATTGGCAATTTATCTGCTTGTTAAACTCATTCCCGCAATCATGTGGCGGCTTGCGACCAGTCACGCCAAAAAATGCAGTCTAGACCGTATCCGGCGTATTGAACTGTCAATGATGGGCGAAGACCCGATTCAGGAGTCCGTATCCGCAATCCGCGGCATTCATACATATAAGTTGTTTATACTCTACCTTCGGGACGGCCAGACGGGCAGGGCAGAGCGTATGCTGCAAACGGCGATGATGGAGTCTCAAAGCCTGTTCGTTTTCCGGCAGGCTATCAGCTACTACCAAGCCACAGGAAATCTTGATCAGGTCAGGAAGATATACGAGACCGTGCTGCAGCGCAAAAAGAAGAGTATTGGCATCCGCAAGCAATATGCCGCGTTTCTGATATCTATTGAGGACTACCAGGAAGCCCTGCACCACTATCACGTCTGCCTTTACAAGCACAGCCGCTCCAGCCTTTACAGAAACCAGATCGGCTACTGTTACATGCAGCTGGGGGACAGCGAGCGTGCCCTGCCCTACTTCAAAAAAATACTCGCCTTCGACGAATCAGACAGCGCGCCGTTCTACAACGCGGCAGAGTGCTATATCCGTATGCAGGATTACGACAATGCGTTCAAGTTACTCAGCCGTGTTCCCGAAAAGATGCGTGACTGCGGCCATTATTGTTTTCTGGTCAAGCTCCATGTTGCTTCCGGCGATTTTGAGAGTGCCAAAGACTCGCTGATTCACGCCATACGTCTGATGCCTGGAGATATCGACATAATGCTTTCTGTCATCAGCCTGCTGTTCAGCGATTATGCTGCCAAGAGTAAGTACGACGATATGTTGTCGCTTGCCGATACGCTGAAAAATGAATGGGACAGTATCTATGACTGGGATGAAGACGAGGAAGATGAAGACGCCACCCGCCTGCGATATCTGCTTGACTTCTGGTGGTCCTTCGGTGCTGTCTATGCGGACGATCCGTCAGGGCTGCCCCAGGTTGGGCAGATACTTGACAGACTGCTGACGGAGCAGCCGGAGGACCATGAGCTGCTGCACCTTTACGCTATATACTGTGTCAAGTCCGGCCGCTATACAGAAGCTGTCGATTACTCCCGCCGTGCAATATCCTTTCACAAGCGCGAACCTTTCTATTTTGCAACGCTGTCAAACTGCCTTGCCGAAATCTATCACTTCTCGGAAAGCCTCTATGCGTTGGAAGATGGCCTCTTCTATAACCCAGACGAGCTGCGTTTGTATCTTGATCTCGGTGCGAAGCTTGCCCATTGGCGGAGCTTCACCGATGCGGGCAGAATACTCAAGCGGCTTGAGGAGACCACGTCGGAGCAGGCTGATGTTCTCGAAAGTCTAACCAGCTTCTGGTTGGGTCAGTCAGATTGGCGGCAGGCGGAACAGTATTTTTACCGGCTCAATGAAGCGGACGCGGAAAACAGCAGCTTTACCGAGCTGCAGAGCGAAATTGACAAGCTTAAAACGCCTCCGCGCGCACGGATTGCCGGATTCATTCAGGGCTCGTATTACTACTTAACGGATTCCGGCGCTCTGGCAATACAGACGTTCAGCGCTGTCGACGGTGATCCTTCCATACATGACGTAAAAGCGCTGTTTGAGGCGGTCATTCAGCCGCAGGACAAGTATTCGTTCATGCTGATCGACGAGGAGTATATTGATTACCAGGCGATGAGTGCTAATCAGTACGTCTGGTCAGAGCATATCGAACACGACATCATCCGCATCCGTATTGAGCAGTTCGCCGACAACACCTATGCCCATTTCGGCGATGCGCTGAGCGCGATATCCGATGCACCAAGCAAGAGGCTAGTGCTGGATCTGCGCGCAAACACAGGGGGTAATCTGGACAGCGCCATGAAAATTGCCGATATGCTGACTCCCCCCTGCAAGCTGGTAACGCTCCACAACAGGGATGGAAAAGCCCTCACCGAGTTTGAAAGCACGGCACACTGGATCAGTTTTAAACAGATATACGTGCTGATTGACGGGGAAACGGCCAGCGCTTCAGAAACACTGGCCCTTATACTCAAGAAACGGCTCCCCAATGTGTTGATTCTGGGAAAAAGGAGCTTCGGCAAGGACGTCGGAATGTCCGTTCTTCAATTGAATGAATTGTCCTGTGCCGTGGTTCTGTGCAGCAACACCTTGTCTATTGATGGGATCAAGATTTTGAATGATAGTGTCACTCCGGATATACCGCTTGAAGACGAGTGTGACTGGATAGAGTATCTGAAAAAGATTGATGGCTAAACCCTATCCAGCGGTCAGTGTATCCTAATCGTTCAGTCCCTTCCCCGCCAGTATCTGCGGCGCGTATTTCTCCACCCGCGCTTCCCGCGTCTTGGCCTGCTTGGGCTGCGAGAAATGGAGCATATACGCCCGCTGCCGTCCCGGCGTCAGAGCCTCGAACGCCATTTTCAGAGCCGGGTTTTCACTGAATTTGCTTTGCAGCTCTTCGGGGATGGTATACTCCGTGTTCTTCTTGAAATCCACCTCGAGGCCGGCCTTCTCAATCTCAACCGCTTCCCGGATATAGTCCTTCAGCGCTGCTTCCGTTGCGGCTATTTCTTCAACACCGGTAAACCGGATCTGCCGACCCGCCTGCACGTTTTCCGTCTGCTGAATCAAAATACCCTTGGTATCTTTCAGCAAAGCGCCTTTCACAAATAGTATCGCGCAGTAGTCCTTAAAGCCGTGTATCAGGACGACATTTTTGCTATCGACCGTATAACAGGGTACACCCCATTTCAGTCCTTCGGTCAGATCGCAGTCAAGGACGATCTCCCGCAGCTCCTCAAACTCCGAGCGCCATTTCTGTTCGTTTTCTATAAACGCGTCCACCTTGGGATTCTTCGACACATCGCCCATCACAAACCACCTCTTTCTCACTTTACCGTTATTCTACCCTTGCTGCTCATCTTTGAAAAGGTGGGTGCAGTCCCGAAGCTAAAATTAATTACTGCCGCTTGACCTCGCTATATCATTATGATATAGTTGCTATATCAAGTTGATATAGAGGTGCAAAGCATGGCGCAGGTCAACACAACCAGATACATTATCTTAGGGCTGCTCAGCCACGAAAGCATGAGCGGCTACGACATGAAGAAGCGCATCGAGGTGTCCGTCAGCCACTTCTGGAATGTCGGATACTCACAGATATACCCCACGCTCGCGGAGCTGGAGAAGGACGGGCTCATCACCAAGCAGAGCGCAGACGTGTCCAAAGGCCCCCAGCGGTACATATACGCCATCACCGAAGCAGGGCGTGAGAGCCTGACAGACTGGTTGCTATTGCCCGAGGAGAAGGAACACACGCGCTACGAGATACTGGTGAAGCTGTTTTTCGGGGCAGGATTGCCCGCACAGTACAACCGCCAGCGCATCGAAGCGTTCCGGCAGCGCTATCAGCAGCCGCGGGCCATGATGGCACAGTTCGGAGAGGAGCTCGCGGGAATCGCGGAACAAAGCCCGGACCATCTGAATTATTATATCACCGTGCTGTTTGGCGAGTACGTCTACGACGCGTACCTCAAATGGGCAGATGAAGCTTTAAGACTGCTGGGCGGCACCGAGACCGGCCCGAAAAAGGAGTAACCATGAAATCGAAAAGACAAAAAACAAGAAAGATACTTCTGCTGGCGGCGATGCTGCTGTTTCCGGTGGTACTGAACTATCTGTCGCCGTACCTCGTGATACTGGGCGGGTTCGGGGGCGTGCTGACGGGCAGCGGTATGGTGTTCGCGGGAATGTTCGTCTCCTCACTGGTGTTCGGACGGGCATATTGCGGCTGGGTGTGCGCGCCGGGCGGTTTGCAGGATGCCTGCACCAGCATCGTCAGCAAACCCACAGGCCGCCGCCAGAACATCGTAAAATACATCGTATGGGTGCCGTGGCTGGCCGCCATCGTGCTGGGCTTCGTGTCCGCAGGCGGCGTCAAACAGGTGAATATGCTGTTCCTGACGGATGGCGGCATCTCCGTCACCAGCATATACAATTACGTCATCTATTTCACCGTCGTGATACTGATCGTAGTGCTGTCTCTGACGCTGGGCAAGCGCTCGTTCTGCCACAGCCTGTGCTGGATGGCTCCGTTCATGGTGCTGGGCAGCCTGCTGACGGAAAAGCTGCGCACGCCGCGGCTCCGGCTTCGCAGCGATGCGTCCCAATGCACCAGCTGCGGCGCGTGCACCAAAAGCTGCCCCATGAGCCTGCCCGTAGCTGACATGGTGCAGAATCAAGCCATATTCCACACCGAATGTATACTCTGCGGCAGCTGCGCCGAAGTCTGCCCGCGCAAGACGATACAGCTTGCGTTCTGCCGTCCCGCGAGGCACGCAATGGCGGTAATGCACGAACCCACAACAGACCAATCCTCTTCGTTGTAAGTGGGCAGACATGTAAGCAAAAAACTGCATCTGGAATTTGCGCGACAATATACAATTATTTCCATAATAAAAGCCTCTTCGTGTTTAGCGAAAGAGACTTTGTTTTATTGACTGAGTATCGTTATCTGGCATACTCCGGAAGGCAGCTTTTTAGTGTCTGCATATCTTTTTGCAGTATAGCATATTGATCAGCATTCTCAATGCGCAGCGGCAGTTTCCAGTAATAATTTTCGAGTATCATCCACCCGCTGTACTTGTTTTCTTTCAGTATCTCAATCGTATCATAGAAGCCGGAATCCCCCCGGCCCAGCAGCACCTGACCCTCCAGCCCCTTCTCATTGCTGCCGTCCTTCACATGCAGTTGGCGGCACATGCGCGGATAGATGTCCTTAAGTATCTCCTGCTGGTTCAGGTTTTTAAAGAAACGATAGTTCTGGCTGTCATAGAAAACTGAAATGTTGGGCATGCCCACCATGTCGATGAGCTCCAGCTGAGTCTTTGCGTCCAGTGTAGACTCGTGAGCCACGCTGATGCCATGTTCACCCGCTATTTCACACACATAGCGCAGCGCCTTCGCTGTCATTTCCACATCCTGTTTGGTCTTTATATCGTTTCGGAAAAAGCTCGGTATCATCACCAGACCGATGTTCATCGCTCTGGCTGTCTCCACGCCTGTGGTCAGCGTCTCAAAGGCAATCTGGTATTCCTCACTGCCCTCGTTGTGAATGAAGCTGTGCTCCTCCAGACTCACCAGACAAATAGAAGGGAACTGTATACCATACTTCGCGGCATCCTCCAGAAAAGCTTGCTGAATACGCTTCTGCTCCATATAAAAGCCCGTACGATGGTAACCGAGACCCAGCTGCACACCGTCCAGCCCCAGCTCCGATGCCATACGGACAGCATAAAGGCCGTTTCCCGGCAAGCTCCATTGACAGACGCCGAACTGTATACTCATCGCTGCCCCGCTCCCTTCATCGCTTTACAATCTTGCCTGCTTTAACTGTTCTGGTCAAACCGACAGAGCCGGAATTCCTTGATGCTGATATTGTAAAAAGAACTGAGATGCTTATACAGGCTGTCCAGCACTTTGTCAACGTCACGCTGCATCAAGTACTGTACGATCAAATCATGATGCTCTATCTTTTTCAGGCTGTCTTCCACATCCAGATACTTTGTCGCCTGAATCAGGTGAATCTTGAGGTACAGATCCTGCTGCATTCGAAGCAGCGTTTCATTCTTTCCAATACGCGTCAGCTCAATATGAAAGTCACAATCCTTCTTAATGCGATTATACACATCCCCAGCCAGTGCCGCCGCTTTGCATTCATCCGCAATGCTCTTGAGCCGCAAGAAATCAGCGTTGCTGCCATACTGTATCGCGTACTGGACCGCTATGGCGTCCAGATTGATCCGCAAGAAGCCGATGTCTTCAATCTCCTTCTGAGAGAATGAAACGACTTCAGCAAAACGGTTTGGGTAAATCCGAACAAGCCCCTGAGCAGCCAAAACACGCACCGCTTCCCGAATCGGCGTCCTGCTGACGCCCAGCTGTGCCGCGATTCTCTCCTCCGGTATTTTTTCATCGGGCTTGATCTCGTTTTTAAGAATCATGCTTTTGATATATTCGTGTACCTGATCCGAGAGATTTTTTCCTCTGAATTTAGGGCTTTGCTGTATTTCCTGAAACGCTCCCATCCCATACCTCTTTTGAGCTCATTGTGCTTATTTATCTTATTATTGCCGGCTAATCGAACTGTTTATCCTGCTTGGGTTCCCCGCAGTTTGCCGTGATCCCGCCGTCCACCGCCAGCGCCGTGCCATAGATCATCGAAGCGCTGTCGGACGCCATGAACACAACCGCCTCGGCCACCTCTTCCGGCTTCGCAATCCGTCCGGCAGGGATAGCTTTTTCAAAAGCCTGAATGACTTCCTGAGTCGATCCGCCCAAAAACATCGGCGTTGCCGTCGCGCCCGGACAAACGGCGTTGATGCGTATGCCACAAGCGGCGTAATCCAGCGCCATGGCCCGCGTCAGATTGACGACAGCCCCTTTGGATGCGTCATATGCCGGTGCGTTGTACGCCCCCAGCAAACCGTGGACCGATGCGACATTGACGATGGAACCATAATGGCGTTTCATCATCTGCGGTAAGAAATGCTTGGAGGTAAAGAACACAGCTTTCACGTTGAGGTCGAAGCTTGCGTCCCAGTCCTCTTCACTGAGCTCATGCACCATTCCGCCCTTGAAAACCCCCGCAACATTGATCAGCCAATCGCAGCCGCCGATCTTTTCATCCGCAAACGCCACCAACTTGCGCACGTCCTCTTCCCGGCTGACGTCGCACGACAGGAAAAACAGTCTGCCGCCCTTCGCGTAAGTATCCAGTTCAGCGAGCAGGCTATCTCCGTTCGCCTCCGATCGGCTAGCAACCACAACCCGGCAGCCATTTTTAAGGAACTTTTCTACAGACGCTTTTCCGATACCTGAGCTTCCTCCGGTGACAACGACTCTCTTGCCTTCCATGACAAACCTCCTCGAATTGACGTGAATCTTCCGCCTATGACCGGCGTTTAAGACAATAACGGTACAATCAGGCCAAAGATTGTATAACGAATGTATTATTGTATATTATTTGTTGTAATTGTACACAATTTTTTGTTTTGTGTCAATGTACTGCATGTTTTATTTGCGTTGAGACTTTGAAATTTAGTAAAAAGAACAGCCTGCCATCGGCTGTTCTTTTTATTTAGATCAATATTCAGCGTTTCCAGATCAAATCGCCCAGCATCAGTTGATTGCGCAGCGCCGGGATGCTCGTGTCCTTGCCGATATGTATAAATTCGATGCCCATGATTTCGGCAAAGTCGCGCATCATGTCCGCCGTCAGGTCGTAGGATATCACGCTGTGGTGCGTCCCACCGGACAGTATCCATGCCTCGTTGCCCGTGATCATGTCGGGCATCGGTTTCCACATCACGCCCGCCACCGGCAGCAGCGGCATCTTCGCCTTGGGTTCCACAGCGCTGATATCGTGCGCGATCATGCGGAATCTTCCTCCCATGTCGATAATGGTGACGAGTATCGCGTCGCCGGACTTGCCGTCGAACACCAGCCGTGCCGGATCACTCTTACCGCCGATGCCGAGCGGGTGCACCTCGATGCGCGGTTTATTCGCCGCTATAGCAGGCGAAATCTCCAGCATGTGTGCTCCCAACACCGTTTCGTCTCCGTCTTCGAAATCGTAGGTATAGTCTTCAATGAACGAGAGGTTCATCTCTGTTCCCAAAGACATCTCGGACATCACGGCTTTAAGCGCTGACGTTTTCCAGTCGCCCTCAGCACCGAAGCCGTAGCCTTTTGCCATGAGGTTCTGCGTGGCAAGACCGGGCAGCTGCTCCAGACCGTACAAATCCTCAAAACAGTCAGTGTACGCACCGAATCCGCCTTCGGTCAGCATCTGCTCCAGTGCGATCTCCAACTTTGCCTGATACACCACCGCGTCCATGTTGTCCGTATCAATGGTATATTTCTCTTTATATTCCGCCATCTTGGTCTGCGCCTGCGCGTCAGTCACCGCCTGCACGCGTTCGGTCAGCGCGCCCACGGCATACGTGTTTACGCTCCAGCCAAGATCCTTCTCCGCCTGAATCTTATCGCCTTCGGTCACTGCAACGTAGCGCATATTATCGCCTAGCCGCATGACTTTGAGTTTGCGGCTGAATACGGCGCCCACCGCGCTGCGCATCCAGCTGCCGATCCGCGACCGGAAATCGCCGTCCTCCCAGTGGCCGCAGATCACCTTGCGCTTCATACGCAGCCGTGCCGTGATAAAACCATGCTCCCGGTCGCCGTGTGCCGACTGGTTGGTGTTCATGAAGTTCATGTCGATGGTGTCGTACGGCAGCCGCTTGTTATACTGCGTGTTCAGGTGCAGATACGGCTTGTTCAGTTTCGACAAACCGCTGATCCACATCTTGCTGGGCGAGAACGTGTGCATCCACGTGATCACCCCGGCGCAGGCGGGGTCGCCGTTGGCCGCTGTGCAGACATCGCTGATGTCGTCAGTGGAGGTCATCACACCCTTGGAAACCACCTCAAAGGGGATGAGCCCATCGGCATTGAAGCCCGCCGTCATTTCGGCAGCATGCTGGGCCACTTCTTTAAGCACCTCAGGCCCGTAAAGGTTTTGGCTGCCGATCACAAACCAGAATTGATATTTGCTGATCAAGTTGCTCCTCCTTATCTCAATCTCATCGTACCTGATATCAGGTCTTGGACTTGGATTTGGACAGCACGTCGAAGCCCACCGCCAGCAGCAAAACGAAGCCCTTAATGGCCTGCTGCCAGTCGATGCTGACGCCCATGATGGACATGCCGTTGTTCAGTACGCCCATCAGCAAGCCGCCGACAATCGCACCGATAACGGTGCCGATACCGCCCGTGGTGGATGCACCGCCGATAAAGCACGCAGAGATCGCGTCCAGCTCAAAGCCGTAGCCGCCTTTAGGAGTTGCCGAGTTAAGACGGCCCGTGAACACGATACCGGCCAATGCCGTCAGCACTCCCATGTTCACATACACCCAGAACAGCACACGCTTGGTCTTGATACCCGACAGGCGCGCCGCCTTGGGGTTGCCGCCGAAAGCGTAGATGTGGCGTCCGGGGATGGTCTTTTCGGTGACGAAGGTGTACAGCAGCACCAATGCCACCACAATGACCAGCACCATCGGGATGCCTCTGTACAGCGACAGCGCATAACAGAACGCCATGATCACTGCCGTTATCAGCACAATCTTGGCGACAAACGTTCCCGGATGAGATACGTCGAAGTTGTACTTTTTACGGTTGGCGCGCTTGCTGATCTCATTGAATATGAACAGCACGCTTGCAACCGCACCCAATACAAGCGTGAGCACATTATACCCTTCTATGTTTGCGAAGTCCGGCAAGAAGCCCGCCGCTATGAAAGTATATGTTTCGGGCAACGGCGCGAGGCTGGTACCCTGCAGCACCACCATGGTGAGCCCTCTGAATATCAGCTGGCCGCCCAGCGTCACGATGAACGCCGGTACGCCGATATAAGCGATCCACATGCCCTGCCACGCGCCGATGATAAAGCCGATAAACAGTGACAGTATCATTGCGATCCATACGGGCATGCCCATCTTGAGTATGAATATGGCGGACATTGCACCCACGAAGCCCACAACCGAACCGACCGACAGGTCGATGTTGCCGATGGTCAGTATGCACAGCAGCATGCCGATGGCCAGTATCAGAACGTAAGCGTTCTGCTGTATCAGATTGGAGATGTTGAGCGGCTGAAGCAATATACCTTTGGTAAACATGTCTCCAAAAGAAACAGGCTCTTTCAGTATACCGCTGGTTAATATCTGGAATACGAGTATGACGACAACCAGCGCTATGATCATGGCATACTGACGGATATTCCCTCTCAGAACAGACTTTATGCTTTTCATTTTACTACCTCCTTGTTGCTCTGCATAATGCATTGCATGATCCTCTCCTGTGACGCTTCGTTCGCCGCAAGCTCTCCCACGGTCGTTCCGCGGTTCATGACATAAATGCGGTCGCACATGCCCAGCAACTCGGGCAGCTCGGACGATATCATTACGATGGATTTTCCGCGTGATACCAGGTCATTTATGATCGTATATATCTCATATTTGGCGCCGACATCGATGCCGCGCGTTGGTTCATCCAGAAAAAGAATATCCGGGTCCGCAAATATCCATTTGCTGAATACTACCTTCTGTTGGTTTCCGCCTGAAAGGTTTCCCGTCTTCTGCAGTATGCTGGATGATTTGATGTTGAGCTTGGCCCTGTAGTCCTCACCCACCTGTATTTCCTTGTTGTCGTCGATCACCAGGCCACGTTTGAGCGTACTCAGCGACGACAGAGTGATGTTTCTTTTGATGTCATCGATTAGTATCAGACCAGCTGACTTTCTGTCTTCCGTCGCGTACGCAATGCCGTTATTGATCGCGTCGCTGATGTCGTGCATCACCAGCGGTTTGCCGTCCTTGCGGACTGTACCCGTTATTTTGGTTCCATAAGCCTTGCCGAACAGGCTCATCGCCAGCTCGGTGCGGCCTGCGCCCATCAAACCCGCGATGCCCAGCACCTCGCCCCGGCGCACATTCATGCTGACGTTGCGGATCACCTGCTTTTGGTCGTCCACCGGACTGTACACATTCCAGTTTTCCACCTCGAAACAGACTTCGCCGGGTTTGTGATTGCGCTTGGGGAACCGGTCCGTCAGCTCGCGGCCCACCATTGCCTTGATGATGCGCTCTTCGGTGATGTCGTCCACTCCTTTGACGAGCGTCTCGATCGTCGCACCATCGCGAATGATCGTAATCTCATCCGCCACCTTGGTGACCTCATTAAGTTTATGCGAAATGATGATGCTCGTAATGCCCTGAGATTTGAGTTCCACCAGCAAATCCAGCAGGTGGTCTGAATCCTCATCGTTCAGTGCGGCTGTCGGTTCATCCAGTATCAGTATCTTGACGTCCTTGGCAAGCGCCTTCACGATTTCAACCAATTGCTGCTTGCCAAGGCCGATATCTTTCACCTTCGTATCGGTATTTTCATCCAGACCGACCTTTTTCAGCATCTCTATTGTTTTCTGACGCGTTTTGTCCCAGTTGATGACGAGTTTATTACTTGACTGTTCATTTCCCAAGAAAATATTCTCAGCAATGGACAGACTGGGAATGAGGGCAAGCTCCTGATGTATAATGGCAATACCTTTGGCTTCGCTGTCGTTAATGAACTTAAATACGCAGACTTCTCCCTCAACGACAATGTCCCCCTCGTAAGTCCCGTGAGGATACACTCCGCTCAGAATATTCATCAGCGTCGATTTGCCGGCGCCATTTTCGCCGACCAGCGCATGGATATTATGAGGCTTGACCCGCAAGTTAACATTATCAAGAGCTTTGACTCCCGGAAATGTTTTTGTGATGTTCCTCATCTCTAAAATATACTTTTCCATAGTCTAACTCCTTTATCTGCCCAGAACCAGTTATATTATACACCTCTATAGCCTTAATCGGCTAGCGGTATTTGCTTACCGCTAGCCGATTTTTGGCCACTTACATGATCTTGATTGCGTGTATTATTTTATATCGTCTGCTGTCAGATAACCGGAATCCATGACCAGTTCCTGGTAGTTTTCAACGGTTACAGTATACGGGATGAGCAGGTACGAAGGAACGATCTTCTTGTTGTTGTCATAGGTGGTCGTATCGTTGATCTCCGGCTCATTTCCTGCAAGCACCGCGTCCACCATGTCGGCCGCAACCTTCGCCAGATCTCTGGTGTCTTTCAGTATCGTCGAATACTGCTGTCCGGCAATGATTAGCTTGATGGAAGCCGCTTCAGCGTCCTGACCCGTCACAACCGGCCAGTCTTCCGTTCCGGGCTGATAACCAAAGGAGGTCAGCGCGGAGATGATACCTCTGGACAGGCCGTCATAGGGAGACAGCACGCCATCCAGCTTGTTACCGCTTGTGTAGTTGGCTGCCAGCAGCGCATCCATACGGGCCTGAGCCACAGCGCCGTCCCAACGGAGCGTTCCGATGTCAGCCTGAGCCGTCTGGCCAGAGGGAATCACAACGGTTCCAGCGTCGATCAGCGGCTGGAGCACATCCATAGCGCCGGAGTAGAAGTAGAAGGAGTTGGTGTCGTCCGGAGAACCGGCAAACAGCTCAACGTTGTAGGGGCCGTCGCCCTTGGTTTTCAGGCCTTCCACCAGAGACTCGGCCTGCAGTTTGCCAACGCCTCTGTTGTCAAAAGTCGCATAGTAGGAAACAGCTTCGGTGTCAACCAGCAGGCGGTCGTAGGAGATGATCTTCACGCCGTCTTTGCCAGCCTGATCCAGTGTCGCGGAAAGCGTGGAACCGTCAACAGCCGCGATAACAAGCACCTTCGCACCCTTGGTGATCATGTTCTCAATCTGAGACTTCTGTGTCGGGATATCGTCTTCCGCGTACTGCAGGTCAACGGTGTATCCTCTTTCCTCAAGGATGTCCTTCATCGTGTTGCCGTCTTTAATCCAGCGTTCGCTCGACTGAGTCGGCATCGAGATACCAATGTAGCCGCCATCTTCAGCTGGCGCAGCGGGCTCTTCAGCCGGGGCTTCAGCCGGCGCTTCGGTCGCAGCCGGCGCTTCGGTCGCAGCCGGAGGGGTGGTTGTTCCGCCACAAGCAACCAGTGCAAACACTAACGCAAGCACAAGCGAGAACAATACGATTTTTTTCATATTCTTACTCCTTACATATAGTTTATTGCTTCGAGTAACACAACTTACCAAAGCAAATCGAAAATTCAGATTAGATCTTTTAAGGCCCGCATTGGCCCTACGGTATTCTTGTATTTATGCTGTAATAACTGGCTTTCTTCACTGTTTGATGTTAACGTTTTTGTGCCCAATCCCTAAACAACTTTGTTTTATTATTATCGTTGCGGATTGGTTTTTTACTTTTTTGTTCGTTTCATATTGTAGCATTGCAGATTTGCAATGTCAACACTTACGTACAAGTATTTTTTATGTTCATTTAATTTTTGCCTTACTTATTGTCAAATAAGAATGTTTACCTTATTATTAATCATATAAACTTTCAAAAGGCCTGGGTGCTTTAGATGTTTGCAATTGAGCGTATGAACATAATCAAAGATTACCTGCTTAAAGACAAGCATGTTTCTGTTGCCAGGCTGAGTGACCTGCTGAACGTCACAGAGGTGACCATACGCCGCGATCTTGAAAAGCTTGAAAAGGAAGGCTTTCTGAAGCGTGCACATGGCGGAGCCGTGCTCAACGAACTGCTGGATGATGCATATGTTATGGAGCTGCCCTCAGAAGATGAACACACCTTGCAGCGCCTTGAAATTGCGGACACCGTTTTCCATATCATATCCGATAACGACATCATCATGCTGACCGATGGCCTGACCAACCAGCAGATCGCAAAACGGCTGACCCAGAAGACCGGCCTGACCGTGCTGACCAACGACTTGAAAATCGCGCTTGAGTTTTCCTCATCTCCCGGCAACAAGATGATACTGCTGGGCGGCGATCTGGACGAATACGCCGTTTACGGCCAGCTGGCCATCAATAACATGCAGAATTTTTCGCTGAACCATCTCATCGTCGAAGTGGACGGCATCTGCAAAAAGACGGGTATTACCGTATCGAGCATCAGCAAAGCATCCCTGATACAGCAGGCCTGCAACATGGCCCAAACCGTTTCTATCGTATGCCTGGCTGATCATTTCGGAGAAAAATCGTTCTATCGTGTCGGCGGGCTCGAAATTGCCAACAAGATAATTACTAACTCTACACTCAACGACACATATAAAGATTTCCTTTTTGACTTGAATATACAATTATATACTTCAGTCGATATTTACGAAGAATAGGTTCTATAAAAGCGAAGGAGTATTGAAGAGATGGCCTCTAAGCTTCTCCAGCTTGAGAATGTCAGTTTGTCTCTTGAGAACTTCCGTCTCAGTGACATCAATATCGATCTGTTCGAGAACGAGATTCATGTTGTGATGGGAGAAAACGGTGCAGGTAAAAGTCTGCTGATGCAGGTGATCAGCGGCTTTATTGCGCCGCAATCCGGGCAGATACTGATCAACGACAAGCCGGTGAAAAGCAAGGCGTTCTCATCCGACCTTTACGACGACGTTATTTACATCCGCCAGGACGCAACGATGCTCACCCAGCTATCCATCGCTGAAAACCTTTTCTTTCATAACCTGCCGTATAAAAACAAGCTGATTAAGAGCATTGACTACGACAAACTCAACTACATGTGCCAGCAGCTGATTGAGGAGCTCAGCCTCCCCGTTTCAGTGTTCGACAAGGTCGCGATGCTCGGTTTCGCCCAGCGGCAGATCATCGAGTTTTGCCGGGCTTATATTTCAGACGCGAAGATCGTCATACTGGACGAGCCTTCGTCCGCCCTCACCCCCAGTGAACGCGAGCTGCTGTACCGTATAGTCAACAAAATCAAAGAGCGCGGCGCGGGCGTATTCTACATCACGCACTGTCTGGAGGATGTATCGCTGCTGGGTGACCGTGTTACGATTATTAGAAATGGCAAGATTATGGGGACAAAGATCGTCTCCGAGTGCCCGCAGGAAGAGATCATTCGCATGCTCAGCGGGCATTACATCAAGAACAGGTATCCCAAAATTGTGATTCGCAAGGGCAAGAATATATTCTCCGTGCGCAACCTGAGCTTCGCAAACAAGCTTTGCGACATCAACCTGGACGTGTACGAGGGCGACATACTGGGCATCACCGGATTGGCCGGTTCCGGACGCACGCTGCTGGCCAACTGCCTGTTCGGCGCGGTGGACAACGTGCAGGGAGATATATTCATCAACGGCAGCAAGGTATTGCTGGACAGCCCGTACAAGGCGATTTGCAACGGCATTGCGCTGGTACCTGAGAACCGCCTTACCGACTCGATCTTCGGCGCGCTGGATGTCAAGAACAACGTCGCACTGGCGGCGCTCAAGCGGTTCGCCAATTACAGCATGATCAACACCACATTTCTGGAGCAGGCGGTGGCGGATTACGTGACCAAACTCAACATACCGCAGAGCCCCAATCACAACATATTGGAATACAGCGGCGGCAACCAACAAAAGGCGATTTTCGCGAAGTGGATCATGAGCCGCGCCAAGATATTCATACTGGACGAACCCACCCGCGGGCTAGATATCGCAAGTAAAATCGATATCTACAATTCCATTAACGATCTGATCAAGAAAAAGGCCGGTATCATATTCATATCATCCGACGTCGAGGAGATACTCGGTATCTGTGACCGCGTTGCGGTGCTGGCGGACCGCAAACTCGTCTGCAATGTACCCACTAAGGATATATCTGTGGAGAAGGTAATGGAGCTCTCCACAAGCAAAGAGGGCTAGCCTCTCAGCTAAGCCCCCGTATACGTTATTCCGTAAAAATGGTCCTGTCACACGAGACCCTGACCCATATCTTCGGGCGTTTCTCCCGGCTCAGCAGCTGTCTTTTTCAGCAGCAGCAGCGTGTTTTTAAAATTCCTGACCGCGTCCTCCATCAGCTCAAAGTTCTCTTCCGTCATGTCGCAGTAGATGAACAGATTTTCCATATCGTCCAGCGCCTGCTGAAACGAAAGGTTTAATTCGATGAACCGCTGAAAGCAGTTGTGTGACGAGGTGCATTCAAACTTTTTAATATCATCCTTGATGAACCTGACGATACCCCCCTCAGTCCCGAACGCCCCCACGCTTAGCGGATACGGGCTGATCCGCTGCAGAAAATACTCATTGTCCTTATTGATGTTGTAAAGATACGTGATCTTTGTTCCGTCGACGACAAAGGTGATGTAGCATACGATGCCGTGCAGCGACTTGACCTTAGCGCCCAACTGATGCAGTTCCATGACAAGCTTGTCTTGCCGGCTTGAAAACATATCCATATAGATTTTCCTCCTCTTACAAATAGAACAGCAGCAGGTACGCGCTCGCCAGCACAACGCTGACAACCATCATCGGAAAGCCCACCTTAAAAAACTTCTTAAATGATAAATCGTAGCCCTGCTTCTTGGCAATACAGGAAACCACAATATTCGCCGAAGCGCCGATCAGCGTGCCGTTGCCGCCGAGGCAGGCTCCCAGCGAGATTGCCCACCAGAACGCCTGAATGCTCGTATGCCCCGATTGTCCGATTGCCTTCACCAGCGGAATCATCGTCGCAACAAACGGTATATTGTCCACGAACGCCGAAACGAATGCCGATATCCACACGAGCGCAAGACCGGTCAGTACGGAATCACCTTTGGTCACTGTGATGATGCCGTTTGCCAGCTCCTTCATGATTCCTTTTTCCTCGAGACCGCCCACGATGATGAACAGCCCGACGAAGAAGAATATCACCGGCCATTCCACGCTCTTGAAGGCGTCCTCCACATCCTCTTTTGTGATGATCAGCAGCAGCACCGCACCGGCTATCGCCACCACCGAGGAGGGATAATCGAACGTCTCATGGAGAAAGAATCCGATCATAATGAGCACCATGACCGCGACCGACTTGAAAGCCAGCTTCTTATCCGTGATCGACTTGTTAGGGTCGAAGCTCATGATCTTCAGCTTCAGCTCGTCTCTGACCACCATCTTCTTTCTGTAAATCAGCCTCAGCAGCATGAACGTGACGATAAATATGACAATACAGACAGGCAGCAGGTTGGTGAGAAAATCGCCGAAGCCGAGCCCCGCCGCGCTGCCGATCATGATATTGGGCGGGTCGCCGATCAGCGTGGACGTGCCGCCGATGTTGGACGCCAGTATCTCAGGGATGAGAAACGGGATGGGGTCGAGCTCTAGCGTCTCGGTGATCACCAGTGTCATCGGCGCGATCAGCAGCACGGTCGTCACGTTGTCCAGCAGCGCCGAGGTAATTGCTGTAATGATCGAGAAGGACAGCACAATCCGCCACGGATCCGCTTTCGTCAGCTTCGCAGCCCATATGGCGACGTACTCAAACAGGCCTGCGTTCTTGATGATGCCAACGCTGACCATCATGCCGATGAGCACGCCGATGGTATTGAGGTCGATATAATGAAACGCGTCCTCCCCCGACATCACCTTGAACAGTATCATCAGCGCACCACCGGCCAGTGCCGCTACGGAGCGCTGAATGAGTTCCGTCATGATAAAAAACATGGTCACAACAAAAATGGCAATAGTAATAATCGTATTTGTATCCATCTTACGCCTCAACATTTTTGCATTCAGATACAATACAAGGGGACTCTTATGATGGTTACTTCCTGGGGTATATCGGAACCTCTATGCGGTAATCATGCTCAATCCTTTTGTATATAGAAAATGCATACTTTAATCAACATCAGTCATTATACTCCGATTAGTTAATATATCAAATGAAATTTATTGTATTTTAAAAGATTGTTTTTTCTCTCACCTTCGTACCGTCAGCGCCGAAAACGGAATACGCTGCATTTGAAGTTCAGCCAGCGCTTCGGACATCGTTACCACGGGTATATTCGCTTCGCGTATCACCATCATATGTTCCCTGAAGTCATCGGGAGACGTATCGTACTTGTTTGGATCGTCCGCCACCTTGTGATAAAGCAAAATAAGCCACAACCTCTCCTGCTTGGCTTTGTCCGCCCATTCCGCGATTTGCGCCGTTGTTGTGTTGTGCAATATGCTCTGACACTTCAGACGGCTCATATCGAAGTTATCTTTGCTGTTGAAACCCCGGTCAACCGTCCGATGTGCGGCGTAGTGTTCCATGATGTTTTTGTTAACCGAGGTGTTGTATGCTCCGTAAGGCGTCGCGAAGTATTGAATTCTAATGCCAAGATACTCTTCCAGAAACGCTTTTGAATCAGCCAATTCGGCTGTCAACTCATCCCCGGTTAGCGTTGTCAGGTGGGGATGCGTAACGGAGTGAGAACCGATCTCATGCCCTTCGACCTCGAAAAGCTTAAAAATGTCTCTGGCGTTCGGAACCCGCGGATGCTCAATAAATGTCGTCGCGTAGAACTGATTTGATTTAAAGCCGAACTCCTTCATCACCGGAAGTGCCGTCAACACGTTTTCTTCCCATCCGTCGTCAAAGGTGATTGTCACCAGACCGCGGTCAAAGCCGGTGTAGCGGTACGGTTTTATACTGTAGTTGTCTGTGATCAGATACCCTTCACGGGATAACAGATGGTAGACGCTCAACTTTTGTCCATATTCAGGCATTGCGAAACACGCTTCGTACGTATTCCAGTCCTCACTCCGCGGCGCGTCCGGCAAATCAATATATCTGACCTCCCCTAAATCCGTGTGGACGGCGGCCACAACTCTGGTATCCACATCAGAACGGTAAAAGTCGCTGAAAATGTAATCGCCCGGGGCCAGCTCAACGGGGTCGAAATACCATTTTGCGTCGCCGTCCTCATAATTTATCACATCTGTTCTAACGCTTCTGCCGCTGGCGTATCCCGTATTCAGATATGTAAAAACGACTTCGTTGTTCCCCCATCCGTTATTTGACCACCGCAGGGGGTTGTCAGCATAAGCCGTATCAGAGAGTTCCATCGAAGGGTTTGCCACGACGCCCTCATTCGTGATACCAAAGGACAGCGAACAGCAATCAGCCGCGCTGAGCGTGAATATGAGTAGAACAGCTTCAACAACAATAATAGCAGCCTGTGTTTTGTGTCGTTTCATAAGGATGCTCAACCTCCCTATGATGGCAGTTTTCTGTCCTCTGGTTGACTAATATGCCTGTCTATAATTATACGTAACAACAGCGGTGGAATCCACACAGCAAATTGCCTTATAATGTCTCATGATAGCTTTTTTCTGGTTTTATTGTTAGTAAAGCGGTGCACATAAACTGCAGACAATCATACATTCAGCAACCGCTCCATCTTGTCCGCGGTATCCGACTCCGGTAATGGAACATAGACAAACAGCTTCAGTGTCATATGACCGGACACATCGAAGCTGCTGCTCTCAAAATTCAGTTTCCCGGCGGCAGGGTGATTCATCTCTTTGTATACGCTGCTGTCGTCCTGTATCTCGTGCAGCGGCCACCATTGGCGGAATTCAGGGCTTTCGCTTTTAAGCTCCTCGATAAAACAACTCAGCCACGGGTCTTCAATGTATTTGCCGCACGTTGACCGGAACCGGCCTAGCAGGCTTTTGGCGTTCTTATCCCAGTCCGCGTACAGCCGCTTAAAGTAGTCGTCGGTGAACATCGCCCACAACACGTTGCGCTGACGGGCGTTCATGCTATTGAAATCGCCCAGCACGGCGCATGCTGCCCGGTTCCACGCAACCACGTTCCACCGCTGGTCGGCGATGAAGGACGGGCACAGCGCAAGGCTGTCCAGCACGTGCTGCAATAAGGGGCTGACCGTACCGCCGTATTCCGGCATATCCGCTGGAATCGGCTGGTTTGCCAGCATGTACAGATGGCTGCGCTCCTGCCTGTCCAGCAGTAGCACACGCGCCAGGCTTTCGATCACCTGCTCGGAGACGCGTATCGGCCTTCCCTGCTCCAGCCACGTATACCACGTCAGCCCGATGCCGGCCAACTGAGCGACCTCCTCCCGGCGCAGACCCGGCGTACGGCGGCGCGTACCTGACGGTAGTCCCACCTGCGAGGGCAGTATGCGCGCCCTGCGCGTTTTCAGAAAGTCGGCCAGCTCTTCAAACCTGTATTTTTCGTTGTTCATGGCGGCTATCCCGTCCTTGCCTGTCAGTATTTATACCAGTATAAACGGGCTCCTATTTACATTATAAATCCTGCGTTACGATGAATCCAGAATAAAGTTTGAAGCAATTTACAGGAGGTTTATTACAATGAAGTATCTTTGGACAACGATTATTGTGAACGACATGGACGCTTCGGTCGCGTTCTACACCGAGGTCGCAGGGCTCAAGGTACAGAGCCGCTTCCCCGCCGGCCCCGGCGTCGAGATCGCGTTTCTCGGCAATGGCACGGACAACGAGACGCTGGTGGAGCTGATGACAGACGCCCGCCACAGCGCGCCGAGTTACGGCAAGTCCATATCCATCGGGTTCGCGGTGGATTCCGCCGCCGCCATGCTGGACAGCGCGACAAGCAAAGGCATCCCCGTATACAGCGGTCCGGTCGAGACGCCCGCGTACAAGTTCTTTGGCGTTCAGGATCCCAGCGGCCTGCACGTGCAGTTCTTCGAAAAGAAGTGACGCGCCCTCCACATTCGATGCAACGACAAAGGCCGGTACAACAGTATATCGGCCTTTTGGTCAGAAGGGGCTGTTAAGGGCTAAGAACATGGAGGCACTGCCTCCATACCTCCGCTCATACCCCTCCGGGGCACGCGAGGGACCTGTCCCTTGAGAATCCCATTAAGGAAATGCCTTGTAAAGGCATTTCCTACGTCTTTTGCTTCTTTTCTTCAAGAAAAGAAGCGGGTGCGCGAGGGCAGCGCCCTCGTCAAAGGTTCGCGATTCCGTTTCATTGCCCCGCGCTCACGTCCTGCTCAGACGCTTCCGGCAGCTCGGCGGCAGAATGATCGCCAGACAACCGGAAGCCTTTCGCAAACCCCAGCACAGCCTGCAGCACTACCATGAGCGCCAGCGGCGCAAGGCAGATGCCCAGAGCGGCCTTTAAGCCGCTGGCATCCGCAACCGAGCCCATCACCAGCGGCAGCACGATGCCGCCCACTGAACCCACCGACAGCAGTATGCCAAACACCGTGGCTGTGTATTTGGGAAAACGAATCTTTCCCACCGCCAGCAGCGTCGGGTACATTCCCGAGCAGCCAAGGCCCATCACTCCAAACGCGATGATGGACAGCGCAAGATCGCCCGTCACCATGCAGATGGCGAGGCCTGCCGCCGCGAGCAGCGCCAGTGCCCCGATCACAACATGGAGCCGCGTCTGAAACCGGGCTGTAAAAATCCGCCCGACGGCCACGAACAGCCAGAATACCGATAGCGTCAGCGTGGAGAACAGCAAGCCGCTGCTCATCTGATTGATATATTCGGACACATAGAACGTCAGGCCCGCTTCCACCGCCATATACATCATCACAGACAGCCCCAGCAGCCAAAGCACCTTGCTTTTCATCAGGCGCAGCGTTGTGGACGGCTGCCCTTTCTCCTTGACGATCAGGTTCGGGTATATGGGTCTGGGAAAGCTCAGCAGCAGAAAAATGCCGAACAGCACCGCGAATACCACCAGATCACAGAGCATGACAAATTTCCAGTCGCCGGTGACGGCCAGTATGCCCATTGCGGCAAAAGGCCCCAGTATCGTGCCCAGAGCGTAGAACAGCCGCGAATAGTTGAGTATCCTGTTGGCACCCTCGGGGCGGATGTCCGTGAGCACCGAGGACAGTGTCATCTCAAATACCCCGAACGCAAGCCCCACCACAAAGAATCCGATAGCGATGCCAATGGGGCTGTTCAGCCCCAGCGACAGCGTGAGGCCAATGAGCATGCCTGCAAATGCAAACAGCAGCACGCTCCGGCGTCCGAACCGGTCCGTCGCTTCACCGGTGAGTATGGGACTGATCAGAAATCCGGCAAACGTCATCATGATGATAGTGCCCATTGCCGTATTGTCCAGCCCGTACCTGTCCGCAATCTCGCCGACGACGCGCTGCAGCATCGACATGTAGAGCCCGAGGAACAAAAACATCATGAAAAAGAATGCAATAACCCCGTTCCTTTTGGTCATGATCTTGGCCTCCTGTTCTGACGCACCGCCGGATGACCGCTTATACGCTGAGAATATACTCGTTGAGTATCGTCTCCAGCAGTTCCTGCCGGCCCGACGCATTCTTAACATCATTGATGCCCAGAACGTACTGCTCCAACTCCTTGAAGCCCACTTTGCCGTCCACGATGTCCTTGCCGATGCCGCTGTCGTAACTCGCGTACCGATCCTCCACAAAGCCGTCCAGCACTCCATCATCAATGATTTTTTGGGCTGCCTTGAGGCCCACCGCAAAGGCATCCATGCCCGCGGCGTGCGCGTAGCACATATCCTCCGGCTTGAAGCTGCCGCGCCGCGGCTTGGAGTCGAAGTTCAGGCCGCCCGTCGTGAAGCCGCCCATCTTCAGAATCTCGTACATGCCGAGCGTGGTGTCATAATAGTTCGTCGGGAACTGGTCAGTATCCCAACCGAGCAGCAGATCGCCCATGTTCGCGTCCACGGAGCCCAGCAAGCCATTGATGCGCGCCACGCGCAGATCGTGCTGGAACGTATGCCCCGCCAGCGTCGCGTGGTTGGCTTCGATGTTGAACTTAAAAACGTCATCCAGCCCGTATGTCCTCAGGAATGCGATGCCCGATGCGACGTCGAAGTCGTACTGGTGCTTGGTGGGTTCCTTGGGCTTGGGCTCGATGTAGAACTGGCCGGTGAAGCCGATCTCCTTCGCGTAATCCTTCGCCATGTGCATGAAGCGCGCCATGTTGTCCATCTCCAGCTTCATGTTGGTGTTGAGCAGCGTCTCATAGCCCTCGCGGCCACCCCAGAACGTGTACCCGCTGGCCCCCAGCTCTTTGGACACCTCCAGCGCCTTCTTGACCTGCGCGGCTGCATAGGCAAATGCGTCGGCATTGGGGCTGGTGGCTGCACCGTGCATGTAGCGCGGGTTGCTGAACAGCGCTGCAGTGCCCCACAGCATTTTGATGCCCGTTTCGTCCATTTTCTCCTTGAACAGCTTCACTATCTTGTCGAGGTTTCTGTTGGTCTCGGCCAGCGTGTCACCCTCGGGTGCGATGTCGCGGTCGTGGAAGCAGAAAAAGCCGATGCCCATTTTCTGCATCAGCTCGAACGCGGCGTGCACACGCTCCTCCGCCTTCTTCATCGGATTGGATGTGTCGTTCCACGGTCTCTCCATTGTGCCGGGTCCGAACGGGTCTGCTCCCGCCCCGGTCATCGTGTGCCAATATGCCATGGAGAACCGCAGGTGGTCCTTCATTGCCTTGCCGCCCACCATCTCATCGGCATTGTAACGCCGAAAACAGGGCTGCAGGGAAAACTTATCCTCGGAGAACTCAAGCTTTTTTATTTCCGGAAAATACTCTTTCATAATTTTACCCCTTTCTTTTCAGACTGCAAACGAGCCCCGATCATATGCCGGGGCCCGTTTGCATCGTATTGTTATTCGTTATAGCCCGCAGGACTTCAGATAGGCGACACTCTTTCTCAGCATATCCGCTGTGCCTCCGATCTCCAGTGTGGAGGCATGGATTTCTTTCCTGTCCGCCAGCACTTCCGCAACGCCTTTGATATCTATGACGCCGTCGCCCAGCGCAATGGTGGAGAAGCCGCATCCAAACTGTTTGCCGCGCCGCTCGATCCATTCAGCGCCAAGGTCCTTCCAATGCACGTGGAAGATCTTATCCTTGAACGTGCGCGCCATTTCAACCGGATCGGTGCCTCCCAACCAGGAGTTTCCGGTATCCATGTTGACGCCAAGGGACTTGGGATTACCAAGGCAGTCCATGATGTCCTGTATGCCCTGAATCGTATCGGTGATGGGCCCGTGCGGCTCCAGCAGAATATTCACACCGTAATCCTCTGCCATCTGGCAGGGAACCACCAGCTTTTCCGCTATGGTGAATATACGCTGCTCGTACGTCAGGCTCTTGGCCCACTGGGAATGCGGCTCGTTTTCCGTGGTCACACAATCTCTGATGCCGATCGCGGCGGCAAACTTGATGCCCTTCATGATGCCCGCGGTCTGGAAAGCGGCCGGGTTGCTCGGCTCCAGCAGCGCGCCGTGCACACAAACGGTGGATGGCGTGATGCCGTATTTGTCGAACAGCCTCTTTGTCGCAAACGGATCCCCGTCCAGGCTGACCGTGGCTGCCAGACCGGCAGAATCGAACATGCTGCTGCCTTCGTGCACATCCGTGATATCCGCACATGTGAAACCAGCTTCTTTGGCCAGCTGCAGCTGTCTCTCAATGGAAGTATAGGGTTCTAAGGCCAGGAATACACCGATATTCATTTTGAATCCTCCTGTTTATTGAGATAAATGCAATGCAATCCGCAATGCATACAGTGGTTCCTGCAGTCAGACTCTTCCCGCGGCTGCGGTGCTCTCTCCTCACCGCTTTGCGCCTCAGCCTGCACTGCCTTTGCCTGCTTCTCGTGCTCTGTTCCGATACTTTCCGTATCCTTGCGGTCCATTTGAGCCCTAGTCGGCTTTCAGCGCATCGTCGAACGCACCCACATTGGGGCTGATGTTGACGTTTTTGACAAAAGCGCACGCCTCGGTGCCGCCTCTGAACCGCTCCATGCCGGAATCCTCCCACTCCACAGACAGCGGACCGTCGTAGCCGATGGCGTTGAGCTCGCGGACGATGGCTTCAAAGTCCACCTGACCCCGACCGGGTGAGCGGAAGTTCCAGCCGCGGCGCGGATCACCGAACTCGATGTGCGAACCGAGTATACCGTTGAGGCCGTCCAGCGTGACCGAAGCGTCCTTCATGTGCACGTGATACACACGGTCAGGCAGCTCACGGATCATCAGATGCGGCTTCATACCCTGCCACAGCAGATGGCTGGGGTCAAAGTTCATGCCCAGCGTCTCGCGGTAGTTAAAAGCCTTGAGCAGCCGGACGAACGAATAGTAGTCGAACGCGATCTCGGTGGGATGCACTTCCAGCGCAAACTTGATGCCGTATTTGTCCATCTCGTCAAATATCGGCGTCCACGCCTCCACGATCTTGGCAAAGCCTTCGTCCACTATCTCCTGCGTGGTCTGCGGGAACGAATACCACATGTTCCAGATGGGTGAGCCCATGAAGCCGGTTATGACCTTGATACCGAGGTTGTTCGCCGCTTTCACGATGTCCAGCGTGTAGTCCACTGCCCATTTGCGCGCTTCCTCCGGCTTGCCCGCGTATTTGCCGGGCGCGAAGCCGTAATGCCGCACGTCGTACACGTCGCCCACCAGCTGTCCGCACAGGTGCGCGCTGATGGCCCATGCGGAAAGCCCGCTGTCCGCGAGGTCCTTCTTTAATCTGTCCACATACGCCATGTCCGTCGCTGCGCGGGTCGCGTCCACATGGTTGCCCCAGGTGGCCAGCTCCAGGCCCTCATAGCCCATCTCGGCCGCTTTCACGCACATTTCCTTGAACGGAATGTCCGCCCATTGTCCGGTAAACAGTGTAACAGGTCTCATATATTGAATCCTCCTTATGTTAAGTTAAAACGATACCCATGCAGCGCCCTTGCCGCTGCTTTCCACGCATTTCTCCACAAACAGGTTGCCCTCAATGCCGTACTCCACGCCGGGGTAATGGACATCCGGTATCTCTTCGCCTGCCAGTTTGGCGCTGAGCGCCGTGCAGAACGCTTTGTAGATGTTCCCAAAGGAAACGAAGTGGCCTTCCACATGCCCTGACGGTATGCGGTTCATGTCGTTCACCGGCGGATAGAAGTAGCCGTTGCCGCGCGACATGATCTTGGCCGGTTCGCCGATCATATCCACACGCAGGTAGTTCGGGTTCTCCTGTATCCACTCAATGCTGCCCTTCTCGCCGCAGACCAGCAGCCGAAGGTCGTTGTCATAGCCCACAGCCACCTGAGAGCACCAAAGCATGCCTGTCGCGCCGCCCTTATACTTCACCAGTATCTCACCGTCGTTGTCGAGCTTGCGGTGTTCTCCGACCGGCCTCAGGTTCGCGCAGAGCGATTCCATTTTAAGCCCGGTGGTGTAAGCAATCAGGTTTTCAAGATGTGTGCCGATGTCGCCCGTCGCGTTGGAGATGCCGGAGAGGGCCGGGTCGCAGCGCCACGATGCCTGCTTCTGGCCGTCCAGCTCGATCTCCGTCGCCAGCCATCCTTGAATGTACCGGCCGGACACCACGCGCACTGCGCCGATGTCCCCGCGCTGTATCATTTCGCGCATCTGCCGCACCATCGGATAACCCGTGTACGTATAGGTCACGCAAAGCAGCACGTCCTTTTCCTCGGCGATTTTTTTGAGTTCTTCACCCTCGGCGGAGGACAAAGCCAGCGGCTTATCGCACACGACGTGAATGCCCTTCTCCAAAAATGCTTTTGCTGACGCGAAGTGCGCGTAGTTGGGCGTCACGATCACCGCGAAGTCTATGCCATCCTCACGGGCGGCTTCCTTTTCCGCCATTTCCTCGGCGGTCGCATACAGACGGTCTTCCCCGATCCCCCACGCCGCGCCGGTCGCAAGCGTGTTCTCATAGGTGCGGGAAAAGCAGCCCGCTGCCAACGCCGCCATGCCGTCGAGCTGTGCGCTTTTGCGATGCACGTCGCCGATAAATGCGCCCAGTCCGCCGCCGACCATCCCGAATTTTAGTACCTTTGCCGAAGCATCCAAACTGCTGGCTTTTATGGACATACCATCAACTCCTCCTGTAACATAATAGAAATTGCGATTCTGCCAATAATGTTATAATAGAGTCCTTTGGCAAAGACCCTATCATAACGCTATTTAGACTTGGTTTCAGAGGTTGTGCAGGGGCCTGCACACTTGAGGCCCCCGCCTTCATGTCATTACTGCTTCGCGAGATAAGCTGCCACAGCGGCGTCGAATTTCTCAAACTCAGCTTTGTTCTCTACATAAGCCTTCTCGTAATCTGCCAGATTCCACTGGAACGTGTTGTTCGCACGGCCTTCAAGGTAGTCTTTCACAGTCCACGGAATCGCCTGTCCAACGTTCTCGCCAGTCAGCACAAACGGAGGCTTGATCTGCAAATACTGCTCAAACTTTTCGCCATTCAGATAGCGCAGTATCTGCTGGATGCAAAGGTCCGCATTCAGTGACGGCGGATTGGGAACGGTCGCTGCCAGAGCGCCTGACTCCAGATCCGGCCACGCATCGTCTTTGCCGTTGTTGGAGACCAGAACCTTGCCCGTTACGTTCAGTTCGTCAAACACCTGCTTCACACCAAAGTATGTCTCTTCGTTGCAGCAGAACACCACATCGAATTCCTGGCCGGAAGCAATCAGGTCCTGTGCGATCGGAATCGCCAGTGTACGCTGCCACTCAGAGGATTTGGTCATGATAGCCGGCTTCATGCCCGCTTCTTCCAGCGCCATGTCAAAGCCGACGATCTCACCTTCCGCCGGACCCTGCCCCAGGAAGCCGGGGATGTTAACGCACTGTGCATCCGGGTATTTCTCAGCAACCCATTTGCCAACCATATAGCCCATCATAACAAAGTTGTCCGTCACGTGTCCAGTCAGATCGGTACCCGGTTTCAGCTCCGGCTTGCCGGCGATGAAGAAAATCGGAACTTCAGCTGCATTGGCTGCCGCAATGGACTCCGCACTGCCTGCAGCACCGGCCGTGATCACAGCTATGGCATCCGCACCCGCCGAGATAGCATCCTGCACATTTGCCAATTCTTGCTCCGGATTGTAGTCCGAATTCAGCTCTTTTACCTCAAGACCGACAGTTTCGCCGATGGCTCTGAACGCATCACCAAACTGCGCATAGTAGTCGTCCGGACCCGCATTGATGAAGAAGACGGTCTTCATTTCATCTACTGGCTCCAGTGTTGCAGCCGGTTCTTCAACGGCCGGTTCCTCAACAGCCGGTTCCTCAGCCGGTTTCTCGGTTGCCGCGGGAGCTGTAGGCTGGCTGCAAGCAACAACAGTAAACAGCATTGACACCACTAACAAGATAACTAACAGTTTCTTCATGTTCTTCCTCCTTAATTGTTATTACACTGCATCATATTGATGCATATAGAGTTCTTAATACCTGGTCTATCCCTTTTTAATTGACTTTCTGGCCGTTCTTATACCGCTGTAGTATCCGATCATGACAGCGAATATGATCAGCAAGCCGGATATAATGAACTGATAGTACGGATCTACGCCGATGATGTTAAGCGCGTTGGATATAATGCCCAGCAGCACGACACCGATCATCGCTCCCCATATATGCCCCTTGCCGCCCGACATTGCCGTACCACCCACAACGACAGCTGCGATAACATCAATTTCTTTACCCAGACCCATCGTCGGCGCGCCGGTTCCAAGTCGTGCGAGCAGCGCCATTGAAGCGATTGTAACGAACAGGCCATTTATTCCATATATTAGAAGCTTGAAGTTCTTCACGTTGATACCCGCGAGATAGGCCGCATTCTCGTTGCCGCCCACTGCGTACACCCGCCGTCCAAACTTTGTATACTTAACCACCAGCCAAACGATCAGCGCCAAGGCAAACATCAGCACAATGGGTACTGTGACCACGAATCTATCGATGCGGAATACGACAGCTTTAAGAAACTCAACTTTACCGATGATCGTGATTTCGCGCCCGTTGGTGATGAGGTATGTGAAGCCGCGGTATATGCTCATGAATCCCAGTGAAATGATAAATGGTTCGATTTTTGTACGCGAGATAATGAGTCCCATAATGAGCTGCATGCCAACGCCTACCACAACTGCCAGGGCCAGTGTTTCCGCCTCACCCCAGCCACCCGACTTCATCAGCCAGGCCATGCCCACGCCGAGGAATGTGAGCATGTTGCCAACTGATAAGTCTATGCCGCCGGATATCATCACCAGCGTCATGCTCAGCGCCAAAATACCCGTTGCCGACACCTGAAGCAACACGTTGGATATGTTCATGCCAGAAATAAAATTACTCTTAAAAAAAGCAAGCTTAGGGTCTACCAGGTGCTCAGCCAAGTAAACCAGTACTATCATTCCAATCAGCACCAGTAATATCGATGTATTGTCATGATTCCAAACTCTGCGCCCCAAACCAGCCCTTGCTATGGTTTTCTCTCCCTTATCGTTTGCCATTACATCCCACCTCCGATAGAATAGTTCAAGATATTCTCTTCGCTGATCTCTTCCTTGCGATTGATCTCTGCAACCATGATGCCGTCCCGCATCACCATGATGCGGTCACTCATCGCGATAAGCTCCGGCATGTCCGATGAGATCATGATGACGCATTTGCCCTGCTGCAGCAGCCCCGTCATTATCTTATAAATCTCTTCTTTCGCACCCACGTCGATGCCGCGCGTGGGTTCGTCGAAGATAAATATATCGCCCATGGTTGCGAACCACTTGGCCAGCACCACCTTCTGCTGATTGCCGCCTGAGAGGAACATCGCCTTTTGACTCAGGCTCGGTGTCACCACATTCATGGCTTTCACATACTTCTGTGCCAGCTTAACATCCTCCCGAGGGACGGCAAATGGCTGCTTCGTTTTGGCGTAACTCGCAATAACAGTGTTACTGATGATGGAATGGATCAGGAACAGACCTGAGGACTGCCTGTCTTCCGTGATAAAGCACATATGGTTGGCTATGGCGTCCAGCGGTGTCCTTATTTTGACTTCTTTGCCGTTGATACTAATGGTTCCCGAGGCCTTTTCCCTGACTCCGAACAGCAGTTCCGCCAGTTCCGTACGGCCTGAACCCACCATACCCGCAATGCCCAGAAGCTCACCCTTGCGCACATTAAGCGACGCCTCGGTGACGCCGGGGCCCGATATGTTCTTCGCCTCAAACACCACTTCTCCGATTTCAGCACTGTCGCGCTTGTAGAACGCTGATACATCGCGCCCCACCATATCCCTGATCAGTTGCTGTTCGGTCAGGTCAGCGATATCGTATGTGTTGATCTTTTCGCCGTCACGGATCACTGTCACGCGGTCAGCGATCTTGAATACTTCATCGAGGTGGTGCGATATATAGATGATGCTGATGCCTTCGCGCGACAGCTTCCGGATGATATCGAGTAAATGCTCCGTCTCCTTTTTGGAAAAGGAGGCTGTGGGCTCGTCGAGTATCATGATCTTGGATTCCTGTATGAACGCGCGCGCGATCTCCACGGTTTTCTGCGCACCGCTGCCCAACTGTCCGACGATATCGTACGGTGTGATATCCGAATGCAGGAATTCCAGCACCTCTTTGGTTTTGGCGACCATGGCCGCTTTGTTGACCATCATACCGCCGCCGATTTCGTTGCCGGCAAAGAGGTTTTCAAACACCGGCAGCAGCGGATAGAGGGCGTGCTCCTGATAGATCGTCTGGATACCCAGCTTCATCGCTGAACGGGGTGTCATGTTTTCAACTAGCTTTCCGTCAATGTATGTTTTACCCGCATCCGGTGTATAAGCGCCCGAAAGCATCTTAATGAGTGTGGATTTACCGGCGCCGTTTTCGCCGCATATACAATGGATCTCGCCTTTTCTCAGATCAAAGTCAAACCCATTGAACACATCCACGCCCGGAAAGGATTTGCAAATACCCTTCATTTCCAGTATCAATTCCTGGGGCATGTCAACACCTCCATGTCCTGTTATTTGATAAAGCTTTCCGCCTCTTTGTTATCCGGACCGAAATGCTTAAGCATTACGATATTCTGGTTGTCGCTGATATTCCTGATTCTCACCCCTTCGGCGGCACGGTCCTTTGTGACAAAGAACTCGTCACGCGTGATCTGGCCGTAACGGATAATGGACGGTGTCTCGATCAGCTCATCCTCAATGTAGCCAACGCCCTGCATCATGATGAAGCCGTACGCTTCACTGTCCTTGATCACGGCTTCGCGTCCCGGCAATATGGTCAGCTTTTTGGCTGAAAAGTCCTTGGACCCATAGGCGATCCACTCCTCCTCATAACCCAGCTCACGTGTCTCCTCATAAGGCGTAACGGGGATGGGTTCATGATAGTGGTTCTTCTTGAAATCCGGATCCGTGTTGGCTTCCCAGTCGAGACAGTCGATCAGATAGTCGATATCAAACTTCTTCTCTTCCGGAACAAACTTCACCAGCAGCTCGCGCTCAAAGAATTTGTCACGCACCATCGTCTGCATGAACAGCGACGTATCGCTGACATGCTGCGGCTCATATGTCACCAGCGAACCGGGCGCGTGCAGTATGCCCGCGGGGATGTCCCAGCCGGTGCCCAGCCTCAGCTTATACGCACGGGACAGCTCCAGTATGCCGTTATCGCCGCCCTTTCCCCAGTTTTCAAGGCACTTGCGCAGGTCGTCTCTCGTCGTTCCCTTCTCGAAGCCGAAATACGTGTAAGCACCATCGTAGTC
The DNA here is from genome assembly GCA_023397655.1 of Bacillota bacterium. GTDB lineage: Bacteria > Bacillota > Clostridia > Christensenellales > SZUA-584 > SZUA-584. The sequence continues at coordinate 81,170 of JAEWTW010000035.1, forward strand.
GATGCTATTGAGCTCAACCGGAAAATAGTACGCTTCCGGTTTGGGTGTCGCGCCAACGGCTCTCGCGTGGTGTTCCATCAGATGCACATGATGGGCAATGGGCGTTTTAAAGTCATAAAACTTTGCAAAAGCCTTCAGTCCGCCGAACGTGTCCATGATACGGGAACCCAGTATGAAGTTGCCCGCCTCTTCGATGGCATCGCGCAAAAGCACCTGTTCGATACCGGACGCGGTGGGTACAGCGATATAGCTCATCCCCTCGTTCTCCGTTGTGGTGGGGCCGTTGTCTGCCATACCGGTGGATGACATCCAACGCTCTGTCAAAGCGCCATAAGCCGCCCCAAAAGGATACATATCCCGAACATCCAGTTTTATCCGCCTGCCCGGAAGCAGTATCGTTCTTCCTACCCAAGCCGGAACCAGACGCAATAAGCCTTTAGACCGATCCAGCTCATTTTTGATTAAAACTCCTGTTTTGCTACTTGCCATCGCTGCCCTCCTATTTATTCGTATAAATTATATAGTTGACCTGATAAGAAACCATGGTTTGGCGTTTTTTACAGTGATGCGATACTGGGATAGATGTTCTTATAGATGCTGAATCGTTCCTGATAAATCTGATGATACTGCTCGTTAGGAATAAAAGTCTTGTCGATCATGACCATGTTTTTGGCGGCTTCTTCAAGATTAGAGAAATCGCGGCATGCCACTGCACAAAGCATGGCAAGCGCCGTCGTCCCGGATTCCTGTGTTTTGAGACGGTGGATGGGTATCCCCATAATATCCGCCTTCACCTGCAGAAGCATTTCCGATTTTGTGCCGCCGCCGACGCACGTCATGCTGGTGATGCTCGTTCCCATGCTTTTTAGCAACTGTGCATTCTGCAGCATTTCAAAGCAAATCCCCTCAATGCAGGCTTTATATATGTCACCGCGCACCGTGCTGAGCCGTAAGCCCAGAATGGCACCGGTGGAAAACGGGTCCATATGAGGCGTCCCGCTTCCTGCAAAATGCGGCAGAACGAACAGTTCGGTCGGCCCGTCAGGGCATTCGCTCTCCATCATGCGGAATACGCTGACATTGTCGGCTTCTTTGGCAAAGTTGCCGCAGAACCAGCCGAGAATGGATGCTCCGATTGTGCTGAACGCCAGCGTGACATAGGTGTCGCCCACGGCGTACGGCTCGATGCAGAAGTTACTGGCGCGCATGAACTCCTTTTGTCCCAATCCGTCCAGAACCGTGGTGATGCATTCGGACGTACCGATGCCGTCCACGCACTCCCCTTTTTTTAATACACCCGCCCCCAGCGCCGCGCAGATCTGGTCGTGTCCGCCGGCCACCAGCAGCACGCCCTGCTCAAGCCCCAGCTCCGAAGCCAAGCTGCCGCTGATCTGCCCGATCACGCTGCCCGGCATCACCGGCGTAGAGAGCATGGAGGCGCGGAGTCCGAACGCGTTCAGCACATCCTCTGCCCAGTCATGTTTCGCAAAGTCAAAGAACATCGTCCGGGAAGCCAGTGAATAATCGATACAACGGGCACCGGAAAGCTTATAATAGAGATAATCTTCAAATAAAAACAGTTTGTCGATACGCTCAAACAGCTGGGGTTCATGTTTTTTCATCCAGAGCAGCTTGTTAAGCGTAAACATCGCGCTGACCGGCATACCGGTCACGTCGTACAGCACCTGATCGTCAAACTGTCTGCGGATGTCAGTGATCTCTTCCGCGCCGCGAACATCCGCATAGAGAATGCCATTGCGCAATACGCGGTCGTCCTTGTCTACGGCGACAAAGGTTTCACCAAACGAGGCTATCGCTATCGCTTTGACAGGTTCACCTGCCTCGGCTGCCGCGCGTGCAATCACATATTTCACTGTCTGCCACACAGCTTCCGGGTCTATCTCGGCGAATCCTTCGTTGGTACGCACCGCTTTATAATCCTTGTAAGCGTAAGAACGGATAGTGCCGCTGATATCAAGAGCTGTCGCTTTACAGCCGGTCGTGCCCACATCTATTCCAATATATAACATACTCACCACTCGTTTTGCTGCGGCGCAGATTCCCGGATAATGATGCTTGGTTCAAGCATTATCCGCCTGCGCGTATTCTCCTTGCCGGCGATCATATCGCGCAGCATATTCGTCCCCTGAATACACATCGTCATGACCGGCTGGTTGACAGTGGTCAGTGACGGCGATACGATAGCGCTGAGCGGAACATTATCATAACCGATCACACAGATTTCCTGCGGTACCCGGATATTCATCTCTCTTAGCTTTTTCATGACCCCGATCGCCATCTCGTCATTTGTGGCAAAAATACCTTCCGGTTGTGACTTGGCGAGTATTTCTTCAGCCGCCTGATATCCCAGCGCAATCTTGTCATTCTGCTCGGATTCCTCATTCGCTATGAAAACGTGCTGCAAATGTTTTTGCAGTCCGAACTCTTTAATGGCCAGCAAGAATCCTTCGTATCGGTCCTTCAGAGCACGGTTGTAGGTTGACTCCGAACAGAACGCGATTTTAGATAAACCCAGTGATACAAACTGCTGCACCGCGAGAAAACTGCCCTTGATATTGTTCAGCAGAACGCTGGGAGCCTCGATATGCTCCTCCTGAAGATTGTCGTCCATGACGACGAATGGTACATTATATGTCCCAAACTTGTGGAGCAGCTTCTCGTTGGCAAGGCCGTAGCATACCATGACACCGGCCACTTTCTGCTCGATCAAAGAAGTAATATACCAATCCTCGAGCTCCGGTTTATGCATCGTGATGCAGATAAACGTAAACAGGCCATGCTCACGAATAATCTTTTCGGTATATTTGATGATTTCGCTGTAATAACTGTTGGTTACATCCGGGACGATAATTCCAACCGTATTTGATCTTCTCAGCTTTAAATTGCGGGCAACACTGTTGCGAATGTAGCCCAGTTGCTCTGCAGCTTCAAAAACCCTCTTTTTTACTGGCTCGGAAATATCACCCGAACTGTTCAGCACGTACGAAACCGTCGCCTGCGTGACACCAGCCAACTTTGCGACATCGTTCATCGTGGGCGGTTTGTTTGTCCTTTTCTTCATGATCATCGCCTTGCCCAGAGATTTTTCCGTGCCCATAAAGCGCTGCCTTATAGGCACGGCTCATATTATATCAGATAACTACCAAACCTTTCAATTTATCACCTTTACCAAACTTCATAAACTGGATACCTTTTTCAGTATCTTCAAGGGAAAACTTATGCGTAACCAGCTTGTCGAGCTTGACAAAGCCATTCTCGACAGCTTTGATGGCCATCGGCCAAACCAATGGCGCCAGCCAAGCAAACTTGATCGTCTTGTCCGACTGTATAGCTTCCAGCGCGGGCACTTCGATCTTGTCGTCCGCTCCCGGCAGCCCGAAGTATACGATCGTGGCGCCGGCGCCGGACACCGTCAGAGCATCCTGCAGCGCCTGCTTGGAGCTGGTGGGTACGATCACCTTGTCAGCCATTTTGCCGCCCGTCAGTTCGCGGATGCGCCCGTTGATGTCGTCCGTATAGTATTCCGATGCGGTGTCCTTCACGTTGATCGCATAATCGGCGCCCAGTTCCAGCGCAACACCCAGCGGATAATCCCGCGTGCCCACGATGGCCACTTTGCCCGCGCCCAGTGACTTGATAAGCTGCACCATCATGATGCCGATGGGACCAGGTCCAAACACCACGACGAAGTCACCCGCCTTCACGTCCAGCTTCTTCACAGCGTAGGAGCCGCAGGCCAGCGGTTCAATGATGGCTGCATCTTCGAAGGACATCTCGTCGGGTATCTTATACACATGAGTATAATTGAGTTTGCAGTATTCCGCAAACGCGCCGTTCACCGTCACGCCGGGAACCACCGAGTTCGGGCAGATATTGAACTTGCCCTCTGCGCACATCGGGCAGGCATTGCACTGCATCACAGGGTTGCACGTCACACGGTCGCCGGGTTTGAACAACCCGAGCGAAGCAGGCAGAGCGCCCACTTCCACGACCTCGCCGCTGAACTCATGCCCCAGCACCAATGGCCCTTTACCGTCTGCCGTGCCCAGCGGGCTGTGCCCGTAGTAATAGGAGATATCCGAACCGCAGATACCCGTGGCTTTCACTTTAACCAGCACCTCGTTGTCCGCGATCTTGGGGATATCGATCATTTCCATTTTCATGACTTCGGCTTCGTAGAACACCTGAGCCCGCATCTTGCCTTCCATAATAACCGGCCTCCCTCTTCAGAATTTACCGTTGATCTCTTTGTCAACGAAGTCCTTGCACTGCGCGGTTACTTCCCACGCATCGCCCCACTCGCACAGGTCGATGGCCCACCAGTCGCCGGTGTAATGGGCTTTATCCAGCAGCGCGGGAATCACTTCGTCGAAGTTGATCACGCCGATGCCGAATGGCGCATGCGTGCTGGTGTTCTGCTCGTTGAGCGTGCTGTCCGAGTCAATCACGTGCACCACGCCGATCAAGCCGTCCAGCAGCTCGCAGTATTCCACGATGCCGCCTTCCAGTTTGCAGCCTTCTTCGATGTGATTCGCGCCGACCACCGCGCCCATGTGCGCATGGCAGGTGTCGAACAGTATCTTGAAGTTGGGCTCGTTAACCGCTTTTGTCACTTCAGCCACATTTTTGGGTTCGTTGATGATGAAGCCCGGCTCGAACTCCCAGACCACCATCAGATTTTTCTCCGCCGCCATCTTCGCGCATTTCTTGAAAAGGTCCACATAGTAGGCCTTCACTTCGTCATACGTCATACCTTCCGGCAGCACTGGCGGCGCGTCGGAGTCCACGCGGATGATCGAAAAGCCCATCTTGTCGCAGAAATCCACGTTTTTCTTGAATATGTCCAGATACTCCTGCCCTTGCTTGAGTGCATTGACGCTCCACATATCCGCGGCAAAGTCCGCCACTTCCAGCTTGTTGTCCGCCAGTATAGCTTTGAGCTCCGCCATCTTCTCGGGTGTGCCCCAGTCGTCCGGATGCGCGTGCGGCTTAAAACCGCCCAGGCTGATTCCGTCAAAACCCAGCTCGTTAAGCCGTTTGCACAGGTCACTCAGCGGGATGGGGTTCTTCGCATATTCTCCGAAAATATATGCCCAGCTTCCAATCGATACTTTTTTCATAGAAACCACTCCTTATCTCTTTTTTAAAATTATTAAGGAAATGAAACTATTTTCCGAGTTCACCGAAACGCGCCATGATCGCCAAAGCCGGGTCCACCGGTACGTCGGCGCGCTTCACGTCTTTGGGTATGCTGATCACGGGTGTTTTCTTGATGGACTTGCCTTCAAAGGCAGGCAGCCACTGACGCTGGGCCTCCAGCATTTCACTGCACATCTCCCGTGCCTCATTGAGCGTACACTGCGTGGAGGTCAGCGGATCGAGAGCAGCGGCAGCGACGATCATCTCCGTGTCACTTTCCATCGCCGCCTTCACACCCAGCCCCTGCACGTTGATGTTGGTCATGTTGAGCGCGGCACATTGCGGCGGCAGCGCTCCCACCCGTACCGGATGCAGGCCGAGCGCGTCCACGTATATGGGCCCTTCGGCGCAGCAGTCGTAAGGCAGGTTGGATATAATGCCGTTGTTACGGATGTTACCGTTCAGTTTGAACACTTTTCCTGTTTCCATCGCTTCCACGATGTATGAGCCGTATTCGATACTGCGCGTCGGCAGCTCCAGCTGTTCGTTCTCCAGCGCCAGCTCGCTTTCGTACTTGTGGGCGACATGCGCGCACCAGTTGTAGTATGCGCCGCTCTCTCCGCCGAAAGCCGGTTCGTCGCAGTACAGCTCCAGCGCCCGCTTGCTGGAACGGAACCAGGGCAGGTATTCTGACAGGTGCCCGGTGGATTCGGTCATGAAGTAACCGAACTGGCGCATCGCCTCACCGCGTACCTTCTCGTTCACATAATATCCCGGCTGCTCGAAACGTTCTTTAAGCAGCGGGTATAAATCCTTGCCGTCCTTCTTTATATCTAGGAACCACGCCATGTGGTTGATACCCGCGCACAGGAAGTCGATCTCATGCTTGGGGACGTCCACATAGCCGGAGATGAGGTCCAGCGTCGTCTGTACGCCGTGGCACAACCCCACAAAGTCGACACCCGTGGTACCCAGCGCCCAGCAGACCATCGCCATCGGGTTGACATAGTTGAGTATCAGAGCGTCCGGCGCAGCGTACTTCTTCACTTCTTCCGCGATGTCCACAATCACCGGTATACTGCGCAGCGCACGGAACAGCCCGCCCGGCCCCATCGAGTCGCCGATGCACTGGTCAACGCCGTATTTGAGCGGTATCTTGTAATCCAATTCAAAAGCCGACACGCCGCCCACCTGGAACGTGGTGATGATGAACTTGGCATCTTTGATCGCATCCACACGGTCCGTCGTGACGTATACGGAAGCTTTGAGGCCGTTGTGTGCAATGACCTTTTTGATATACCGCTCCACCTGCGTCGATTTGTTCGTGGTGAGCGCCATCAAGGCAAACTCCGTATCGTCCATACCCGGCGTCGCCAGTATGTCCAAAATGAGAGTTTTGCAGAAAACAATACTGCCAGCGCCAATAATAGCAATCTTTCTCTTAGCCATGATCTTCGTCGACCTTTCCGATATTATATTGTTGAGTGTTCAGCTTAATGGCTTTGAAACCGTTTTTTCCTTGTGTATGTGTTTGTTAAGCAAACCAAGACTTGTTGACCGGGTTCTAAGCTAATTGATAGATTGGGGCTAAAACTTGTTACTCTTGACTGTTTATCCTGCTGATTTTACTTGTTTGGTTGAAACTTATAAACTTCCTAAAAACCGATGATTGATTTATACGATTAAATTATATGTTCATATTATTGCATATATGACGAGTTGTGTCAAGGCTTAATCGTATAAATTCATTTATTTTTGTCGAACCGTTTCCAACCGGTACATTTTTATAAACTCCGGAGCTGAGGAGGAGCATGCGCGCTCCCCCTTTCAGCCCCGCGGAATATGCACTTAAGCCTTGAGCCAAACGCAGCCCTTTTACAGGTATTTTCGGATGAATTCGAGCCCCATGACCGCGATCTCGTCTGTGTTCTCGACAAACGGACGCCACAGCCTCAGCAGCGGCAGTGTTTCGGGGACGTTCGCGTTAAAGGCCTCTACAACCACGCACCCCTCATAGCCGCCTTTTTTCAAAGTTTCAAAAACTTCAGGCGATATCGCATGGCCGTATCCGGGTATGCCTCTGTTGTTTTCCGAAATATGTACATGATGGATCTTGTCGATCACCTTCGCCCACGCCTGTGCTGTATTGTATTCTTCAATATTGCTGTGATGCGTATCCGCAAGAATGCCCATGGTTTCCACGCCCACCTCTTCGCAGAACTCATATGCCTGTTCCATGGAATTCAGCAGATACATTTCAAACCGATTCAGCGGTTCAGCCGCGAGCTTGACGCCTTTTTCCTTGGCATACAAAGCACATTCGCGCAGTCCTTCCACAGCATATTTGCGTTCATCGGCGGAAGGTCCCGTCTGCGTGGTGTTGCACAGCCCCTGAAACATCGGTCCGCTGAATACCTTGGCGCCAAGATCGCTGGCTTTGCCAATGCAGCTTTTCAGGAAGTCGATCGCTTTTTGGCGCATGGCAGGGTCCGGGCTGATGATGTCCATATCCGACGCCACGTATACGTCCAGCGCGCACGGCTGAAGCTCCAGTTCCTGTGCTTTTTTCGCAAAGAGGCTGACTTCCTTGGCGTCCAGCCCTCCCACACCGATCTCAAATGCGTCGTAGCCCCACCCTTTGATCTTGTCAAGGATGGCTCCATGTTTCGCAAATTCCGGAGTTGCTGTCCACAACAAAAGGTTAATGCCAACTTTCATAGTGAATCTCCTTCTTCATTTTATTGAAACAATATATGGTTCAACCGATCGCGTCACGCAATTCGGCAGCACATTCCACAAGATCACGCCCTTCAATAAACAAGCTGGATGTCCCGGCGACATAGATATCCGCACCCGCCGCGTGCATCTTTCTGGCGTTTTCAAGACTGACGTTGCCGTCCACCATTATCCGGATATCACGGTCCTCCAGCAGCCGTCTGACATCAGCAATCTTTTCCAGCGTTGCAGGAACCAGCTTCTGTCCGGCAAAGCCAGGGTTCACGGTCATCACCAGCACCACGCCGATATCATCCAGCACATAGCGCAGCGAATCGACCGGCGTCGCAGGGTTCAGCGCCACCGCAGCTGTCGCTCCAGTCTCGTTTATGCTCTGAAGTGTTCTTTGTAAGTGAACAGTGGCTTCCGCATGCACACTGATGATGTCACCCTCACGCGGCTCGAATATAGCGATGTGCCTTTCCGGCTCACATACCATCAGGTGGATATCACACGGTATTTCTGTCATCTTGCGGATGCTTCTCACAAAATCCGGCCCCAGTGTAAAATTGGGCACAAATCTGCCGTCCATAATGTCGATGTGAAGATAGTCTATATTGGCCTGTTCCAGTTTCTTAATGCTGCCCTTAATGTCTGAAAAGTCGACGCACATCAGCGACGCCGCTATTTTACCTGCCATATGTCACCCCGTATTTGTCGCGGATAAATCCTATTAAACCATCACACAGTCTTAAGAAAACCCGTTCTTCTTGATGATTGCTGAGGTTTGCCCCGCATCTTCAGCTGGTCCAGCAGGGTCTTAAGCTTTCCGATTCAGAAAATAATTGCCACCTGGAAAAAAATTTATACGTATAAGTTGTTTTCATTATATCAGATAGGTGTTTTTATTTCCACCCTTTTTTAAAATATATTATAAAAGGCGGAGGCCTAAAGTGCTTTATGTTGTTACAGTATGCAACAATCAGGGGCGCCACGATGAGAAACCTGAGGTGATTCTCCTTTATAGATATCGCAGCGTCCACAACGCAAAGAAGTGTAACTTTACTGTCCTCTGTCCTCTTGGATCGCCGCAGTCCGCTATCCGAACCCAAAAATACCGAGAAATTCTGCAGACTTGGCTTTTTAAAATTTGTAGGGTATAATAAAAGTTAGTTAAAAACGATGAAGGCCTTGAAGATTTACTTTGAAGGCTTTCTTTTTGTCAATTATATCGGAGGATTTATGAGTATATTAAACGTCGAACATGTCACCCACGGCTTCGGTGCCAGGCGAATTCTAGAAGACGCCTCCTTTCGTCTGTTGAAGGGCGAACATGTTGGACTGGTCGGCGCGAATGGCGAGGGGAAAACCACATTTTTAAATATCATCACCGGCAAGTTGATGCCAGATCAGGGCACGGTTGAGTGGTGTAAACGTGTTACGACTGGTTACCTTGATCAATACACGACTCTGACCCAGGGAAAGACGATCCGTGAGGTTTTGCGTGAAGCCTTTCAATATATGGTCGATCTTGAAACCGAAATGAATGCGATGTACGACCGTATGGCTTCCTGCTCTGAAGATGAGATGACCTCGCTCTTAGAAGAGGCCGGCGATATACAACACAGCCTTGAACATAATGGTTACTACACCATTGACTTTAAAATTGAGGAGATTGCAAACGGTCTTGGTCTGTGCGATATCGGGTTAGATCGCGATGTCAAAGACCTTAGCGGAGGTCAGCGTGTAAAAGTATTGCTGACAAAGCTGCTGCTTCAAAATCCGATGATACTGATTTTGGACGAGCCGACAAACTTTCTGGATGAAAACCATATTAAATGGTTGAAAAACTATTTGCAGGAATACGAGAATGCCTTCATTGTGGTATCGCATGACATATCGTTTTTAAATGAGGTTGTCAATGTGGTTTATCACGTCGAAAACGCCCAGTTTACACGGTATACCGGGAATTATGAACAGTTTCAAGAGATGTACAACCTGAAAAAGCTTCAGGTGGAAAAGGCCTATGAGCGCCAGCAAAAAGAGATTGACCAATTAGAGGACTTTATCGCGCGCAACAAGGCACGCGTGGCGACTTCAAATATGGCCAAGAGCCGTCAGAAAAAGTTAGACAAAATGGAGATTATCGAGCTCGTAAGGGATAGAGTCAAGCCAACATTCAAGTTTTCTGAAGCAAGGACACCCGGAAGAATCATCGTGAACGCGAAGGATTTGATTTTGGGTTATGGTGGTCTGCCGTTGACAAAACCAATCAACATCATGCTGGAGCGTGGTCAGAAGGTGGCTGTCAAAGGCGTTAACGGACTCGGAAAATCCACTTTATTAAAAACGTTACTGGGTATCATACCTCCGGTTTCGGGTGAATGTGAGCTTGATTCATATGTACATCAAGGTTATTTCGAACAGGAAGAGGTGTTAAGCGACAGGACTGCGCTTGATGAAATTTGGGCCGAATACCCGAGTCTTACAAACGCAGAGGTTCGGGCTGCGCTTGCCAAATGTGGGCTGACCACGAACCATATCACCAGTCAGATGAAGGTGCTGTCAGGCGGAGAAAACGCCAAGGTTCGTCTTTGCAAGCTGATGCTCAGGAACGTAAACTTTTTGGTGCTCGACGAACCTACAAATCATCTTGATACTGACGCAAAGGATGCACTTCAAAAAGCGATTATCGAATTTAAAGGGTCTGTTTTGCTGGTTTGTCATGAACCGGAGTTTTATGAAGGCTGGGTAACCCATATCTGGAATGTGGAAAATTGGACAAATAAGATCGTATAGATCTACCTCTCTGCCGAACATCCCGGCGATTAAATCTCCGGTATAAATGTAACCAGCCCTTGGGTTTTCCGCTCAAGGATTTACAGAAAGAATGAACGTCACTTCGAAGTGCTTTATATGATTCCTGCGAAACCGCTTGATTATAAGGCTTTTATTTACAAAAACAGCCTGCCATTGTATCAATGACAAGCTGCTAACGTGGCAAATGCATCAACTATTGATACAATTGCACACCCCTGCTGCGAAGGCGTTAAACTGTTGATAGGCGTTAAATTATTGAATCAAATATAATCAAAACCCAAGCCCTTTTTTTCAGTGCACTCTAATATTTAAGTAATAATATAACGATCATATTACTTTTCCCAATCTGATCTAAAAATTATCAGGTTGCAGGAAACCGAATCTAAATAAGTTGTTAATCAACATATACAAATCCTGTTTGCATGTGATTTTAACGGTTTCAAATGGCACAAGGTCGTTGACGACAGAAAAGACGCTGCTGATACCTTCTTCATACACCGCCTGATAGCCCGGTCCGAGGCTGCCGCCTATGGCCACAACGGGTATGCCCCGGCCTTTAGACGCCCGGGCGACACCCACAGGTACTTTTCCCATCGCTGTCTGGCTGTCTATCCGCCCTTCCCCCGTAATGATCAAGTCGGCATTTTTAATGATTTCGTCGAATCTTACCGTCTCCAATACCACCTGAATGCCGGGCAAAATGCGGGCATTGGCATAGGCGATCAGCGATACACCCAACCCTCCCGCCGCACCGCCGCCCTTAATGCCGTTGACGTCGAGCCCCAGCTTGCTTTTCAGTAAGCGCGCGTATTGATTCAAGTTGCGGTCCAGCAGTTTAACCTGCTCAGCCGTCGCGCCCTTCTGCGGTCCGAACACGGCTGCAGCGCCCTGCTTGCCGCACAGGCGGTTGTCCACATCGCAGGCCAGTATTATCTTTGTGTCCGCAAGCCTTGCATCCAGCCCGCTGATATCGATGTCCGCAAGCAACTCCAGCCCACCCCCGCCCAACGGAATCTCCTCATTGTCGTTGGATAAAAATCTGACGCCAAGCGCGGCAGAGGCTCCCACGCCCCCGTCCGTCGTTGCGCTGCCGCCCAGCCCGAGTATGATTTTCCTGCACCCCGCATCCAGCGCGCTTTTGATCAGCTGTCCCGTACCGTACGTGGTCGCGTCCATCGCGTTGAGTTCATTCTCGACATAACCAAGCCCTGAAGCCTGAGCCATCTCGATCACCGCAGTCTCCCCGTCGGAGAGCAGCCCAAAGAAAGCCTGCACATCCCTCATCAGCGGGTCTTTAACCTTAGTGTATATTCGTTTTCCGCCGGCAGCACACAAAAAGGCATCCACTGTGCCTTCACCGCCGTCCGCTATGGGCACAGTGATCACTTCAATCCAGTCATCGAAGTCCTTGATGGCGTTGGCGATGATATCGCAGACTTCAATAGAGCTCATCGTCCCTTTGAACGAATCTGCAGCCACAACGACTTTCATAATCTCTTATCCTTCTGCTCTCATGTCCCACCACATGGTTTCGGGAGTTTTTTCAATGATGACCTGTTTCAAAAAAGCCACCGCTTTGCAAAAACCTTCTTCCCTATCCATCAGGCTGTCCTCGTGCTCAATGCTGACCACGTAGTCATATCCCACGGTGACAAGTGCGCTCATGATGCCTTTCCATACCTCCATTGAGTGCCCAAAGCCCACCGTCCTGAAGTTCCATGATCGCTCCGTCATCTGCTGATACGGCTTAGCATCCAGCACGCCGTTCACTGCGACTAGGTGGTTCAGCACGATGGAGTCCTTCGCGTGGAAATGGTAGATACAGTCCTTCAGGGCCAGTATCGCCAACGCCGGGTCCATGCCCTGCCAGAAGAAATGGCTGGGGTCAAAGTTAACGCCCACGCCCGTCTCACGGAACAGCCGAAGCGCCGTTTCGGTGTTATACACGCAAAAGCCGGGATGCGGCTCCACGGCGATTTTATTCACGCCATGATCTTTGGCAAACGCCAGCGCCTTTTCCCAGTACGGGATGAGCACCTCTTCCCACTGGTATTTGAGAACCTGCTGGAAATCATCCGGCCACGCGGTGATGGCCCAGTTGGGCGTTACATCCTTCAAGCTGCCGCCGGGACAGCCGGACAGCGCCAGCACGGTATCCACGCCCAGCTTCTCCGCCGCCAATACCGTTTCCTCAAACTGCTGATGGTGCAGCTCCGCGATGCCCCTGTCGGGGTGAACCGGGTTGCCGTGCGCGCCCAGCGCGCTGATGAACAAGCTGTTGTCGTCCAGCTTTTTCTTCAGCTCCTTCAGCTTGCCCTCGTCCCCGTATATTTCACTGGGTTCAAGATGGTTGGACTTTGAGTATGCGCCGGTGCCTATCTCGATGGCCGAAAGGCCGTTCTTCGAGAAGTACGCCAGCGTTTTGTCCAGGGTCCAGTCGTTAAACAGTATCGAAAACGCGCCAAGTTTCATGGATTCTTCCTCCTTACAGCTTCACCCAGATTTTTTCGTCCGCCGCCTTCTCCACCGCTTCAATCACCTGCATGTTGACCATGCCATCATAGAAGCCGGGCTCCGCGTCGCGGTCTTCCACGATCGCTTTGATAAACTCATAGTACTGGTGGATGAACAGGTGTTCCCAGCCGATGATGTGCCCCTGCGGCCACCAGTGCTTCATATAAGCGTGCTGCGGTTCGGTGACAAGCACCGTCCTGAAGCCCATCGTGGTCTTGTCCGACTCGGCGAAATACACATCCAGCTCGTTCAACCGCTCCAGGTTGAAGCGAATGCAACCCTTGCTGCCGTTCACCTCGAACTGCAGCGCGTTCTTATAGCCCACGGAGATGCGCGAGGTCTCGAACGTTCCCATCGCGCCGCAGGCAAACCGCGTGAGGAACATCGCCGCGTCGTCCGTCGTCACGTCCTTCATCTCCCCCGTCGCGGGGTCCTTATGCTGCTTGATGTATATGCCACTTAATCCCGCCACTTCGGTGATCTCGCCCACCAGAAAGCGCGCTAGATCGATCACGTGCGAGCCCTTGTCGGCCATGGAACCCGCGCCCGCCAACTTCTTGTCGAACCGCCAGACGTACGGACAGTCGGCATCCACCCAGTCCTGCTGATAGATCGCTTTGAAATGGTATATTTCGCCCAGCCGCCCACTCTCGATCAGTTCCTTAGCCAGCGCTACCGCCGGAACCCGCCGGTAGCAGAAGTTCACCATATGCTTCACTCTGCCCTGCTGCGCGGCGTCATACATCACCTTCGCCTCCGCAGCCGTCATGGACAGCGGTTTTTCGCAGATGATGTGCTTGCCCGCTTTGGCCGCCTCCACCGCGATCTCCATGTGCGTGACACCCGGAGAGGATATGTCGATGATATCGATGTCCGGGTTGGCGACGACCTTCCTCCAGTCCGTCTCGTAGGACTCCCAGCCGTATTTCTCCGCCGCTTCGCCGATATCGTCCTCCACGCCGCAGACCACCTTCATATGCGGCTGCGCGCCGGCGTCGAAGAACATGGAGATATCCCTCAGCGCGTTGCTGTGCGCCCTGCCCATAAACTTATGGCCGATCAGCCCGACATTCAATTTCCTGCTGCTCATACGCCGTATTCCTTCCTATCCTCGTTCAATTTTCGTATAGCGGTTATATATGGATTCCCTCGCCCAACGCGACGTGGGCCGCTTCCATCAGCGCTTCGCTCACCGTTGGGTGCGGATGCACGATCTCCACCATCTCATCCAGCGTCGCCTCCAGCTTAAGCAATCCTGCCGCCCCGGCGATCATCTCGGTCACATGCGGACCTGCCATATGCACGCCCAGTATCTCCCCGTATTTTTTCCCGGCCACCACCTTGACAATACCGTCCTGATCGCCTATCGTCAGCGTTTTGCCATTGGCCGATAGCGGGAACACCCCGGTCACATAATCGGACTCCTGCTTCTGCGCCTGCTCCTCCGTAACGCCTACGCTGGCCGTTTCGATCAACCCATAGGTACACCGCGGAATGTTGCGGTAATCCAGCGGCTCCGTTTTGAGTCCGGTAATCGTCTTCGCCGCCACGATACCCTGTGCGCTCGCCGTATGCGCCAGCGCCAGTTTGCCGGTTACGTCGCCGATGGCGTAAACGCCGGGAACGCTGGTACGCATCGCATCGTCCACGACGACATACCCTTTGAGATCCGTTTTGACTCCGGATTCGCCTGACGCAAAAACCGGCTTGATTCCGGCGGATATCAGCACATATTCGCACTCCACCGTCTTCTTTCCGGCGCGCACCGTTACCGAGTCCGCTTTCGCCTCAAAATCGGTCACAGCCGTGCCTGTCCAGACGGTCATGCCCCTGCTTTCGTAAGCCTTCTTCACCAGCGCAGATACGTCCCTGTCTTCACAGGGCAGCAGCCGGTCCATCATCTCAACGATGGTGACCTGCGCCCCGTACGTGCTCCAGACGAACGCGAACTCCAGGCCGATTGCGCCGCCGCCCACGATGCACACGCTCTTTGGCACCTGTTTCATCGCCAGTGCTTTTTTGGAATCCAGTATGTTTGGATGCGAATAGTCCGCCATAGGCAGCTGCACGGGCTGCGCGCCCGCCGCGATGATGACACTGCCCGCTTGAATGCGCTCACCGGATCTTCTGAGCACAATAATCCTGTCCTTTTGCAGCGCCGCCTCATCCGTGATCACGTCGATGCCGTTCTTCTTCATCAGGTAGCTGACGCCTCGCGCTAATCTTTCGCTTACCTGACGGCTCCGCTGCTGCGCTTTGGCATAGTCTGCCTTCACGCCGCCCGTCTCAAATCCAAACAACTCCCCCTGATAAAGCATCTCTATGACTTCAGCGTTCCGTATCAGCGACTTCATTGGTATGCAGCCCCAGTTCAGGCACGTGCCGCCCAGATGCTCCTTCTCCACGACAGCGACCTTTTTCCCAAGTTGTGCCGCCTTGATGGCCGCCACGTAGCCGCCGGGTCCGCCGCCGATCACCACCACGTCGTACCTTTTCATAGCATGATCACCGGGTTTTCCAGATACCTCTTCACATCGTGAAGGAACCGCGCTGCCGGCGCGCCGTCCACGATCCTGTGGTCGAACGACAGCGTCATCTTCATCTCGCTGCGGACGACCGGATTGCCGTCCTTGTCCGGTACGAACACGCGCCGCGAAGCCCCTACGGCCAATATGGCGCACTCAGGCGGGTTGATCACAGCGGTGAACTCTTCAATTCCCAGCATGCCAAGGTTAGTCACGGTGAACGTTCCGCCGCTCAGATCCTCCGGCGTCGCCCGGTTTTCCTTGACCGCCTGAACCTTCGCGCTCAGATCGTCCGATATTTCTCCCAGCGTTTTTCCGTCAGTGTCTCTAATGACCGGCACAACTAAACCCTTGTCGGTGTCCACCGCAATGCCCACATTGATGGCGCGCAGCACCTCGATGCCGCCCGCACCCAGCCGCGCGTTTAGCATGCGGTGCCCGCCCAGCGCCCGCGCACACGCTTTGGCGATAATCTCGTTGTAGCCGATTCGCCGCCCATCCTGTTTAAATGCTTCGCGCAAGGCTATCATACCCTTCGTGTCCACGCTGATGGTGAGCGCCGCACTCGGCTTCTCCAGATTGCTTGCGCTCATGCGCTCCGCGATCACCTTGCGTATACCGCGCATCGGAACGACTTCCATGATGTCGTTTGCAGCCGCGGCAGACGGCTCTTCCGCCGCCTGCCTGACGGTACCGGCATACGCCAGCACGTCCGCTTTGACGATACGCTTCCCCGGCTCCGCGGGCATGAGTGCGTCAATACCGATCCCAATCTCGTGGGCTATTTTTTTGGCCAGCGGCGATATCCGCACCTTATCTGCTTTATGCACAGGCTTTTGGGCGGCGCTCTTCTCCGCAGACGTCTCAGTCGGTTTCTTCACCGACTGCAAAACATCCTGCTTTATCATCACCGTTTCGTCGGAGAATTCCTCGCCCTCGTCCACCAATACCAGTATCGGGTCATGTATCTGTACCTTATCGCCCTCTTTGACCAACAACTTTGCGACAACGCCCGAATCCGTTGCGTAGATATCCTGCGTCGCTTTATCCGTTTCCGCCAGTAATATCGCGTCCCCCTCGCTGACGCGGTCGCCTTCCTTCACAAACCATGAGTCCACGACCGCTTCCGTCATATTGACGCCGATTTTGGGGAGCGCCATTGTTCTCGCCATATCGATCTCCCTTTTCTCACTGCTCGTTTACACCCCAAAAAGCCTTAAGCTTTTTGGGTATATCGTATTAATCGTTGCTCAATACCTTGTAGACAGCCGCCTTGATGCTGTTCTCATCGGGTATGCACGCCTTTTCCAGCCCGGCGTTATACGGCATCGGCACGTTGGGCGCACCTACGCGCACAGGTGGGGCGTCCAGCAGATCGAACCCTCGCTCGATGATCTCTGCGATGATATCGCCCGCCAGGCCGCCCCTCAGGTGTGCCTCCTGCGCCACCACCACGCGGTTCGTCTTCGCGATGGACGCCATCACCGTGTCGTAATCCATCGGCAGTATCGAGCGCAGGTCGATCACCTCGCAGTCGATGCCCTCCTTCGCCAGCTCTTCGGCAGCATTCTGCGCGCGCACCGCCATCATCGAGTAGGTGACGATGGTGACGTCGCGGCCTTCCCTTCTCACCGCCGCCTTGCCGAAAGGCACGGTATAATCTCCCTCGGGCACCTCGCCCTTGAGCTGGTAGCTCCTCTTGTGCTCAAAGAACATCACGGGATTGTCGTCCCGAATGGCCGCTTTCAGCATGCCCTTCACGTCGTACGGCGTGATCGGCGCCACCACCTTGAGGCCGGGTATATGGTTGAACCACGCCTCGAACGACTGCGAATGCTGCGCCGCAATGCCGCCGCCCGCGCCGAAAGGCGCACGTATCACCAGCGGCATGTTCACCTTGCCGCCGAACATGTACCGCATTTTGGCGGCCATGTTCACGATCTGGTCGGTGCACAGCGTCAGCCAGTCCGAATAGAGTATCTCCACCACCGGCCGAAGACCCGTGGCCGCTGCGCCCACGCCCGCGCCGGTAAACGCGGGCTCCGATATGGGCGTATCGATGACGCGCTTTTTGCCAAACTGTTTCTGCAGCCCCAGAGTCACGCCGAACGGGCC
This sequence comes from Bacillota bacterium, assembly GCA_023397655.1. Classification (GTDB taxonomy): domain Bacteria; phylum Bacillota; class Clostridia; order Christensenellales; family SZUA-584; genus SZUA-584. The sequence goes on from JAEWTW010000035.1 coordinate 99,019, forward strand.
GCCGCGCACGCCGATATCGCAGCCCAGCAGTACAATCGTCGGATCTATTTCCATTTCCTCGCGCAGGGCGTCGTTGAGCGCCTGCCTCACATTGATCTCACTCATGTTCTTCCTCCAGTATACCTATCGAATCACTTCGCCGTGGGCGTAGATGTCGTTGTACAATGTATCCAGCGGCGGTTCGGTGCACTGGTGCCGCGCATATTCAATAGCCTCTTCGATCGCATCCTTCGCCGCCTGCTCCACCGCATCCACCTTCTCCCGGCTGAACGTACCGCTCTCCGTCAGATAATCCTTGAGCCGCTCCACCGGGTCTGCTGTCCAGCAGTCTTCCACTTCCTGCTGGTCTCTGTACGTCTGATCGTCCGCCACGAAGTGCCCGAGTATGCGTATATAACGTGCCTCGATCAGCGTGGGACCACCACCCGCGCGCGCCTTGTCCGCCGCCTTTTTGACAGCGCTGTACACGTCAAACACATTAAACCCGTCCACCTGCACCCCTTCAATACCGTAGCCGATGGCCCGCTTGTAGAGATCCTGTTCCTTGGTGACCCATTCCGACTTGGTCGCGATGGCGTACTGGTTGTTTTCGATTAAGAATATCACCGGCAGGTCCCATGCGGCGGCCATGTTGATGGACTCGTGCCACACGCCCTGATTGGAGCCACCGTCGCCGTGGAAGCAAATCGATACCCGGCCGTTGCCCAGTATGTCGCTAGAGAGCCCCGCCCCCAGCGCGATGGGCATGCCGCTGCCCACGATGCCCGTCGCGCCCAGCATACCGATATCCACGTCGGCAATGTGCATCGAGCCGCCCTTGCCGCGGTTCAGCCCTTCGTACTTGCCGAACAGCTCGGCCATCATCGCCTTCACGTCCGCACCCTTGGCCAGCGTGTGGCCGTGACCCCGGTGCGTGCTGGAGATGTAGTCGTCCTGATTTATCGCAGTGCACGCGCCCACTGCGATGGCTTCCGCACCCACGTAGGCGTGAGCTAGACCGTATATCTCGCTCGCCATCCACAGGTCTCTCACGCGGCTGTCAAACGCGCGTATCGCGCACATCTTGTAGAGCATATCCTCCTGCTGCTCTTTGGTTAAGCCCTTGGGGGCTTTGAGCGGCTTTAAGCTCGGCAGCAGCGGCTTTATGTTTTCGCATATATTTTTCATGTTGTAACCTCAGCTTTTTCTCACTTCGACTCCGGCCAGCTTCTCGTAGAACTGTATCACGCCGCCGTGGTCATCCTTCGCTTTACCGTCCACCTTCAGCGCCTGCATGATCTCCATGATGCCCGCGGTCAGCGGCACCGGCGCTCCCACCGCGTGTGCGGTATCCAGCGCGTTCTGCAGGTCTTTGATGTGCAGCTCAATGCGGAAGCCCGGTTTGAAGTTGCCTTCCAGCGCCAGCGGCACCTTGGCGTTCATCACTGTGCTGCCTGCGAGACCGCCTTTTATCGCGTTAAACACCTTTTCGGGGTCCACGCCCGCTTTTTTCGCCAGCACAAACGCCTCGCTCACCGCCGCGATGTTGAGCGCCACGATGATCTGGTTGGCCAACTTGGTGGTATTGCCGCTGCCTGGGCCGCCGCAATACACTGCGCTGCCGCCCACCACCAGCAGTATGTCCTTCACCTTGTCAAACACGTCTTCGTCGCCGCCCGTCATGATCGCAAGCGTACCGTCTATCGCCTTGGGCTCCCCGCCCGATACCGGTGCTTCCAGATATTTAACACCCGCCGCACCCGCCTCTTTATGCATCTCCTGCGAAGCCATCGGCGCAATAGAGCTGGTATCGATGATGATCAGTCCCTGCACCGCACTAGCCAGCACGCCGGTTTCTCCTGTCAGCGCAGCCTTCACGTGCGGGCTGTTGGGCAGCATTGTGAACAACAAACCGTTGCACCCTTTTGCTACCTCCGCACAGGACGCCGCCGCGGTGGCTCCGGCCTGCACCAGTTCATCCACGGCGCCCTTTGCAATATCGTAAACTATCAGGCCATACCCGGCTTTCAGCAGGTTCTTTGCCATGGGTTTGCCCATGATTCCTAGGCCAATAAAACCGATTTTTCCCTGTTGAAACATATTCCCTCTCCTTTAATCCTCTATAATTCCTTAAGCAGCACGCGTATTGGGCTGCCGTTTCCGCTCTTTATAAGCATCGGAAGCGAAACCATGTCGTATGCGCCCGCCGTTATTTCCGTCAGATCCAACCCTTCGATGATCACGATGCCCGCGCCCAGCAGCGCATAATGGGCGCCGAAACCGTCGCCGCCGCCAAACTCCTCGACGGACAGAAAGTCGAACCCCAGCGTGGCGATCTTTTTGCCGGCCAGCCAGCTGGCTGCCTCCGGCGTGATGAAGATGAAATCTTCCCGGAAGGTTTGAGCCCGCATCAGCGCACTGTTCTTAGTTTTGAACAGCACGATATCGCCCTCACCTATGTCCAACCCTTCCACATCGCCGATGCCGATGCAGCATGTTTTGTCCGAGAAGTCAAATACCTTCGCCCGTCCGATAAAACACCTTATGTCCAGCTGATCCACCGTTTTGCCGCCATCAATGAAATGATTGGGCGCATCGATATGTGTTCCGGTATGAGAACCAAAATTCAATAGGCTTAAGTTGACGATATCTCCGTTTTTGATGGCCCAGTGAGGCTTGATGCTGCACTGCGGGTCGGTTGGAAAACACATCATGCCATCTTCAAACGGTACCGTCACATCGATATAGCCGCGCATTTTTTACCCCCGATCTACTTTAAAAGTTCCAATGCGTTTTTCATTATGTTCTCAGCCGTCAAGCCATACTTGTTAAACAAATCTTTGTAGTCGCGCGCACTTCGGGCAAACAAGTCGTTGACGCCGATACGCCTGACCCTTGCCGGCGTGTTCTCGCTGAGCACCTCGCAGACCGCACTTCCCAGTCCGCCGACCACGCTGTGATCTTCACAAGTAATGATCCGGCCTGTCTGCGTCGCAGCCTTTATGATAGCTTCCTTGTCAATCGGCTTTATCGTATGGCACTCCAGCAGCGCCGCGCTGATGCCCTGCGCCTTCAGCTGTTCCACAGCGTCCATCGCCATCTCCACCATCCTACCGGTGGCGATGATGGTCAGGTCGCCTCCCTCGGCGATGCGTATCATTTTCCCAATCTCAAATTCCACATCGTCCGGATGCAATGGTGGTACGCCGTATCGTCCCAGCCTTATATAGACCGGGCCCTTATGCGCCGCCGCGGCGCGCACCGCTTTGGCCGTTATGGTGTTATCGGACGGGCACAGCACCGTCATGTTCGGCATGCCCCGCATGATCGATAAATCCTCAATAGCCTGGTGCGTGACGCCGTCTCCGTTGTTCTCCAGCCCGGCGTTGTTGGCGACGATCTTCACGTTTAAGTTGGTGTACGCGATGGACTGGCGAACCTGGTCGCAGGCGCGCATGCTCGCGAACGCGGCAAATGTGGATGCAAAAGGCATCAGGCCGCACGACGCCATACCCGCCACGGCGCTGATCATGTTTTGTTCAGCCGCTCCAAAATTATAAAACCTGCCCGGAAACTTTTCTCCAAAGGCGCTGGTGCCTGTCGAACAGGATACGTCCGCGTCCGCGACAACGATATGAGGGTTTTCTTCCCCCAGCTGTACGAGCATCTTTGAATAAATCTTTTTATTAGGTTCTGTCCCGCTCATTTTGCCTGTACCCCCCTGATATCATCCAGCGCGGCTTCATAGTCCTGCTTGCTCGGAGCGCCCCCATGCCAGCAGGCCTGCCCCTCCATGAAACAGACGCCCTTGCCTTTCACCGAGTGCATCACAATCGCTTTCGGTTTTCCGTTGGCATAGTCAAGAACTTCAAAGGCCTGATGTATCTGCTCAAAATCCGACGCATCCGCTTCGGCGATGTCGAACCCGAAACTAGCAAATTTCTTCGTGATTGGTTCCACGTTCATGATTTGATTGGTTTTTCCGTCACACTGCAAACCGTTGTTGTCCACAATGGCAACAAGATGGTCAAGCCGGTACTGGCTTGCGGACATTGCCGCTTCCCAGTTCTGCCCTTCCTGCAGCTCACCGTCTCCAATCATCACATAGACCATGTAGCGGTGTCCGTTGTTGCGGGCAGCCAGGCTCATGCCCACGCCGTGTGACAGCCCCTGCCCAAGCGAGCCGGTGGTAATATCGATGCCAGGAATCTTGTTCATGTCCGGATGCCCCTGCAGTATGCTCTCGATATCCCGCAGCGTCCACAGCACCTCTTTCTCAAAATACCCCTTCTCCGCCAGCACCGAGTAAAGCGCGGGGCAGCAGTGCCCCTTGGAGAGCACAAACCTGTCCCTGTCCGGCTTTTCGGGGTGCCGGGGGTCAATATTCATTCGATAGAAATACAGGTATGTCAGTACATCCGCCGCAGAGAGTGAGCCCCCCGGATGCCCCGAACCGGCCGCATAGATCATCTCGATGATATCTTCTCTGACTTTTTTCGCTGCTGCCTGTAGTCCTGCTATTTGCATGTCATTCATCAGCGGTAACCCCTTATAAATTCTTTTTCATGGCTTTGTCCATGTTTTCTTCCGGTATCTTGCCCTGCACCGACCAGCCGCCGTCCACATAGAACAGCTGTCCTGTCATAAACGAGGAATCCTGCGAAGCCAGGAACACAGCCGAGCCGATCATCTCCTCTGCATCCGCCGTGCGCTTCATGGGTACCATGCTGCCCCACGTATCCCTGTAGCCCGGGTCGTCGTTTAAGTTGCGGGCCACATTGATGGGGCCTGGCGCAAACGTGTTGATGCGGATGCTATACGGCGCAAGCTCCACCGCCAGCTGTTTGGTCATCGCGTGAATGCCTCCCTTGCTGGACGCGTATGCCACCAGGTTCTTAACGCCCAGCGCCGCGCAGTTCGTCGATACGTTGACGATAGAACCGCCGCCCGTTTCCTTCATCATCTTCGCCGCCTCCAACGAGCAGAAAAACGTGCCCCTTAAGTTGGTGTTGATCACGTAATCCCATTTCTCCTGTGTGATCTCAAACAGGTTCGTCCAGCCGGTGATGCCGGCGTTATTGATCAGTACGTCGATGCGGCCAAAGGTATCTTTGACAGCGCGAAACATCTCTTCGATTTCGTGTACGCTGCCGATATCCGCCTTCACCACCAGCGCCCTGCGGCCAAGAGCGCGCACCTGCTGCGCGGTCTGCTCCGCCCCGTCCCTGTCCCCGTTGTAGTTGACCGCAACATCGGCGCCCTCTTTGGCCAGCCCAACGGCGATCGCCGCACCAATCCCTTTGCTGCCTCCGGTTACCAGTGCGATCTTCTCCTGCAATTTCATGGCCAACACCTCACTTATACAAAATCGTAGTATAACAATATTTTCAAAGCCTTCTGCTGTCTCATCAGCTCAAATGCCTCTTCCCATTTCGATAACGGCATTTCATGCGTGATGATCGGCTTCAGATTGATATTCCCATTTTCAAATATCCGCATCATGATCTCCCACGTGTTCATGCTGTGCCCCACGCTGCCAAGAAAGCGGATCCTTTTGTGGACAAGCTGCTCCACGTTCATGTCCACCTTCGTCGCGCCCAGGCCCATCTGGACGAACTGCCCCATCGGCCGCACCAGCGGAATTGCCGACGTGATGGCCGCCGGACTGCCCGAACACTCGAAGACCGCGTCCACGCCGCGTCCTTTCGTATCGCCCAATATCCGCGCGGAAAGGTCTTCCCGCTGGACATCCACGCATACAGCGCCCAGGTCCGCCGCAATCTTCAGCCGCTCCGCGTCGCTTGAGGTCCCTGCAACATAGGTTTTAATGCCCTTTGCCGCCGTCAGCAGCAGGCACATCAACCCGATGGGCCCCGGCCCTGTGATCAGCACGGTATCCCCCGCAGTCAGGTGCGCCACCTCTTCCACAGCTTGCACGCTGCTTGCGAACGCTTCGGATATCGCGGCTTCCTTCAGCGACATCGCTTCGGGTATTTTAAAGAGCATGTCTTCCCGGGCCACGACGTATTTGGTAAACCCGCCGTTCGTGCCATGCCCCATGCCGCGCCGCGTGCTGCAAAACATGTAATAGCCGGTCCTGCAGTATTCGCAGTGGCCGCAGACGATCTTGTTGGAGCCGAGGATGGTCACCCTGTCTCCCGGCGCAAAGTGCTTCACCTTACTGCCCACCGCGTCCACCACACCCGCCAGCTCATGCCCCAGTATCACCGGCGGATAGTTTCTGAACGTATCGTTATACACGTGCAGGTCCGTTCCGCACAGCCCTGCGTACGCGATTTTTACCTTGATTTCGCTGTCGCCGTATTCCGGCTCGGGGACGTCCATCAGCTGTACGTTCCCCTGCCCCGGCGCAAATTTCACTAACGCTTTCATCTTTTCACTCACCAGGTCAGATTTGTCCACAGGAAGGCATACCCCAGCGCGTCCACGCCCTCCCATGCTTTTTTCATGATATCCACATTGCCCTCAACGGACTTGACGTCTTTGGTAAACTCATCCCACGGCACACATACACCCGGCGGCCTTTTGCCCGGGTCTATCGCGTAACCGCTGGGTTTTCCCAGCGTGTCCTGCGGTGTTTTCGGTGCATAAACCGAGGACGTGCTGAACACCCCGTGCTCCAGCGTGTAATCCACCATCGCCTTCACGTTCTCAACCTTGGCGTCATCCATGATCAGCATGCTCGCGTCCATCATGTAGCCGCACTCGACCGCCACGTTTTCAAGGATGAACTTGCATCTCGCCTGAACATCCTCCACCGTGCCGATGCTTAAAAGGTCGTTGCCGACGCCGCCGCTCAGCGCAAACTTGTCGCCCAGCATATCGCGCGCCTTGATGATATCCGTGCCGTCCACATGGAAAATTATACTGCCGGCTGGAAGCTCCCTGAACACCTCCATACCGTCGTTCCAGTTACCCTCGGCGTAGAGCAGCGTCTGGTGCCCCGCTTTCCATATCTCCTCCAGTATCGGCTTGAGCGTCGCCCAATAGATCTCATCGAAATCTTTTCTGGAGATATACGGGGTGTGGCCTCTGTGCATCCAGATGGTCACCGGCACCTGCCCGGCGGGGTCCGCTCCGCCCAGCGCCGCCCTCAAGCAGTGCGGCACCATGGCCTCACACGCTTTGACCACCTTGTCGCGGTTTTCATACAGGTCAAAGCACAATGGCAGATATCCGCGCAGCTTGTCTCCAAGCAGGTCGAGCGGAGCTTTAAGTGTGCCCGCGTTCGCGGCGACAACCCCCGCCTCTTTCCTGAACACCTCGCCGTACCTGCCAAAGGCCAGCATATAGTCCCAGAACGCCATTGCGCCCGATATAAGAGACATGTTATGTCTGAAGGTCACCTCTGTGCCTGCGGGATTGATATGCGTCGTAAACCGGGGCAGCCATTTTTCCGCCAGAAACAGCGTCGGGTCATCCGCGAATTCATCAAACTCGTCGATTTTTAAAAACGCGTCTTCCTCGCAGGTCGGCTCTGTCAGCTGCGTCACATAATACGGCGGGATGCCGAGGCCTGGAAACGTCGCCGCTTTCCAGCCGATTGCCTTGGACATTCCCATCCAGTTGACGATCCCGTTGCTCATCGCCGCGTCCACGCCCAGCTCTTTGGCGCACTTTCTGGTCACGTCAAAAGCGATGCTGTAGTCGCTTGCAGCGTCCTGATTGGATACCCCCGCATACTTGGACGCGAACTCCTCCGCGAACAATCTGACGGGTACCCTGTCCGGCCGCTCGTTGCGCATGGCCGTCACATATCGTTTTAACCGTTCCTGATAGACTTTCTCCAGGTCAGACATAACACATCTCCTGTGATTCAAAGTTAAATATGTACCGGCGATTTTCCCTGATAGGCATTGTACTTGTCGAGCAGCGGCCTGAAGTAATTCCGCGCTTCAATGTAACGTTCGTCAACAGTTTCCACGCCGCCAAACTCATGCCCTTTGACCATTATCGGCGAGCACTGCTCGTGCGACAGCAGGCCCTTATAGCCCACTTCAGCCAGCGTCGAAATAAACGTCTCCCACGGAAGCGGGTCTTTTTCGCTGCCGGGGCATACTTCTTCCCAGGAATACGGCGCGCCGCCAATGGTCTTGTTGGACGCCAGTGAAATGGTGTGGGAGTAAACCATGTAGTCCTTCATTTTGATGATGATATTGCGGACAAATTCAGGATCCGTAGACTCAAGCAGCGGCAAGTCGAGGCCGATCTTCAGGCTTGGCTCGTTCACTTCCTCGATCATTTCCATAGTGATCTCGTTGTTGCCGGTAATCTCCGGGTGCGTCTGCAGCGCCAGCGTGATGCCCTTTTCGTTGGCGTACTGGGACACTTCCTTAAGAGCGCTTCTCACATCGTGCCAGGCTTCCAGATAGTCTTCGTTTCTCGACACGCGCTTGCTTCTGTCCTCATACGAGGGCATGCCGTATCCATTGAGTGCATGGGGATGACGGAAGTAGCCGATCAGCGCCGCCATCACGCGGACAATGGGAGACCCAAGGTCTGCCGCGAGGTCTATTGCTGCTTTGGTGTAGAGTATTTCCTTTTCTTGCGGAAACACGAGTACATGGTTACCGTCCATAAAGTTGTTGCAGCATACCACCGCGCCCATTTCAAGTCCAAGCTCAGCGTACAGGTCCACCAGCTTTTTTCTCCTGTCCGCGCTTAAGTCTCCGGGAAAGCCCAGCGGACGGTGCGCAAAGACGCAAGCAGCGTCGTATCCGAACTGTGCGGCTCTCCTCACCGAGTCCTCGAGACTGAGTTTCTCCCGGTCCTTTGTAAAGTAGCCGCCATATCCGATGACATCAAGACTAAGTTTCATATATTGTTCTCCTTCATTCAGGTTTTTGTTGGTTTAATTATTTCATATAAGTGTTTCTTTGTATACGCACACAACTTGTTTAAATTTGTCCAGAATTCACTTTTCACCAGTCTTTTCCGGACGGTATTTGTAAAAAATCAGCCCGTTTGACGAGCTGATTTTTACAAACCCTGAGGCGTTACTCAACGGCGGTGTATGTGCCGGATACATAACCCTTCCAAGAGCTCTCGACTGCCCATCCGAACGCATCGTCCAGATTGTCTTTTGTGACCATCACAAACGGTGTTTCCACGATTTTGGGAATCTGCTCGCCGTTCAGCGCCGATATCACGATGCGCAGCATGATACCTGCTTCATAGGTCGGAGAGTTCGCCAGCGTCACCAGCGCTTTGCCCTGCGCCACACCGTCCAGGTCCTCTTCACGTCCATTGTGCGTGATAACCTTGATCGGGTTGTTGAGCTTGCCGGCAGACTCCAGCGCCTTCACGGTGCCGATATAGATATCTGCGTTCATCGCGTATATCACGTCGAAGTCGCCGTCCTTGTAAGATGCCATCCAGCCGTTGACGACTTCTTCCGACTTCTCAGCGTTCCAATCGCCAGGCGCCTTCAGCACTACGGAGCTGCCCGCATCCAGAGCGCCCTCAAAGCCTTCTTCAAACGGCTCTGCAATCCCCTGCCCAAGTGCGCCTTCCACGATTGCGCATTTGGAGCCGGGGAGATTTTCAGCAACAAATTTGCCCAGCATGGCACCGCCGGTGACAAAGTTTCCTTTGATTGTGGAGGTAACAACGCCGGGGCCTTCTGCGGCTTCAGAACCTACGATAAAGTACGGGATGTTTGCTTCATTGGCTTTCTGTGCCCCAATTTGACTAGTCTCAGCGGAAGCTGTAAACACGACGATCGCATCAACGCCCTGCTGTATGAACGTTTCCACAGCAGCCAGTTCTTTTTCCGGCTTCATCTCAGCGTTAATGATATTGAGCGTCACGCCCAGCTTATCGCAGGTGAACTGAGCAGCGTCCGCCTGCATCTGATAGTAAGCGTCCGAGCCGCCCTGCACATAGCCAATCTCATAGTCTTCGGCTGGCATAATGTACTCCTCTTCAGCGGGAGCCGGTTCTTCAGCCGTCGCTTCGGTTGTCTCAGGTGCGGGTGCCTCAGCCTGTTCCTGCGTTTGTGCCGGTGCTTCACTGGCAGGCGTTTCGGTCACTTCCGCTTTTTTGCATGCTGCGAACCCGACCAACACCAGGCATATTGCCAATACGACTAACAATACTTTCTTCATATTCCTTATTCCTCCAGTTATTTATATATGCAGCAACAAACCTGCTGCAAAAGTTTCTCAATTCAGCTTATTTCTTTTTTCTTTCACCCAGATTGCTGACGATGACGGCGCCGATAATGACGATGCCCAGCACCATGTATTGATAATAGGACGGAACGCGCAGCATGTTCAATGCGTTGGTGATGAGACCCAGCATAACTCCGCCCAGCACCGCGCCGATGATCTTTCCGCGTCCGCCCGCCAGTGCGATACCTCCGATAACGGCTGCCGTGATAGACTGCAGCGCATAATCGCCGCCCATTGCAGGCGTGGCCTGCCCGATTCTGGAGAGCACGACCAACCCGCCCATAGAAGCGAACAGCCCGCTGATCGTGTATACCATGATCTTGTACATGTTGACCTTAATGCCGGCCAGAAAAGCCACTTCCTCGTTTCCGCCTATGGCGTATATCCTGCGGCTGAACTTGGTGTATTTCATGATGAGTATCATTCCCACCGTAATCACCGCGAGTATGATGATGAGCAGAGGTATGCTCCCGACTTTGCTGTTGCCTAGCGCGCTGAACTCGCCTTTGAGGTATACATTGTTTCCGTTGCACAGTATCAGCGCCAGCGCCTGATAGATGCTGAGCAAGCCCAGTGTGATGATAAACGAATCCACCTTGGAGTAAGTGACGATAATACCGTTGAGAATACCGAACCCAATGCCGATAAGCAGAGTCATGATGATCACCGACATATCCGTGTATCCCTCCACGACCAGCTTGCCGGCGATGACGGCGCACACCGCGAGCAGGTTTCCCACTGACAAGTCTATGTTGCCCGACAGGAGCACAACGCCAGCCCCCAGCGTCACCAGACAGAGCGCTGTGTTTTGCTGCAGTATGTTGAATATGTTTGTGCTGGACAAAAAGTTGGGTTCTATCGCTGTCAGAACGATTGATGCCAGTATGATTATTCCGACCAATATCCACAACGGCAGGTCGTTTTTATTTATCCGGAATCGTTTCTTGTTCTTAATGTTCTCGTTCATATTGCGCCTCCAATTGAATATGATAGTATGTTCTCTTCACTAATTTCGCTGCCGTCGAGTTCCCCAACCATCTCACCCTTACGCATTACTATCACCCGGTCGCTCATCGAAATCAACTCAGGCATATCCGACGAGATGATAATGATGTATTTGCCTTCTTTGGCAAGCTCTACGATCAGCTTGTAAATCTCTTCTTTGGCACCGATATCGATGCCCCTTGTGGGCTCATCGAATATAATGATGTTAGAGTCGGCATACAGCCACTTGGCAAGCACCACCTTTTGCTGGTTACCGCCCGACAGGTTATTGGCAGCTTGCTGTAGCGAGGGCGTTTTGATGTTCATACTGTCAACAAAGCCCATGATGTTTTTCCGGTCTTTCTTGGCGTTCATGAACATGCCGCCAGTCTTGTTCATGTGCACCACCGATACGTTCGTCTCTATGGAATGGCGCAAAATGACTCCTGAGCGCTGCCTGTCCTCGGTTATCAGCCCCATACCGGCTTTCACGGCGTGTCGGGGCGTGGTTATCGTCACCTTCTGCCCGTTTTTGTACACGTCGCCGCTGTCCTTCCTGTCCGCGCCGAATATCGCCCGGACCAGCTCGGTGCGGCCCGCGCCCACCATGCCGGATATCCCGAGCACTTCACCCTTGTGTACCCTGAACGAAATGTCCTTGACTTTATCTCCCCGGCTGAAGTTTTTGAATTCAATGAACTGCGTCTTGTCCACAGACACTTTCTCGCGGCTGTAAAACATGTCGGTGCACCGGCCCACCATCTCGCAGATCAGTTGGTCTGCAGCCACCTCATTTTTGCCGTGCCATGCCACCTTGGCGCCGTCGCGCAGCACCGTGATGGAGTCGTGTATCTCAAACACTTCCTCCAAGTGGTGAGAAATATAGATGATGCCTACACCTTTATCCGCAATACTCCGGGTCATCTTCAGCAGATGTTGGATCTCACTTTTGCTGAACGAGGCGGTGGGTTCGTCCATGATTAGTATTTTGGCGTCCATGGCTAGTGCCCTTAAAATCTGTACAGTCTGCTTTTGGGCGATCGGTAGATCGGTAATCAGGTCACCCGGATCAATGTCTACGCCGAAGGACCTGATCAACTGCGCAGCTTTGTCCCGTATGCCCTTGTAATTAATGAGAAACGATTCATGTCCGAGATAAATGTTCTCCGCCACCGTCATATACTGGATCAGCTCGATCTCCTGATAGATCGTTTGTATGCCCAGCATATGTGCCTGTTTAGGCGTAAAGCTCCGATAATCGCTGCCAAGAAAAGTGATTCTGCCCGAATCCGGCTGCAGTGCACCCGATAATATTTTAATCAGGGTGGATTTCCCCGCACCGTTCTCGCCGACTATGCAATGGATTTCTCCTTCGCGAAGTTTTAGATCAATATATTTTAGAGCCTGAACTCCCGGAAAGCCTTTTGAGCAATTTTCAATACTTAACAAGAGGTTTTGTTCGTTACTTCCCATTACGTTCACTCCTTAAAACCTTTTAAACGAGACATATTCTGATTTTTGTCCATAATGAAGCTGGTAAAACTTAAACTGTGTCTAGATTATAACTTGAGAATTGGGCTGTGTATTTGTCTGGAATTCACTTCGTTTTGTCGATAGTTAATATATAAATAAAAAATAGGCAAATAAAATGGAACGCTCATTAGGCAATTAAGCTCCAACCAGGCAACGTACTGTATCACTGTCTTAATCAATTGACATCATAATTGTCAGTATTCCTGAAGGTGTCCTGAATAACAGCGCTGCTGCGTTCTGAGATGTTCATTTTATATTCGCTGGGTGTAATTGTCATGATATTTTTAAATATACGGTTAAAATGATGGATGCTCTTGAACCCGACCATAAAACAGATCTGGCTGAAGGTGTAGTCCGACATTTCGATCATCTCGCATGCCCGCTCTATCCGCACCCGCCGCAGATAGTCCATGATGGTGAGGGAAGTTTCATTCTTGAATGTACTGCAAAGGTAATTCTTGTTGTAGCCGAGCGTACCGGATACGTCCTCAAGGGTAGTATCGTTCGCATAATGGCTGTCAATAAAGCGTGCCACGTCCTGACAGACCTTGGACAATCCGTTCTCTTCTATTTCGGTGATGATTTGTGGTGAATTCATCTTTTCGGAGCTTGTGAGCAGTTTCAGTATCAGTATATAGGTATACGCTTCCACGACATCCTTGTAGTACTCGTCTTGGTTCTTGATCTCGTTCGAAATCAGCTTGAAGAAATACCTGATCGAATCGGGCGTTTGCCCCGTTCCCAAAATGCCTCTCAGCTTTTCGGGCACCACCCCGCCACTCAGATAAAACTTGATGTCGATCATTCTCACAAGGCTGTTGTGATTTTTTTGCATGGAATGCTCCACGTTGGGTAAAACGAGAATATAATCGTTCTCGCTGACATCCACCGCCTTCCCCTCAATCGTGTACTCACAGCTTCCTGTCACAATATAAAACAGCTGATAACAATCGTGCTTGTGAGATTTTATCCCCCAGTTTTTCGGGTATTTTGTTTTGGCTGCCCAAAGAACCTTCAATTTTTCTTTTTTCATTTTCTCTCCAAAAATCTATTGATTATTCTTAGAAAGGTAATGCTAGGTCATAAATCGTGTCATCTATTTTAAAAGTTAAATCAATCAACTGGTTTTATTTTATATAAGTCCTTTTTATCAAATAAATGAAGTAGTTTTAAAGGATAAGTGAAATTGTCAATCTTTTTTATCCGATTAAACATTGGAAACATTTCCTTAAACCTTTTTTAACAGGCTCATACCGATGTACCAACAACCTACTCATAATATTAATTTATACTACATTCATCTATCCGAAACGTCAAGCAAATGGGTATCTAATTTACGTAAGGGTAGAGATACAATATCCGGACTTTATTGCAGTTTATACAATTAGATGCCGTATAAAGTTATCAGATTATTTTATTTTCTAACAACGGTGAATCTTTAACAATATTTTTCATATGCACATTATGATTCACCCCGCAAAAGGAAGGGAGCACATGGAGAAAAATCTCCACATGCTCCTTGTATACCACTATCCGCTCCAGATACAGGTTAATTAGCTGTCGGATCTCTGGTAACTGACCGGAGTTGAAAAGTTCCCGTGCCTTGCCGTAGTGATATCGTATAGTTGTCTCACCTATTTTTTATTTATCTTGTACAAATGCAATTATTCCAGCACCTTTGAGAACTGCATTATCAATATTTAATAACTCTGTATAGATGCCCATTCTATCTTGCAGCCAATTACTTAACAAATATAGAGTATACTCCTTAAGCCCAGCAAGATTGTAAAAGGTGGTACCTTCTACCACAACACGCAATGGAGAATGAGAATTGCGCCCCCCTCCATCCAAAACAGCCGCACCTGCAATTTGAAGTGCAACGAGCTTCCCAGCTCGTTGGATTAGCAAGCTGTATATTGCGATCATGATTTCACGATCACTTTGTAGTACTGGCGCCGCTTGGCACCCGTATCTCGCCAGATGACTCACTTCAGCCGTACTCCACTCATTCTGCCGATAAAAGTACTGTTTAAATAGAGTTGAGAATAACCCTTTTTCAACCGCAAACTTCAAAGCATAATAGTACAAGCCACCGAAATATCGACCTCCGATCATTTTTTCAAGTGTAACCGTCTTATCATTACTTTGCTGAGCGAACACAATATCCACTTCACTTGCAGGGATAAGGCTGTAATTACCTGATTCCACATTAATAAACATTTGAGTAGTATTGTTTTCTTCTTCATTATCTAGTTTTGTTATATTGGCCCGCTTCTCGCAATAACACGAGTTTGTACCTGTACCCAGGATAAGACCAATACAACGGCTGACGTTATGTTCACTTCGAGGGCTTAATATTCCTGAAACAGCCGCCGCGACAGGATCATTGGTAACTGCCACTTGAATGCCATGATGCCCCATTCTTAACAATGCTTCTTTAAGGCCCGCGCCCAGAAGCGACCCCTCAATGCCTTTTATCCGTACTTCCTTTGCCAAAGCAACAACTTCTCCGTCAAGATTTGGGCGGATCCGTGTTTCATGAGCAAACGAAATCCCAATGCTATCGGCTGAGGTTAGGTAAGGTTCGATAAGTTTTGCGAGTACTTCAAAAAATTTATCTTTGCTTATCGCTTCCGTCACACCGGGCATACTGTATTTTCGCAAATTATCGATCGTAACAGTGCCATTTTCATTCCACACAATGCTCGCAATGCGAAGGTTTGTCCCTCCTATATCTATAGCGATGACATTGCGATTTGGTTTTGACGATAAGCTAAAATCCACGTACATAGGCAACATTGCAAGTATACTTTTGCTCGTCGCCAGTCCCCGTTTCATTTCCTTTACATATTCCATGAGACAACTATCCAAGTCAATCGCTTCGGGATGCATACCCGTTACCTTCATGAAATGTTCCGCTCGGTCATGCTGCTTAGTATCTTTTTTCATAGTTTTATTTAGTGATTGTAACTTTACGCAAATTCCGCGGACAATCTGGATTCAATCCTTTCGCTAACGACAGCCCACATGCATATAATTGCGCCGCAACAGCGAAGTAAATTGGTGACAGAACCTGATGAGATGGTCGTGGCACCTCAATTACGTTATCGGCCATGCTCTTTATCGTAACGTTGTCAGTAAATACTGTTACTCTTGCCCTTATATCTCTTAGTCTTTCCAGCAATCCGATGTATTCATTTTCAAATAACCCTTTCCTGCAAAACAGAAAACAATGTGTGTCCGACTCGATAAGGGAAATCGGCCCGTGCATAAAGTCGGCCAGTGAGAATGCGTGGGATTTCACGTAAGCACACTCCTGCATTTTCAGCGCACTTTCCAGTGCGATACAGTAATCATACCCGCGCGAGAGTGTGAAACAAGCTTCCATGTGCTTATGCTGATACGCGAGTTTGAATAATTCATCTTTCAAGCCTATGCAAATTTTCAAATCCTCGGCAAGGCGACTCGTTCCCAGGCCAAAATCGGCATCTGGTGACAGCAACGCCATCAGCCCGGCTAGCAGCAGCAGCTCTGCCGTGAATGTTTTCGTTGCTGCCACGCTGATTTCCGCCCCCACGCCGCAATCAAGGTGATATTTCGCCTCACAAGCCAGCGCGGAAGCCGGATTATTTGTGATCGCTAAAGTTAGAGCGCCGTTCCTTTTGCCGTCGGTGATAACGCTTAGGACATCCGCCGCTTCACCGGATTGTGATATGCCAATGATCATCGCATCGGCCGCCTTATACGGTCTGCTGTAAACCGTCGACACAGAAGGTGCCGCTAACACGACGGGTATACCAGTGGCTGCCTCAATGGCGTATTTACCAAATATAGCAGCATTGTCCGAAGTGCCACGAGCAGCGATAATAACAAATGGTATTTTTTTGTTTTTTAGATCCTGGGCTATTCTACCATATACTTCAGCATTATTTTTTAATATACTAGGCAGAATCTGCGCCTGCTCGAGTATTTCTTTCTCCATAAGTGTAATCAAATTTAACTCGCCTTTCTTGCTGGATGTCTAAAGGTAACGACTGGCGTAATTATGTCCAGTCGTTACCATTGGGATATATCAGTGCTTTAACATCCCGGCCCGAGCGCAAGTTTTCAAAGGCTGTTTCCCATTCCTCAATACTATAGCGACTGGTGATCATGGATTGATAGTCGATGCAGCCCCTGTACAGAAAATCGATCGCCTTCTCCCACGTTTCCGGGCCATTCCAGCTCCAGCCTCCCGAGAGATCGAGCTGCCCCATCGACACCTTGTCAAAGTTCAGAGTGATAGGCTTACCCCACATCGCGATCAGTGCGACGCGACCCCGACCGCCGCGACCTTCCTTTGCTGGCTTGGCTACGTCAATCGCCAGCTGCGTACCTTCCTGCGTGCCCGCGCAGTCGGCCACAAAATCCGCGCCGCCGTTCGATAGCCGCAGAATCTCCTCCGCCGGGTCGTCTTCTGAAATAAAAATGTAATCCGCACCCACCTTTTTACCAATCTCCAGCCGCTTTGTATCGCTACGACGGCCCACCAGAGCCACCGCACGCGCTCCTCTGATTTTGGCGAACTGAACTGCCAGTATGCCCATGGGTCCTGGCCCAATCACCACCACGAAGTCGCCGGCATTTATGGTGTTGCGCTCCTGCAGGCAATGCAGCATGCCGCCCACAACCGGCTCCACCAGCGCCGCAGCGTCCAGTGGCATATCCGGCGGGCAAACATGCACCACGCATTCGGGTATGCGCATGTAATTGGCGTATGAGCCGTCCAGATTGACTCCCAGCCAGCCGCCCGGTGCTTCAATATCCGATACAATCTTATCGCCCACCTTAATGGATGTGACGTTTTTGCCCACCTCCACCACCACGCCCGAATACTCGTGACCGATAGTCACAGGCGCGGTGTAGAAATGCGTATCCGCCTGAATGTTGATGTCGCTGCCGCACACGCCGGCTGCCCACACCTTCATCAACACATCATCATCGCCGATCTTTGGAACAGGTACCTCCACCAGTTTGACATGCCCCACGCCCTTTTCCAGTTTTCTGACTGCTTTCATAATATGACCTCCTTGTGCCCGACTCAGCCGACAGTCTCGCCCGCCTGCCCCACAATGGCCAACGGTTCCAGTATGTCCCTCTCCTCGCCTTCAGCGGCTAGTATTTTCAGTAGATACCCATCGATAGGCGCTTCCACTTCATTAGTAATCTTGTCCGTTTCAATTTCAACAATGGGTTCTCCCTTGGATACGGAATCCCCTTCTTTTTTCATCCATCTAACGACCGTCCCCGAAACCATGCTGGATCCCAGTTTCGGCATTGTGATCTTTTCAGCCATTTTATATCCTCCCTTTACTTCATCATTTTCTGCACCGTCTCAACGATCTGCTCCACGCTGGGCAGCACATATTCGGACAGTGCCAGACCGAACGGTATTGGCGAATCCTTGGAACCAATGCGCTCAACGGGGCATTTCAGATAGTGGAAGCCGCGCTGCGCTACCAATGCTGCCACCTCCGATGCTACGCTGCACGTGAGCCACGTCTCCTGCAGCGCCAGCAGACGGCCCGTCTTCTTAACCGACGCCAGTATCGTATCAGCGTCCATTGGCTTAATCGTTTGCAGATCCACAATCTCTACGCTGATGCCGCTTTCCTCCATTTTTTTAGCCGCCTTCTGCGCAAACTCTACCATATACGAATAAGTCACAATGGTTGCGTCAGTTCCCACTCTGACCACCGCAGCCTGCCCGAGCGGCAGCGTAAAGTCGGGGTCCTCAGGCACCTCTCCCTTTTTAGCGTATAGCCGTTTATGCTCAAGGAATATCACCGGATTGTTATCTCGTATCGCGGACTTGAGCAGCCCTTTCGCCGCCCTCGGATTGGAGGGCAGCACCACCTTGAGCCCAGGTATCAGTGCAAACCACGACTCAAACATATGGGAGTGGTGCTGTGCTTCACATGTATAGGCACCGCAGGGCGCGCGTAGCACCATCGGTACCGTCAGCTTGCCGCCAAACTGATGCCGCATGTTAGCCGCCTGATTGACCAGTTGGTCGCTGGCGATGGTGATCCAGTCGTTGAACTCTAGCTCCACAATGGGCCGAAGGCCTGTGATAGCCGCGCCCACTCCCATACCGGTATAACCCGCTTCGGATATGGGCATATCGATTACGCGCTCCGGCCCAAACTCGTCGTACAGGCCAAGGCTGGCTCCAAACGCGCCGCCGTAGGCGCCCACATCCAGACCCCATAGATATACAGTTTTATCACGACGCATCTCTTCAGCCATCGCAAGAGAAATGCTCTTGGACATTGACATAACACTCATTTCATCACCCCTCCGTATTCCATTACGCGTATATATCCGTTAACGCTGTCTCCAGCGCTGGGAATGGGCTCTCCTTGGCATACTGCAGCGCGTCTGCAATCTGCTTATCAACCCGTTGTTCGATCTCCTCCAGCTCCGCTTCGCTAATATCGGACAATCCAGTTAGTTGCTGGCGATAGTTCTTGATCGGACATCTCTCTTTCCAGCCCTCAATCTCTTCGTTCGTGCGGTATGCCACCACCTGCGGCTCCCCTTCAAAGTGCCCTCTCCAGCGATACGTCAGACATTCGACGATGGTCGGTCCCTCACCGCCCCGCGCGCGTTCCACCGCCTGTTTTACGGTGTTATAGACCTCCTCGACGTTGTTGCCATCAATCGTCACGCCGGGTATGCCGTATGCCACGGCCCGTTCGGACAGCAAATCGATATTGCGCACGGTGGATTGCCGGCAGCTGACACCAAACAGGTTGTTTTCGATGATATAGACGATGGGCAGTTTAAACGCAGAGCCTAGGTTCACCGCCTCATGGAACGTGCCCTGATTGGTAGCAGCATCGCCAAAGAAGCATAGTGTCACGCGCCCGTTTTTCAGCTTCTTGGCAGCCATCGCCGCACCCGTCGCAATGGGGATGCCCGCACCCACGATTCCGTTAGCGCCCAGCATCCCCAGCTCCGGGGCCGCAATATGCAGCGAGCCACCCTTGCCCTTGCAATATCCTGTCTCTTTTCCGTACAGTTCCGCCATGCACCCGTTCGGCAGTGCGCCCTTGGCCAGCGCATGTCCGTGACCGCGGTGGGTGCTGGTGATATAGTCGTCCGAGTTAATGGCTGCACACGCACCCGTTGCGATGGCCTCCTCGCCTATATACAGGTGGACCGCGCCCGGTATCTCCCCCTTGTATACGACGTCGCGCGCCGTTTCCTCGAACCTTCTGATCTGATACATCTTTTCGTACAACTTCAATTGCAGATTCTTATCCATATTCAGTGACCTCCTTCATTACATAGTGGCGTAGTGCATGACCTGCTCCTGTGTCGCGTCCCGGCCGTCCAGCTCGCCCGTCAGCCGTCCGTCATGCATTACGATAATTCTGTGGGATATGCCAAGCACCTCCGGCAGTTCGGATGATACGACGATGATCCCCTTGCCCTGCGCCGCCAAATCCACCAGTATCCTGTATATCTCCTGTTTTGCCCCCACGTCGATGCCACGCGTGGGTTCGTCGCAAAGTATGATATCCGGGTCCATATACAGCCATTTGGATAGCACGCACTTTTGCTGGTTTCCACCGGAAAGGTCCCGTATCAGCTGCTTGTTGGACGGCGTCACGATGCGCAGCTGCTTGATGAAGCTATCCGCCACGCAGCTCTCCTCCTTAGCGCTCAAGAATGAGCGCCTCAGTATCTTTCTGGCACCGGTCAGCGTTATGTTCTTGGCGACGGTAAATTCCGGTATGATACCCTGCAACTTGCGCTCCTCGGGAATGAGCCCCATGCGTTGTTTGATTGCCTTGTTGATGCAGTCGATATCGCATGCCTTCTCCCGGATAAGCACCTCGCCTGACGTCTTTTTATCTACGCCGAACAGCGCGCGCAGCAATTCCGTTCGCCCTGACCCAACCAGACCGGCGATGCCCAGTATCTCTCCCTCGTAAAGATCGAAGCTAATGTCGTGCAACACACCCTTTCGGGACAGGTTTCTAACTTCAAGAAGTTTTCGCTTTTTCTCTATCCGTTTCTCCGGGTAGATATTCATAATCTCCCGGCCCACCATATACTTGATGAGCAGGTTCTTATTGAACTTCTCCACCTTATCCGTAATAATTGTTTTACCATCGCGCAGCACCGTCACGGTATCGGCGATTTTGAAAATCTCCTCAAGGCGGTGTGAAATGTAGATGATCGAAATCTGTTCCTTCTTGAGCTTCATGATGATATCAAAAAGTATATCCAGCTCCGTATCCGTCAATGTAGCCGACGGCTCATCCATGATAATGATCTTTGCGTCACGCTTTAAGGCCTTGCATATCTCGACAATTTGTTTTTGCGCTACGCTCAAATCCTCCACCTTGGTGTTGACGTCAATCTTTATGCCTAGCGAATCGACCAGTTCCTTGGCCTCTTTTTTCATTTTTGCCCAGTTGACCGACTTGCCGATTGCGGACTTCTTCAGTATCGGGTGCCCGAGGAATATGTTTTCTGCAACCGAGAGGCTTTCCACCATTTTAAGCTCCTGATGCACGGTACTGATGCCATGCTCTATGGCATCCTGGGGCCGCGCGGCGCGGAACGCCTTTCCCTCCAGCTCTAAATGGCCGTTGTCAGGAAGGTAGACGCCGGATATGATCTTAATCAGCGTAGATTTGCCTGCGCCGTTTTCACCGACCAGCGCGTGCACCTCGCCCCGTGCCAGTCCGAAAGATACATCGTCCAGCGCGAGTACGCCGGGGAACTGCTTGCTGATGTTTTTCAGCGAGAGGATCATCTCTTTACCCTCATGGTTTTCCATGCCGTCCCCTCCCTTACTTGGTTTTTCTGTTGCGGTAAACGTCGAGCCCGATCGCGAATATGAACACAACGCCCTTAATAACCTGCTGAAGATATGAATCCACGTTAAGTATTGTCATACCGTTCATCAACGTAGCGATGAATATCGCGCCGAACAGTACGCCGAGCGCTTTGCCCTTGCCTCCCGCGAAGCTCACGCCGCCAATAACCACCGCGATGATGCCTTCAAACTCATAGCCTTGCGCCGCGTTGGGCTGCCCCGAGTTCAGCCGGGAAGCCATCACAATGCCGGCCAGCGAGGCCAGTATGCCGCATAGCATATAGGCGTAGGTCTTGTAGCGGGCCACCTTGATTCCGCTTAAATATGCCGCTTCCTCATTGCCGCCGATCGCGTACAGGTAACGGCCCAGCAGCTTCTTTTCGGAGATGATGATCACGAATATGTACACCGCAGCCACGATCAACGCCGGAATCGGTATACCGATTAGATCTCCCAACCCAACGATGTTGAACCAGTCGGGCATGCCGATCACCGGATACGAACTCGTGATCAGGAACACGACACCACGTATAATCAGCATCGTGCCCAGCGATGTGATGAAAGGCGGTATGCCGAATTTGGATACGATGATGCCGTTGATCACACCCACAGCCGCGCCGATCAGGAATATGGCGATAATAGCTACCGGCAGTATGGCCAACCCACCCGCTTTCACAATCATCGAATACACAACACCGGAAAGCGCCAGCGTGGATGCAATCGACAAATCGATCATGCCGGTGATGATAACAAAGAATTCCGCTGCCCCCAGTATAGCCGTGATCGCTGACTGTCTGAGTATGTTAAGAGCATTTTCTCCGGACAGAAATGCCTTGGAGGCAAATGTCAATATGATAAACAACACAATGACGACGTAAATGATCGCGTAGTTCTTGCTCGAGTTCACCATGAACTGCTTCAATTTCGATTTGTTGAATGTATTCACAGGCTTACACTTCCCTTATCTTATTTTGCTGTATCGTTTTGCGGTTTCCCGCAAAACGATACAGCCCCTTGCACTGTTTACTGCGCGCCCATCTTGGCGGCATACTCATCCAGATTCTCAGCCGTCACAATCACGATGTCGACCTTGCTGATAGACTCCAGCGCCGAACCCTCTCTTAAGTAAGCACTCACTGCTTCAATCGCCGCCCGCGCCGCGTCTGTGCCAAACGGTATACATGCCGCTTTCATATAGTTCTTCTCCGCTCTCAAAGCATCCGCCGTCTCCTGACCCCAGCCTTCTGTCACAACGAAGTAGTTGGCCGGATCGAGGCCTTTGGCTTCCATTGAAGCGCACACACCGTAGCCCATATCGCTCATGCCGGTATACCACACCTGAACATCCTTGTCGGCAGTCAGCACATTGTCCGCGATGGACATCGCCACGCTTCTGTCATTCTTGCCGTCATGCTCGCCTACCACTTCAGCACCCGGGCAGTTGTCCGCGATCGCGGCCTGGAAGCCATCCCATCGGGGAATCTGCACCGTAATATTAGTCGTATCAAACACTCCCACAACCTTGCCTTTGCCGCCGAACTTGTCGTTGAGGTACTGCGCCGCCAGCACGCCCATGTCGTAACCGGCCTGATACTGGTCGAACTGGAAATAGCTCGTCACATTGGACATATCCTCAAGCGAAGTCTCCAGGCAGATTACCGGGATGTTTTTCTCTTTTGCCTTGGCCACCAACGAGGTAGTCGCGCTGGCGTCCACCGGCGCGTAGATGATCGCGTTCACGTCCTGTGCCAGCCATGTCTCAAACTGCTGTACCTGCTTCGCGCTGTCGCCGTCGCCATCCTGTATGGACAGTTCCACGTTCTGTTCACCCGCCGTCTTAAGCGCCTCGGCTTCAAGGTCTTTCCACCACTGGTCTCTCCTGAACCACAGTCCGAAACCATACGTCAATTTCTCGCCCGCCGCATCCGCCGGTGCTTCCACAGCTGGTTTATCACTTGTCGTATCCTGAGCTGCAGTGGTCTCAGCGGGCGCGGTTTCCTCCGCCGCTTTCGGCGCACAGCCAAAAAGCATTCCAACAGACATCATGAGCAATAAAACCAACAACCCTGAAATGATCTTTTTCATTCCTGACTCCTCCTTTTTTATTAAATGCAGTCATTCTGCATGGCCAACATATTTTTGGACATTGATAGGCAGTTTGTTTAGCGTCTTGACCGTACGTCCGTATTTACCCAGCGTTTTTTCCACTACGAGGTAATCCAA
>JAEWTW010000020.1 GCA_023397655.1 Bacillota bacterium
AGCTTCAACAAGCTGGTGGCTGAGGCGTAACATGGAGCAGATCAAGTATATACCCAATGCGATGAAGAACCGTGTCTATACCGAAGAGACGGCGCTGTTCTCCGAAGAAGAGGTGGAGAAGGTCTACCGGTTCCACCAGTCGATGGGTGACAAGTATAATCAAACACCGCTGGCCCGATTGGACGCGCTTGCCGCGTCCTTAGGGCTGGGCAGCCTGTGCGTGAAGGATGAGTCCAAGCGCGGCAACTTAAAGGCGTTCAAGCTGCTGGGCGGCGCGTATGCCGTGGCCAACAGCATCTGCCGCAAGCTGGGCGTTAACATCGCGGATGTGGACTTCTCGTATCTGAAGTCTGACGAAGTGAAGCAGAAGCTGGGTGACTTAACTTTCGCGGCGGCTTCGGACGGAAATCACGGCAAGTCCGTCGCGTGGGCGGCGCACGAGTTTAACCAGAAGTCCATCGTGTATATGCCCAAGGGCACGGTGCAGGACCGCATTGACGCGATCGAGCGGTTCGGCGGCACAGTGATCGTGTCGGACGACAATTACGACTGGTGCGTGCGTGAGGTGAACCGTCTGTCCGCGGAAAAGGGCTGGGAAGTGGTGTTGGACACCGCCAGCGAAGGCGATACACAGGTGGCCACTTGGGTGATGCAGGGCTACGCCACGATGGGCGTGGAAGCAATTGAGCAGCTGTGCAACGTGCTGCCCACCCACATGTTTTTGCAGGCGGGTGTGGGCTCGATGGCGGCGGCGATGGTGGGCGTATTCGTGAACCACTATGGCGACAAGTGCCCCAAGATATACATCGTGGAGCCGCATCAGGCGGCATGCTACTATGATTCGGGCGCGGCGGCAGATGGCAAGGCGCGCAGCGTGGGCGGCGACATGGACAGCATCATGGCGGGCCTCGCATGCGGCGTGCCCAATCCGATCTCGTGGGAGATCATCCGGAACTTCGCAGACGGCTTCTTTGCCTGCGACGATGTGCTGACAGCCAACGGTATGCGCATACTCGGCAACCCGCTGGGCGATGACCCGCGCGTGGTAGCGGGCGAATCCGGCGCGGTGGGCACGGGGCTGGTGGACGAGATCATGAAGAACCGTCCGGACCTCGCGAAAGAAATTGGGATGGATGCATCGTCCCGCATCGTCATGTTCTCTACCGAGGGCGACACGGATACCAAGAATTACCGCGACGTGGTGTGGTACGGCAAGTATCCGAGATATTGAGCGAATAAAAAACCTTCTCTATCAAGGAGAAGGTACGGGATGCGGATAAAGGTATAAGACCGTGGAGGCTCTGCCTCCACACCACCGCTCAAGGGATGAATCCCTTGAGAATCCCACCGAAAATGCCATAAATATGGCGTTTTCATATGTCTTTTCCCACTTTTCTAAGTGCCCGGAACGGGTATCAAGAAAAGTGGCGGGGTTCCAAGGGGCAGCGCCCCTTGGAAATAAGGTTTCCATTAAGCAAGGGTTTAGGCTAGGCTAACGGGCATCCGGGTGGGCAATGCGCGCTTCCATGGCGATCAGGTCCTCCCGGGTGTCGATATCATCAAGCTGGGACGCGTCCGCGACATGGAACGTGCGCAGCAGGCTCTCGTGGCGGCACGCCACCGTTTTGCCAGATTCCTCCCCGGCGAGGCTCATCAGCTCGCCGTACAGGATATCCGGGTAGATAACGGGGTTGCCGCTTTGGTGTTTGTGGGCGGACATCAGCACGGTGCCCGGCTCGTAAGCGGCCAGCATGCCGGACAGCGTTTTGGGCTTTAGCAAGGGCTGATCCGCGACACAGAACATGCAGGCGTCCGTACCGCCCATCAACTCCAGCCCCAGGCGTATGCTGAGGCTGACGCCGAGGTCCGGGCAGGTATTGACAACGCCGGTAAAGCCGTACTCGCAGGCGGTATGCAGCATGTGCTCGCTGGCGGCGACGATGACGCGGCGGCTGAATGGTGCTTCACGGAGGCTGTTCAGTATATATTCGATGACCGGCCTGCCGTCCAGCAAGGCGTTAAGCTTGCCGCCTCCGAAACGGGCTCCGGCTCCGGCGGCCAGAAGTATGCATCCAATGTTTTTCATTGTTAATTCCTTCGTTTTTGGTTTATTATATCATTTAAGCGGAATATAAAACAAACGCGGATCGGATATAAGGGAAATGCAGAACAATTTCAGCGTTTTTGATATCGTGGGGCCTATCATCATCGGGCCGTCCAGCTCGCACACGGGCGGCGCATGCCGTCTGGCCAACGCCGCGCGGGCGATATTCAACAAGCCGATTACCGACGTGGTGATTCATGTGTACGGCTCGTTTGCGGCTACGCTGCACGGCCACGGCACCGATAAGGCGCTGGTGGGCGGTCTCATGGGGCTGATGCCGGACGATGAGCGGCTGACGCACGCGCTTACCATGGCGAAGGAAGCGGGCTTTAACTACCACTTCGCGATCGAAGAGGAGACGGGCTCACAGCCCAACCTCGTGCGGTTTATCATGCGCAACGCGGAAGATGGCGCGGAGATGAGCGTGACGGGTGCGTCCATTGGCGGCGGCAACATCGTGGTGACGCGCATCAACGGCACGGCGCTGCACATCAGCCTGAAGTACAATACGGTGGTCATTGACCATCAGGACAAGCCGGGCGCGGTGTTGAGCGTCGCGAAAATACTCGCGGAAAACGGCGTCAATATCGCGAACATGAACATGTACCGCCAGGGCAAACGCGACAGGGCGTACATGATATTGGAGACGGACGAGACGATCGCGCCGGATGTGCTCAGAATGCTGAGAAGTCTGGACGATATGTACGTGATCAATATACCCAAGCTGTATTAAAGGAGCGACAAGCAGTGTATCAGTATCAGTATGCGCGCCAGCGGGACATCGAGGCGCTGACGACGCAGTTTCATATCAGCATATCCGAACTGGCGATGCGTCACGAGGCGGAGCGCGACGAGACGGACGTGGCCGTGGTCGCGGACAAGATGAAGCTGACGCTGGACGTGATGAAAAGCAACGTGCGGGCGGGCGTTAAGTCCACCCGGCCTTCCGTGGGCGGACTAATCGGCCAGAACGCGGCGCGCATGTACGCCTATGCCACG
This sequence comes from Bacillota bacterium, assembly GCA_023397655.1. GTDB lineage: Bacteria > Bacillota > Clostridia > Christensenellales > SZUA-584 > SZUA-584. The sequence goes on from JAEWTW010000020.1 coordinate 3,104, forward strand.
GAGCAGCAGCCGCTGGGCGGCGAGCTGATGGCGCGGGCCACGGCCTACGCGCTGGCGGTCACCGAGGAGAACGCGCGCATGAAGCGCATCGTGGCATGCCCCACAGCGGGTGCGTGCGGCGTGGTACCCGCCTGTCTCGTGGCGGTGGGCGAGGCGCGCGGGCTGTCCGACGAAATGCTGATACGGGCGCTGTTCAACGCTTCAGCCATCGGCATACTGATTGCCAACGGCGCGACGGTGAGCGGCGCGGAGGGCGGCTGTCAGGCGGAGATCGGTTCCGCGTCTGCGATGGCGGCTTCTGCGATGGTGGAGATGGCGGGCGGCAGTGTGGACGCAAGTCTCAACGCGGCGGCCATCGCGCTGAAGAACATGATGGGGCTGGTGTGTGACCCGGTGGCGGGGCTGGTGGAGGTGCCCTGCTCCAAGCGCAACGCGGCGGGCGTGGCCAACGCCGTCACGGCGGCGGATATGGCGCTTGCAGGCATCACCAGCGTGATACCGCTCTGGGAGGTCATTCACGCCATGAGGGAGGTCGGACGGGCATTGCCGTTCGAGCTGCGTGAAACGGCCAAGGGCGGGGTGGCGGCATCCAAAACCGGCAGGGAGATCGCCCAGCGCATTCGCCGGCATGACGCAAACCAGGATATGTGATATAATAAATAATTGTGATATAATACATAAAATACTTTGAATCGGGGTCAGACAGAAACATAAATGAATCAGCAGACGGCATTAAACGCACTCAAAGAAGGTGTTTACATGGACAAAGCATTCTACAAACCTTTCTGGATACAGCTTGCCAAGGGCATTACAGGCCATTTTGGCGAGAACTGTGAAGTGGTGATCCACGACCTCACGGAGGATGAAGAGCATACCATCATCTTCATCGAGAACGGCCATGTCACAGGCCGTCAGGTGGGTGACGGCCCGTCGCACATCGTGCTGGAATCGCGCAACAAGAAGCCGGATGAACTCAAGGACCGCATCAACTACCTGACGCAGACGGAGGACGGGCGCATGCTCAAGTCCACCACCATCTACATCCGGGACAACAACGACAAGGTGGTGGGCATATTCGCTATCAACTACGACATCACCAACTTTATGATGATGGATTACGCGCTCAAAGGCTTCATCGGCGCGAAGGACGAAAAGCCGGAGCGTATCACCAAGGGCGTGAACGGCCTGCTGAACGACCTGATCGACCAGTCGGTGCGGCTCGTCAACAAGCCGGTGGCTCAGATGAACCGTGAGGACAAGATCAAAGCCATCCGCTTCCTGCAGGACAAGGGCGCGTTCCTGATTACCAAATCAGGCGACAAGGTATCCAAATACTTCGGTATATCCAAGTTTACGCTGTATAACTACATCGATGTGAAGGAGAACGGCAAGGACTGATTGAGGGTTCTTCCGGAACCGGTTAAGCATAAGCGGCGCTGCTTATCATAGGGTACGTGAGATCACCTTTTGTTAAGCGCTCCTTCTTAGCTGTTTGAGGCGATACAAGACGGCTTTTAGTACATTCATGTATGACACATCTGACATAACACCGATAAAGAGAGGGCATTGATATGGGATTCATTGTGGGCAACGCGACTGTGATCACGGTAGACAAACAGAGGCGCATCATTAATGACGGCGCGGTGGCGGTGAACGGTACGCTGATTGCAGCCGTTGGCAAGACGGACGAGATTAAAGCACAGTATCCGGACTACGAATTCCACGATATGTCCGGCCGCATCGTGATGCCCGGCCTCATCAACGGCCACGTGCATCTGACGCAGGCGCTGATCAAGGGCTGTGCCGACGATGTGAGCCTGATCGACTTTCTGGCGGAGCGCATCTGGAAGCTGATGGGCAGCTACAACGAGGAAGAAGCGCGGGCGAGCACCGATCTGTGCCTGCTGGAAATGATCAAGTCCGGCACGACCACGTTTGTGGAAACGCTGCTGCTGTCCCGCTACGGCCTGGACGGAATTACGGACGCCGTGGTGCAGAGCGGCATGCGCGGCGTGCTGGCGAAGTCAGTTATGGACATCGCGACGTATGCGAGCCGGGATAACATCATGTGCGAGGGTATGGTGGAGGACGGCGACGTATGCCTGCAGCAGGCCATCGACTGGAAACAGAGGAGAGAGAACGACGGCCGCGTGAACATATGGCTGGGGCCGCGCCCCGTGGGCTCCACCACCAAGCAGATGCTGGAGAAGGTGGGCAAAACGGCGCGCGAGTACGACATGGGCATTGCGATACACTTCTGCGAGGTGAAGCAGGACGTGGCGCTGATGCGCGGCCAGTACAATCAGGAGCCGGGGGATTTCGCGGAATCCGCGGGTATCCTTACCGACCGCACGATGATGGCGCACGGCATCTGGCTGACGCGGGAAGACATGCAGGCGCTGTCCCGTAACGGCTCCACCGTGGTGCACTGCCCGGCCAGCAACGCGAAGCTGGCGTCCGGCTTCTGCCTCGTGCCGGAGCTGATGGAGGAGGGCGTGAATGTGGCGCTGGGCACCGACGGCCCCACCTGCGACAACGCCTACGACATGTTCGACGCGATGCGTCTGGCGGCCATCATCCACAAGTGCCGTCTGCTGGACCCCCTGGTGATACCCGCGGAGTTAGCCATCGAGATGGCAACCATAAATGGCGCGATCGCAATGCGCAAGGAGAACGAGCTGGGGTCGCTGGAGGTCGGCAAGAAGGCGGACCTCATCACGATAGACTGCAACAACGCGCGGCTTGCGCCCAACACCAACCCGGTGTCGTTGGTGGTCTACTCCGCCAAGGGCTCCGACGTGGACAACGTGATCATCGACGGCAAGTACGTCGTGAAAAACCGCGAGATACTGACGATGGACGAGCAGGCCGTGATCGACAACGCACGCGAGAAGATAAGCGCGGTGCTGGCGAAGACGGGCATGAAGAACGAGTCCAGGTGGCCCACGTTATAAGGTAAAGTACATGATTCAGCCTCTCTCTGGTGTGCGCTTCGTTTATGGGTAGCGTCAGAGGGAGGCTGTTTTGTTGCGTTGCGGGCGTGATGATCTAACCTTCCACTCGAGGGGAAGGTGGTGCAACGACACTTTCGTGTCGTTGTGACGGATAAAGTGTTCCGCTACGCTTCGCTGTGTGCTCACTCCGTCGCGAGTGATCGCAGAATATCACTACATTCTTGAGGTTGGCGCGGGCGGGTACGAAGACTGGCTCCCAAATAATTATTTAACAAGCAAAGCACGTTTGTGGTAAAATATACTTATAATCTATAAGCGACAATAAATGCAACACCTTGGATTATTAGGACAGCTATTGAGCTGTATGGATATGTAGGAGGATTCTGAATGACAAAAGCAAAGCATAATAAATTTCAGATATTCATGTATATACTTATTGCCATACTTTTAATACTTAACATTGTATTAATTAGTGAGGATTACTTCTTTAATTTGTTAGATTTTACTATAAAAATTATCTTAGTATTGAGTAATTTAGCTGTTTTAATACTACTAATTATTATGTCAACTTTATATGCAGAAAAAAATAAAAACACTTCAATTGAGAAATCAGATAATAAATGATTTATATATAATCCCCAACACTATTACGCAAATAACAACATGGCAAAGGGATGTGAAGCTGCTGGGAAACATGCATTCAGCGCAATAAAGCTCCGCCAACAGGGGAAGGTGCTTAATCAGAAATAATCTATATCATAACCTACACTAAGAGTTAATACTTAGATCCGTTCATTAGAGCGGCTTTTTTATTCCCTAAATACACGTTGCCGTGGCAACATACTATCCACGGGATGAATGTTAAAATATTTAAGCAAACGCAAAAAATATTCAGATTCGGTGTTGAAGCTGATCAATATGTTTTGGCAAGGGAGCCATTGATGAAGCTGATAAAGACGACGGAGGCGGTGGGGCACGTGCTTTGCCACGACATCACGCAGATCATAAAGGACGTCAAAAAAGGCGTCGCGTTCCGCAAGGGGCATATTGTGACGGAGGCGGATATCCCCGTGCTGCTGTCACTGGGCAAGGACCACCTGTACGTGTGGGAGAAGCAGGCGGGCATGCTGCACGAGAACGACGCGGCGGAGCTGCTGCGCCGTATCTGCCAAAACGACAACATGGTATCGTCAGCGCCCTGCGAAGGAAAGATCGAACTCACAGCCGGCATCGACGGGCTGTTCAAGGTGGATGCGCCGCGGCTGAACCGCGTCAACGCGCTGGGCGAGATCATCATCGCAACGCGCCACGGCAACACGCCGGTGAAGCAGGGCGACAAGCTGGCGGGCATGCGCGTGATACCGCTGGTGATCGCGCAGGAGAAGATGGACAAAGCGGCAGCAGCGGCGGGCGATACGCCCATACTGCAATTGCTGCCTTTCATACACAGAACGGCAGGGCTGGTGATCACAGGCAACGAGGTGTACCACAAACGCATCCCTGACGCGTTCGGGCCGGTGATTGAAGCCAAGCTGTCCGAATACGACGTGGATATACTGGGCAGAACGTACATGGACGACAGTGCGGAGCGCATCACGGATGCCATCCGGCAGCACATCGACGGCGGCGCGGACCTCATCGTCTGCACCGGCGGCATGAGCGTGGACCCGGACGATACGACGCCCACCGCCATCAAGAACACCGGAGCAACGCTGGTGACGTACGGTGCGCCCGTGCTGCCCGGTGCGATGTTCCTGCTGGCCTACTTCGAGGACGGCAGCAGAACGATACCGATACTGGGGCTGCCCGGCTGCGTGATGTATGCCATGCGCACGATATTCGACCTCGTGCTGCCGCGCATCATGGCGGGCGAGAGGCTGACCGCGGAGGATCTGACGACGCTGGGCGAGGGCGGACTGTGCCTGAACTGCGAGGTCTGCACGTACCCTAACTGCGGGTTCGGCAAGTAAAGGAGGCGTTGATGGACGGCAAACTGACGCATTTTGACGAGAGCGGCAACGCGGCGATGGTGGACGTGACGGACAAGGCGGAGACGCATCGCACTGCCGTAGCTATGGGCAGCATCCGCATGAACGAGGCGGCCTTTGCCGCGATACAGCACGGTACGGCGGACAAGGGCGACGTGCTGGGCGTGGCGCGCGTGGCGGGCATCATGGCTGCCAAGCGCACGGCGGAGTTGATACCGCTGTGCCATCCACTGATGCTGACCAGCGTGAAGGTGGATTTTACGCTGCGCCCCGAGTCGCTGACGGTTGAATCGGTTTGTACCGCGAAGCTGTCCGGAAAGACGGGCGTGGAGATGGAAGCGATGACAGGTGTGTCTGTTGCACTGCTGACGATATACGACATGTGCAAGGCGCTGGACAAGGGTATGGTGATCTCGGATATCCGCCTGCTGGAGAAGTCCGGCGGCAAGAGCGGAGATTATATAAACAGATAAAGGGAAGGGTTAAGACCGTGGAGGCACTGCCTCCACACCACCGCTCAAGGGGTGGCACCCCTTGAGAATCCCATCGGGAAAATGCCTTTGGCATTTTCCATGAATTATTGACCAGACGTTACGACAATAGTTAATAAAAACAGTTTCACATATTATTTGCGGAAACGCAGAAAGAGGATTCTTATGAAAAAACTTGTTGGAATTGTACTGGTGCTGTGCATGGTGCTGGCATTGGTCGGCTGCGGTACCCCGACGCCCGCTCCCTCCGAGGAGCCAGTCGCGACGGAAGCGCCCGCAACGGAAGCGCCCGTAGCAACGCCCGAACCGACGGATGCCCCCACGGCAGAGCCGGTGGAGCTGATGATTGCGGCGGCGGCCAGTCTGACGGACGTGACAGCGGAGATCGCGGAAGCGTACAAGGCTGTTGCCCCCAACGTAACGCTGACGTTCACCTACGGCGCGTCGGGTGCGCTGCAGGAGCAGATCGAGCAGGGCGCTCCGGTGGACATATTCATGTCGGCGGCGCAGAAGCAGATGGACGCGCTGGAAGAAGGCGCGCTGCTGTTGGACGGTTCCCGCTCCAATCTGCTGGAGAACAAGGTCGTGATGATCGTTCCCGCGGATTCCGCTCTGGGGCTTGCCAGCTTTGAAGATCTCACGAAGGAAGACGTGAAGACGGTGGCGATCGGCGACCCGGCGAGCGTTCCGGCGGGCCAGTATGCTGAAGAGGTACTGACGTCGCTGGGCATCAAGGATGCTGTATTTGCCAAGGCCAACCTCGGAACCGACGTGCGTCAGGTGCTGACTTGGGTGGAGAACGGCGAAGTGGAAGCGGGCATCGTGTATGCCACCGACGCAGCCACCACGGACAAGGTGAAGGTGGTCTGCGAAGCGCCGGCGGACAGCGTAAAGAAGATCATCTATCCGGTCGCGATAACGAAAGCGTCCGCTAACGCGGAAGCGGCTCAGGAGTTTATCAATTTCTTAAAGACGCCCGACATTGCGGCGATGTTTGAGAAGTACGGATTCAAGATGGCTGAATAAGCCGCTACAAGAGGATTTCATGGATTATTCGCCGCTTTGGCTGTCATTGAGGGTCGCGTTTCTCGCGACTCTCATGACATTTATATTGGGAGTGCTCGCGGCCTGGCTGACCGTGAAGCTCCGGCGCGGAAAGGGCATCGTGGACGGTTTGTTCACGCTGCCTTTGGTGCTTCCTCCCACCATGGTTGGCTTCTTTCTGCTGGTGATATTCGGCAAGAACGGCTTCATCGGTCAACTGCTGAACAGCATCGGAGCGCCGGTGGTGTTCACGTGGACGGGCGCAGTGATCGCGTCCACGGTGGTGGCGTTCCCGCTGATGTACCGCACGGTACGCGGCGCGTTTGAGCAGCTGGACGAGAACCTCCTCTCCGCGGCGCGTACGCTGGGCATGTCGGAACCCAAGCTGTTCTGGCGAGTGATGATGCCCAACTCCATACCCAGCATCATGGCGGGCGCGGTGCTGGCGTTTGCGCGGGCGCTGGGCGAATTCGGCGCGACCATCATGCTGGCGGGCAACATACCCGGACGCACGCAGACGGTGTCCGTCGCGATATACACGGCGGTGCAGGCGGGCAACTGGGAGCTGGCCTACCACTGGATGCTCATCATCGTGGGCATCTCGTTCGCCACCATCATACTGATGAACTGGTTTTCGGGCCGGTCGGTGCGGACGAAAAGGGAGGCGGTGAAGAGATGGCGCTGAGCGTGGATATCGAGAAGCGCGCGGGCAGCTTCCATCTGAAGAGCCGCTTTGAAGCGCAGGACGAGACGCTGGCGATCTTGGGAGCGTCCGGCTGCGGCAAGAGCATGACGCTCCGCTGCATCGCGGGCGTTATGACGCCCGACCGCGGGCACATCGTGCTGAACGGGCGGGTGCTGTTCGACAGCGACAAACACATCAACCTGCCGGCACGCAGCCGCAATACGGGATACCTGTTTCAGAACTATGCGCTGTTTCCCAACATGACAGTGGAGCAGAATATCGCTTGCGGCATACCCAAGGGACGTGATAAAGTCAAAGCTGTCCGCGAAAAGATAGGCGCTTTCTATCTGGAGGGGCTGGAGCGGCATTATCCGCATCAGCTCTCGGGCGGGCAGCAGCAGCGGGTGGCGCTGGCGCGCATGCTGGCGAGCGAACCGGCGCTGCTGATGCTGGACGAACCGCTGTCCGCGCTGGACAGCTTTCTCAAGTGGCAGCTGGAGCTGGAGATATTCAAGGTGCAGGAGAGCTTCGGCGGCACGATACTGTTCGTATCCCACAACCGCGACGAGGTGTACCGCCTGTGCGACCGCGTGGCAGTGATGGAGGACGGCGCGACCATCGAGGTGCTGGATAAGAAGGATCTGTTTGCGATGCCGCAGACGCTGTCCACGGCGCTGCTGTCCGGCTGCAAGAACTTTTCGGCGGCAGTGAAGACAGGGCCGGATACGCTGGCCGCGACGGACTGGAACACGGAGCTTGCGGTATCGAGGCCGGTGCCGGACGACATCCGGTTTATTGGATTCCGCGCGCACTTCTTTGAGCTGTCACAGAGCGGCGGCGGGCGCAACGTGATTGAATGCCGCGTGACACGGGTGATCGAGGACATGTTTTCCACCATCGTCATCGCGCACGTGAAAGGCGGGGCGGATAAGGACTGGGCCTATCTGCGCTATGAGCTGAGCAAGGAAAAGTGGAACGCTTTGGGTGCTCCGAAGATGCTGTATCTGCGGTTGCCGGAGGATCATATCATATTGATGAGGTAAAGCCATGCTGGACGGTTTTGGCCGGACGATCGACTATATGCGCATATCCGTGACGGACCGCTGCAATCTGCGGTGTGTTTATTGCATGCCGCCCGAGGGCGTGGAGTGTGTAGGGCACTCTGAAATACTGCGCTTTGAGGAGATGCTGCGCGTCGTGGAGGCGGGCGTGGCGCTGGGTATCACCAAATACCGCATCACAGGCGGGGAGCCGCTGGTGCGCAAGGGCATCGTGGATTTCGTCCGCATGGTCAAGCGGACGGCGGGCGTGGAATCCGTCGCGCTGACCACCAACGGCGTATTGTTTGCCGATATGGGTGAGGCGCTTCGGGACGCGGGGCTGGACGCGGTAAATTTCAGCCTGGACTGCTTGGATGCGGACAGCTTTGCACGGCTGACGTGCGTGGACGCGTGGGGCGCTGTGATGGCGGGCATCAATAAGGCGCTGGAACTGGGGCTGAAAACCAAGCTCAACTGCGTGCCGATGGAAGGGTACAACGGCGGCGACTGGGTACGGCTGGCGGCGATGGCGCAGGATAAGCCGCTGGACGTCCGCTTCATCGAGATGATGCCCATCGGACTGGGACAGGATTTTGAATCCGTGGACAATGCTGAGGTGCTGGCTGCGCTTACGCAGGCGTTTGGAGAACCTGTGAAGTCACAGAGTCAACACGGCAGCGGTCCCGCGGATTACTACGACTTTCCGGGGTTTACTGGCAGCATCGGCTTTATCAGCGCAGTGTCGCATGCGTTCTGCGGCGGCTGCAACCGCGTGCGCCTGACGGCGGACGGCATGCTAAAGCCCTGCCTGTGCTATGAGGACGGATTAAATGTCAAAGAGCTGCTGCGGGCGGGCGCATGCGATGAAGCGCTCAAGCACGCGATGGCAGAGACGATAAGTGCCAAGCCGCTGCGCCACAGCTTCGGCTGCACGGGCGGTGTTTCAGAGCAGCGTAAAATGGTTCAGATAGGCGGATGATATGGGTATAGTGAAAGCAATCTGCATCAGTGAGAAGAAGGGCACGAAGAAGGTCAATATCGGCCAGTGCGAGCTGGTGGAAAACTTTGGGCTAAAGGACGACGCGCACGCGGGCAACTGGCATCGTCAGGTGAGCCTGCTGTCTTACGACAAGGTGGAGGCGTTCCGTGCGACGGGCGCAACGGTGGACGACGGCGCGTTCGGCGAGAACCTGCTCGTGGAAGGCATCGACTTTAAGGCACTGCCGGTGGGCACGAAGCTCATCTGCGGCGACGTGCTGATGGAGGTCACGCAGATCGGCAAGGAGTGCCACGCGCACTGCGAGATATACCGTCAGGTGGGCGACTGCATCATGCCGCGGGAGGGCGTGTTTGCGCGCGTACTCAAGGGCGGCGTGATCACCGTGGGAGATGAGATGCATGTCGGGTAAAGCGTACCGGGCGGCTGTAATCACCGCCAGCGACAAGGGCGCGGCGGGACAGCGCGAGGACATCAGCGGCCAAACGCTGAAGGAGATATTGCGGGAGCACGGCTACACCATTGCTAGCTATTGCGTACTGCCCGACGATCAGGAGCTGTTGGCTGCGGAGATGATACGGCTGGCGGATGGGGATATCTGCGATATCGTGTTCACGACGGGCGGGACAGGTTTGTCGCCGCGCGATGTGACGCCGGAGGCAACTCTTTCCGTGGCGCACCGGCTTGTGCCCGGTATCAGCGAAGCGATTAGGGCGCAAAGCATGAGTATCACCAACCGAGCGATGCTGAGCCGCGGCGTGTCCGTGATACGGCAGCGCACGCTCATTATCAACCTGCCGGGCAGTCCCAAAGCAGTGAAGGAGAGCTTGGATGTGATACTGGACGCGGTGTCGCATGGGCTTGCGATACTGCGCGGTGACGATGGGGAATGCGCCCGCTAATCCCAATCGGACAGCAGGCGAAAGCGGTTCTTTTCGAACTCGATCAGGCCCTCGTCCTGCATGCGACTGAGCTCGCGGGACAGCGCGCTGCGGTCCACGCACAGATAGGCGGCGAACTCCTCGCGGTTGAACGGTATGGAAAGGTCGTGGGTCTTCTTGCGCCGTGCCTGCAATGTGAGGTACAGCAGGATGCGTTCACGCAAGCTCTTGCGGGACAGTATGTCGATCTTGTAGAGCTGGCGCATGTTCTCATTGGCGGTCAGCTCCAGTATGTTTTTCAGCATCGTGCAGCGCAGGCGATCCGGAATTGGCCCCGGCTCCGATATGCGCGCGTAGGGGAACGTGATGACCTCCGCGTCGGTGGCGCACACGGTGATGAGCGGGCTTAAGCGGCTGGGTGTGCTCGCGATGTCGAGGCCAAACAGCTCAGAGACACGTATTTTGCGGATCAGGTTCAGGCGGCCGTCCGTGTCCGGCTTGAAGGTATTGAGTTCGCCCGCGGCCACGATGCCCGCAAAATCGACGACGGTATCCGTGTCGATCAGCACCGCGCCCTTTGGACACTGCCTTTGCTGCACGCCAAGCAGCGGGCAAAGCACGGCGATATCGGCCCGGCTGATGCCGCTGAAAAGCTTGGTTTTCGATAGTGTATCTGCGACCGCGCTCATCGTTTGAATCCCTTCGGTTCGGTTTGTTATGGCGATTTTAATTAAAAGAATTATAACACAAATTTAATGCGCTGAAGCAGCGTTTTTACCATATTGATCCCTTCAATCAACTTGACATTGAGTGTGCAAATTGATATGATTAATGTACAACAAAACAGGTAATGGCTGCCGACGTGACGAACGTTACTTCCGCGGCTTTTGGTGCTCTTGTATAAGTCCATTAATTGGAATGGACGTCTCTACAGGCGACCGTAAATTGCCCTAGGCTACAAGAGATACATGTTGAGCAATCCGCTGTGTGCTGGGTGACTGGCCAAAGTTGGTTGGATTCTCAAGGTGTATCTTTTGCAGGTCCGGGGTTTTTATATTTTAAACCGCATCTTTTTTCAGCGGGCGGCGGAGTAGATACCCGGACACAGGCAAGCAGCTGACAGTTAAGGAAGTGTGGCGCATGACAGAAAATCTGGTGGTTGTTCGCGGCGGCGGAGACCTCGCGACGGGAACGGTGTGCAGGCTCGTCAACTGCGGGTTTAACGTCGTGGTGCTGGAAACCTCGCAGCCTACGGTGATTCGGCGGACGGTCGCGTTTGCGCAGGCCGTCTTCGATGGCAAGACCACTGTGGAAGGGCTGACCGCCGTGAAGGCAGAATCCGTCCGAGATTGTGAAACCCTGCTGAGTGAAGGGAAGATCCCGGTGCTGGTGGACCCGATGTGTGAATCGTTGGGCCAGCTTGGCCCCGAGGCGCTGGTGGATGCCATACTTGCCAAACGCAACCTTGGGACGACTAAGGAAATGGCACCCATCGTCATCGGCCTGGGCCCCGGCTTTTATGCCGGACGGGATGTTCACGCCGTGGTGGAGACCAACCGGGGGCACAACCTCGGGCGGGTGTTCTACGACGGGGCGGCGGAGCCCAACACGGGGACGCCGGGCAACATCGCGGGCTACACCAGCGAGCGCATCGTACGCGCACCCGCCGCGGGCGTCATCACGACGACGGCGGACATCGGAGACCATGTGGAGAAAGGGCAAGAGCTGGCACGCGTGGAAGGTGTGCCGGTATGCGCGCCGCTGACAGGCGTGCTGCGGGGCATGATACAGTCCGGGATAAGCGTAAACGCTGGGATGAAGATCGGCGACGTGGACCCGCGGGATAAGAAGGAATACTGCTATACCGCCTCCGAAAAGGCGAGGGCCATCGGCGGAGGCGTGCTGGAAGCCATACTGCATTTGCGGCTGGGGCTTCCGAAATACTAACAGTGATATTACGTTTGGTCATCAATATATATGACATTGTGAAAGACAATGCGATAAGGGGGAATGCGTTGTGAGTCAGGTAGGAAAAAGTGTCGAGAGAGTCGATGCGCTCGATAAAGCAACCGGACGTGCCAAATACACCGACGATCTGTGCGACAAGAGCGCGCTGATTGCCGTTGTCGTCCGGTCCACCATCGCGCACGGGTATGTGAAGTCTATCGACGTGTCTGAGGCGGAGAAGGTGCCCGGCGTCGTGAAGATATTCACGTGTTTTGACGTGCCGGATATTCAGTTCCCCACCGCGGGGCATCCATGGTCTACCGATCCCGGACATCAGGACGTGGCCGACCGGCTGCTCCTCAACCGCCATGTGCGCTATTACGGTGACGACGTGGCTGCGGTGGTCGCGGAGAACGAGGTGGCCGCGGCACAGGCGGCCCGCGCTGTCAAGGTGGAATACGAGGAACTGCCCTTCGTTCTGGACCCGCAGGAGGCGATGAAGGACGGCATGCCGCAGCTGCACGATGAATACCCGAACAACGTGCTCAAGCATACGTCCATCAACATCGGCAATTACGATGAGGCTATCAAGGAGCCGGGGCTTATCTGCGTGGACAAATGGTACGACACGCAGGTGGTTCAGCACTGCCACATCGAGAATTTTATCGCGTACGCTTACGGCGAGGGCGACCGTATCGTTGTGGTCGCTTCCACGCAGATTCCGCACATCGTCCGCCGGACGGTGGGGCAGGCGCTGGGCATACCGTGGGGCAAGGTTCGCATCGTGAAGCCCTACATCGGCGGCGGCTTCGGCAACAAGCAGGATACGCTGTTGGAACCGCTGGTGGCGTACATCTCACAGCAGCTGGGCGGACGGCTGGTGAAGATTGACGTGCCCCGCGAGGATACTTTCGTCAGCAACCGCACGCGCCACGCCATACGCTCACACATCGTTTCGTGGGTGCGTCCGGACGGCACCTATGTCGCGCGCAAGCTGGAAGCCTTCTCGGATCAGGGCGCATACGCGTCTCACGGCCACTCGGTGGTCGCCAAGGGCATGGGTGCGTTCCCGCAGATGTATCCCTGCCCCAACGTGCAGGGCGATGCGTATACCGTGTATACCAACAAATCATCCGCAGGCGCGATGCGCGGCTACGGCATACCGCAGGCGATGTTCGCGGTGGAGAGCCACACGGACGACGTGTGCAAGGTGCTCGGGATGGACCCGGAAGCGTTCCGCCGCAAGAACCTGATGCCGCAGGGCTACAAGGACAATTTCTCCAAGAACGAAAACTACTACGATACCTATAACCAGTGCCTTGACAAGGCGATGGAATACATGGATTACCGTAATAAGATCGAGCAGTACAAGGATCAGACGGGCCCCATCCGGACGGGTCTTGGTATCTCGTGCTTCTGGTACAACACGGCGGTATGGCCCATCGCGCTGGAGCACTCCTCCTGCCGTATGGTGCTGAACGAGGACGGCTCAATGCAGCTGCAGGTGGGTGAGACGGAGATCGGGCAGGGCGCGGACACGGTGTTTGCCCAGATGGCGGCGGAAGTGGTGGGCCTCAAGAGCTACCGCGACGTGCATGTCGTCTCCTGTCAGGATACGGACGTTTCACCGTACGGCCTTGGCGCCTATGCATCGCGCCAGACCTACGTATGCGGCTTCTCCATCACACAGACCGGGCAGATACTCAAGGAAAAGATACTGAAGCACGCCAGTGAGTTGACCCGCGTGATGGAATCGGATTTGGATGTCGTAGACAGCAACATCGTCCGCAAGACGGACGGGCGGGTGCTGATGTCGCTGGAGGAGCTGTCGACCGAGGTGATATACAGCATGAAGAAGAGCGACCACATCACCGCCGAATCCAGCTACCATATCACCAACAACGCGTATTCCTTCGGCTGCTGTATCGCAGAGGTGGAAGTGGATATCCCGTTGTGCAAGGCCACGCTGAAAAGAATCGTCAACGTGCACGACTGCGGCACACTGATCAACCCGGCGCTGGCGGAGGCGCAGGTGCACGGCGGTATGTCGATGGGCATCGGCTACGGCCTCTCCGAACAGTTGCTGTATGACCCCAAGACGGGCAAGCCGCTCAACAACAACCTGCTGGACTACAAGCTGTGCACCATGCTGGATCATCCGCATCTGGAGGCGCAGTTCGTGGAAAACGCGGAGCCCACCAACCCGTTTGGCACCAAGGCGCTGGGCGAGCCGCCGGCTACACCCGTTGCGCCCGCAATACGAAACGCGATACTGAACGCCACCGGCGTTGCGGTCGACAAGCTGCCGCTGAACCCGCATATACTTTTCCAGCGGTTCTGCGAAGAAGGGCTCATCTGCGATCCCTCAAAAGAGGAGGAATAAACGACTATGTTTGATATGAAGGAATTGTACGAAGCGCAGAGCGTGGCGGATGCCATACGTCTGCGGGTGGAGCATCCGGATGCGCATGTGATTGCGGGGGGCTCCGACGTGCTGATACAGATGCGTGAGGGCAAGCGCGCGGGCGTTGAGTTGATCTCCATATTCATGCTCGACGAGATGCGCGGCGTCAGCATTGACGAGGATGGCGCGATCCGTATTGGTTCGCTCACCAGCTTCTCGCATGTCACCAAAGACCCGATCATACAGAAGTATATTAACGTGTTGGGCGAGGCCGTGGATCAGGTAGGCGGCCCTCAGATACGCAATATCGCGACCATCGGCGGCAACACCTGCAACGGTGTGACGTCGGCGGATTCCGCTTCCACGCTGTTCGCGTGGGATGCGATGGTGGAGCTGACCGGGCCGGAGGGCGTGCGGCGTATTCCCATCAACGAGTTCTATATCAAGGCGGGCAAGGTGGATATTCGCCCCGGCGAGCTGCAGACCGCCCTCATCATACCCAAGGAGAGCTACGAAAACACGTATGGCAGCTATATCAAGTACGCCATGCGCAATGCGATGGACATCGCGACGCTGGGCTGCTCCGTCAACGTGCGCCTGTCACCCGACAAGAAGACGTTCGAGCGTGTGCGTGTCGCTTTCGGCGTGGCGGGGCCGGTGCCTATGCGCGCGACGTCTGCGGAAGCCATAGCCAACGGAAGCCCTGTGTCCGAAGCCACGGTAAAGGCGTTCGGCAAGGCGGTGCTCGATGACATCAACCCGCGCGACTCATGGCGTGCGTCCAAGGCGCTGCGCCAGCAGATCGCCGTGGAGCTGGCGAAGCGTGCGCTCGCGGAATCGGTAAAACGCAGCGGAGGTGAGCTGGAATGAAGGATCAATACCGTATCATAGAATTTAACCTGAACGGCAAGGACGTGGCGGTGATGGCGGATGCCCGCGCATCGCTGACAGACCTGCTGCGCAACGACTTCCGTATGACCTCTGTGAAGAAGGGCTGCGAGGTGGGGGAGTGCGGCGCGTGCAACGTGATCATCGACGGCGAGTGCTATAACTCCTGCATCTACCTTGCAGTGTGGGCGCGGGGCAAGAAGGTTCGTACGCTGGAGAGCCTGCTTGGCCCCAACGGTGAGCTGAGCGATATCCAGCAGGCGTTCATCGACGAAGCGGCTGTGCAGTGCGGTTTCTGTACGCCCGGGTTCATCATGTCCGCCATCGAGATACTGGAGACCGGCAAGGAGTACACCGACGACGAACTGCGCAAGCTGATGAGCGGCCACCTGTGCCGCTGCACCGGCTACGAGAACATACTACGCGCCGTGAAGAAGACGATGTATAAGCGGCTGGGCAAGGAGATGCCGTCTGAATAGCGGCAACGCCGCCGGATTACGGGCGGCGAGGAAATGGAAAATGTTAAGCGATAAAACACTGATCCTTAAAGGAAATATCATATACACGGAAACGCCCGAGAAGCTGACGGCGCTGGAAAACGGCTATCTCGTCAGCGAGGACGGCGTGGTGACGGGCGTGTTCGCGCAGCTGCCGGAGCGGTATGCAAATGCGGACGTCACGGACTACGGCGACAGCCTCATCATTCCGGGGCTGGCGGATTTACATCTGCACGCGCCGCAGTTTGCTGTGCGCGGCATGGGCATGGACTTGGAGCTCATTCCGTGGCTGGACAAATACGCATTCCCCGAGGAGTCGCGCTATTCCGATTTGGAATACGCGGCGGCGGCCTACGGCGCTTTTTGCGCTGCTCTGAAATCCGGAGTGACCACGCGCGCGTCCGTTTACGCGACGGTGCATGCGCCGGCGGCGGATTTACTGATGCGCATGCTGGAGGAGTCGGGCCTCGCCACGTATGTCGGCAAGGTCAACATGGACCGTAACTGCGCGTGCACACTGGTGGAAACGACGCAAGGGTCCGTATCGGACACGGAGGAGTGGATTCGCCAATCACAGACGTACAAAAACACGAAGCCGGTCATCACGCCCCGCTTTGTGCCCACCTGTACTTCAGAGCTGATGGAACAGCTGGGTGAGCTGGCCGAACGCTACGGTGTCCCCGTTCAGTCGCACCTGTCTGAAAACCTGTACGAGATAGAATTGGTAAAGCAGCTGCATCCGGATGACGAGACGTACGCTCATGTGTACCGACGCTATGGCCTGTTTGGGCAGCAGCCCACCATCATGGCGCACTGCGTCCACCTGTCGGACAGCGAGATGGACTTCATCCGTGACAGCGGTGTGTATGTGGCGCATTGCCCGGAGTCCAACATCAACCTGTGCAGCGGCATCGCGCCGGTGCGCCGCATGCTGGGCAAGGGGCTGCGTGTCGGTTTGGGCACTGATGTTGCGGGCGGCTTCTCGATATCAATGTTCCGGGCAGTTTCCGATGCGATACAGGCATCCAAGCTGTATTCGGTGTTCGTGGACAAGGATGCGGCACCTCTGACACTGCCGGAAGCATTCTATATGGCCACCAAGGGCGGCGGCAGCTTCTTTGGCAGCGTAGGCAGCTTTGAGCCGGGTTATGAGCTGGATGCGGTGGTCATCGACGATAGCGGTATCAACGGCCTCACACGGCTGACGCTGGCGCAGCGCCTGGAACGCGCGGTACATCTCTCGGAAAACAAAGATATCAGCGCGAAGTACGTGAAGGGTATGCCGCTCTGGCAGCCGGAGCGCGCGTAAAACGAGCCAAATACACGAGCGGGCGGGGTGATCCCCGTCCGTTGTTGTTTTATCGGTATAAGCGGTGGCGGAGCTAGCCAAAGTGCAGTGGCGGTTATGGTCATCCGCCATTTCTATAACTATGCCAATCGTGCCGAATGATTCTTAATATTAACGATATAACAAAGGGACTCCTGTGTGCATTCAATGTCCACCAGACATTCATCAGAGTTATGTATCTTTAAGAGAGAAAAATCGACAGGGGTTATTGTTATAGATTCTATATCCAAGTCTGATAATTCACCGTTCTCGCTTTTGAGTATGTCCAGTATTTCAGATGGATTGGTCACAAGCATGGCATTGTACGCCGGAAGTATGATTTCATATGTATCATTATATAGCCCGATACTATAGCTTTTATCGTAAAACTCCATGGCTTCATTCGGGCGCGGCAGCAGGCTGGGTGTATTCTGGAACGTTAGATGCCAGCCGGAGGGCTTGCCCGATTTCATGGCGTCTATACCTTCATAATTTATATAGAAGCCTACAAGGTCTGTCTTTTCGAGTCGCTCTGATGCATACGAAACAGATGTGCTGTATACCTGTTCTATTGTTGGGGGTGGTGCAATATTAATCTGTCCGCTTTCGTAAGAGCCTTTGGTTATAAACACGATCCCCAACACTAAGACCGCTATCCCTGCCGTAATCAATATGCCGCTCGCTATTTTGTATATAGTGGAGGAAGATTCAACGTCAGCTAAAAAGGCGTATTCCTGATCTTCGGTACTTTTAAAACGTAAAAAATAAAGGGACAGTGGAGACAGTGACAGGTATAGAGCGCCAATCGCGAGCCAGGCAAACAGGAAAATTCCTATACCCATTCTTAACCCAATCATAGATGCAGTATAACCTAATGAGTAGAAGAAAGAGAACCCGGGATTATACTTTTGCGGAAGCTGGTAATACTCACTGCCGTCTGCGTTTTTTATCAGATGTTTATACCGGGTTCTTGTGGGGATGAAGATATATTGCAAATAGGCCCCAAAATTGGGGCGGTCGAGTTTGGAAGCATTGTCGCACATTTCATAGGAGATAAGCTCGGATTCTTTAAGCATCACAAAGCTTGCAAAAAAGTACCGTGTCACCGCAACTATAATATACAACCCCAGAACTGCCAGCAAAGGTATATATCCAAATTGTACACCACTCATAAAGGTTAAAGCGAAAGCAGATATTACGGTAACAAGCCAGAAGAGCTTATAAGATGTGCTTCTAAGGATAGCGTAGTATTCACCATTTCTACCGGTTATGGGTTTAACAGAAAGAGACCTTCCGAAGTACTGGCGGTAAATATGTGCCCTGTATACCCGAAAGTCGGGGCGGTTCTGTTTCATTGCAGTTCCTCTTTATTATACAGATTAATTTATATAGTAACATGATCTGTTATAAATGGTAAAGCATGTCCTTACAAAACAAACGGACGAGGTATAATCCCCGCCCGTCATCTGATTATCTATACCTCGTTGCCTATATCGCCGGCGGAATGTCCAGAAACTGCGCGTCCTTGCACGTTTCTTCGGCGCGGCGTTTGCTCGTTCTTTGTACAGTATCATTGACCGCTGTTTGAATACATGGATTATGCCGCCGGTGTCGCGATAACCCACGGCTGCTGCTGCGGCTCGGGGCCGGTACCGATGCCCTCGCGCCACATATAGTAGAAACGCTCGGCGGAGAAGATGTAATACCCGTCCTGATACTGGTCACTGGTGTCGTACGGATCGGCCAGTATGATCACATCATCGCCGAAATTATCCTCAGTGCCCATGGTGTCGTAGCCGATGATCGCCTGCCAATGGCCCGCCCAATCCAGCCAGTCCACCATCACCGGAGTTTCGGCTTTGAGGTTTTCGATCACCCAGCTCTGGAAATCCGCCGGATCTTCAAATGTATAGCCACCGTTGGTATCCACGCTGCTCTGTACATTCCAGCCGATCTCGTCGAAGAACTTGACCAACCCCTGCGGGTCAATGCCTGTCTCGTCGCTGGTGCACGACTTTTCAGCGATTGTCAATTCATCGTAATCGCTGACGCCGTAATGGTTCAGCACCATCAGCACGGTGGCCGAGCCGCAGGTATACTCGGTGGTCTGCTGATAGGTTTCAAACTTCGGGATAACAGTGAGAGTATCCGTCGAGGTCATGTTGTAGACGTCCAGTATCTTGAAATACGGTGAGTCGAAATGATCGTCGCAGCCATCATAGCAGGATGCCCCGGTGGTTGTGATGTCGTAACCTTCCGGGTAAGGGATCACGTGCTTTTCAATGGGCACAAGCGCCGCGGCCGTCTCAGCTGAACCGCAACCCGCCGCTGCGGTCAAGAGTAAAACAACAAGGATGAGGAGCAGTACATTCCTTTTCATTTTCTTCTCCTTTTCGTCTGGAAATTTATTTTGTTAATTGTAAACTTATTCTATCATCGGTACAATTGAATTTTTTAGCATAAACGCCTTTTTGTGCAACTGCTCATCACGCGCCTGATTACTGTGGCTGTAAGGCGGAGGAGACCGTGAATAGAATAACTGGCATTATGCATCGTCACATCAGAAGGGGTTCGTTCGGTAGAAAAAAACGGACGAGGTGTCATCCCCGTCCGTACTGATTCGTATATTCCCAACCGCCTACACCGCCGGCGGAATGTCCAGAAACTGCGCGTCCTTGCACGTTTCTTCGGCACGGCGTAGTGTCCACTCGTTCTTGTATAGTATCACCGGGCGCTGCAGGTGGTCCTCCACCACGCGGGCATTGTCGGAGATACCCAGCATTTGGCTTGTGATGCTCTTGGCCATCACCCAGCGCGCCAGCGTATAGGGCAGGTTCTCGATCTTAATGTCCACGCCGTATTCGTACTTCATGCGGTATGTGAGCACCTCAAACTGCAGCACGCCCACCACACCGATGGTCAGCGTCTCCACACCGAGATTAGGCTGCTTGAACACCTGTATGGCGCCCTCCTCGGCGATCTGGTTGATGCCCTGCAGGAACTGCTTGCGCCGCATGGCGTCCGGTGTGCGCACGTTCGCGAAATGCTCGGACGGGAACATCGGGATGCCTTCGAAACGGAATGTCTCCTTGCTCTCGCACAGCGTATCGCCGATCTTCAAAAGGCCGGTGTCCACCACGCCGATGATGTCGCCCGCGTACGCTTCCTCTACTGCCGTCTTCTCCTGCGCGAAGAACTGCTGCGGCTGTGACATACGCAGCATCTTGCCGGTGCGCTCGTGCAGCACCTCCATGCCCGTCTCAAAGCGGCCGGAGCAGATGCGGATGAACGCGATGCGGTTGCGGTGCGCGGGGTCCATGTTGGCCTGTATCTTGAACACGAAGCCGGAGAAGCCCTCGCTGTCCGGCGCGATCGGACCCGCGGTGCCGTTCTTGCTGCCCGGTGACGGCGCGAGGCTGATAAACTCCTCAAGGAAGTGCTTCACACCGAAGTTGGTCATTGCACTGCCGAAGAACATGGGGGTCAGGTTGCCGCTGCGGACGCGCTCGTAATCGAACTCGTCGCCCGCGATGTCCAGCAGCTCAATCTCTTCGCGCAGTTTGTCATACAGGTGGCTGCCCAGCAGGTCGCGGCAGGAGTCGTCACATAGCGCCACGCTCTGGGACTTCACCATCTGCGAACCGTGGCCTTCCGCCTCGAACAGCTCTACCTGTTCTTCCTTACGGTGGTACACGCCCATGAACATGCCGTCTTCGCCGATGGGCCAGTTCATCGGGCAGGAGCGGATGCCCAGCGTCTGCTCAATCTCGTCCATCAGCTCAAACGGGTTCTTGCAGAAGCGGTCCAGCTTGTTGACAAACGTGAATATCGGTATGCCGCGCATACGGCAGACATGAAACAGCTTCTTAGTCTGCGCCTCCACGCCCTTGGCACCGTCGATAAGCATGACGGCGCAGTCCGCTGCCGCCAGCGTTCGGTAGGTGTCTTCGGAGAAGTCCTGATGGCCCGGTGTATCCAGTATGTTGATGCGGCATCCGTCGTAGTCGAAAAACATCACGCTGGATGTCACGGAAATGCCGCGCTGCTTTTCGATCTCCATCCAGTCGGACACCGCGTGCTTGGCCGCTTTGCGCCCCTTCACCGTACCCGCGAGACGAATCGCGCCGCCGTACAGTAGCAGCTTTTCCGTCAGCGTGGTTTTGCCCGCGTCCGGGTGCGATATGATCGCGAACGTCTTCCGGCGCGCAACCTCTTTTGTTATGATATCTGAAGTGCCGATATGCTTATTCTCCCCTTTGTATGTATGCTTTCCTGCAAAAAAACAGAAGCCCGCATGCGGTGGACTTCCATCTGAAAGCCGGTTAACTCCGTTATTATACAGGACTTCATGATGCGCGTCAAACGTCGATTTGCGAAGAAGAAATGTGGGAAGACTGTCAGAGCAGCACAATCTTTTGAGACAGATATTCGCATGAAAAAACCGGAGGCTGGCAAAGCTTCCTCCGGTTTCAAACAGTCCGCTATATTATGAGGGGGTTGTGTTCGGCGTGACCATCTGAAGCTGATGCATGCCGGATGCCGGGTAAGAGAATATCACGTCGGACATCTCGTGCCAGCCCTTGCGGCGGCTGATGAACCGCGCCGCGCGCAGAGCCCCTTCGGCGAAGGCTCGCCGGGAGAACGACTGGTGCGTGATGACGATTTCTTCGTTTTCGCCTGCCGCCATCACCTCATGGATGCCGATATGCCCGCCGGCGCGCACGGAGTTGATGGGTATATCCTGATCGAAGCCCGGACTCAGCTCTCCTTCAATCGCCCGGGAAATGATCTTCGCTGTTCCGGATGGAATATCCGCCTTTTTGCTGTGATGCGTTTCGGTGATCTGGAAATCATAAAACGGCAGAGACTGCGCGATGAGCTTGAGCGCCTCAATCAGCACGTTGACGCCCAACGTCACATTGGGGGCGTACACAAGCCCGAAGCTTTTATCCTTTGTCAGGCTGCGCATCCACTGCAGCTCCTCCTCCGTGAAGCCGGTCGTGCAGACCACGGCAGGTACGCCGTATTTCTTGCATTCGGCCAACAGAACCTTTGAAGCCGCCGGATTGGAAAAATCGATAACGACATCCACAAACCTGTCTCCCAATATCCGTCCCGCTTCGGTGACCTCCATAGCCTCTATACCCAAGCGGTCCACATGCGCAAGCAGACCGAGATCCTTGCCTTTCCTTTCGCTGCCGACGCGACAAAAGCCCGCCGCAACGCGCATGTCCTTTTCTTTTTCCACGATCGACCGGATCAGTTCCTGACCCGCTCTTCCGATTCCGCAAATCGCCACATTCAACATCACAACATTCCTCCTTCTCTATTGGGATGGGCAGTCCCGTAAAACACCTCCGAAAACATTTAAAAATGCCTGGACCTTTATGCGAGCCGCGTTTGTCAGTTGAGTTGAAACTAAAAAACGCCTACAAACAATGTAAGCGCAATGAACAATAAAAAGATATGAAACTATATCTCCCTCTCATGCGCTTACGAGATTAGCTGTCGGGTTCGGGTTGAAAGGTACCCTACCGAATAATCGGATTCACCCCAAAATTGGTTCTCCCGTTCTTCTTAACGAAGATTCAGCTGTGGCCTGTTACTGATATTATAGCCCCAAAATGGCGCCAAGTCAATGAAACGGGCAACATTTGTTTAACTTAATTATCCAAATATTATTGACCGGTGGGTCAATATGTGCTATATTATTTTTGACCCATGGGTCAAAGGGGGAGAGATGAACACCAGCTTCGATAAACTGCCCGCGGATAAGCGGGCATTCATACTCGGCGTGTGCATGGACGTGTTCACCGAATACGGCTACGCACTGGCCAACACCAACGAGATTGCGAAGATGTGCGGCATCGCCAAGGGCAGCATCTTCCACTACTTCGGCAGCAAACGCGAGCTGTTTCTGTACATTTGCCGCTACTGTATGGACACAGTCCTGGTTAAAACGCGTGAAGCACTGTCCGGCAGCGGCGGCGGCACGTACTTTGACCGTGCGCGGCGCAGCGTTGCGGCCAAGCTGACTGTGCCGCAGACGTGCCCCAGGGAGACGCAGCTGCTGGCCAGAGCGACGGGGGAACGAGGCCACGACGCGGCGGATGAGCTGCACGCGCTGATGAACAACTATGCTGCGCAGATGCGGTCGTTGAGCGCAGAGTTTTTGGGAGAAATCGAGCCGGAGCTGCTGCGGGACGGCGTGGACTTGGGCGATGCGCAGGAATATATCCGCACTGTATTCGACGGCGTCACCGCGTGCGTGCTGCAAACGCTCAGCCCGAAAAAGCTGCTGGACGAGCCTCACATACTGGAAGACGAGCTGAACAAGACGATCCGCTTCATACTGCACGGCATCGGGAGGGATGAGTCATGAACCCCAAGATCGGGTTTTTGAGCGCTCTGCTGTCCACGCGCAAAGCAAAAACGCTGACACCACAGCGATCAGGAAGATACAGACGGAAAGGCTGGACGTGCTGGTGCGTCATGCCCGCATGCACAGCGCCATATACCGAGAGAAGTACGCGGGTCTGCCGGAAAACCCCGCATTGGAGAGCCTGCCGCCGTCGAGCAAGCCGGAACTGATGGCGCGGTTTGACGAGTGGGTGACCGATCCGGCAGTGACGTTGATCGACTTGCAGCAATACGTGAAGGACGAAAGCAACATCGGCCGGCCTTTCCTCGGGAAATATCTTGTGGCCACCACGTCCGGTTCCACCGGCGTACCCGCGGTGTTCCTGAACTATAAGAGCAGCCTGAACGTGCTGGACGCGCTGGCAGTGACGCGCTCAATGGCGTACAAAGGCGTGATGGGCAAGCTGGTGAAGGCGGGCGGCAAGTCCGCCGCTGTTTACGCGACGGGCGGGCATTACCTCGGCGTGGCCAGTGTGCGATATAAGCAGCACAAAAACCCGCTCAAGGCGAAGCAGTTTACCGTGCTGTCGGTGCTGTGGCCGGTAGAACGCATCGTGGAACAGCTTAACGCGTTCCGGCCTGCACTGCTGGGCGGCTATCCCACCGCGCTGGAGCTGCTGATACCCGAAAAACAGGCTGGGCGGCTGACGATAGCACCCGTGCTGATCAACACCGGGGGCGAGTATCTGTCACCCGAACTGGCGCGGCGGCTGTCCGAGGCGTTCGGCTGCCCGGTGCAGTCGGGGTATTCGTGCACAGAGGGCGGGCTGATGGCGTTTCAGTGCAGCGAAGGCCATCTGCATGTTAACGACGACTGGGTACTACTAGAGCAGGTGGACGCCGCGGGCAATCCGGTGCCGCCCGGAACGCTGGCGGATAAAATCTACATCACCAACCTTGCCAGCTTCGCGCAGCCGGTGATTCGGTACGAGGTGACAGACCGCGTACGCGCACTGACTGAACCTTGCGCGTGCGGCAGCCCGCTCACCGCCATCGAGGTGGAGGGACGCACGGACGACATGCTCGAGTTTGCGAACGGCGTGTGTATACCACCGCTGTCCGTGTACGTGGTGCTCAAGGAGACGCCGGGTGTGGTGCGGTTTCAGGTGATACAGCGGAGTGATGTGGAAGTAGAGCTGCGGCTGATAACTGCGCCGGGAAATGACGACGCAGCGCGAGAGGCCGTGAGCCGTCTGTCCGCGTTCTTCCGGGAAAAGGGTGTAGATCCCGCCGTTATGCTGTCGGCTCAGGCGCCGTCCCGCAACGCCAGCGGCAAGTTCCGCCATGTGATGAGGGCTTGACGGTTGCATTAAAGGTTATAATGTTTAAGGGGAGGAGCGTTCCGCAGCTCCTCCTTTTGCTTTGCGGCAGGGCAAACGGTATGTCCTATGAGAATAAAAAAACCGGCTAAAGCCGGTTGATGTCGTTCATATTCTGTTGCTGCTGCATGGCATCCCGGTGTGCCTGCTCTGCCATCTGTTGATGAAGCTGCGCATCCCTTTGCGCCTGCTCCATAAACTGACGGTGCTGCATGTCTTGCATAAACGTGTCGTTGCGCGGCGCGTCTGTACCCGCCCCACGCGAACGGCGCGATACAGCGACCACAATGCCGACCACCACGATGGCGATGAATATGAACGGGATGATCGAGAAGATGTCGAAGCCCATGGAAAACGGTACAGGACTCATGTTTTACTTCCTTTGGATGAGTAATTGATTTATATATTATACCATACGAGGGCGGATATGTCCAACGACAGACGGTCATATGCACCTTGATGCCCTTGCCTTGGCGGCTGCATTCAAGCAGTCGCCGCTATTGCAAGGCCTGTCCCATACCGCGCGACGCCAACCATACCACCTCGGATCGTTTTATTCGCGCGCTACATCACGGGGCACAGCACGATGATCTGGTACGGCGTGGTCTGCGGGGGGATGCTGCGCGTGGTGGGGCCATAGACCACCGCGAGGTCCCGGCCGATGGGTTTGCCGGAAAAGGCCTGCCCGTTTTCCAGCAGCACAGTTGTGCTCGGGCCTATGTTCAGCTTCAGGTCGCCGTCGGCAGAGACGAGCTCCCGTCCGAAGTAGTCCACCGTCACATTGCGGCCTGGCATTACCTTGGACATCACGATGGCGACGTACTGCGGCGGATAGATCGCCGGAACGGGGGCAGTCGCGTCATAGAACCCCGTCATCCTGTCTCCGCGTTTCACCATCACATGGTCCACAAAATAAGTATCCGGCATCACCACAAAACCCACCGTCTGGCCACGGTTGTCTGCCAACGTCATCAGCTTAACGCAGCCCGCCGGTTCGGCTGCCTCACGCCAAAAATCCTGTATGTCCACTACGGTGCCGGTAAACGATCCATATACGCCCATAAGCTTTCTCTCCTTAAACGAGTTTGATACATCATATGAAAACAGGTGCGTTTTGGCTTGCATTATGGAGGATCAAGGACATAACCGGTAAATGAATAGAGCCGCATACCCTTGCCCTGTGGGCACGAAACAAGAACCACAACAGCCGGCAAAACGAGCTTGACAGTGTATTCCATCCATGTTATGATCTATTAGTATCAAATGTATCGAATTGAGCTCACATGTTTTTGTAAGTCATTCTGTATCTGATGATTTACAAAAGCATGTGTTTTTTATTTGGACTGGGTACGAAAAAGTATTAGGAGGCACTAGAATTGAACAGTGGTATAGTCAAATGGTTTAATGCGGAAAAGGGTTTTGGATTTATTTCAAACGATAACGGCGGAGAAGATGTATTCGTGCATTTCTCGTCCATCGTTTCAGACGGATATAGATCCCTGAACGAAGGACAGCGCGTCACTTACGATGTGGAGGCAGACCCCAAAAAGGGCGGCCGGCTGAGAGCTGTCAACGTCTGCCCGGCATAAGCGGCATGAAACATAGCGGGCTGCCTGTATTGTACGGGCAGCCCGTTTTAAGTTGTTCATCACTGGTGAAGCAAATAAGAGCAAATATTATGATAGGTTGTGCACGTTG
The DNA here is from genome assembly GCA_023397655.1 of Bacillota bacterium. Taxonomy (GTDB): domain Bacteria; phylum Bacillota; class Clostridia; order Christensenellales; family SZUA-584; genus SZUA-584. The sequence continues at coordinate 29,684 of JAEWTW010000020.1, forward strand.
TTGAAGAGTACATTTTCCGCCATATTTTCAGATTACACACCAAACCACTTCGGACTCTGTGGTGAAGCCTTTTTATGGGAAGAGTTCAGATCGCATTTTCTGGCGAAACAAGACATTGCATCCGAAGCTACTTTCATTACTGAAATGAATCGCACATTTGAAGCACTGACAGGTGCATCCATATTATCAAAGCAATTTGTCTTTGTGGAAAGATACAACCACGGTGGCATGTCCAGCGGCCTAGTTGATCCTTGGAACTGGGCGTTTGTGATCGTGCCGGATTTATTGCGGCGTTACAAAATCTGCAACAACACAAATTAGAGCAGCATTTTCGAACATGCTGCAATTGGCTGCGCAATTATCATATGGCGGATAGAAGCCGTTGAAAATTGCGTACTGTTGTTGTATTCTGGGAATAACGAAAGCCTTGGAGGGATAATGCCCGGTATAATAGGGGAGAAGGGCTGGGGACTGCTCTGCCCGAAAACACGGCCTGAAAGGGCGCTGAAAATTGAGCGGTATGCGGCGGAATACTTAGAGCCCATGCTTGTGCACTTTCCGGAGCTGAATGGCAGGGTATATCTGGCGCTGCGCAAGTTCGGCTGGCTGGCGGAATACAACCCGGTGCTGCATATCATTATCCGTGAGGAAGCGCTGGAATCTTATTCGGAATGGCGCATGCGCGCAACCACGGCTCATGAGCTGGTGCATTTGGTACAGTTCATAAACGGTGAAGCTTTGGGAAAAGGCGTCTCGATAGAGGTGGAGCGTCAAGCCACTTTCCTGACTTTTTCACGCGGGTTCGCTTTCGACTTTCTGAAAGCTTTTTCGGCATCCTGTACGCATGACGCGTGCAAACGCGACTTCAAGCTGTGCTATTACAACTGCGGCTTGCTGTTCAGCAGATGCTGCCGTGACTATACGGAGAGCGAGTTACGTTCAAAGGCCAGGCAGCTGGAAACTTTGTCACAAAGCTATGGTGTGCACGACCATCCGAACTACTTCCGTTTGGTCGGACAAGCCATGGCAGCCGAAGAAGAAAATACATCACAGCGTACAGCAAGGGAGGCAGCATGCCAAGTCCATTGAGCGTGATCGTTCGCGAAGAGATAAGGCTTTTAAAACCTTTTATTGGTCGGATGAGCATTCCGAGAGCCCGGGCGTTTCAGGATGCGCTGGGCGAGATGGAGGCCAAGTCGGTGGCTGAAAGAGTGGCTTTTGAGCCAGTGGAGATGGACGACTTTGAGGCGTGTTTTGCGCTGCCTTGCGATGAGAAGGACAGCCGACGTGTGATACTGTATCTGCACGGCGGCGCGTACGTGGCGGGAAACCTGCAATATGCGCGCGGTTTTGCGGGCATACTGGCGGGCCAGACCGGGAGGCGCGTGCTGGCGGTAGCTTACCGTCTTGCTCCGGAGCACCCGTTTCCGGCGGCGCTGGACGACGCGGTGTCCGCTTACCGGTATCTACTGGACAGCGGCTATCAGCCGGAACACATCGCCTTCACGGGAGAGTCGGCCGGAGGCGGGCTCATCTTCTGCCTGGGACTCAAGGCGAAGGAACTGGGGCTGCCGCTGCCCGCGGCGATGGTGGCGCTTTCACCATGGACGGACCTCACGTTTTCCGGCGCGTCATACAAAACCAATTTGAAGAAGGACCCATCGCTGAACGAGGCGGCGCTGCGCAGCCACGCCAAAGCCTATGCGCCGGAGCAGGCGAACAACCCCATGGTATCGCCGGCAAAGGGTGACTATGAAGACTTTCCGCCGTCGCTGCTGCTGGCAGGCAGCAACGAGCTGCTGCTCTCCGACGCGGAGATGCTGGCCGTACAGCTGGTGAAAAGCGGTTCCCGATGCGAGCTGGTGATCGAGGAGGGGCTTTGGCACGTATACGTGCTGTTCGGCATACCCGAGGCACGCGCGGCGATGGAACGAATCGCTGAATTTCTGGAGCTGTGGGCATAGGAGATAAAGAATGAGTCAGGCGGGCGAGCATAAAAAGTGGATGAAGCTGGACAACGCGGCCAAGATATACCCGGCGGCAAGCCGTCGCAACTGGAAGGCGCTGTTCCGCCTGTCCGCCACGCTTACCGAAACAGTTGACCCTGCGGTGCTGAAGGAGGCGCAGCGTTTCACGCTGGCGCGCTTTCCCGGCTTCGCGCTGAAGCTGAAGCGCGGTGTGTTCTGGTATTACCTTGAGTTCAACGAGGGCGGGCCGCCGGTGCTGCCCGACGGGCCGTATCCGTGCGCGCCGATGGACTTCAAGGAAAACGGCGGCTTTATGTTCCGCGTGCGCTACCACAAAAAGCGTATCGCAGTGGAGATTTTTCATGTGTTGACGGACGGCAGCGGAGGCCTGTGTTTCTTAAAAACGCTGGTGGCGGAATACCTGCGCATCAAATACGGGGCACAAATACCGCGTGGCGGCGGAATACTTGACTGCTCACAGCCGCCCCGGCCCGAGGAAACGGAGGATGCGTATTTAAAGTTCGCCCGCAATGTGGGGCGGTCGCGCCGCGAGCCGGACGCGTATTACCTGAAAGGCACGGACGAGCCGGACTACGTGCATGTGGTCACCGGCCTGATACCGTCGTTTGAGGTGCTGAGCCGCGCCAAGGAGAAGGGCGTGTCGCTGACGGAATACCTGACCGCTGTGCTGGTCATGGCCATCGACAAGCTCCAGCGTCAGAAAGTCAGGCAGGAGAAGCGGCTGAAGCCCGTCAAAGTGTGTATCCCCATCAACCTGCGCAGCTTCTATCCCACATGCACCATGCGCAACTTTGCCAGCTACGTGAATCCCGGCATCGACCCGCGCTACGGTGTATACAGCTTTGACGAGGTGCTGTCCGCGGTACACCATTACATGCGCGCCGAGGTGACTGAAAAGCTGCTGAACGCCAAGATATCCACCAACGTGCGCTCTGAGACGCGCAAGGTGCTGCGCTTAACGCCGCTGTTCCTGAAAAATATCGCGATGAAGCTCACGTTCTACCGCGTGGGCGACCGCAAGTCTACCACCAGCATATCCAACTTAGGGCTGGTCAAGCTGCCCGACGAGATGGCGCAGTACGTGGCACGCATGGACTTTATACTGGGGCCGCTGTCTCGCAACCGCGTGGTGTGCGGTGCGCTTACCTACAACGGTACGCTGGTGCTCAACTTCCTGCGCACCATTCGCGAAAGCGCGCTGGAACGCGAGTTCTTCCGTTACCTCGTAAAGCTGGGTGTGCCGGTGCGCGTGGAAAGCAACGACCGGTGGTGAGGAAGATCATGGACTGTTTTGAGACTGGATAAAATGTGGAGGACAGATAAACTCTGAGCAGACTGGAGAGGATAACGAAATGTCATACTGTGTGAACTGCGGCGTGGAGCTTGCGGACAGCGAGAAGCATTGTCCCTTGTGTCAAACCGAAGTGGTCAACCCCAATGCGCCCTGGAAGGACCCGGCAGAGCGGCCCTACTCGCGGCATGTGGATACCATCATGAAGCGCATTGACCGGCGGTATTTCGCGGCGCTGACCGCATTGCTGCTCAGCATACCCTGCATTATCACGGTGCTGCTGGACATCTTTACAGGCGGCGGGCTTACGTGGGCGGCCTATGTGATCGGTGCGGTGGCGGTGATTTACGTGGTGGTGCTGCTGCCGTTCTTTTTCAGGAAGTACCATGCCGTCATATTCCTGGGTGCAGATTGCGCGGCGGTGTTGCTGTATCTGCTGTTCATTGAAACGGTGAACGGAGGGCACTGGTTCATGCCATTGGGGCTGCCGCTGACGGTGTCGGCCAGTGTGTGCATGCTGGCGCTGGCACTGCTGTTCACCAAGCGCAGGCTCTCCGTCATCATCAAGTCGGGCGCGGTGCTGATCGCTGTGGGCGTGTTCGTGGTGGCCGCGGAGGTGTTTATCAGTCTGGACACCTATCACGCGGTGCGGTTTTTGTGGTCGTTTTATGCACTGATCCCGTGCGTGGTGCTGGGCGTCGCGGCGTTCGTGCTGGAGCACCGGCAAAACTTCAAGGAACGTGTGCGGAGAAGGCTGTTTTACTGAACGAACAAAGCCGGTTTGTCTGATCGACCGGCTATTTTATTAGCCTTAAATAATATATGTGGGGGTCAGCATGGACATAAACATCGAACGGGCTGTCAATGCAGAACTGTTGCCGGGTGAAACACTGCTATGGTCAGGCCAGCCAAATCTCTCCCGGTTTTTTACTGCGACGGATTGGTTTCTTGTGCCGTTCTCATTAGCCGGGGGTGCGTTTGGCATTTGGTTTGTGGTGTCGATGCTGACAATGCACTTTATCATTATACTCTTTGCCATCATCTATATCCCCATGGTTCTTTATATGATTGCCGGTCGTTTTCTCGCCAAATCGTATTACAAGAAGCGCACCGTATATGCATTAACGGATATGCGCGTGCTGCGGCTGACACTGGGATCGGAGGGGCGAAAGAAGAAAGGCATGAGCGCCGATCTGGCGGGTATTGAGAAGGAATCGGTGTCTTCAAGGCGAGGCTGCGGCAGCATCTTTTTTGGAAATGTCCCGATCTACTCGAAGCTGTTCATGAACACGGGGATGGAGTATATGCCCGGATACCATGTGTATGACGGGCTGGTCTTCTTTGATGTGGATAACGTAAATCAGGTTTTCGAGATTTATAAAAACGCTAAGCTCGCCTGCCTACACAATGGAGAGCCTGCATGAACGGCATCGAAAGGATCGTGGGCGCTGAGCTGCTGCCGGATGAACAATTGCTCTGGGCGGGACAGCCCAGCCCCCAAAAGCTGTTTACCAAAACGGACATGTATCTGGTGCCGTTTTCGATATTCTTTTGTGCAATACCCATAATGGCTATCGCCAGCATGCTGGAGGCGGGGGCTTTGTTCGGCCTTGTTATCATAATTCCCTTTCTGGCTGTGGGGCTCTACCTAATGGCTGGCCGTTTTTTCGTCAAAGCCCATACCAAAAAACGCACCGTGTATGCCGTCACGAGCAGGAGGGTGTTATGCCTGACGCTGGGAAGCGCGGGGGAGAAGAAGAAAGAAACCGCGGACGTCATCGCGAACATACGCAATGAGTATGTCACAACGGGGCGTGATGGCAGCGGAAACCTGTACTTTGGCGACGTACCGTATTATGCGCGCGTATACCTCAACACAGGATTGGAGTTTCTGTCCATGTACCGTCATCATACGGTTGTCTTTGTGGATGTGGATGAAGCGCAGCGGGTTTATGAGATATACAGAAGCGCTAAATACGGCGTGAATAAATAATCCGGCATCATCTGACAACCGGGTACTCTCTGGCCGAAAACACCCCATATAAACACGAAAGATAAATCGGCATGCGTGAGCAATAATTTTGCAAATAAACCACTTGCATTTGGTAATATTCTATGATATTTTAATACTACCGAACGGTAGGTAGCGAGGAGCAAAGATATGACCAAGCAGTTGATACTGGACAAAGCGCTGGAGCTTTTTACGGAAAAGGGCTATGCGGGGAGCAGCATGAGCGATATTGCCAAGGCAGTGGGCATACAGAAGGCCTCGCTGTATTCGCACTTCAGCGGCAAGGAAAGCATATTTGAGGCGCTGTTTGACGGGATTCTCGACGAGTACGTAGCGTCTATCCGCGAGCTGACGGAAGGAGACAGACGACATACGGGTGTTGTCAGTCGCTTGAGCGATATATTCTGTACATTCATCCGCTATTGCAAAGACAATCCAAAAATGTATTTCTGGGACCGGTACTACTATTACCCGCCCGAGTTTTTGAAGGACTATATTCAGGCGAAGACGGAGGAGACCAACGGCTTCTTTATCAGCAGAATCACAGCGATATTTGCGGAGGGCGTCGCGGCAGGGGAGATAAGATGGCAGCCGCCGCACAAGCCGGCGTTGGCCTATTATTACCTGCTGATCGGGCTGTCCATGTCGGTGAAGCTGTTTGATGACAATGAGCTGGAACAGCAGGCGGCAGATGCACTGGACGGCTTTCTGGCCGGGATTAGGAAAAGCAAGGAGATGTGACGATGAAACGCGTACTGGGCAAAAGCGGTATTGAAGTCAGCGCGATGGGGCTGGGCTGCTGGGCGATCGGCGGGCCTTTTATGATGTTTGGCAAGCCGGACGGATGGGGTGACACAGACGACGCCGAATCCATACGCGCTATCCGCGCCGCGGTGGACATGGGCGTCAGCTTTCTGGACACCGCCGACGCTTACGGCACAGGGCACAGCGAGGAAGTGATCGGCAAAGCGGTGAAGGGGATGCGGGACCGTGTGGTTATCGCCACCAAGGGCGGCTATGTCCATGATGCCGAAGGGCGGGAACTGACGGGTGAAGATACTTCTCCCGCGTATTTCAGAACAGCGCTGGAAGCCTCGCTGAAAAGGCTGGGGACGGACTGCATAGACCTCTACCAGATCCACAACTGGGGCATGCCCGAAGAGAATATGGAACCGCTCTTTGCGGAGTTCGACCGCTTTGCAGCCGAGGGTAAGATCAAAGCGTATGGCTGGAGCACCGGCAGCGTGCAAAACGCGCTGTATCTTGCGGAGCGTACGAACGGCTGCTGCATCCAGCACCCTGCCAACATATTTGTCTATGACGAGGAAATGGATTCTGTCTGCGAGCAGCACCGCTTGGCTGGCATCAACAATGGCCCGCTGGCCATGGGCTTACTGTCCGGCAAGTTTAACTGCGACTCCAAGCTGCCGCCGGACGATGTGCGCGGTGCATCGCACGACTGGGTAAGCTATTTCACGGAGGGCTGCCCGAACCTTGAGTTTCTGAGCAGGCTGGATGCGGTAAAGGAGATACTGCGCAGCGGCGGACGCACATTGGCACAGGGCGCGCTGGCTTGGCTGTGGGCTAAAAGTCCGCGCAACATACCCATACCTGGCTTCAAGAATGTGGCGCAGGCGGAGGAGAATGCAAAGGCCATGGCTTTCGGGCCGCTCAGCAACGCGCAGATGCGAGAGATAGAAGATATACTGGCACACGAAAAAACGGTTGTGGAATAAAAGACCGGCGATTTGTACGGCCGATTAAAAAACTGATGCAATAAGGGGGATCTATGAATCAGGATGAGCTGTTTATGCGGGAAGCGGTCCGCCTGTCCGAACTCGCCGTGGAACACGGCAACGAGCCCTTCGGGGCAGTGCTCGTCAAGGATGGAAAGATCGTATATTCCAACGAGAATCAAATCTACACAGGCTCCGATCCCACGTTTCACGCCGAAGCCGGTCTGCTGAGACGGTTTTGCGCGGAGAGACATATAACCGATTTGAGCAGTTACACGCTGTACTCCAGCTGTGAGCCGTGCTTTATGTGCTGCGGGGCCTTGGTGTGGACGAAGCTGGGCCGACTGGTGTACGGAGCCAGCGACATCGACCTGTGCGGTATACTGGGTGAAAAGGGCGCAGAATGCTGCCGGATCGTGTTTGAAAACTCTGGCTGGAAGCCTGAGGTCACATCCGGAGTTCTTCGGGAAGACAGTCTCCGCATTTTATCCGGCTATTTCATTAAGCACGAAAAAGGTTAATACTCAAGCCGCTGAGCAACTCAAGATAAATACGATGTGCGCATGATGATATTCACTTGGCATACGCAGCTTTTGCCGCATAATCGTCGCAACCCGGAGGAAACTAAAAGGAAAGTCAGCATTTTGAAGGGGAGGGCCATTTAGCGGATGGAAACATATCTGATCATCGCCTTCCGTATTGTGATCATTATGGCACTGCTGCTGGTAGCCACGCTGTTTGTGATGGGCAAAAGGCCAATCGGCGAGCTGCCCGTATTTGACTTTCTGGTGCTGGTGGTGATGGGATCCATCGTGGGTGCGGACATCGCAGAGCCAGATATTCCTCACCTGCCTACCGCTTTTGCTGTGGTGTTGCTGGCTGCTATTCAGCGGCTGGTCAGCTTCTTTGTGGTCAAAAGCCGCCGCTTCCGAAAGGTTGTCACATTTGAGCCCACCGTCGTCGTCTGCAGCGGACGCCTGGTATTCGCCAACATACGGCGCATCCACTACAGCGCGGATGAAGTGATGATGATGCTGCGTGAGAAAAATGTGTTCGATATCAGCCGTATCGAGTACGGTATCATTGAGGCCAACGGAAAAATGTCAGTGCTTAAGAAGCCGGAGCAGGAGAGCGTGACGGTGGGGGATATGAAGCTGCCGTATCCGCCCAGCAACAACGCGGTAACGGTGGTGTTGGAGGGGCGTGTCCAACGGCGCAATCTTGATGCCGTCGCGATGCGTGAGCCAGAGCTGCTTGCACAGATCAAGCAGCGCGGTACGGCATTGGGAGAGGTGTTTCACGCGTCCGTGGACGGCAGCGGCGGGCTGCACATATCCACTTACGACGAACCCGCAGCGGACGTATTCTCGCAGGACGGCGGGAAGAAGAAACGGCGGTGAAAATGGTTTGTAAGTTCCGCAAATCAGCGGGGCTTTTTTTTTATTGCGATCTTGACAGTGTTAAGATAATATGCTATCTTAACACCGTCAAGATAAATGGAGGAAACAACATGGCACCATACCATCATGGGAATTTAAGGAACACGCTGATTAACGCAGGTATTCAGCTGATCAACCAAGAGGGAGAGAAGGCTTTTTCGCTGCGCCGGGTATGCGCGCTGTGCGGCGTCAGCCAGGCTGCACCCTACAGCCACTTCGCGAACAAGGAGGACTTGCTGGAAGCGATGAAGGCGCACGTGATCGAAGCTTTTACATTAGCTCTTACAGCTGCGGCGGCAGCGGTGGAAGATCAAGGCAACCCGCGCGTACTCATTGAGATCGGCAAGGCCTATGTGCTGTTTTTTCTGCGCCGTCCGGAGTATTTCACGTTTCTGTTCTCTCAGGCGCGCTTTGAGGTGAACCTGTCGTTCAGCGCGGATAGTGCGCACAGCTTCCCGCCCTTTGAACTGATGAAAGGCCACATGCGGCGCATACTGGCCGGTACGCCGCCAGAGCGGCTGGAGGATATGATCATCGCTATGTGGGCCACCGTTCACGGGCTTGCGTCCATCGCCACGATGAAGAACGTCCGCTACGACAAGGACTGGGAATCCAAGATTGAAGATATTATTTGGAATAAAGAGGCTTGATAGCATGAAAACGAATAAAAGAAAGGCGGTGCGTGCAATGCTGATCGTGCTGGGGGTGATGCTGGGCGGCATTTTGGTGCTTGTGGCTGTGCTGCTGATTGTAAGCCCGGGACAGATCAAGCCGTTTTCAGATGATAACGGCAAGCCGCTGGCGGGCAGCGTGTCCGAGAAGATTTGGGTTAATATCAATGATGCTGAGCAGGGCATGTTCATTCGCGGAAAGAATACGGATAATCCGGTGCTGCTGTTTGTGCACGGCGGCCCCGGCATGCCCGAATACTTCCTCGCCGCCGCACAGGACTCGGGGCTGGAAGATCAGTTCACCGTGTGTTACTGGGAGCAGCGGGGCAGCGGGCTGTCCTATAAGCCCGGCATGGATGGGGATGCCATCACGGCCGAGCAGCTGGTGTCGGATACCATTGAGGTAACGCGCTATCTTCAGGAACGGTTCGGACAGGAGAGGATATACCTGATGGCACACTCGTGGGGCACGTTCATCGGAATACAGGCGGCGGCACAGGTGCCCGAGCTGTACCACGCGTATATTGGCGTGGGGCAGATTGCCGATACGCCCGAATCTGAGCGGCGCGCCTACGCGTACATGCTGGCGCAGTATGAAGCGGCGGGCAATACCGGCATGGCGGATAGGCTCAAAGAATATAACGTTTTGGAGCCGCAGCCGGACACTTCGCTGTTACCCTACTTCAAGTCGATGCTGCGCGACAAGGCCATGCACGAGCTGGGCATCGGCACCACGCGAGACATGCGTTCGGTGATCACCGGCATTTTTCGGCCCGTGATGAAAAGCCCGGCATATACGTTGGGTGAGAAGATAAGCATCTGGCGCGCCAAAGCGTTCCTGCGGAGCGAGACGGGTTTGCTGGAGCAGCTGTTTTCCAGTCGTGCGGCGGACATCGTGCCGGAGCTGAAGATACCCGCGTACTTCATCAGCGGTGCTTACGACCTGACTGTAAACCGCGATCTGTCGGAGGAGTATTTCAAGCAGCTCCAAGCGCCGGTGAAAGCGTTTTATACGTTCGAAGATTCCGCCCACAGCCCGATGTTTGAGGAACCGAACCGCTTTCTTGAGGTAATGACGCGGGATGTATTGGTGGGCGGTACGTCACTGGCGGACGCGTCGTAAGGCTGCCTGTGCCGCCATAGCCTTTCAGAACTGCGAAACGCATTGAAAGTGAAGTTGGTTTCATTTACAGAACATACAAACCTGTGTATTTTTCCAATTTATTAATTTCTGGGAACAAACGAATAAGGCGGTACGTCCCATAATATGGAGGTGCCTGCTATGCGATGGAAGGCGATACTGATGGGCGCATGTCTGCTGCTGGGCGGCTGCACGGCGGACACCGCGCCTGCGTCTCAGACGCAGACTGCGCCGGTTCCTGTTGCGGCGGCATATTTTGCGCCTGAGACAGGGGCGGCGCTGGCGGATGGCGATCTGACCGCATGTCCGGAGGTTTCTGTGGTTCGAAACATGCATGAACTGAAAACGGCGGAAGCGCCGCAGGTGTGGATCGACGCGGCATATCTGGACGATGCGGACAAGGATTGGCTGCTGACGCTGAACGGCATTCCTGTCGTGGTGACGGGACATGGTGACGGGCTGTATGCGTTTGCGGAAAGGCTCGGTTTTCCCATCGAGATGCCGGCGGGCACCAAAACGGACCCATACAAGCGCGGCTACTGTGTCTGGCTGCAAACACTGGACGAGCGAGGCTTTGGCAGCCAGTCCATTCGCAGCGGAGACAAACTCTCGGTTCAGGCGATACTGGACACATGCGAAAAGCTGCTGGACGAATAACCGTGAGTATGGCTGCATACCGATAGTTATTGTGCAAGCGGAGACGGCTTGGGCAAAGTGATGTATCATCGGTTTTCGGCTGGAGTGGACTGGTGTATTTGATACCCGGAGGATGCGGAGAGAGCGTCTGACGGCGGCGGAGGGAATAAAGTATGAGGAAGATCATGCTCTGGCTGGCGCTGACGGTGCTGGTCATCGTGGGGTCGGCATGCACCGCGCTGATAGGCGACACAGAGCCCGCGTCGGTTAGCGACGGCGTGTTCAGTCTGTCCGTCGTCACCGACAAGAGCGAATACGCGGCGGGTGAGGCGGTGAGCTGCCATGCGATACTGGAATACGTGGGCGACGCGGACAGCATCACCATATACAGCGGCGATCCGCTGGTATATTTTACGGTGACAGGCGGGCGCTTCACTGGTGACTACGCCATCAGCGATGTGCTCATGTCCGCCACATTCGGGAAAAACGAGCCGGTGCAGTTTGACTTCGCCAAGTCCGGCGGCTACAGTGCGGACGATGAGGACGCGGCGTTTTGGGAGAGCTGGTATGCCGAGCCGCAGCTTGTGCTGCCCGCGGGAGAATACACGATATCCGCGACTGCGGACGGCTTCTTTGACGAAAACGACTATGCCGGTACCAAATATACTTTGACCGCGTCCCGTAAAATCACCGTTAAGCCGTAACACGTTAATATGGTTAACTGCCTTTTGGCATTAACATATACCTCCTTCAAAGCAGCCTTCGGGCTGTTCTTTTTTTGTGATGCATACTTTTGCCGTATAGGGGGAAATATAGATATTGTTACGCGATAAGGAGCTTTTGGAGTGGCGGTTTATTACAAGCTGAATGATATTGATGCCATTGCCAGGCAGGAAGGCGGGCGTTCCTTCTTATTCGACCGCGACGCGGGCGGATGGGTAGAGGACACCCAATGTGTTCTGGCCAACCGGCTGTTCGGCAAAGACGGCGAGAGCATGGGGGCATGTGCAAAGATATCTGAGGAAGATGCGCAGCAGGAAATCGGGCGTGTGGAAGATGGAATGGACCAGTGAACGCCCGCGGCGGCTGCGGGAAAAAGGGGCAACGGCGCCTCTTTTTTATATTAGGGATTGTGAAATAAATAACCGCGGGGCTGTTACGAATAGCCGTATTGAAATTTTGTTCACTTTAGTTTAGAATAGAGCCGTTGGAAAACTTTTTTAATGACAATCCGGCCCGACCGGCGCTGCCTCATTCAACCGCCGTATAAGGCCTGCGATATAAAGCGAGGATTGGAAAACCTTTCTCATTTTATTCCTTGAGCGCCGGTTGAGGCAGGGGCGCTGGTTGACGGGCAGGCCGTAAGGCCGCAGCCCGATTTTTTTACGCTCGATACGATAAAAGGGCCCGGACAGGCCCTTTTGTATTGCAGTCACTTTTACCGGATGAAGTTGGTGCGCACCTTGGGCTCCCGGACGGGCATATCCACCACGCCCTTGCCGGCCTCGATCAGCTTCAAAAGCCACGCCATGTTCGCGGCCATGGTGCGCGCGGTGTGGATGCCCTCGCCGTCCTGAAGCGCCTCGCCTGCCTTTGCGCCGTGTATCGCGCTCCAGTAGCTGGACGACGCCACGGGCATCTCGGATATCGTGAAGTAGTGGTTCAGCTGGTCGAAAGCGGCCACGCCGCCGCCGCGACGCAGCGCCACCAGCGCCGCACCCGGCTTGTAGCGGAACAGGTTGCCGTTCGCGCCCGATGCGTAGAACGCGCGGTCACACAGCGCCTTCATCGTACCCGCAACGCCCGCATAATACACCGGCGCGCCCAATATGATGCCGTCCGCCTCCTTCATCTGCTGGATCAGCTCGTTCACGCCGTCGTCGAAAGTGCCGCAGCGCTCGTTTTTATTCTTCGCGCACAGCCCGCACCCGATGCAGCCGTGTATCCCCTTGTGGCCCATATGTACGATTTCACATTCGATGCCCTGCTGCTCCAGTACCTCCGCCGCTGCTGCCAGCGCGTGATACGTGTTGCCCTCCTTGTGGGGACTGCCGTTAATCGCCAAAACCTTCATTGTATACCTCCAAAAACTGTTACTGCCTATACTATACGGCAATTCTATGAAATGAGCAATGGGGATATGCTCATAATCCCTTCTTAGAGATAGCTGATATCAAACGCCTTGTTGGTGATGAACAGACACTCCACGTCTTCATCCAACCCGCCGTGCGTCATCTCCGAACCCTCTGCGAACCACACGAAGCTGCCCGGCCCGAAACTGCCCCGGTCGGTGTGAAGCGTGCCTTTCAGCACATACATGCCGTGAGCGCAGTGGTGCGTGTGCGGCGGCGTCACGCTGCCCTTGGGATAAAGTATTTGCCGAACCGACATGCCGGTGTCTTCGTCGGATATCAGTGTCTGCTCGAAGGTGGTGTTGCCGGAGTTTTTGCTCACGTGCTCCTGTAGGCATATGTCTTCGGCGCGCACGGCGGTGAACGTGTTCATGATGTTCTCCTTTGATTGGGTATTTGTAATGGGGCTGCGATAATATGCTTATGCGTTGCCCATGGATGCCAGACGCTGCTTTGCCAATGTAACGGCATGCAGCTTATTGCCGTGGGCGGCTACGTATTCAAACGCTTCACGGGCTCGTTCCGTCCGTCCGTAATGTGCGTGGATGCGGCCCAGTTCCAGCATGGACGATACGCGCTGGTAGTTGTTTTGCGCCTTGTTGACCGATTCCTGCATCACCTCTTCCGCACCGTCAAAGCAGCCCCGTGCCATTGCGAGCTGTGCTTCATCCATGCGACCCAAAAGCTTGAAATGTTCCGCCTGTTTCCCGCCACCCTGTATTAAGCCAAGTGCATCATTTAGCCACGCCAGTGCCATCTGTGCTTGATCCATGTTGCCCAGCGCGAAAAAAGCTTCGAAGTTGTTGTGATGGTAAATGACGCGGAGCGTGCGCCCGATGCGGTTGTCTTTGAACTGCGATGCGTCGGGCATGGATGCCAACGCTTCCTGATAGCGGCCCGCGGCCTGTAGTCCGGCATTCAGGTTGATGCGTAGCGTCTGAATGCTGAGCATTTGCCTGCGTTTTTCCGCCTTGGCCAGCAGTTGCTTAATCCCCTCGACATACGCTTCAGGGTCGCACAAATCGAACAGCAGCGCGTTGATCTTGCTGAAGCGGCTCTGCAAGACATAGAGCCATACGAAGCAAATGATATACATCGGGACAGGTACAAGCAATACCGGATCACTGGCCAGAGGTTCTTGCCACAGAATAGAGGGGAGAAGCAGCCACATAATGAGAATTACGAAGAGTCCAATAAAGAAAATCAGAAGAATCTTGAGCAAAGCTTTGTTCATAAGCGCACCTCGATACGAGAAGATATAAATAGCCTATCTATATACTATCTGTTCAGTAGAGCTAAGAGCAAATGCATAAAGATAATGTCGTCTTAATGCGGTAACGGCGGAAAGAATCAAACTGCGCCCATGGCAGCCAGACGCTGCTTTGCCAATGTAACGACATGCAGCTTGTTTCCGTGGGCGAGCACGTATTCAAACGCTTCGCGGGCTTTGTCAGGCCGTCCGTAGTGCTCGTGGACAAGACCCAGCGTATACATGGCGAGGACACGGTGATAGTTGTTTTCGGCGCGTTCCAGCATCTCCTGAAAAACGGCTTCAGTGCCATCAAAACGCCCGTTCTCCATCTCGTACCGGTAATAATCATTCTTGTACCAGCGGCGCAGCTTTTCCAGCAGCTTGCTGTCCTTTTCCGCATCGATGGC
>JAEWTW010000034.1 GCA_023397655.1 Bacillota bacterium
GTTCCAGCCAGATGCGTACTCTTCGATACCCATAAGTACCTCTTGTTTCCTTCTGGCACTGGGCAATCTGTTCAGCCAGCGCCTTTTCCGCGCTATAAACTGCCTGTCGATTAAGAAATGCATAGTACCCACTTCTGGACACCTCAAAGAACTCGCACATCTGCTTGACTGGGTATTTGCCTGCATGTCGTTGAATAGCGATATATTTGATTTCTGCCTTCACATCCTTCCAGCAGCTTGAAGAAAAGACCGGTACAGTTCCACTTCCCGTTCAAGTTCTCTTATACGGATTACCATGGCCTCTGTTTCACTGACTGGCCTCTTGCGTGGCCTGCCCCTACGCTTGGGAACCTTAGGTAATCCTTTTTGTCGGTGATTATATCTGTTGATCCAGTTTTTGATCTGTGCTTTTTTCAATCCCAAGGCGTCAGCGATTTGTTGTCTTGTGTATCCTTCGTTACGCATTTTTATTATTATGGGTGTAAATCTCTCTATGTTTGTCCATTTCCGCTTCAAAATAAATACCTCCTGTTACAGTTATCCTACAACAGGAGGCTTTTTCTCTCAATGTCCGTTTTTCAGGGTTCAGTCCATTATCCGGGGGTTTTTCTTTTGGTGTCAAACGATGTGGCGGCGGGAGATAGGCGGTACTGGAGATGAGTGGAGGCTAGAGAATATTGACAGTGAGAATTGTGTCGGGGATAATAGAAATAAAGGGTCACTTAAGGGTACTCCAATAACACAGCCGGGATAGTAGTGCCCACTTTCAAAAACTTGCTCTAAATAAATTGTACTATAAAAATTATTGTTTGAATGGTAGAAATATACTACAATGAACATATATTGATTACCCCTAAATTACGAGTAAGAGTATTGGTGAGGAATTATGTATAAAGTGAAATATTTCTCCGAGTATGACATAACTTATCCTATGGCTTTAACGAGGATTATCGAAATAATAAAAGATTATGATGATGTTCTAGTGGAGATAGACAACTTTTTTGAATTTTATAATATTATTAAGTTTATTCAGATTGAACGATTTAAGGTGCGAATTGAAAATGAAGTTCAAATAGATATTAAAAACTTTATTAAGCAAATTGAATCAAAGTTAGGTAAATTTATATCACAAAGAACAGACAAATATCTTGAATTATATGAGTCAGTTGATTTTCTTTATCATAGAGATTTCTTTGAAGTGATGGATAAGTATAAAGTATATAAGAGTATTAGTGGTGATGATCTACGAGAATTTATGACAAAATACAGGACGACCCTATATTATATTCTTGAAAATAAGAATATTGTTTTATATCATGATGAAGTAATAAAGACTACCTTCCTCGATAACCCCAACAATGCTGAAATAGTGTTAGATAAGTATTTGTCGGAGAAAAACTTAAATCTTCCATCTTTAAGTCTTTACCAAATAGAATGTTTAATTGATAACTATCTAGAGTTAGAGCATCTAAACATAAACCATTTGAGAAAAATTATATTTTTCCCCCTTGATGTAGGTCTGGTACTTAATGATAAGTTAAAGTTGAAAGCAAAACGCAGATTAAAGCAAGAAGAAGAAAGAATTACCAAAGGCAGAGTTGGCCATAAAATGGGAGCCGAGATATCTTACTCCGAAGTTCAAGAAGAAGTCGTCCAACGAAGGATAGATGGTGGAATAGTAAAATATAGCATTCAAAAGCAATGGATAACTGACAATTTAGATTTCAATACGCTTTGGAACAATTTTATATACGTTTTTCATTTTTTTGATGAACAGAGTAGATTAAACTTAGTTTCAAAAATAAATGAGGCTGGGGTATTTGAAAGAGCTTTTTTTTGGAATAATGGAAAGCATATCTACAAAGCACATGCTGCATTTAAGATCAATGAAATGTGCTCATCTCTTCAAATGGTTAGTTATTCAGAATTGTTAAATCTAAACGGCATTAGAATAGAAGACATGATTGAATGGTTCTTTATTGAATATATAAAAGACGAGTTTGATATTATTAAATTTATTGTAAAAATGCCATCTGAACGTTTAAGCTATTTCGAAAAATGCAGAACCATACTCCCGGAAATTGACAGGATTCTAAAACAGTACAATACATTCATTGAGAATGGTGAAATTGATCACGAGTTACTTCAGATGTCCTCAAAGCCCATGGCTTTTGGTGAGTATCTTTCTAATGTAAAAAACAAATATATATATCCTGAAAGTATATATTATTATAATGCTGTTAATCGTTTATTTTCTGACCAAAGCGGCTTGACTTACATACCTAAATCTGACAAGAATCACAAAAATCTTTGTGAACTTCTTTTAAAAGAAAAAGTAAGAATGAGTGATTTAGAACAGCATCAGAAAGATGAGATCAAATGGTTGATAGATAATGACTTGCTAGAAGTTGATGAAAAAGAATACATTACCATTAAAGATATCACAGGAGTTACCGTTCTGGGAGATTTGTTTCTTAACGAGGTCATCAGTTATTGGAACCAACCATTGAAAATAAAACAAAAAATCGATGAGTGGATTTTAGCTGGAATATTAAAGGATGAGTCAAGCCTATTATCTAAAAGCGAACAAGATTATATGGATTTCTATTTGAACAAGAAAAAATTTACCAATGGGCATGATCTTAGAAATCGATATGCTCATGGTACACATTCAAACGATGAAAAGCAACACCAATTAGATTATATTGTTTTTTTGAAAGTGATCATAATTCTTGTTATAAAGATCAACGATGACTTATGCTGCTTTGAAAAGTCTTCAGTTATAGAAATGTAAGGTTCTGTTGATTAGATTCCCCCGGTTTCCCTGGGGGTTTTTCTTTTGTCCGTTGACAAAACGAAACGGCTGAAGTAATATATAGACTATATGGTCTAGACTATATGGTCTATAAGGCGGATAAGCACATTGAAAGAAAAAGGATTTGAAAGAAAACAGGAGCTGCTGGATGCGGCGCTGGCTGAATTCTCGCAGAAGAGCTACGAGGAAGCGTCGGTCAACCGCATCATTGCGGACGCGGGCATCAGCAAAGGAACGTTCTATTACCACTTCAAGGACAAGGCCGATCTCTACCTGTATCTGATCCGGCATACATCGGAACAGAAATGGACGTTCATACAGCAAAGGATGGCTGCTGAGCCGCCTGCCGCGGGCGGTGAGGACATTTTCAGTCTGCTGAAGCTGCAGGCGAAATGGGGATTGGAGTTTGCGCAGAGCTGCCCCGAAGCGCACAGCTTCGCAAAGATGCTGGCTAAGGAGCGCAGCGGCAGCATCTATGATTCGGTTCAGGCGCAGTTTGACGCGGAATCCCGGCGGGCGCTGGAAAAGATGGTAGTGAATGCGGCAAGCCGAGGGGAGATATCGCCGGAGTTCTCGAATGGATTTGTGGTGTCTGCGATGACCGTGTTGTTCCGGCACTTCGACGAAATCGTCGGAATGGGGCCGGGGGCGGAGCCGGACGAAGTGATGGAGAAGCTGGACAGCTTTATCGCGTTTCTGAAGAACGGACTGGCTGGTGCTCAGGAGAAAGGAGATATTCATGGATAAGAAGATATGCCTGATAACGGGTGCGAACGCGGGAATCGGCAAAGCGGCGGCGGTACAGCTCGCAGCTCAGGGCTGCCACGTGGTGATGGTGTGCCGAGACAGCGAGCGCGGACAGCAGGCGCTGGAGGATGTCAGGAAGGCGGGCGGCAACGGCTCTGCGGAGCTGATGATCGCGGACATGTCGCTGCAGTCGTCCATACGCGAGCTGGCAGAGGCATATCCTTACGATAAACTGGATGTGCTGATCAGCAACGCGGCGGCGTTTGATCTCGCGCAAAAGCTTCCTCAGAAGACGGCAGAGGGCATCGAAAGTGTTTGGGCGACCAACCATATCGGGCCTGTGCTGCTGGTCGATCTGTTTCTGGAGCGGCTGAAAAGCAGCGGACAGGGGCGCATACTGACGGTGGCCTCGCAGGGGCTGGTGATGCATCCCGGCCTGAAAATACGCTTCGATGATCCGGAGTTTGAGAAGGGCGGGTTCAGCGTTGCCAAAGCCTACTATCACTCCAAGCTGGCACAGGTGATGTACACTTTTTGGCTGGCGAATGAGCTGAGTGGAACGGGTGTGACAGCCAACTGCATACGTGTGACCAACGTGAAGGTCGATGTATCGCGGTACCCCGGGCTTTCTCGGCTGGCGAAATTCGCGTATTCAATCAAAAGCAAAAAGTCGATATCGCCCGAGGAGATGGCTAAAACGTATGTGTATCTGGCGCTTTCCGAAGATGTGGACGGCGTAACCGGCCGCTATTACGACCATCATCAGAAGCCAGTGGAACCGTCCGCGTACAGCTGTGACAAGACGGAAGCGGCGAAGCTGATGGAATTGACGAGGACATACATCCGGCAATAATACTGATATAAAGCCAAACTAAAGATTTAAACGCCGATCCGGAGGGGTCGGCTTTTTTATAAAAGTTAGTATGTTTAATATTTAATCGGTATGTGATATAATGTCACATTGAAAACAAGAAACTTAAGAAGGAGGCAAACACTGTGGATACTGTAACGGGGATGGGGATATCCGAACAGGACATCAGGGTTTTGCTCAATCAGCTGCTTAAGGATATGTTTTACCGCATATTGAGGCTGCAGGAAAAAAGCGTATCCAAGTCCGCCAACGACAACCTGAGCCGCACGGAGATGCACGCGCTGGAGAACATACAGGACAGCCCGGGCGCGACGCTGACGCAGATTGCGGAGATGCTGGGGGTCACCAAGGCCACAGTGAGCGTATCCGTTTCAAGGCTGGTCAAAAAGGGATATCTGGTTAAAACCAAGGTGGACGAGGATAAGCGCAAAAGCGAGCTGCAGCTGACGGAAAAGGGTGAGGAATGCTGTAAGAAGCACAAGCAGTTTCACGATATGCTGATCGAGAGCATACTCAAGGAATTTGATATCGCGGCCTATCCGGACCTGATCGTGTCCATGGAAGCGCTGCTGGGCTTCTTTAACAGGCTGCGTGTTTGAAATCATTAAGCATTCTCAAAACTTGTTTTACGTTTTGTTTATATCCACAAACGACAGGCAATAATAACTTAACATATTGGCCGGTTTGTGAAAGCCCATGCAACAGAACCGTAAAAAATGAGGATACTATCATGAAAAACGCGCCAAATTCTGAAGCTTTGATTGTGACCGGGTAACTTATAACGGCATACGGCCAATCTGACCGAATTGACATACATGCCGGAAACATGATACTATTTGCTTCAAGGTTGGTTAGGTGTACTAACCTTAACTTATGCAATCATACATATTAATCGAAAAAGTCTCAAAAAAGGAGGCGACTGATGGATCTGGACGCAGTATTCAAACTGATGGACCGGGCGGAAAAATCTTCATTCAACAGGATCGAGATACAGTATCAGGACGTGAAACTATGCCTGGAACGCGGGGGCGGACAGCCGCAGCCTGCGGTGCAGGCATTGGCACCCGCTGTGGAGGGCGCTATGCCCAAGGCAGAGGAAAAAGAGGAAGGCGAGGTTATACGCTCGCCTATTTCAGGTGTGTTCTACGCGGCCAAGGAACCGGGTGCCGAGCCGTTCGTGAAGGCGGGCAAGCAGGTATCCAAGGGTGACCCGGTCTGCATCATTGAGGCGATGAAGACGATGAACGAGATCAGCGCGCCCTTGAGCGGCGTGATCGTTCAGGTGCTGGTGAAGGACGGGCAGACGGTGTCGGCCAACGACGCGCTGTTCCGCGTCGCCGGAGGCAAGTAGCATGAGCACCGTACTGGTAGCCAACAGGGGCGAGATCGCGGTACGCATCATCCGCACCTGCAAGAAGCTGGGCCTCAAAACGGTGGCGGTATTTTCCGAAAATGACGAGAGCGGCATGCCCGTCAGACTGGCGGACGCCAGCGTGTGCATCGGCCCCCGTCCCGCGGACAAGAGTTACCTCAACATTGACAGCATACTCGCGGCGGCGAAAGCCTACGGGGCTGACATGATCCATCCCGGTGTGGGCTTTTTGTCTGAGAACGACGCGTTTGCGCGGGCCTGTACGGAAGAAGGCATCAAGTTCATCGGACCGGACCCGGAGACGATGCTGATGCTGGGTGACAAGCAAATGGCGCGCGATACGATGATCAAGAACGGCTTTCCCGTAGTACCCGGTTCCAACGGTACGGTGGGCGGCGTAAAGGAAGCGGTAGCGGTCGCCAAGGAGATCGGCTTTCCGCTGATGATCAAGGCGGCCAAGGGCGGCGGCGGAAAGGGCATCCGCGTGGTGGCAGACGCTGCGGCGCTGGAGAAGGAATTCTCGCTGGTGTGCCGCGAGGCCGAGCTGGCGTTCGGTGACGGCAGCGTCTATCTGGAGGCGTACCTGCCCGAAGCGCGCCACATTGAGGTGCAGATACTGGCGGACGAGCACGGCAACGTGCTGCATCTGGGCACGCGGGAATGCAGCCTGCAGCGCAAGAACCAGAAGCTGCTGGAGGAAGCTCCGGCGGCCAATGTGAACCCTGAAGTATTGGCAAAGATTCAGCAGACCGCCGTCGACATTGCGCGGTGCGTGAACTACAAGAACGCGGGAACGGTGGAGTTTTTGCTGGCGAAGGACGGGCGTTTCTTCTTCATGGAGATGAACGCGCGCATACAGGTGGAGCATCCGGTCACCGAGAGCCTGTTCGGCCTTGATCTCGTCAAGGCGCAGGTACAAGTGGCGATGGGGCACCACATGAACGTGCCGCAGGAATTGCTGATACCGCGCGGGCATTCCATCGAGTGTCGCATCAACGCGGAGGACCCATCCGAGAACTTTCGCCCCTCGCCGGGCATTATAAAGGGGATGGCGCTGCCGGGCGGCAACGGCATCCGCATCGACACCGGCTACGCGGCGGGCGACGAGATATCGCCCTATTACGACTCGATGGTCTTAAAGCTCATCGCCACGGGCGACGACCGTGATGAGGCCATTCGGCTGTGTGCGGCCGCGCTGGCGGAGCTCAAGATCGACGGCATCAGCCACAACGCTGAGTTTGCGCAGGCCATGCTGGCGGACGCGGACTTTCAGGCGGGCAGCGTACATACAAAATGGATCGAGCAGGTGTTCATTCACCGCTTCATGAGAGGTCGGCCATGAATCTGTTCAATGAAAAAATATCATCGGGAATACCCGAAGAAGCCAATAACAAGCCGGGGGCGGCACTGGCAATGCTGCGCTGCGGCGGCTGCGGGCGCGACATGGTCGCGGATATCGTGCACGCGGGTGATTCCGTGTGCCCCTATTGCGGTACGCTGTTTCGTCAGCCCGCATACCGGCGCATCGAGACCATTGTGGATACCGGCAGCTTCATCGAGATCGAGCGGGAGGCGGAGAGCAAGGACCCGCTCTCTTTCCCGGGTTACAAGACGAAGATTGTCAACGAGCAGAACAAGTCCAAGATGCAGGAGGGCGTGGTGATCGGCAAAGCCACCATCAAGGGGCTGCGCACCGCCATCGCCGTGATGGACTCGTATTTCATGATGGGCAGCATGGGCACCGTGGTGGGCGAGAAGATCGTCATCATCGCGGAGTTTGCCACGCTTAACAAGCTGCCGCTCATCATCTTCTGCGCGTCGGGCGGGGCGCGCATGCAGGAGGGCATACTGTCGCTGCTGCAGATGTCCCGCACCACCATTGCGTTGGCACGGCACAGCGCCCAGGGGCTGCTGCACATCAATGTGCTGACGCACCCCACCACCGGCGGCGTGACCGCCAGCTTTGCGATGCAGGGAGATATCACCATCGCGGAACCTGGTGCGTTGATCGGCTTTGCGGGTCCGCGCGTCATTGAACAGACGGTGCGCGACAAGCTGCCGGAAGGCTTTCAGACGGCGGAGTATCTGTATGAACACGGCCTGCTCGACCGCATCGTGGAACGCAGGGACATGCGCGAGACACTGGCGGCGCTGCTGGCGCTGCACAGCTGCGAAGGCCGGCCCAAAACCTTTATAGAGGAAATATACGACGATGTCTTTAAACGAAACACAAACGCCGAATAACGGCGTGAACGAACCCCAGGAGCTGGCCTGGGATCGTGTTATGAACGCCCGCAAAGAAAACAGGCCGCAGGCGCGCGATTACATCGGCAAGCTTTTCCATGGCGTTTTCGAGGTGAAGGGCGACCGGTGTATGGGCGACGACGAAGCCATCGTGTCCGCTATCGCGTGGTTCGAGAACTGTCCGGTGACGGTCATCGGCCAGCAAAAGGGGCACACGCTGGAGGAGCGCATGCGCTGCAACTTCGGCATGCCCAATCCGGAAGGATACCGCAAATCGATGCGGGCGCTGCAGCAGGCCGAGAAGTTCCAGCGACCCGTGATCTGCCTCGTGGACACGCCGGGCGCTTTTTGCGGCGTGGATGCGGAGGCGAAGGGTCAGGGGCTCATTATCGCGGAACATCTGCGCGCAATGGCGACCGTCAAAACGCCCATCATATCCATCATCATCGGTGAGGGCGGCAGCGGCGGCGCGTTGGCTCTGTCGCTTGCGGACCGGCTGATCATGCTGGAAAACAGCTATTTCTCGGTGATATCGCCCGAGGGCTGCGCGTCGATACTGTTTAAGGACAGCTCGATGGCACAGGAAGCGGCCAAGAACTTAAAATTGACGGCGGCGGACTTGAAGCAGTTTCATATCGTGGACAGTGTCATCAAAGAGTCGGAAGGCTTTTCGCGCTTTGATATGGACGCAAGCGTGGAGGACATCCGCCGCGTGATACGCGTGGCGCTGCGTCGTTTGACGCGCGTGCCACCGGACCGGCTGGTGGAAAACCGGCATCAGAAATTCTTGAACATGAGAGGGCTCTGATAAGGACCCGCGGCATAACCAAGAGGAATTGAGAGGACTTTAGGGTTGTTAGCTTCTGTGGAGATAGCGGGCATCGCCATCAAGGTGCCCGAGAGGACGGTAACGAATTTAGAGCTGGAAAAGCTGGTGGAAACCAGCGACGAGTGGATAAAGAAGCGCACAGGCATCAGCACGAGGCATGTCTCGACGGGCGAGAAATCCATCGACATGGCGGTGGAAGCCGCCCGCGGCGCGATTGAACAGTCGGGCATCGACCCGTGCGACATTGGGCTGATCGTCGCCAGCACCATCACCAGCGAACTGGTGACGCC
Organism: Bacillota bacterium; assembly: GCA_023397655.1. GTDB lineage: Bacteria > Bacillota > Clostridia > Christensenellales > SZUA-584 > SZUA-584. The sequence continues at coordinate 9,169 of JAEWTW010000034.1, forward strand.
GGGTATGTCGGGCTATGTGCAAAAGACGCTCGGCGTCGAGAACTGCGCCAATATGGACGTGAACGCGGGGTGCTCGGGCTTTGTCTACGCGCTGACCACCGCGGCCAGCCTGATGGAATCGCTGAATCTTAAAGCGGCGCTGGTGGTATCCTCGGAGACGCTTTCCACCTACACCGACTGGTCGGACAGGACCACCTGCGTGCTGTTTGGCGACGGCGCGGGCGCGGTGGTCCTGAAGCGCAGTGAGACACCCCGTCTGCATTTCCCGATACTGAGCGGTACGCCGGATCATCAGGATGTTATCATCTGCAAAAGAGAGGATCGCAAGACTCCGTTCAACAACGTCGATGAATCTAAAAACAAACGTGATAATATCCACATGGACGGGCGCGAGGTATTTTCTTATGCCGTGGGCGCGGCGGGCGACGTATTGCAGCAGCTGCTTGTAATGTGCGGAGATAAGCCGTTTACAAAGATCATACCGCATCAGGCCAACGAAAAAATCATTGATTATTTAAAGAGAAGGCTGGATTACAACGCCGACCAATTCTTTTTAAATATCGCGGAATACGCGAATACATCATCAGCGACCATACCGATCGCCCTGTATGACGCATGCAAGAAGGGCTGGCTGAAAAAGGGGGACAGGGTTGCCCTTGTCGCCTTCGGAGCCGGGCTCACCTGCGGCGGCATCGTGGTAGATTGGACAATGTCATTTTGAAAAAGGAGAATTAAAATGGAAGAACTTATTATCAAAAACCTGATGGAACAGCTTGAACTGGAGCGCGACGAGATCACGTCGGAGAGCCGCTTTGTCGAGGATTTCTCGATGGACTCGCTGGACATGGTGGAAATGCTGATCGACCTTGAGAAGCAGACGGGCGTCAAGATCCCCAACGAGGAGATCAAGGACATCCACACCGTGGGCGAACTGGTGGCTTATCTGGAGGCTAAAAAGGGATGAAGTACAGCGGCAGCATTTGCGCGCTGACGAAAACAGAGTACCCGTTGATACAGGGCGGAATGGCGTGGGTGTCGGATGCGAGCCTCGCCGCCGCCGTGTCCATGGCGGGGGGCTTGGGCGTCATCGCGGCGGGCAACGCGCCGCCCGACTGGGTGGAAGCCCAAATTAAACTGGTGCGTGAAAAGACGGACAAACCGTTCGGTCTTAACATCATGCTGCTGAGCCCACACGTGGCGGCTGTGGCCGAGATGGTGGCGGACCTGCATGTTCCTGTCGTCATCAGCGGTGCGGGCAATCCGGACAGCTACATTAAGCGGTGGAAAGCGGCGGGCTGCGTGGTGGCCCCGGTGGTCGCAAGCCGTGCGCTGGCCATGCTGATGGAACGCATGGGCGCGGATTTCGTGATCGCGGAAGGCTGCGAGGCGGGCGGACACATCGGTGAACTCACCTCTATGGTGCTGTGGCCGGACATCGTACGTAGCGTCAAGATCCCTGTGGTCGCGGCGGGCGGTATATTCGACGCGGACACCGTGGCAGCGGCGTTTTGCCTCGGCGCAAAGGGCGTTCAGGTAGGCACGCGGTTCATATTGGCTGAAGAGTGCACGGCGCACAACGCTTACAAGGATCGCGTTGTGAAGGCCAAGGACATCGACAGCAAGGTGACGGGACGCGTTACGGGTCATCCGGTACGGCTTCTGAAAAGCCCGTTCGCGCGGGAGCTCGCGCGTGTGGAGTACGAAGAGAACGGCGCGGAGAAGGTTGAGAAGCTGGGCGAGGGCTCGCTGATGCGGGCGGTGCTGCACGGCGACAAGGACACCGGCTCGTTCATGGCCGGCCAGTGCGCCTGCATGATCGACACGATTCAACCCGCGGCGGATATCGTGCGGGAACTGTTCGATGCGGAGCGTATCAAGAGCGTGCTGAGTAACGCTGCCAGCCTGCTGGAGGCGGACAAATGAAGACGGCTTTTTTATTCCCCGGTCAGGGTGCTCAGACACCCGGCATGGGGGCGGACTTATATAATCATTCTGATATTTACCGTCAAACATTTGATCTGTGCGAAGCGGGAACGGAGCTTGATTTGAAAGCGGCATGCTTTGAAGGCGTGGGGCTGGACGGCAGCGAGACGATACAGCCTGCCATATTTGCCCACACCGTGTCGCTGCTCAAGGCGATACAGGCCAAGGGCATCCATGCGGATATCTATGCCGGTCTGTCGCTGGGAGAATACAGCGCGCTCTGCGCGGCGGGTGTGATCTCGCCGGAGCAGGGAGCGGCGCTGGTCAGGAAGCGCGGCGCGATCATGGACGGCGCGATACCCCCCGGAGAGGGCGGCATGCTGTCGGTGATCGGATTCACTGCAGAGCAGGTGGAGGAAGCCATAACGGCTTATCCTGAGGTTTACCTCGCGAACCACCTGTCGGAGCAGCAGATTGTGCTGGGCGGGCGCATGGGCGACCTCACCGCGCTCAAGGACGTGATGGAGCAGGCGGGCGCCAAGATGGTCACATTTCTGGCCGTCAGAGGGCCGTCGCACTGCCCGCTGCTGAATGAAGCGGCGGAACAGTTCGCGGCAGAGCTGGACAAGACGAAATTAAGCCCGATGAGCGGCACGGTATACAGCAACGCGCTGGGAGCGCCTTATCCGCCGGACGCGGACATTCGGGCGCTGCTGTGTGAGCAGATGCGCGCCCGCGTGCGCTGGCACGACGGCGTGGAGCGCATGCTGGCGGACGGCGTGACGCGGTTCGTAGAGATAGGCCCCGGCAACGTGCTCGCCAAGCTGCTCAAGCGGCGTGCGGGCAAAGCGGCGTCGATTGTATCTGTACGCGACGCGGAGACGCTGGATGCGTTTCTGCGTGAATGCGGGGAGGAAGACAAATGAGTAAAGCGGCATTGGTGACCGGCGGCAGCGGCGGCATCGGGCAGGCAGTCTGCCTGAAGCTGGCGCAAGCCGGATACGATGTGGCCGTGCATTACCGGAGCGGCGCGGAACAGGCCGCGAACGTCTGCCGGCAGATAGAAGCACTGGGACTGAAAGCCATTGCGGTTGCTGCTGACCTCACCGAGCCGGTGGAGTGCAAGCGGCTGGTGCAGACCTGCATCAGTGAGCTGGGCGGTCTGGACGCGCTGGTCAACAACGCGGGCGTGACGGACGACGGGCTGATCATGCGCATGACGGATGAGCAGTATCACCGCGTGCTGCGGGCGAACCTCGACAGCTGCTTCTACTGCTCGCGCGAGGGCATCGCGCACATGGCACGCAAGCGCAGCGGGCGCATCGTGAACATCACGTCGGTGGTGGGCATCACGGGCAACGCGGGGCAGGCCAACTACGCCGCCTCCAAGGCGGGCATCATCGGCCTCACCAAGTCATGCGCCAAGGAAGTCGCCAAGCGCGGCATCTGCGTGAACGCGGTAGCCCCCGGTTTTATCGAAACCGCGATGACCGACAAACTGAGCGACGACGTGAAACAGTCCATGAAGCAAGGCATACCGCTGGGGCGCTTCGGCAAGCCGGAGGACGTGGCCGACATGGTTGCTTTTCTATGCGGCGACGGCGCTTCGTATGTCACCGGTCAGGTGATCGTCGTGGACGGCGGCATGGTGATTTAGCGTTTGGAAAGGGTTAAAGGAGTATGAAAGTTTACATAACCGGGATGGGCGTGGTATCGCCCATCGGCATGAGCGCGGAAGAAAGCTTCAAGGCGGCGGCGGACGGCGTGTCCGGCATCAGCGCCGCGGAGTGCTTCGATTCAGAGCTGACGCAGATATTCGTGGCCGGACAAGTAAAGAACTTCACGCCGGAGCCGTATGTGAACAAGCGCGAGGCCAAGCGCATGGCGCGGTTCACGCAGATGGCGATAGTGGCCGCGATGCAGGCGTGGGAGATGAGCGGCATGCAGGAGGCGGGCTTCGACGCGGAGCGCGTGGGCGTGCTGCTGGGCAGCGGCATGGGCGGTCTGGACGTGATCTGCGAGCAGTACGAGGAACTAAAAACAAACGGGCCGCGCAGCGTATCCTCGCTGTTTATCCCGAAGGCGATTATCAATACCACGCCCGGATTGATCGCGATTAAGCTGGGGCTGTACGGCCCGTGCTACGCGATCGTGACGGCGTGCTCATCGGGCGCGGATGCCATCGGTCAGGCGTATTACGCGATCAAAGACGGCCGGGTGGACGCGATACTGGTGGGCGGCGCGGAGTCGGTGATGACCGAACTCGCCGTGCAGGGCTTCCACCAGATGGGCGCATTGTCCGAAAGCGCAGACCCCAAGCGCGCGAGCATCCCGTTCGACAAGGAGCGTCAGGGCTTCGTGATGGGCGAAGGCGCGGCATTTATGCTGCTGGAGAGCGAAGAGTCGGTCAGACGGCGCAGCGCGAAAACGCTGGGCGAGGTGGCCGGATACGCGCAGACGTGTGACGCACATCACATCACCGCGCCGCAGCCGGAGGGTACGCAAGCCGCCCGCGCGATGTCGCTGGCGATGAAGGAAGCCGGGATCGACAAGACTCAGGTGGGCTATATCAACGCGCATGGCACCAGCACGCCGCTCAACGACGCGGGCGAAAGCGCGGCTATAGAGACCTGCTTCGGCGACCATGCCAAGGAGCTGCGCGTCAGCTCCACCAAGTCGATGACGGGGCACATGCTGGGTGCGGCAGGCGCATTTGAAGCGGTGATATCGCTCTGCGCGCTGAACGCCGGTATCGCGCCCCCGACGATAGGGCTGGAAGAAGAGGCGGAAGACTGCCGTTTGAACTACGTGAAGGGCAAGGCGCAGCCCTTAAGCTGTGAATACGCGCTGTCCAACTCGTTCGGCTTTGGCGGACACAACAGCTGCCTCGTGCTGAAAAAAGCTTAAAGGATGAATTGACAGATGAAACTGAGCATAGACGAAATCAAAAAAATATTGCCGCACCGCGAACCGTTTCTGATGCTGGACCGCGTGGACGAGCTTGAGCCGGGGGCTTATGCCAAAGGCATCAAAGCCGTGAGCGCCAACGAGTGGTTCTTTCAGGGGCATTTTGCGGAATATAAGGTGATGCCGGGCGTGTTGATTGTGGAAGCGATGGCACAGATGGGCGGCATCGCGCTGCTGACAATGGATGAGCTGAAAGGAAAATTGGCGTTCCTCGGCAAGATCAAGAACGCCAAGTTCTCCGACAAGGTGGTGCCGGGCGACGTTCTGGTACTGGAGACGCGCATCGACACCATCAAGGGCAGCGTGGGCATCGGCACGGGCACAGCGTCGGTGGACGGACGGAAGGTGGCCAGCTGTGAGCTGATGTTTGCCATCGGAGACCCGGCGTAAGCGTTTATTCCTTGGCGTACTGGTCGAACAGTGCGTCCGTTTTGAGCGTATTGACAGGATCCAGCATATCGCTGGACAAAAGCAGGCGAACAACCTGCTTTTTTGTTTCCGCCGCGTCGGCACTGCCGATGTCGAACGACAGCTCAGCGAGGTAATTCTTCAGCTTCCATACCTCGACTTTGATCTTGAGGTCGTCCAGCTTGCCTTCGTAGTTCATCGCTGCGACAGGGCCGTACAGCACGGAGCCGCACAAATGCGCAAAACCCTTGTTTTGACCCTTCCAGTGGGTCAGCAGCTCCGGGCAGTTCGCGATAACGAGGCGCCGGGATTCCAGCATGTCCGGCTGGTTCTCGGCAGTAAACTTGCGTATGTACGAGAAGCTGATCGTCTTCTTGGAGTAACCGAAGTCGATCTCCGGCTCGAAGCTGCGGTCAAAGGTGACAGCCAGCGGCGTATCCAGCATCGCTTTATAGCCCGCCTCGGTATAGCGTTTTTTATAGGTCAGCTCCAGTTCATCCTTGTGCTGGCGGAACCGTATGGACCAGCCCCATTTTTTGAGCTTCTGATCCGGCGTGTCCATATACCACACCGGTCTTTCCTTGGGCTCACCGGAGATATCGAACAGCTCCACCAGCGCGCCCGACAGCACGAAGCCCTTTTCCAGCGCCTTTTTGCTCTTCAGCATCAACTTGACTTCGGTAGCGGGAATCTTTTCAGTCAGTTCCAAAACGATGGCCTCCACAAAAACATGATGCTATTAGTCTTTGCGGCTGTGCCGCGATTATGCCACCGAATTCTGCGCAGCATCTTCGCATATTGTGATATAATGGGAATCGAAAAAAATGCTTTCGAGGTGCGCTGTGAGAAAGGGGAAAAGGATGCTCTGGATCATCATCGGCATCGCTTTGGTATTGGGAGCTGCGTTTTTCGGCGTATACAAATGGATGAACGCCCGCGGCTTTCAGGTTGCGGGAGACATCGTGACCCATGCCGAGACAGACAAAAAAGTGGTGGCGCTGACGTTCGACGACGGCCCGACCGAATATACACAGCAGATACTCGACATGCTGGATGAGCTGGATATCAAATGCACTTTCTTCCTCATGGGTGGGGCGATGGAGAGCCATATGGAGGAAGCAAAGGCCATCGTAGACGCGGGGCATCAGGTGGGCAACCACACGTACTCGCACCAGCGCATGGTGTTCAAGAGCGGCAAATTCATCGACGATGAGATCGACAGCACCAACGGGCTGATACGGCAGGCAGGCTATGAGGGGGAGATTATGTTCCGGCCTCCGTACGGCAAAAAGCTGGTGCTGCTGCCGCTGGCGCTGCAAAAGCGCGGCATGACGACGGTAATGTGGAGCCGAGAGCCGGAATACGAGGGAGACATGTCGGGCACAGCTGAGGCCATTGCGAACAACGTAACGCAAATAGTGCAGCCGGGCGATATCATACTGATGCACCTCATGTATGACAGCGGTGCGCCCTCCCGCGATGCGGTGCCGCTCATCGTGGAACAGCTGCGGGATGAGGGGTACACGTTCGTCACAGTGAGCAAGCTGCTGGACTGAAAGCAATCCCCGCTGTCAAAACGGCGGTGCGCTGAATACGATATTATATCGCAATATCGGTTGAGGAGGCGCTGTATGAGAGTGCTGAGAGCGGGCATGTCGGGCACCGACGTGATGGAGATTCAGGCGCTGCTGGCAAAGATGGGGTACGACCCCGGTAAAATAGACGGCATATTCGGACTGCAGACGCAAAGCGCGGTGAAGCAGTTTCAGCGGGATTTCGGAATGATGCCGGACGGCATCATCGGGCTGAATACATACCGCACGCTGGAACGCTTTTTGCTGGGCTACGATACATATACGATAAGACCGGGCGACACGCTGTACAACATCGCCCGCAAGTACTATACCAATCTCACGCTGCTGATGGCCGCGAATCCGGGCCTCGACCCGTACAACCTGCGCATCGGGCAGACGGTCACCGTCCCGTACGGCATCAACGTGGTGGACACCAACATCGACTACACCTATGACGTGCTTCAGCACGATATAAAGGGACTCAAGGCGCGTTACCCGTTCATCGAGACAGGCGTCGCCGGTCACAGTTCGCTGGGCCGGGAACTCAGCTATATCCGGCTGGGCACGGGCTCAAACGAGGTGTTCTACAACGCCGCGCATCACGCCCTTGAATGGATCACATCGCCGGTGCTGATGAAGTTTGCGGAGGACTATGCCAAAGCTTACGCGCTGGGCACGGAGATCAGCGGCTTTGACCCACGTGAGATGTGGGAGAACAGCAGCATCTACATCATCCCGATGGTGAATCCGGACGGCGTGGATCTGGTGCTGAACGGACTGCAGCGCAGCAACCCGAATTACAGCAAGCTGATAAGCTGGAACAGGGGCAGCACGGATTTCTCAAAGGATTGGCAGTCCAACAACAACGGCGTGGATCTAAACCACAACTACAACGCTGCGTGGGAGGAGTCCAAACAGGCCGAGGCGGCGCTGGGCATCACCGGGCCGGGGCCCACACGTTTCTCCGGACCGTATCCGGAATCCGAGCCTGAATCGCGCGCGGTGGCGGACTTCACGCGTGCCCACGACTTCCGCCTCGTGATGGCGTACCACAGCCAGGGCGAGGTGATATTCTGGGACTTCGAGAACCTCGCACCGCCCGAAGCGCAGACGATCGGCGAATCGCTGGCGGGGCTTAGCGGCTACGAATTGGCGGAACCGGAAGGCCCGGCCTCGTACGCGGGCTACAAGGACTGGTTCATACAGGATTACCGCCGTCCCGGTTACACGGTGGAGGTGGGGCGCGGCACCAACCCGCTGTCGATATCCCAGTTCGACACGATATACGCCGACAACCGGCCCATGCTGCTGTACGCGGCGACGGTATGATAGATCGCTGAATCTGAGAGGCGGTAATGCCTCTCCTTTCGATTTGACAAATTTGGACAAGTTTTATAAAGTAATATGAGCGAACTAGTTTTGAGTAAAGGAGCTTTATGGATACAGGTCAGTTTGCGTATATCAGCGTTTACAGCGATTTGCGGGATAAGATACGGGAGGGGAAATACCCCGTCGGCAGTTTGCTTCCGCCCGAATCCGCGCTTTGCGGCATATACGGCGTCAGCCGGACGACGGTGAGGAACGCTGCGCACCTGCTGGAGACGGAAGGCTATGTGAAGGCGCAGCAGGGCTACGGCACCGAGGTGCTGGACTTCCGCACCATACAGAAGCTCAACTACATATCCTCCTTCACGCGCACGCTGGAGGCCAAGGGATATACGGTTTCCACCAAAAGCATGCACATCGATACCGTGAGGCCAAGCGAGCTGCTGGCGCGTGAGCTGAATATCACCGAAAAGACGGATGTGGTGCGTGTGCAGCGCCTGCAGACGGCCAACAAAAAGCCCGTCGCTTATATCACTGACTACATCATCGCCAGTCTGGTGACCGGCATCGAGCAGGATGTGGGCAAATTCGTATCCCTTTATAAACACATTGAAAAAAACTATGGCATAACCATCACCTCCGCAGTGGACACCATCAAGGCGCAGACGGCTGATTTCATGCTGGCGGAAATGCTCGGCATATCAGCGGGCAGCCCGATACTGGCCAATCATCGCGTCGTTTCCAGCCATGGTGTACCGATACTGGTCAACGAAGTGTTGATGGACGGCAACCGCATGGAGTATTCCGTGGCTGTCGAAGGGCGCATCGAGCCGTAACAACAGGGTCTGCTCAATAGGCCCTTTTTTTATTCAGTTGCCGCTTGACCATAAACATAATGATGTTATAGAATATATGCATACAATTTAAATACATTCGCGGGAGGATGATTCATGACACAGCACGAACTGGCAAACATGCTGGACGTGACGCTGGTACAGAATGCGCACACCGAAGCCGAGATACAGAGCCTGATCGAGGGTGCGCAAAAATACTCGTTTGCGTGCGTATTCACACTGTCCTGCTACCTAAAACAGGTGGTGGAAGGCCTCAAGGGCACCGGCGTGCACGCGGGCGGGCCTGTGGGCTACCCGTCGGGCGGCGAATTTACGGAGATCAAGGTGGCGGAGGCTAAACGTACCATTGAACTGGGTGCTGACGAGCTGGACATGGTGATCAACCTTGGGTGGATGCTGAGCGGACGGTACGATCTGGTGCTGGATGAGCTCAAGCGCGTTCGTGAGGCGACAGAGGGGAAGCCGCTCAAATGCATCATCGAGATTGGCTGTCTGGACGAATACAACGCTAAAAAGGCGTGCGAGCTGGTGGTGCAGTCGGGTGCGGACTATGTGAAGACGGGTACGGGCTGGTTTGCTCCCGCGTCGATCGAGCAGGTGCGGCTGATCAAGTCCGTGGTGGGCAACGATGTTTACATCAAGGCGGCGGGCGGCATACGGACGCTGGAAGCCATCGAAGCGTTCCGCGCGGAAGGCGTATACCGCATGGGCATCGGCCTGACCAGCGCGGTCAATATACTGAGCGGGCTTGCGTAGCCGGAGAGGAATAACGATGGGTATGCTGGAAGGAAAGGTGGCACTGGTCACCGGCGGCGGACGCGGACTCGGTGAGGCGCTGTGCAAAAGGCTGGCGGTCGAGGGTTGCCGCGTGGCGGTAGCGGATGTGGCCAAACAGAACGCTCAGGCGGTGGCGGAGCAGCTGCCGGACGCGCTGGGCATCGGCTGCGACGTGACGGACTACGCGCAGTGTGAGGCGGCCTATGAGCGGACGATGGAGAAATACGGTCAGCTGGACATACTCGTCGCCAATGCGGGCATTCTGAAGTCCGGCGCGATCAACGAAGTGGACATAAACGACTGGAAACAGGTGATCGAGGTGAACCTGCTGGGCAGCTTCCATATCATAAAAGCCTGCTCCCAGCACTTCATCGACAAGCGGTCGGGCTGCATCATACAGATCAACAGCAAGTCAGGCAAAAAGGGCAGCTTTAAAAGCTCCGCCTACGCGTCGTCCAAGTTCGGCGGCATCGGGCTGGTGCAGAGCCTGGCGCTGGAGTTCGCGCCGTACGGCGTGCGCGTCAACGCGATATGCCCCGGAAACCTGCTGAACTCTCCGCTGTGGCGCGAGGGCGAGAACGCGCTGATCAACCAGTATTCGCGCAACCGCGGCCAGAGCCCGGAAGAAACGCTGGAGCAGTATCTCAAGCAGATACCGATGGGACGCAGCTGCGAATACGAGGATGTCGCCAATGTGATGGTGTTTCTGGCCAGCGACCTGTCGTCCTATATGACGGGGCAGGCTATCAATGTGACCGGCGGCTTCGAAATGCGCTGAAACGGAGGGCTATTTGAAGACCAGAGCGGTAAGGCTTTACGGTAAAAATGATCTGAGGCTGGAGGAGTTTGAGCTGCCTGCCATGCAGCCGGACGAAATACTGGCGCGCATCGTCACCGACTCCATCTGCATGTCCACATACAAGACGGCCATACAAGGCGAGGACCACAAGCGCGTGCCCAAGGGCATCGCCACAAACCCGGTGATGATGGGGCATGAGTTCTGCGGCGAGATCGTGGAAGTGGGCGAGCGGTGGAAAAGCGAATTCGCGCCCGGTGAGCGTTTCGTGATGCAGACGGCGCTCAACTACAAGGGCTCGATGGCAGCGCCGGGGTTTTCCTTCCCGTATGTGGGCGGCGACGCGACGTACATCATCATACCGTCCGTCGTGATGGAGATCGGCCACCTGATCAAGTATGAGGCGCAGCACTTCTATCAGGGCTCGCTGGTGGAGCCGATGGGCTGCATCATCGGGGCTTACCACGCCAGCTATCACATACAGCCGGGAAAATACACGCACGATATGGGCATACGCGAAGGCGGAAGTGTGGCGCTGCTGGGCGCGTGCGGGCCGATGGGGCTGGGGGCGATCGACTATGCTCTGCACGCGGACAGACGGCCTTCGGTGCTGGTGGTGACGGACATTGACGACGGGCGGCTGGCTCGGGCGGAATCGATATTTTCTGTGGAAGAGGCGCGTCAGGCGGGGGTCAGTCTCACGTATATCAACACGGCGAAGCAGGACGATCCGGTACGGGAATTGCGCGCGCAGACGGCAAGCGGCTTCGACGACGTGATGGTGTTTGCTCCGGTATCCGCCGTGATCGAGCAGGCGGATGCGCTGCTGGCGCGGGACGGCTGCCTGAACTTTTTCGCCGGACCCACGAATACGGCGCTGAGCGCCAACCTTAACTTCTACGATGTGCATTACGGTGGTACGCATGTGACGGGCACCAGCGGCGGCAACACGAACGACATGCGCGAAGCGGTGCGGCTGATGGGGGCGGGGCGCATCGACCCGTCCGCGATGATCACGCACGTGGGCGGCCTCGATTCGGTGATCGACACCACGCTGAACCTGCCGCATATCAGCGGCGGCAAAAAGCTGGTATATGTGCAGATCAACATGCCGATGACGCCGCTGGACGAGCTTCACAGTCTGGGCGATAAGGACCGGCGGTATCTGGAGCTGGCGGACATCGTCAGACGGCATAACGGGCTGTGGTCCGGCGAAGCGGAGGATTGCCTGCTCGCCATACACTCAAGGCCAACAGGCAGCGAAATATAACGTCTTTTAAGGCGGAACCATGCCTTGCGGCTTTGCCGGAAAGGCATCATAGCAAACGATGGGAAGAAGCATATGGCCCCGCCGGTTTTAAAGGTGACCGGCGGGGTTGCTTCGCGCGCGGAATAACGGAAACAGGAGAGCAACATGAAAGCGGTATTGATTGGAACGGGTAAGATCGGACGGGGTATCATCGCGAAATCTCTGGTGAACGCAGGCTTTGAGCTGACGATGCTGGATGTCAATGCAGGCCTTATCAGCCTGCTGCGCGAGGCGGGCGCCTATACGGTGCGGTCTATCGATAATGAAACGGACTACACCGAAACGGTGAGCGGCTATCGGGCGGCGCTGCTCTCCTCGGACTCGGCAAGAACGGCCGTGTGCGAAGCGGACATCATATTTGTGTCCGTGGGCGTCAACAACCTGCCTGCGCTGATGAAAACAGTCGCGCCGTATCTGCTGGAGCGCGTGCGGCAGAACCGACCGCCCGTGGATATGATATTCTGCGAGAACTTTGTGGGCGTGCGCGCGCACATCAACGGCATTCTCGATGAGCTCGGCATAGACACGGCCGCGTTTGAGGGGCGGTTGGGCTTCGCAGGCGGCAGCGTCGGCGTGGTGGTACCGCCGTCCGCTGATCCGTTGTACATCGTCAAGGGGCCGTATGAGGATATCCACATTGAAGAGGCGGCGCTGATCACGCCCATCCGCATACCGCATTTCGTGCCGGTCGGCAGCTTCGAGCTGTGCATCCGCGAGAAGCTGTACATATACAACATGGCCCACGCGCTCACGTCATATCTCGGATGGCTGCAGGGCTATGAGTATGTGGACGAGGCGTTCGTTGCGCCGGGCATCAACGAAGTCGTGCAGCCCGCGATGGAAGCGGTTGCACAGGCGCTGGCGCTGGAATACGGCGTATCGCCCGAAAAGGAGCTGGCGGAGGTCGCGGACATTCAGCGCCGCATCTGCAACCGCCACATCCGCGACACCGTGGTACGTATCGCGGAAGACCCGGTGCGCAAGCTGAGCGGGAACGACAGACTGGTGGGGGCATACCGGCTCACACAGAAACATAGCGTTAACGGCAAGCCAATACTCAAGGGCATCGCCGCCGGCTTCCTGTTTGCGGAACCTGCGGATGCCAGCGCCATGCGGATACAGTCGTACATCACCAGTAATGGCATTGAGGCTGCGGTCAGGCATTTTACCGGACTGGACGACGCGGATGTCTCGGATATATGCTGTCTGTACGGCGAACTGAAAGCCAGCAGTGCCGCCCCGCGCGGTTAAAATTTACCCATATTTAGCCCTTTCCAAATTGTATTCCCCCGTCTGAGATGATACATTGATAGTATCACAACGGATAAGGAGCCTGCAGACTATGAAGCTGAGCTATGGCAAGACTGTACTCGTCGGGCTGGCGTTTCTCACCATATCCTCGTTTTGGCAGCTATATGATTTCATCGTTCCTCTGATACTCAAGAATACTTTCGGCATCAGCGACACCTGGGCCGGTTTTATCATGTCAGCGGATAACATACTGGCGCTGTTCATGCTGCCGCTGTTTGGTCTGTTGTCCGATAAGACCCATACGCGCATTGGCCGCCGCATGCCGTTCATCATATTCGGTACGGTGGCGGCTGTCATATTCATGATGGGCATACCTTTCGCCGTTCACACCCGGCTGCTGTGGCTGTTTATGACGGCGCTGGGGATGGTGCTGATCTCCATGTCCGTGTACCGTTCGCCCGCGGTGGCGCTGATGCCGGACGTGACGCCCAAGCCGCTGCGCTCCAAGGGTAACGCGGTGATTAATCTGATGGGCGCTTTGGGCGGCGCGATGATACTGCTGCTCAATTCCTTCCTTGCGCCGGACACCAAGAGTGTGGACGCCAATTACTGGCCGATATTCGTCACGGTGGCTGTGATCATGGCAGTGGGAGTGGTGGCGCTGGTACTGACGGTCAACGAACCCCGGCTGGTAAAGAAAATGCGGCAGGACAGCGCCGCGATGGGCATCGACGCTGAGGAGGCGAAGGAGCTTCCCGAAGCCAGAAAAACGGAGGCCAAACTGCCTTCCGCCGTGAGAACCAGCATGATGCTGATACTGGTATCCATATTCCTGTGGTTCATGGGTTACAACGCTGTGACGACAGCCTTTTCCAAGTATTCCGTCAACGCGCTGGCGCTCACCGAGAGCCAGGCGTCGCTGATATTGATGGTGGCGGTAATCGCTGCGACGGTGGCGTTTCTACCTGTGGGCATCATATCGTCCAAGGTGGGGCGCCGCAAAAGCATACTGTTCGGTGTGGTGCTGCTGGCCGCTTCGTTCGGTTCGGCGGTGTTGTACACCGCTTACAGCCCGCTGATGTATGTGAACTTCGCGATGGCGGGCATCGCGTGGGCCTGCATCAACGTCAACTCGCTGCCCATGGTGCTGGAGATGTCCAAGGGTGCAAGCGTGGGCAAATACACCGGATACTACTACACGTTCTCAATGGCGGCGCAGGTGGTCACGCCCATACTGTCCGGCGCGCTGCTGGAACACGTGGGATACTTTACACTGCTGCCATACAGCGCCTTCTTTGTCGCTGTGGCATTTGTGACGATGCTGTTTGTGCGGCACGGCGATTCCAAACCGATAAAGCCGGCATCCAATCTGGAGGCGCTGGGCGCGGGGGACTGACGACAGCTTAAGGGAGGCGGACTCATGGTTTACTTGTTTATTGTGGGGGCGGTTGTTGCCGTCGTCGCTATGTATGCCTTTTTGGTCACGCCTGCACGTATGCCGCGCGGCACTGACGAATTGTGGGCTGCGCATTATGCGCACCGCGGCCTGTACACAAAGGACCAGAAGGTGCCGGAGAACTCGCTGCCTGCGTTTGCCTCGGCGGCGGAAGCGGGCTACGGTATGGAGCTGGACATCACCATCACAACGGACGATGAGGTGGTGGTGTTCCACGACGACATGCTGACGCGTGCGTGCGATGTGAGCAAGGACATCCGCGACTGTGCGCTGAGTGAGCTGCGCGGCTGCCGGCTGTTTGGCACAGAGCAGGGCATTCCGCTTTTCAGCGAGATGCTGGAGCTGGTGGACGGCCGCACCCCGCTGATTGTGGAGCTGAAATCCACCAAACGCTACCGTGAGCTGTGCGCAGAGGCTGCTGCGCTGCTGGATGTTTATACAGGGTCTTATTGCGTCGAGTCGTTTGACCCTCGAATCATGCGCTGGTTTTACAAGCACCGGCCCGGCGTGGTGCGCGGGCATTTGGCGTGCGGTATCCGGTCGTACGAGACGACGCCGTTTTTTCAGAGCCTGCTGATGTCGTCGCTGCTGACCAACGCGATGTGCCGGCCGCATTTCGTGGCTTACCGGCATCAGGACGCGCGGCGTAAGCTGGGCCTTTGGGCTTTCAAGCGAATGGGGGGCAGGCTGGTGGCGTGGACGGTTCAGAACTACGAAGACGCCCAGTATCTGCGGAAGCAGTTCGATAATATCATATTCGAGTTTTTTCGTCCCTGAATCATTAAGACTGTACAGGAGCGCCCGGATACATTACAATTAATTCAGCGGAAAATTTGACGCATTGGGCGTTTAATTCCCAAGCGCGTATCGCAAAAACACATAAGGGACGGATTTGTTAATGCAAAGACTTAAAGGCAAGAGAGCGGTAATTACAGGGGCGGCGCAGGGGCTGGGACAGGCGCTGGCGCTGCGTTTGGCAGCTGAGGGCGCGCGTGTCGTCATCGGCGACGTGAGTTTGGAAGGCGCAAAGCAGACGGCGGACATGCTGGAGGGCGGCGCGGCTTATTCTCTGGATGTGACGGACTACGCTTCGTGTGAGGCTTTTATCGGCAACGCCGTGAAAGAAATGGGCGGCATCGACCTGTTGGTTTCCAACGCGGCAATACTCATTTCGGGTGCGATAGAGGAGTTTGACTCTGAGAGATGGAAAAAGGTGATCGACGTCAACCTGTGCGGCTGCTATAACATCTGCAAGGCGGCGGTGCCGTATCTGAAGCAGAATCAGGGCGTGATCGTTCAGATCAATTCCAAGAGCGGCAAGAAGGGCTCATATAAAAACTCGGCATATGCGGCGTCCAAGTTCGGCGGTATCGGGCTGGTGCAGAGCCTTGCATTGGAGCTGGCAGAGGACAAGGTACGCGTGAACGCGATTTGCCCCGGCAACCTGCTGGATTCGCCGCTGTGGGTAAACAGCCTGTTCAAGCAGTATGCCAAGAATCAGGGCATCAGCGAGGAGCAGGTGCGGCAGAAATATATCGATCAGGTTCCGCTCAAGCGCGGCTGCACCTACGACGACGTGGCCAACCTGATGGTTTTTTTGGCCAGCGAGGAGGCCAGCTATATGACCGGACAGGCCATCAACGTGACTGGCGGACAGCAGATGGATTGACGTCCGTTATGCTGCGGGCTGGCAATGCTTGATACCGGGACTGAATTTTACTGTATTGCATTTTACTGTATTGCTGACGGGAGGAGCTGACGATGACAGAGAAGACGATCGTGTGCTACGGGGATTCCAACACATGGGGCTATATTCCGCACGAAGGCGGGCGATATGACAAAGACACCAGATGGCCCCGCTGTTTGGCAGGTTTGCTGGGAGAGGGGTACCATGTGGCTGAGCAGGGTCTGAACGGCAGGACGACGGCGTTCGACGACCCGATTGAGCCGTACCGGAACGGCCGGAAAACGCTGGAGGTCAGTCTACTGATGCACAGCCCCATCGACCTGTTCGTCGTGATGCTGGGCACCAACGACACGAAGCATTTTCTGAATCTGACGCCTTACATGATCGGCAAAGGGCTTGAGTCGATCGTTGATGAAGCGGGCCGAGCGCAATACGGACGCGACGGCCAGCCGCCCAAAATACTGGTGGTTTCCCCGATTCAAATCTCTGCAGAAGGTCTCAACGATCAGATGCGGGAATACTTTGATGAAGCTTCTGAAAAAAAAGCCCAGGGCTTAACCGAAATATACAGACAGATCGCACAGCAGTACGGCTGCGCTTTCATGGACGCAGCGCAGTATGCGAAGCCCAGCATGAGAGACGGCATCCACATGGAGGCGGAGGATCAGCGGGCGCTGGCGGCGGCAGCAGCCAAGATGGTACGGCAGATTCTTAACTGACCTGAATCGGACAGACTGTATAAAACGATATTTAAAAAGAGCTGACTGCGTTTGCCGCAGCCAGCTCTTCTTTTGTTGGTAGGTTTGGCGGGATTACTTCATGAAGCTGCCGGCCTTCATCTGCTCGACATATTCCATGAACTTATCCTGGACTTCCTGGGAAACCAGCTCGGTGTTGATCTGGCCAACGCTCAGGCAGCCATTCTCAAGCGAACCGTAGACAACCTGGTTGCCGAAGGTGCCGTCCGCCGCAGCCTGCATGCAGATCTTGAGCATGCCGGCGTTGTCGGTCACGACGCTGGAGATAACGCAGGGGTTCTGGCCCAACAGGTCAGCAGGCTGGCCGATATCGTAGATGCCGATTTCGCCTTCGCCGTTGGCCGAGTCAATCGCCTGACGGGCGCCGGAGTCCACCGCGGACGCATCGCCGAAGAACACGTCAGCCTTTTCGCTGATCATCGAATTGGCAAGCTCCATACCTTTAGCCGTATCGCTGAAGGAACCGGCATAGGCGGAAAGCACCTTGATGTCGGGGTTGATGAACTTAGCCGCTTCTTCATAGGATGCCAGCTTGGTCTTCGTGGTGTCGAGCTCCATGCCGCCGATGAATCCGAGAACGTTGCTCTTGGACATGAGACCCGCCAGCGAACCGGCGATCCAGCCGATTTCCTGCGCGTTGGGCAGCATGCTCATGATGTTGTCGGTCGGGAGAGCGGGGTTACCGTTCAGCACCGCGAAAGCGATGTCCGGATAGTCCGCAGCAACCTGCTTGGTGGCGTCGCTGTACTGGTTGCCCGGCAGGAAGATCATGTCGTAGCCCAGCTGGCAGTAGCTTTCAATGGAGCTGACATAGTCGGCCACATCGATGCTGTCCGTGTAAGCGGATTCCCAGCCAAGGTCCTCAGCCGCTTTCACCATTGCGTTGTAGCAGGCAGCGCCCCAGCCGCCGTCCGAAATGCTGGAGTCGCAGACCATGGCGACCTTGTAGGTCTTGCCTTCGGCCGGCGCTGTGCTTTCGTCAGCGGGAGCAGCAGACTCATCTGTTGCGGGAGCTTCCGTCGCTTCGGGAGCGGCAGATTCGGTCGTCGCCGGCGCGTTGTTGCCGCAGGCGGTCAGCGCCAGAGCCATAACGAGCGCAAGGATTAAAGCCAATACTCTTTTCATTTTGTTTCCTCCTCATGTATTTTAAATATATCATAATACCCAAAACTGGGTATATTATGATCTTTTTATTACGCCGCAGACAGGGAACATTATCTTTCTTCCCTGAAATACGGTTTGCCGCTGGCTTTGGGGCCGGCTTTGCGGCTGCCGAATACATACAGCGCGATCAGCGTGCACAGATACGGTATCATCTGGAACAGCTGATAGGGTGTGTCGGTACTCATCACCTGAAGGCGAAGCTGCAGAGCGTCGAAGAAGCCGAACAGCAGGCAGGCCAGCAATACGCCGCTGGAGGTCCAGCGCCCGAAGATGACGGCTGACAGGGCAATAAAGCCGCGGCCCGCCACCACGCCGTCAGAATACGTGTTGACATAGCAGGTGGTGAGATACGCGCCGCCGATGCCCGCCATCATGCCGCAGATAATGGCGGCAATGTACTTTTGCTTGATGACGCTGATGCCCAGCGTTTCCGCTGCTTTGGGGAACTCGCCGACGGCTTTGTAATTGAGGCCGGCTTTGGTTTTGTTGAAGAACACGGCGGTAAACACAACCATCAGATAAGCCAGATATACCATCGGCGTCTGGTTGAACAGCAGGTTCCCTATGAAGGGGATGTCCTTCAGGTAGGGGATGGATACAGTGGACATCAGCGTGCCCTGCGCCAGCGTGGAGCTGACGCCGAAGTAGACGCGGTAAATGAACGCCGCGACGGCAGGGGCGAAAATGTTGATGGCCATACCGTAAACGATCTGCTGGGCGCGGAGCGTGATGGTACAGAACGCATAGATCATGTTGACCAGTATGCCGCCTATCGCACCGGCCATAATGCCAAGGTAGGGGTTACCGGTCAGAAAGCAGATCATGAAGCCGGACAGTGCGCCGAATGTCATGATGCCGTCGAGGCCGATGTTGACCAGACCGGCACGCTCTGAATAAAGCTCAGCGAGGGCAACCAGCAATATGGGGGTTGCCATGCGGACGGTCGAAAGAAGCATCTCCGAAGCAAAATCCATTTATACCGCCTCCTTTTTTCTGCGGGCAGCCCGGGTTTTGAAAAACTGTCGGATCTGCGGCAAATGTACGATGGCAAAACCGGCTACGGCGAACACGATAACCATTGCCTGTATAATGTCGATGACCGAAGTGGGGACGCCGGTGCCCACCTGCATGGTGGTGGCGCCGGTGCGCAGCACCGCGAAGAAGTATGCGACGAACACGGTGGCCAGCGGATTGAGCTGCGCGATCAGCGCGATGGCGACGCCGTCAAAGCCGAAGCCCATGCCGAACCCGCTCATCAGCCGGTACTGGGTGCCGAGCAGCTCCACACTGCCGCCCAGGCCCGCGATAGCGCCCGAAGCGATGAAGCTGAACAATATGTACCGATTCACAGCAAAGCCGTTAAAACGCGCCGCTGTGCTGTTAAGGCCCACTGCGCGCAGACGGAAGCCGTTTGAGGTGTTGAACAGGAAGTAATGGATGGCCATAGCCGCGGCAATAGCGATCACAATGCCCCATGTGATGCGAACATCAGGGAATATGCGTGATATTTTCGTGGCATCGGGGATGGCAGGTGTCTGCGGAACGCTGCCTTCACGCAGCAGGCTCGTATACATGAGCCCCATGAACAGCGTTGCGATGTAGTTGAACATGATGGATACGATGATTTCGTTCAGCCCGCGCACGATTTTCAGCAGGCCGGGCAGCATGCCCCAGATGCCACCGGCCAATGCGCCGAGAAGCATGCACAGCAGCGTGCCGGGTATGCCGGTGATACCCCAGGTGACGCCCACCCAGACCGCGACGCAGGCGCCGATGATGAACTGCCCCTCGCCGCCCAAGTTGAACACGCCGCAGCGGTAGGCGAAACAGGCGCACAGGCCGGTGAAGATGAGGGGGGTGGCTTTAACCAGCGTCGTGGCGACGTTGGAAGGGCTGCCGAACGCGCCCATAAATAAGAACTGGATAGACTGAAAGGGTGACTTGCCCAGTGCGGCGATGATGATACAGCCGATGCCGAAAGCCACCAGTACCGCGGCGATGGGAACCACCACGCTGAACAATCTGTTCTTTATTTTCATTTGCTGTCCGCCTCCTTGCCGCCCATGGCCAGGCTGATCTCCTGGATAGGCGGGTTTACTCCTGAAAACTCACCCATGATCCGCCCCTCGAACATTACGATGATCCGGTCCGACATTTCCAGCACTTCGTCGAAGTCGGCGGAGATGAGCAATATGCCGCAGCCCCTGTCTCGGGCCTCAATCATGGAATCGTGGATAAACCGTGTCGCGCCGATGTCCAGGCCGCGCGTGGGATGAACCGCCACCAGCAGGTCGGGCGAAGCTTCCAGCTCACGGGCGAGTATCACCTTTTGCTGGTTGCCGCCTGACAGGTTGCGCACTTCCTGCTCCACCGACTCACACCGGATGTCGTATTTGCCCTGCATCTCCAGCGAATAGTCGTGAATGGCTTTCTTTTTCAGATAAGCGCCTTTGCCCGATGAAAACTGAGGGGACAGAGTGGATTTGAGTACGAGGTTGTCCTGAACGGACATGTTGGGGATAAGGCCCATCTTGTTTCGGTCTTCGGGTATATGAGCCACTTTATTGTCGATAAAGCCCTGCGGAGCGAATACAGCCACACTGGAGCCTTTCAGATTGACGGTGCCTGAGTCAGGCGCGAGCACGCCTGTGATGATCTGCGCCAGCTGGCTCTGTCCATTTCCGTCCACGCCTGCGATCCCCAGTATCTCACCGTGGCTGATGCGCAATGAGATGTTGTTGATGCCGCTGTGCTTGGAGCTGGCGTTGAAGCTGACTTCCTTCAGCTCGGTGACGCTGGTGCCCGATTCGGTGATCTTGGCGTAGTGAGAGGGGGGAAGCTCCCGGCCGATCATCAGACTGGCGCACTCCTCGCCGCAGGTGTCGCAGCAGTTCAGTGTGGATACTGTCCGCCCGGCCCGCAGCACGGTGATGCGATCGGAAATGCGCAACACTTCGCGCATCTTATGGCTGATGAAGATGATGCTCTTGTTTTCGTCCTTGAGCTTCTGTATCACATCGAACAGCCCCTCGACCTCAATGTCGGTCAAGGCGGCGGTCGGCTCATCCAGTACGAGCAGCTCCGCGCCGCGGTAAAGCGCCTTGATGATCTCAATGCGCTGCTGCGCGCCCACGGATATTTCTGATATGGGCTTGTCCAGCTCCACGTCCAGACCGTAGCGGTCAGCCAGCTCCATGATCTCCTTTTTACGCGCTTCCACGCTGATGAATATGCCTTTGTTGTTCTTGTCTCCCAGGATGATGTTTTCAAACACGGTCATGGCTTCCACCAGCATGAAGTGCTGATGAACCATGCCGATGCCCAGCTTGACGGCCTGGGCGGGTGAGTCGATCTTGACTTTCTTTCCGTTGAAATAGATACTGCCGGCGGTGGGCTGGTACAAACCGAACAGCACATTCATCAATGTGCTTTTTCCGGCGCCGTTTTCACCCAGCAGTGTGTGGACCTCGCCGCGTCGGACATCGAAATTGATGTCCTTGTTGGCAAACATATCTCCAAACTGCTTGGTGATATTCTCCATACGCAGAATTTCTTCCATACGCTGTATGCTACCCCCCTTTATACAGTACAGCCGTTCGGCTGTGAGTGGTTCTGTTGGTAAAAACCTCAAACAAAAAAAGGCAAACCTGACGACGAGCCGTCGCACGCTCCACTATGAACGTCGGCGTTTCCCTTTCCCTGTTCAAAAACATTATTCTCAACCGTCTCCTAAGGATGTGTATGCGGTTGGCCGCAGTTACATCTGGGAGAAAATTGAATTTGGCGTTAAAAATTTTTTTTAATTGTACGTTGAAAATTGAAATTTGTCAATAGTGCAAACAGTATATAGCTGACCGCTATTTAACCCATAATATAATGAAAAACTTGGCTTTATGCATTGTTGGCAGTTGGCGGCTAAGACCTCGTCTTTTGACTGAGGATTTGCAAAAATTTTTTGATTTCACAGTAAAAAGCGTTGCGAGACGGTTTTAGGCCGGGATTCTGCCCATAATAAGGAAAAGCCGCCTGAAATAAATCCGGCGGCTCTTCCTTAAACCTTAACCTTTGTTGTCTATCCCGGCCAGCAAATAATTATGCCGGCGCTGATGTTAAAACCATGATGCTCATCAATGATGTCTGATGGTGCCGGTGGTCGGACTCGAACCGACACGGTATCGCTACCAACGGATTTTGAGTCCGTCACGTCTGCCAATTCCATCACACCGGCACGATTTTAACTCTGTTAATATAGCATATCGATACTTGAGCGTCAAGCGAAAACGGAAGGGATAAAAACGATCGCATATATAGTAAACAAGCAGGCCGTTTTCCTTTCAACCACAAAAAAAACGGCAAACGATGGGAAGATGTTTGCCGAAAAAGGGAGATGGATCCGCTTGGTGCAAATCGTATTAACAAACTAAAAGATTGTAACAAATGCACACAAACGTATCTTTGTGATTATACCACAGCTGTTTCAGCTTTCCAAGAGAAATTCCATGCATTATTTATAAAAAAAATGATGGGCATCGACAAAAGAATGCGCATGGTTCGCCATTTTTTTTGGATTCGGTTACGTATACTAATAGTCATATCGAAGTAAGAAGGGAATGGCGCAGAAAATGGACGAAACGCAATTTGACAAAATGCTTGATATATGGCCCATCCCCGCGGTTTTAATCGATCCCAGGGCAGGATATTTACTAAGAGTCAACAAAATGGCGGCAGAGGCAGGATTACAGACGGATATGGAACTGTCGGAACTGTTCGTACAACGCGAGGCGGTGAAAGAATGGCTGTCTGTAAGGGAACAGCCGGTGTCACTGCAAGCCGATCTGTGGCTGCAGGACCGTGTGCTGCGTGTGTCGGCATCCATGAGCCGTGTCAGTTGGGGCAGGGAAGACGCGCTGCTGGCCGTGTTTACTGATATGAAGGAACCAGGCGATATGGAAGACGGCGCCGCGGTGGCTGCGTTGTGCGAGATTTACGCCAGCGGACAGACAAACGCGCTGCGCACCTTCCTGCAATCTTCCGCGATAACGCTGGGGGCATACTGTGCCGCTGTATACGAAAAAAGAAAAGAGCGCTATATCATCCGCGAGGAGTGGCGCGCGCGGCGTACCGTCAGTGTGTCGATACTCGGCGCGGATTTTGACGTGCATCCCGAGCAGGAGATGGCACGCGTCGGGCAGATCAAGCGCGCTGCCGGGCTGGGCTACGCGCCGTTCATCAAGATGCATGGCACGCACGGCGTGCTGGTTTACTTTTTCGACTATCCGGCGGAACAGCAGCTGCAGCCGCGTATTGAGCGGTTTGCCCGCCTTTTGCGCGCGCTGGCGCCCGACATCATCAGGCATGGCAGCGTGGCCATCATACGGCAGGGGCTGGATGCACTGCCGCAGGGCATCGCGATATGGGACAAGTCTAACAAAAAGCTGATATATGAAAACAAGGCCTACCACGCTTTGTTTGGCGGCGCCGTGCCCTTTTCGGACGGGCGGCGGGGCATCTCGCCGGACAGCCATGCGGATGCTGACGGGCGGCATTACAGCCTGACGCACGCTGCGGGCCGGCTGGGCAATCAGCGGCTGGTGACCACGCTGGCTGCCGATGTAACACGCTATAAGCTGGCGGAGCACAAGCTTGCGATGACGGCTAAGACGGACCCGCTGACAGGCCTGCTTAACCGCAGAGCGGGGCTGGAGATACTGGAGGAGGTATACCACCGGAACCGCAAAACCGGACAGCTCCTGACGGTGGGCTTTGCCGATATCGACGGACTCAAAGCGGTCAACGATACGTACGGGCACGGCGCGGGCGATTCGATGATACGCTCGGTGGCGGAGATGCTCAAAAGGCATGTTGGCAGGGACGCGACGGTCTGCCGTCTTGGGGGCGATGAGTTTGTGCTGATACTGCCGGGGGTGACACAGGTGCAGGCGCTGCTGATGGCGGAGCAAATAAAAAGCGCGGTTGCCAAATGCTTCGTGGGCAACTCGCGCGGCATATCCATCAGCTTTGGCTTCAAGCAGGCCGAATATACAAAGGAAGAAACCACCGCTTCGCTGGTCAGCGTGGCGGATACGGACATGTACCGGGATAAGCGGGACAACCGGTCGGCGGATTAGACCAAACCGCTGTGGGACAGTATCTGCTCGATCTCGTCCGCTTTGTTCATCGTATACAGATGGAACTTGTTGATATTGTATTCCATCAGCAGGCTGATTTGACGGACCGCGTATTCGAGGCCGGCTTTTTTAAATTCCTCCGGCTTCTCGCCGTAACGGCTGATGATCTTGCTGAGCGGCGCAGGTATGGAGCAGGCGGACAGCAGCGACATGCGGATGATCTGCTTGGGGTTCAGCACCGGCATAATGCCCGTCACCACCGGCGTTTTGACGCCCTCCTTGCTGAGCTTTTCATATAGATCCACAATGGCGCAGGTGTCGAAGCACAGCTGCGTGATGAAGAAGTCCACGCCGAGTGAGGCTTTGAGCTTCATGAATTCGATATCCCGTTCCAACCCGGAGCTTTCCACGTGGGATTCCGGGTATGCGGCGGCGGCCACGGTGAACCCCGGCCGCTTTTTAATTTCCGTGATCAGGTCGCTGGCGTGCCGGTAGTGCACGAAAGCGGTGCTGTCATCCATGTCTTCCGGTATATCGCCGCGCAGCGCCAGCACATTTTTTATGCCCTTACTTTCCAGCGTGTCCAGTATGTCCCCGATCATGGAGTGATCGGAACCGACGCAGGTCAGGTGTGCGATGGCTTCAAGACCCATCGTATCCACCTGCGAGACGACTTCCAGCGTCCGCTCGCGGTTGCCGCCGCCCGCGCCGTAGGTCACGCTGGCAAAGGCCGGATTGCTTTGCGCAAGCCGCTCAATGGCATTATAAACAGTCGACATGGGCATGTCCTTTTTCGGCGGAAAGAACTCCAGTGAAAAAGCGCTTTGTTCAGTTGTCAGCTTTTCGACAATACCCATCAAAAAATATCTCCTGTCTCTGTTATACCATATTAATATCGACTATTTAACCATAACGCAGGGGTGTTTGCAAGTGGTTGAATAATGACTGAAACTGGTGTATCATGTGTCATGAGGTGTTTTCATGGAAGTTTTCCCGTATCTTCCGTTCGTGCCGGATAAAAAAACGGTGCTGCGGCGGCTCGGATCGCAAAAAGCTGTGTTTTCCGAGGATCTGGAATCGAGCATAGACAGCTTGCTCGGGCAAGCGCAGACGGCATTTGCGGCGCGGGGAAAAGCGGCGGTTTATCCGATCACACAGGCTGATGAAAACGGCGTGACGGTGGAGGGAATCGCCATCCAATCGCCCATGCTGGCCCGCTTGCTGGCAGACAGCAAGGCCGTTTATCTGATGGCGGCATCGATACCGGCGCGCGATGTGGAGAAGATCAGCCGCGCGATGCGGGACGGCGAAGGGCTTAAGGCCGTCGTGTTCGACGCGTACGCCTCCGAATTCGTGGACGGTACGCTGGACGTCATCATCGCGCGCAAGAACGAAGCGCTGCGGCGCACGGGGCAGAAGCTGACGAAGCGGCGTTTCAGCGCCGGTTACGGTGATCTCGACCTCGCTTACCAGAAGGCGTTTTACGATCTGCTGGACATGAGAACGCTGGAAGTTGATATCAATGAAAACTATCTGCTGTCGCCGGAGAAGTCGGTGATTGCGATAGCCGGAGTGGAATAGATTTGAAGACAATAGACGGACTGGGATTTCTGGATTTTCTGAAGCAGCGCATCATGGTGCTGGACGGCGCAACAGGCACATACCTGCAGCAAAACGGCATGGAGCCGGGCATTTGTCCCGAGTTTTATGCGCTGGAACATGCGAGCCTACTTGCGGACGTGCAGCGGCGTTATGTGGACGCCGGAACGCGCGCGCTGTATACGTTCACGATGGGGGCGAACGCGCACAAGCTGGGCGAATTTTCGCTGAAGGATGATGTTCGGCGCATCAACGCGGAACTGGCTGCGCTGTCGGTGAAGGCCGCGGGCAGCCGCGCTTTTGTGGGCGGCGACGTCAGCTCCACCGGCTCCTTTTTAGCGCCGCTGGGAGACCTTGCGTTCGAGCAGGTCGTTGATATATATAAGGAACAGATACGGGCGCTCGCAGAAGGCGGCGTGGATTTCATCGTTATTGAAACGATGATCGATATACAGGAGACGCGCGCAGCGGTGATCGCGGCGAAGGAGTGCTGCGACCTGCCTATTGTGGCGAGCATGACGTTCGACGAGCACGGTCGCACGCTGACGGGTACCAGCCCTGCGGCGGCCGCGATGACGCTGATATCGGCGGGAGCGGACGTGGTGGGCCTCAACTGCTCGACCGGCCCTGCGGAGATGCTGCCGCTGGTGGCGGCGATGAAAGCGGTGGCCAGCGTGCCGCTGCTGGTGAAGCCCAACGCGGGCAAGCCGCGCATCGTGAACGGGCAGACGCAGTTCGATATGACGTGCGAACAGTTTAAAAGCTTTGTGAAGCCGCTCTGTGAAGCGGGCGCCAACATGATTGGCGGCTGCTGCGGCACCGACCCGCAGTTTATTCAGGCCATCAGCGAAGAGGCTACCGGGCTACTTCCTGTGCCGTGGCTCAAGGAGATGCCGGCGGCGCTGACCTCCGTATCCGATGAGGTGTATATTGGCCGGCGTTTTGCCGTGATTGGGGAGCGCATCAACCCTACCGGCAAACCCAAGCTCAAGGAAGCGCTGCGCGAGCAGAACTTCTATGAGGTGCTGGACATGGCGCTGGAGCAGAAGGATAACGGCGCGCACATACTGGACGTGAACGTGGGACTTCCCGGCACGGACGAAATGACACTGATGAAGGGCGCGCTGGAGACATTATCCGTGCAGGCCAAGCTGCCGCTTTGCATCGATTCCTCCAACATTAATGTGATCGAACAGGCGCTGCGCGTCTATCCGGGGCGCGCGCTGATCAATTCCATGTCTACCAAGGCCGAACATTTATCATCGCTGCTGCCGCTGATCGCGCGGTATAAGCCGATGTTCATACTGCTGCCCATCGGTGACGCGGGCATACCGCAGACCGCCGAAGGGCGCATCGACGAGATTAAAACAGCTTACGAAGTGATCAGCCGGGCGGGTATCGGCAAGGAAAGTATACTGGTGGACGGTCTGGTGATGACGGTATCGTCTGACCCCAAGGCCGCCAAGGAGACGCTCAAGGTTGTCAAATGGTGCAGCGCGAACGGCTTCAATACCGTTCTCGGCATATCCAACGGCTCGTTCGGTCTGCCGGAGCGCCGGTTCATCAACGCGGCGTATCTGGTGATGGCGATGGGCTTCGGGCTTTCCGCGGCCATCATGAACCCCAACGACACGCTGATGATGGATTTGTACCACGCGGCGCAGGCGCTCACCGAAAGGGACGACAACTTTGAGCAGTACCTGAAACGTTTCGCCAACGTACAGACGCCGGAGGAAGAAGCGAAGAGCATCGCGGACGCCATACTGACAGGCAAGAAGAACACCATCATACAGCTGATCGATGCGGAGATGGCGGGCGGCGCGGTGCCGGAAGCCATCATCAACGACATGATCATACCCGCGCTGCGCCGGGTGGGAGACCTCTACGAGCAGCGCGTCTACTATCTGCCGCAGCTGATATACAGCGCCGAAGCGGCGCATACGGCATTCGGCTATCTGGAGCAGCATTTTGCACCGTCGTCCGCATCCGCCAAAAAGAAGATCGTGATGGCGACGGTGAAGGGCGACATTCACGATATCGGAAAGAATCTGGTTGCCATGCTGCTCAAAAACCACGGGTTCGCGGTGATCGATCTCGGCAAGGACGTGCCCGCGCATACCATTGTGGACACGGCGGCCCAAGAGGATGCCGATATCATCGGGCTCTCGGCGCTGATCACGACGACGGCGCGCGAGATGGAAAAGGTGGTGCTGCTTGTCCGCGAGGCCGGTATCCGGGCCAAGGTGATGGTGGGCGGCGCAGTGATAACTGAAGATTATGCCAGGAGCATCGGCGCGGACGCCTACGCCCCCGACGCGGCGGGCGCGGTGAAAGCGGCGGCATCGCTTCTGGAATAAAATATTTTATATTGGAGTCCCAAAAATGAATATCCAAATAGACACCCATACCCACACGGTGCTCTCCGGTCATGCCCATTCCACGCTGATTGAAAACGCGGCGGCGGCGGCAAGGGTCGGGCTGAAGGGCTTCGTGGTGACGGATCATGGCCCGGCTATTCCGGCAGCGCCGCCGGATTTCAACCTGTCCACGCTTGAATATCTGCCGGATATCATTGAAGGCGTACGCGTCTATCACGGCGTGGAGGCCAACATCATCGATTTTGAGGGCACCATCGACATACGCGAAAAATACTTTAAACTTGCGGATTTCACGATCGCGGGCATGCATGAAGTGGTGATACGCACCGGCGGCCAGAAGAAGGACACCGAAGCGGTGCTGGGTGCGCTGAACAATAAATATGTCGACATGATCTCCCACCCCGACAACCCGTCTTACAATCTGGATTATGAAGCGGTGGTCAAGGAAGCGGCCCGCCTCGGCAAGCTGATGGAGGTCAACGATCACTCATTTGAATACCGCAACGGCGGCATCGAAAAGGCGATGATCTATCTGCCCATGTGCAGGCGGCACGGCGTGCGCGTGGCGGTGTCCAGTGACGCCCATTCTGCGTTCGGCATGGGCAAGTTCGATGTGGCGCTTCGGGTGCTGGATCAGATCGGGTTCCCCGCCGAACTGGTGATCAACGCCACGCAGCAGAGCTTTGAAGCCTATCTGAAGGAGCGGGTCAGCCGCACGGAATGCTGCGCCTGACAGGCTTGTTCCAAAAGTGACAATACAGCAGGCGGCTGTTCAGGCGGCTGCCGGATGCCAACTATTTTAACAACATCTCCGGGTCCTGTTCTGACTCCGCGATGAGCGGGCCCGGAAAAACCAAGCTATCCATCCACCGGCGTTTATGATACTATATATGCATTATTTAGTTGTATCTTCGGACTCATACATATTTATTCGGAGGGCCTGTTCTCATGGAAATGATCTTTGAAAAGCTGGGCGCGCTGAAGGAAGAGCGGTCGATGAAGAACCTCTTTTCCAACATCTGCAGCCACGGCGACGCTGTTGCGGCGGAGTATCAGGAAGAGGGTTCTGTCAGAAAGCTGACTTACGCGGACTATGAGCGCATCTCGGTGGCCGCTGCCGGCAAGCTGGCACAACTGATGGACGGCACGGAAAAGAACACGTTCGTGGCGCTGCGCTTTGCCAACAGTCCGCTGTGGCCCGCGGCGTTCTGGGCCATCATCATGGCGGGTTACCGGCCGCTGCTGATGGACGCGAACGCGGACGACGCGGCGGTGATGCACATACTTCGTCAGGCGGGCTCGCGCACCATCGTGACGGACAGCCCTGTCGGCGTAGGCGGTGTCACGGCGGTCAAAACGGATGATTTTCTGGACATGCACGCGGACGATACGTCCTACATGCCGGTGTTCTCCGACGCCATCGCGCTGTGCACCTCCGGCACCACGGCCACACCCAAGGTCTATGTGTACAACGAGCAGGCTGTTTGCGATCAGGTGCTGCTGGCTGAATACATCTACAAGAACAATAAGGACATCATACACAACGGGCCCATCAAGCAGCTGGCCTTTCTGCCGTTCCATCACATATTTGGGCTGATGGCGGTGTACATGTGGTACACGTTCTTCGGCAAAACCATTGTCTATATCAAAAACCGTACGGCGGACGTGATACTGGACGCGTGCAAAACGCACAAGGTGACGCACATCTACGCGGTGCCGCTGCTGTGGAATAACGTCGCCAAGGGCATACTGCGAAAAGCAAAGCTTCAGGGCGAGGAAACGTACGACAAGCTGATGAACGCGAGCGACATCAGCATCAAGCTGCAGCGGAGGCTGGGCAAAACAGGACGCAAGCTGGTCTCCAAGCTGTTCTTCAAGGACTTGCAGCAGAGGCTGGTGGGTGACAGTATACAGTTCATGATCAGCGGCGGCGGGCACATTCAGCCCGAAACGCTTAAAGTTATCAACTCCATCGGCTACCCGCTCGTGTCCGGCTTTGGCATGACGGAAACGGGCATCGATTCGGTGGAGCTGTCCGGTAAAATTGACAGGAAGCTGGATGCCAGCGTGGGCAAGCCGTTCGAACCGATGGAGTACCGCATCGTGTATGAGAACCCGGGCGACAAGACGGGTGAATTACAGATACGCGGCGACGCCATCCATTCGGGCCGTATGGTGGACGGCGTGTACATCGCGCGGGAGGAAGGCTGGTTTTCGTCCGGCGATATCGTGCGCGAAGTGGACGGGCGGTATTACATCGAAGGCCGTCTGAAGGATGTCATCATCAACGAGTCGGGCGAGAACGTGTACCCAGACGAGCTGGAAGACAGCTTCTCGGAGCTGCCGCACGCGGAGCACATCTGCGTAACGGGCGTCGCGGCGAAGGATGTGTACGACGATACCACGCTGGTGGTGTACATGGGCGAGAGCACCGGCGACGCGCATAAGGCCGCCGAGCTGGTCGCGGAGATCGCGCGCATCAACGGTCTGCTGCCCATATACAAGAAGATCAAGCGCGCGTACCTATCTCTGGACGCGCTGCCGCTGGCCAACGGCATCAAGGTGCGCCGCCAGAAGGTGAAGGAAACGATCGAGCGCGGGCAGGGCCGTTTTGAGGAGATCGACATACGCGGCGGCGTGATCAAGCATGCTGCCGCAAAGAAGGAGCAGCCGGCAAAGACAAACGGATCGGCATACGACAGCACCGAATACAAGAGCATCGTGGAAAATGTCCGGCAGATGTTTGCGGACGTGCTGGGTATGGAGCCTTCCGCCATTAAGGATACCGACCACTTTGTGGACGACCTCGGCGGCGACAGCCTCTCCAGCCTTGGCGTGTTCTCCAAGGCGGAGGAGATGTACGACGTGATCATACCGGACACCGAGTATTTCACCTGTGCGACGGTGGAGGACCTGTCCCGCCTGCTTTACAGGAAGCTGAACAACTTAGAGGACACGCGTGAGGAGATAAAACCGCAGGAAGTGC
Source organism: Bacillota bacterium (assembly GCA_023397655.1). GTDB lineage: Bacteria > Bacillota > Clostridia > Christensenellales > SZUA-584 > SZUA-584. Next base: position 40,510 of record JAEWTW010000034.1, read on the forward strand.
GCAAAATCACCGATTTCGCATCGTCCCGGGAATATGAGGAATACGCACGGCGGCGCATCGGCCTGCAGGACGCGGGGCTCAAGGATCCGTACTTCGTGGCGCACGATTCGGTACTGCGGGACACGTCCGTCGTGGCGGGCCGGGAGATCATTAACCTCGCGTCCTACAACTACGTCGGCATGTCGGGACACCCGAGAACGTCCGCCGCCGCCAAGGAAGCGATAGACACTTACGGAACCTCGGCGTCCGGCTCACGGCTGATCGCGGGGGAAAAGACGCTGTACCGTGAGCTGGAGCACGCCATCGCCAAGTGGAAGCACACGGACGATTCGCTCGTGCTGGTGGGCGGGCATTCCACCAACGTGACGTTCGTGGGCAACTTCTGCAACGAGCGCGATCTGGTGCTGTACGACGCGTTGTCGCACAACTCCATCACGCAAGGCTGCCAGCTATCCAAGAGCGACACGAAGGCATTCCCGCACAACGACATCGACGCGCTGGAGCATCTGCTCAAAGCCGCGCGCGACAAGTACGAAAAGATACTCATCGTCGTCGAGGGCGTTTACTCGATGGACGGCGACATCGCACCCATACCCGAATTCGTGGCGCTTAAGAAGAAGTACGGCGCATTCCTGATGGTGGATGAAGCGCATTCGAGCTGCGTGATCGGCAAAAACGGCGGCGGCGTGGACGACCACTTCGGTCTGCTGCCGGGCGAAATTGACGTGAAGATGGGCACGCTGTCCAAGGGCCTCGGTACCTGCGGCGGCTACATCGCGGGCGAACAGGTATTGATCGACTATATGCGCTACTCACTGCCCGGCTTCATGTTCTCGGTGGGCATCAGCCCGCCGCTGGCAGCCGCGGCGCTGGAGGGTGTACGCATCATGATGGAAGGCAACCCCAAGGTAGGGGCGCTGCACGCCAATATCAAATACTTCGTGGAGGGCGCACAGCGGCGCGGGTTTGACACCTGTCTCGCCAAGGAGACAGCCATCATTCCCATCATGGTGGGGGAGGACAACGACGCGTATGAGCTGTCCACACTGATGCTGGAGGAGGGCGTTTTCGTGCCGCCGGCGGTTTACCCCGCGGTGCCACGGCACCAGGCGCGGCTGCGGTTCTGTGTGATCAGTGAGCACAAGCCGGAGCAGCTGGACGATGCGCTGGACAAGCTGGACAAGCTGTTCGCGCAGAAAGGTATCGCAAAGCAGGTGAAACAATGAAGGTGTTGGTAACGGGAGGCGCGGGATATATCGGCAGCCACGCGGTGCGCCAGTTGATTCGCAGCGGCCATGAGCCGGTGGTGCTGGATAACCTGTCCAAAGGACACCGTGAAGCCGTGAAGGATGTTACTCTGGTTGAAACGGAATTGCTGGACAGGGAGGGCCTTGCCCGGTGCTTCGGTGAGCACAAGGTGGACGCGGTGATGCATTTCGCGGCACGCAGTCTGGTGGGCGAATCCATGAAGGTGCCGTACGACTATTACGAGAACAACGTGACCGGCAGCCTGAACCTGTTTAAGGCGGCGATGGACGCGGGCGTGGATAAGTTCATATTCTCGTCCACGGCGGCGGTGTACGGCCAGCCGGACGAGGTGCCGATACTCGAGACCACCACCAAAGCGCCGCTCAACGTGTACGGACGAACCAAGCTGGTGATCGAAAACATGCTGGAGGACTTCTCCAATATATACGGCATTCGCTACAAGGCGCTGCGGTACTTCAACGCAGCGGGGGCGGACGTCGCGGGCGACATTGGAGAAGACCACACGCCCGAAACGCATCTGGTGCCCATCATATTCCAGAGCGTGCTTGGCAAGCGCGATAAGCTGTGCGTGTTCGGTGGCGACTACCCGACGGAGGACGGCACCTGCATCCGCGACTACATCCACGTGACGGACCTTGCGGACGCGCATGTGCTGGCGCTCGGAGACCTCGCAAAGGGCGGCGCGAGCTGCGCGTATAACCTTGGCAGCGAGAAGGGCTATTCGGTTCTGGAGATCATCCGGGCTGCATCGGATGTCGTCGGCAAGCCGATCGAATACGACGTTGCGCCGCGCCGCGCGGGAGACCCGGCTGTGCTGATCGCTTCATCGGCTAAGATACAGTCGGAACTGGGCTGGAAACCGATGTTCGGCATATCGGACATACTCGCCAGCGCATGGGGGTTTCATCAGCAATTCCCGGACGGATACAGATAACGCTATCACACAAAAGCGCCTTTAGGGGCGCTTTTTTAGTCATCACAACCACCTGCTAGGAAATATATAACAAAAAGAATTAAAGAAATCCATAAGGAGTGACGATTATTGGTATGGTTGGTATGCGAAGTGCCTATTGCCGTAACGCATATGGGTTATCAGCCGGCCCGCAGCCTCCTGCCGCTTATCGGCAGGAGGCTTTTTCAATGATGAAGGCAGCCGATGAAGATGGCTGTCCAATCAAGGAAGACATTGGCAGGTCACATGAAAAACGATATAATAGGCTTAACTCGACGGAACGATGACGTTAGGCTGCGCTGGCGTGACGTTGGAGACCCTGCGGGAGCGGGCATATCCGCCAAAACAGGGACATAATGTGATATAATCCTGTAGAAAACACAGGCGGGAAGAGGAGAATGAAGAAGATCAAGAACAACCACGTCCGCATTGCCATTGTGGCGGTGATCGCAGGGGCGGTGCTGTATGCGGCGATCAGTGTCATCAACAACATCGGTACGGTGTGGCAGAGCATTGGCGTGGCGGTGCGGTTCATATTGGGCATGCTGCTGCCCGTCATCATCGGGTTCGTGATCGCGTTTCTGCTGTCGCGGCCGTCCGCGTTTATCGCGCGCCAGCTGATGAAGCGGCGGTTCTGGGCGAAACGGAAGCGGGGTGCTGCCGTGGCGGGCGCATTGATTGCGTTTGCGGCGCTGGTGGGCGTGCTGGTGTTGTTTGTGTATATGCTGGCGCCGGGCGTGGCGCAGAGCGTACGCAGCATCACTCGAAACATACCTGGCTACGCGCAGGGTGTGTATGCGTGGCTGCAAAGCGTGAGCGCGGACCCTGCGATTGCGCAGGTGCTGCAGTTTGTCGGTCTTGATCAGCTGAACGCGGATACAGTGAGCGCGGCACTGACGGAATACTGGTCGGTGATCGCGGTGGCGGCGCAGGATATCGTGGGGGCGCTGCTGGGGTTCATTTTAAGCACGGGGCGCTTTCTGTACAATTTCGTGCTGGGCTTCTTCTTTGCCGCTTACATGCTGGTGTTCCGGGATGAGATTAAGCGTCAGCTGGCGACGTTCTCCGAGCACCTGTTCCGAAAATCGCATTACAGGCTGCTGTTCTTCGTGCGCGTGACGGACGACATGTTTTACCGGTTCCTCGTGGGTAAGGGGTTGTGTTCGCTCGCGGTGGGCGTGGTGACGTTCGGCGCATGCGCACTGGCGGGCATGCAATACAGCCCGTTGATCGCTCTCATCATGGCGGTCACCAACATGATACCCACGTTCGGGCCGATATTCGGCACGGCAGCGGCGATGCTGCTGGCGATGATGACCGCGCCCGTGTATGCGCTCTATATGCTGATCATCGGCGTGGCGGTGCAGATCGTGGACGGCAACATCATCGGTCCGCGCGTGCTTGGCGAGTCCATCGGCATCAACGGCTTCTGGATCATGTTTTCCATCATCGTGATGGGCGCGCTGCTGGGCGTGATGGGCATGCTGATTGCCGCGCCGCTGTTCGGCGTGCTGCGCATATTGATCAAGAATTGGATATACCACCGTCACAACGGTGTGCTGGAGGGTGAGGCGGAGCTGCTGGCCGGCATGGGGCGTTACCGCGAGTGGACGGCCAGAAAGACGCGGGCACGCAAAAAGGCGGAGGCAAAGGTGGGCTTCGGGCAATAGTTCAACTACGAATGCGGAGGGCTTATTATGACAGCATGGTTACTTTGGCCGTTGATATTTCTGGCGCTGCTTATTGGAGCGGGCACGCTGCTGGCGGCCATGATATTCCGCTTCGTACAAGCGCGAAAAAACGGCAGAACGGACGGCGCGTGGGTGTCATCGCCAATGACGCTGGGCATTGCTGGCGGGGTACTGGCGCTGCTGACCGCGGCGCTTCTGATTTTAAATATGTTCACCGGTGACGCGGTTTTCACCGCTTTTTGCCTGGCGGGATTGGTGGGCGGTATCGCGGGTATCGTGGGCGGCGCTGTCTTGAAGCGGCAAAGGAAAGCAGCGGGTGTATTGATGCTGGTGGGCGCGGCACTGACCCTGATCACATTGCTCGGGCCGATGCTGCTGATATGCGGCGGCGTGCTGGCGCTGGTGCCCGCGAAGGCGGCGGACAAGCCGGGGGAGGACGGTGCACCATGACACAGCTCTTGGAGTTTCTCGGACAGCTGGAAGAACGCGGCATTTACTATAAGCTCAATAAAGTCAGGGACAGCATCATGGTGGAAGTGGCTGTGCCGGGGCAGCGGTGGGAGATCGAATTTTTCAGCGACGGGCATGTGGAGATTGAGAAGTTTTTAAGTTCCGGGACGATGTATGGCGAGGAGGAGATTGGTCGCCTTTTTGAGGAGTTTTCGGATTAAGCTTTTTGTACAGGCGTATTTTGCAGGGAGAATAACCGGAGGTTGCCCATGGATTTTTTGATGTTCGAATATCCCATTTTGGAGATTGCTTTTAGTGTTGCGATGGCTTACTTTATTCTGACTGATTTAGTACTGTTTTTTCAGCAGCGCAGCGGCAAAATCGGAGAAATAGGAACAGATACCCTTTCCTCAAGGCTGGGTATCGGCGGGGGTATTATCGCACTGGCCGTATCTGTATATTATTTCGTTACGGTGGGAGACGATGCGCTGAAACTCGTCTTGAGCTTCGTCAGCTTAGTGTCGGCGCTAGCGGGCATCGTTGGCAGTGTAATGGTAAAACGGCAACGCAAGACGGCAAGCATATTGATGCTGACCGCAGCAGCCGGAACTTTTATCACTGTAGCCGGAGCGTTTTTGTTGCTGTTCGGAGGGATTGTTTCGCTTATACGAGCGAAACAATCAATAAAAGTCGAATGGCAAATGGCAATGTATCCCATTCCACTTTTTTTTATTATGCTATGGCAGGCACTGAACCACTATATAGATTTGCCATTTTTCTTTTTCAGCGCATTCAGTTGTCTGCTTTTGTTGGGGCTTTTTATTATGATAATATTTCAGATTAAAAACATGATCGTCATTAAAGAGGATAAACAGAAATAACGCGCTGAAAGGAATGCCCTTATGATTTGGCTGGGATGGTATGAGATGTTGCTGCTGTCGCTGCTGACGGCTTGCGTGTGCATGGGGATATCCGCGCTGGTGACGGTGACCCGCCGGGTGGACCGCGCCGTGCTGACGGGGGCGTCCGTTACGTTGGGGATTATGGGCAGCGTGCTGGCGCTGGCAGCGTCGGTGCCGGTGATGCTGGGACTTACCGGCGGTATGTGGCCCCCGGCGCTGGGGATATTGGGAGCGGCGGGCGCTATGGCGGGTATTGTGGGCTGCCTGATGGCGCGCACGTACATCCGCGCGGCAGGCACTGTGATGCTGGCGGCGGGACTGCTCACCTTCATCTCGCTGGCGGGTCCGGCGCTGCTGATGACGGCGGGTGCGTTGGCCGCAAGCAAGCCGCTGGCACTCACGGGGAAGCGGGCCGTGATGCGGTCGCTGCGCATCGTGCTGTCCATGGCGTTTCCGGTGCTGCTTCTCACCTCGCTGTATTTTGATGTGGGCAGGGGGTTCCTGTTCGCGACGCTGGGCGTATTCGCGGCGTATATCGCGGTGATGGCCATGGATTTTGCGTGGTCGAAGGGAACGCGGCGCAATCAGGGGGCGTCGGTGCGGTTGCAGGGCAGCGCACGATAGAGCGGGCAACCACAGGTCACCCCTACAGGGCGGAGGTAATTCCTTTCCGCACAGCGGACAACCAGAGAATTGCCAATGGGTGAAAATAAAAAACAGCTGTGATAGACAAACACAAAGGAGCAGACATGAGAAAACTTCTGATTGTAATCGTATGTGCGGGTCTTATATTTTCGATATCGGGCTGTGGCGAAAAGGCCGTGTATTCGTTTGACGATCCGGATATCTGTGCTTACGTCAACGGCGAACCGGTGTACGTAAGCAAGATGAACCAGTACATTGACATGGGGAAGCTGTATTGGCAGGCAGAGAGGGATTCTTTGCTGGCACAGGGTATTGGAGGACCTCCTCCTGAAGATGAAGTAGAAGAAGCGTATTTGGTGCTGGATGAACATGAGCTGGATTTAGCGAACGAGTATTGCGGCATGGATGATGCACAGTGGAAGAAGGATTATTACAAAACACTACTTGTTAAAAAAGTGTTTTATGAGTCGAGTGGCTTTGGCGAAGACTACATATCGTCTACCATCGAACAGTATATCTCGGATATCAGGCAGTCAAACGAAATCGTACTTGCGAACGGGGCGTTGGATGCAGCGGCATTGATACAGCCGGTTGCACAGAAGTATGATCTTAGTGATGAGGAATGCCTGGATACGGTTTTGAGGGATTTTTTGACCAGAAACACTGAGAGGGGATTGCTGATGTTCTCCTTTCCGGGATACAAAGGCAAACGGGTGGAATTTGACGGAGAAAACGCACAGGAATATATAGAGGGAGTCAAAGATGTTGTCGCTCAGTATAACACATATCTGGATACACTGATGGAGAAGGCGGAGATCGTGGAAAGGCCTTGACGAACAGCGGGCTGGGTGAGATAAGGACGAATACAAAAAAGCGGGCATGGTGTCCCGCTTTTGTTTGTCTTATGGCAGATATTTATGGGCCATAGTCAGCGTACTTGAGGTTGAACTCATAGTAGTAGTAATAGCCGGTGTATTCAGGAGACGCGTCGCCGCGGCCGTAGACGGTCACCCAGTCGCCGATGTGGGACTTGAGGAAAGCGACAACCGCGTCGGACTGGCCGTCCACCAGTATCTCATAATAGCTGTAGCCGTCGTCCATGATGAAGAAGCCGCCGGTGATGAACCGGTCCACACGGGCCTCGAAGCACACGTTCTTTTCGACATAGTCGTATGGGCTGTACCAGTAGGTATAGAAATCAATGTATTTGCAGGAGTGTTTGTATTCGCGCTCCTCCTTCATCTCCTTGGTCTCGTGGAACACTTCTTTGCTCTTGGTGTACAGCTGCTTGCCGTTCTTGTCGTAGCATTTGATGGTGAAGTTGTACAAGCCGTACCCTTCGGAGAAGTTGAACACGAACTGCGCGGTGCCGTCTTCCGCCACCTTGATGGGGGCGGTTTTGGAATCGAACAGCTTCTTTTCCTTAAACTCCTCGCTGTCGGAATAGTAGGGGTAAAAGCTGATCTGCATTGAGATGGAGAATTCCGGGTCGGTCACGAAATTGAGCGTGACGAGACCTTCCTGTATGCTGGTGGGCAAAGAGTAATCCACCGGCTTTAGCCCCTTGATGTTGATCTCCTGCGTGTTGACGAGCTCACCCTCGCGCGATGCCTCCAGCGAGGCTTTGTAGGTTTTGCCTTCCTTGACGGTGACTGTCTTCTCAAAGCTCATCGTGCCATCGCCGTTGTCCTTGAGATCCAGCTTCTTGCCGCCCAGCTTCACGACCGAACCGGCGGCCACCACGCCGCTGATCGTCTCGCTGCCGGTGCGGCATTCCGCCTTGTAGGCGTTGACGGACAGCGGTGTGCGCATATCGATATCCAGCGTGTATGGCTTGCTGAACACCTCATGCGTGCCGTAGGTGTATACGACGGTATAGGGAACGGCGATGCTCTCAGGCAGGGGCGTCTCGCTGGACGCGGCCTGTTCGGGAGTGGGGCCGTATTTGCCGATCGCTGCCAGCCTGTTGAGCTTGTACTGCCCGCCCGACGCCTGCTCGAACAGCGGGTCGCTGATGGCGGCGGTGAGATTGTCCTCAGTGTTCAGCGTGATATCGTAGTTGTCGCTGATGCCCTGGCGCGATATGACCGGAATGAGCGACTCTTCGCTGAAATAGGGAACGGAGGAGAATTCGAGCGGCAGCGTACCCTCGAATATCACGCTGTCCTGCAGCGAGACGGTGTAGGGCAGGCTGGCGGTCACAGTATCGGCCTCGGCGGGTGCGGACGCCAGCAGGTAATCGTCCTGATTGAACGTAAAGCTGTTGCCTGTGGCGGGCTGCACGGCGCTGTCCATGAAGCGCACAATACAGCGTTCCAGCGCGGCGGGGAAGGAGATGCCGGTGACGCGGTCCCCGCCCGTCACCTGTTCGTCCAGAGCGGGTGCGGCGACGCTCTCGGGCAGCAGCATCGGAAAACCGATAACGAGCGCTTCACGCCGGGTGGTGCCCGAGCCGGAAGTCGCGGTGTACGGGAAGGTGAGCTGCGCCGTGCTGCCCTGTACCAGATCGTAGTTATCGTCGATAAAGGCCAGCAGGTCCTTATAATCCGCCGTGAACGTGCGGCTGTCCTGTTGTTTAATCAGGGCGTCGTCAAAGCGGATGGCGGTATATTCGCCCAGCTGCGGGAAAGAGATGCGGTAGTACGGGCTGCCGTCCTCCGCGGGCTCTGCGGTATATTCCAGCTCGCTGCCGCCGATCTTGTCGGCCAGCAGTATGCCGGCGATGCTGTCGTCCAGGCTGTAGAACGTTTGCATGCCCCGGTTGACGAATATGCCTGCTGCCGTGACGGCGACGATCAGTATGACAGCGGCGGCCAGCACGATGAGGCTTTTATTTGCCGGACGTTTTGCGGACGGAGCCGTGCCTTGTGAAGATGTTTGCAATTCTTGTTTCATATCTGCCACCTCACTGTCAGAATGCGCTGTAGAAATGGTTGACGACGACGGAGGATGCCGCATCGTAAGCGCCGACGCGCTTGATGACGCTGACGAGCGCTTCCACGAAGGCTTTATCGTCTCTGTGGGCGTCGAACAGCGGCATGCCGAGGCGATATGCGGCATCCAGTGATTCCGGATCGCTCAAGGCTGTAAGTATATAGAACCGTTTCAGCTTGAAACGTACGTCGTCGGTATACCGGATGGCCAGATCCAGCATGCGCATATCCGCCGCGGGTGAGTCGTATTCCGCTTCCGCGACTGCCGTGAGCAGCGGCGCATACTTGGGGTGGTCCATCTGCGCTGAGTACGGGCGCAATAGCAGCGCCAGACCGGCATCCGGCCGAACACCGGCAGCGGCCAGCGCATTCAGCAGGTCCACATAACGCGCGCTGCCCTTGCCTTTGGTAAACGCTTCGCGGCACTTCGTATAAGCCGCATTCAGGTCACCCTTCTGGAGGGCGTACTGCGCTTCAAGGAAGCTGACGGCGTCCAGGCCTTTGAGGTGCTGGTTTTCAGACAGCATCTTTTCGAACACAGGCAGGTTGTTTTCCGCCAGCGCCAGCTCCAGCCGGTTGACGGTGTCGTTGATGTATGAGTGGGCTTGCGACATACCGCTCGATGTCGATAAACGGCGGAGGAGGCTCTTCTCATGGACGGCTGCCAGCGGTTTTCGCAGCACATAAACGGCGACACATGCCGCGATGGCGGCGGCTCCCGCTATGATGAGCGCTGTCATGCCGTTCAGCACCACCATCAGCACGGCACAGGCGGCCAGCGCTGTGATGCAGAAGGCGAGAAAGAAACTGTCAATATGAGCGGCGGCCAGCGCGGGCGGCCTCATAAGCGGCTTTCCGCACGTCATGCAGAAGTTCATCTCGCTGAAGCCGTATTGGCGGCACTGGCGGCAGTACACCACGCTGTCCTTGAGCCCTGAGTCCAGTATATTGAGTTCCGGCATTGTTTCATCCCCTTTTATGGACATTTATATTGGATATAGAATTTACAGGAGTGAATGTTACCTAAATACATTATATGAATAATTGTACCATATATGGTTAACGGGAGACAATAACGAACAGCCTTTTATTTTCACCGGAAACGCTGAAAAACCTTGTTTTGGGGATCGGGTTGCCCGGCTGAATGGGCAGGCAAATAAAAAACGGGCTGGACTGCCCGTTTTTTTACTGACTGAGATATGGTGAGCTGTATGGCTCTGAAGCTTATATCCGTGTCCGTTCAGACAAACGCGGATGAGTCGCCTGCTCAGGAATCCTGCTTATCCGGCTCTGACGGCACCGGCGGTGAGGGGGAGTCTGCAGGCCGCGGAGGCGTCTGCGCTTGTCCGTAAGGCCATGGCGGCGTAGGCGTGCCATAGGACGGGTACACCGGAGCCGAGTTTGGCTGCGCGGGCGAGGGATACGGAGGATACGGAGGGGTATACGCGCCGTAAGGCGGGTAAGCCGGTGCCGTATATTCCGCAGGAGGCGTCTGCGCGGGCGGAGGGTACGGCGGCGGATACGCACCGTAAGTCGGGTATGTCGGAGCCGCGTATTCCGCAGGGTACGGCGGCGCGGGCGGAGGGTACGGCGACGGATAAGCACCGCTAGTCGGGTAGGCCGGAGACGAGCTTGGCTGCGCGGGCGGAGGATACGGCGACGGATAAGCACCGCTAGTCGGGTAGGCCGGAGACGAGTTTGGCTGCGCGGGCGGAGGATACGGCGGGGGATACGCGTTATATGGCGGGTATACCGGATAGTACCCGGACACCGGCAGCATCATGGACCCTGCCGGGCGCTCCCTTTTCAGCGCGAACACCGCGGCGATCACGAACAGCACACCGCCGATGAAAGCGGAGGACGGTACAGTGAGCACCGAGGCGATGATGTACAGTATGCCCGCTGTCGTCTGGCTCCTTTTCATCAGCAGACAGCCGATAACGCCGAGGAGTCCGCCCAACATCATCGAGCAGCCGGAAGTGACGGAAAAGGTGTCTATATACGGCTCAACGAAGGAGCTATCCGTTTCGCTGTCGTTTGGGAGCGTATCCTCTGCCGCCAGCGCATCGTATTCGCCGTCATAGTAGTAGTCGTCGAAGTAATACTCGTCGGAGTAGTATTCGTCTCCATAGCCGTTGAAGTCGTCCCAGAATGTGCGGAAACAGGCGTCATAAACGGTGAAGCCGCCGATCAAAAGGGCGAGAACGCTGCCGATGATGCCGAGTGTCAGACTGATTTTTCGCATATCAATTCTCCTTGTTTTCGGTGCTGTTTGACGGAGGTGGTACAGCCTGTGCGCCATACGGCGGGTACGGCGGATAAGGCGGCGATGCTGCCATCGGCGGCTGGGTGCGCTTATCAATGAGTGTGAATATGCCGGCCAGTACAAGCAGGACTCCGGCAATAAAGAAATTGAACAAGGAAAGACCACCGGCCACGGTGAATAACACACCGGCCGTTTTTCTGTTCCGGTTGAACAGCACGCAGCCGAGGATCGCAGGCACGACAGCAGAGATTGCGATAATGCAGATAACGATGTAAAGCACCGATCCGACAGAGAACATGCTGTTCGTCACGTCGCTGAAATCGAAAGACGGCGAATACAAGGGGCTCATAAACGCACCGCTGAGCAGCATGACGATGATGATACCGTAGATCAACGTGAGGCAGCTGCCGATGACACCGAGTATCTGACTCGCTTTACGCATATCAGCTATCCTTGCTGTCTGAGTTGTCTGGCGGTTGCTGCTGCGGCGCGGCCTGTGTTCCATACGGTGGATATGGAGGTGGAGCTGTCGGAGCAGCATACGGCGGATACGGAAACGGCGCGGCCTGTGCACCATACGGTGGGTACGAAGGAGGAGCAGGCTGTGCACTGTATTGCGGGTACTGAGGAGGCGTTGTCGGAGCAGCGTATGGCGGGTACGGCGGCGCGGTCTTTGCACCATACGGCGGATACGGAGGTGGCGCGGTCTGCGCACCGTACGGCGGATACGGAGGACGCGGCGGCGGGTAGGCGCCGTATGACGGGTAGGACGGATAAGGCGACCGGCCCGGGGTCGGCGGAGGGGCAGCCATCAGCGGCTGAGCCGCGGGTTTATCCTTGGACAGCGCGAAAATGCCCGCCAGCAGGAACAGCACGCCCGCGATGAGCGCGGTCATTATCGAAAGGGCAGCAGCGACGATGAGCAGTACGCCCGCTGTCTTTCTGTTCTTTTTGAACAGCACGCACCCGATGACACCGGGGATCGCGGATACGATCGCTACGACGCCGATGACGGTGTAGATGGTGGTCATGCTGGAGAACATGCTGGAGAACATTGCAGAGGACATGGGGTCAGACATACTGTCGTAAAAGAAGGGCGACGAGAGCATTGAGCCCATCCATACGCCTGCCAGTATCATGACGATGCCCGATATGACGGCGAGGCAGCAGCCGATGATGCCCAGTATCATGGATTTATGCATATCATGGTTCCTCCTTGATATTATCTGCGTTTATTAAGCCGATGCAGGGGAATTTGTGCCGCAGTGCGGTTATGGACCCCTGCTGACTATATTATGACAATATTATATATGACATCACCTGTTATCTCAATATAATAATGACGGTTTGCGAAAGTTGGTCAATTTTGAAGTGCCCGCGGTTTTTTTCTTTGCGCGAAAAGTTGAAAGGTTATGAAATTCGCTTTATGGTATGCTGCGAAAGGGTATGAGTGTGCAGAGGAGCGAACGGCGAAAAGGATGAGTGGTGACCGTACGGCAAAAGTGAGTATTACACAAACAAGGCGCTGCATCTTGAAGCCGCTGAGACAGCGGGCAAAGGGAACATGCGTGAAACGGTGTCAGCGGGCGTTTGTCAGCGCATTTTCAATGGCTTTCAGTATCACCTGGCTGCTGTAAGTCGCGCCCGATACAGTATCAACCTGAAGTGACTGCGCGTCCGTCACGCGCCCGGGGATGGCTTCGGCGGCACCGCCCTGTCCGTTTATATGTTTGATGAGATCGATTTGAGTCATCTCATGGCCGCTGACAGTAACGCGTACCTCGGCGGTGATGGGGAACATGCTGAAACTCCCCTCATAAGTGCCGTCCGGGATCTGTGAGAGATCGATATCCGCCATTTTGAGGCCCTTCAGCGAATCGAGGTTGTTTTGGACGGCGGAGAAGGTGATCCACCCTCCAAGCAGGAGGACAGTCAGCACGGCGGCAATGATGATGAGCACGACATAACGTTTCTTCATAGCGGCCTCCATTAAAACATACTGGACAGAAGAGCAACGGCCTGCCCGATTTGACGGCTGCGCCGCACCGCATTGCCCCAATGGACGATGGCGGAGCCGCAAACGCTGGCACCTTTGGCTGTGCAGAACGCTTCCATCTGCCGAGTCGTCTGGTTACCGCCCATCCAGGCGCAGGGCAGCTGCTGGGTGGTCAGCAGGGCGGCTTTTTTGCCTTGAAGGGACGGAAGTGAGGACATGTATGCCGTCATCACGCGCGAGAGCGCAAAGCCTTGAACAGGTGCGCCAAAGACAAGAGCGTCGTAGCCGCTGACGTCCGGGGCGGATGTGAGCTGTACATGAGAGCGGTCGGAGCCGTCGCTTATACCCGTGACCTGTGCCACGGTGGCCTGATGTCCTTGAGCGGTGAGGGACTCCTTGAGTTTTTGTGCCACACTCAGCGTATGGCCGGTTTGCGAATGGATAATGATGCCGATTTTCATTTTAACCTCCCAGGGGACAGCATATATTCAAGTATGCTGTCCAGATCACTTTTGATCTGCTGCGCTGTCTCGAAGCCGTTGCCGGAAAAATGCAGAGTGAGCATTCCGCATACCGAGCAGGTTAGGGCTTTCGCGACAGTATTGATGTCCGTTTCGTTCAGCGCACCGTTTTCCACGAAGCATTTGAACGTTTGCTGCCACATCGCTTCAAAGTCGAGGCCGGGTTCGCCCTTGCGCGATTCGGGCTGCGTGAGGGGGCAGAAATAGAAGAACGCAAACGTGTTGGGATGGGTAATGTGGTAGTCGATGAACAGGGAGAATACATGACTGAGGTCGGCAATATTCCGAACGGCTGCCGGCATGTTCTGCATCATGTACACCTGAAGATCGTTGATCATGGCAGCCCGGGCATCCCACAGCAGTTCATTCAGGCTGCTGAAGTAGTTATAGATGGTGGCGTATGAGTAACCCGCGATATCAGCGACTTTCCTGACGGAGACCTGCCCGTAGCCATCATGAGTAATGATGCTGACGGCGGCGTCCAGAAAGTAGGACTTGATGCGGTCGCGCTTGATATTCTGTTTGCTGCTGTCAGAGTTTGCTTTCATAATACCTCGAAAATAATTAACAAAGTTAAAATAATTAACAGTGTTAATAATACGGGAGAGCGGGCGGTTTGTCAAGTTGAAATTGCTAAAAATTATCAGGAGGAGTATATGGCAAAAAGGATAAGCGGCAGCCGTATGGTACAGGGCGATGCGTACGCGGCGCTGATAGACGGTGTCTGGCGGCTGGACATGGAAGCGGTGAAGGCGCGGGCGGACAGGTATTTGGCCGAGGCGGCGGAGGCGGGACGGTACAGCCTGGCCGGACTGTGTATCGCTCTCGACATCACACGCGACACGCTGGATTGCTGGCGGCGCGGCTATGTGAACCGGGCGGATGCGAATGCGAACCTGACGCCGAACGAGGCGCTCGTGGAGTGCGTCGCCAAAGCGATGCTGCATCTGCAGCGGTATTGGGAGGAGAGCGGCAAGCCCGCGACGCTGGGGCTCAAGCTGCTGGAGGCGACGGGCGGCATCGGCAGCCGGACAGCGGCGGGGCAGGCGGGCGGCGGGCCGCCGTTCGACCTCGGGCGGTACAAAAAGTTTGCGCGGTAGGAGCAGCGGGGTGCGGGAAATGTTGACAAATGTCCGCAAAACACCGAGAATGGAAGAAAGCTCAAAGCCGCTGCTGTTTTTATGACTGCGGGTATATCGCGCGGAAGCAGGGGCAAGAATATTACGGATACATTGTTATTTTAAGGAGGTTAGGAATCGATGAGAGCGAGTGTTGATAAGGATGGATGCATTTCGTGCGAGCTGTGCGCGGACACGTGCCCTGAGGTGTTCCGTATGGACGCGGACGGACTGGCAGAGGCATATGTGGAGGAGATACCCGGCGAGGTGGAGGATACCGCCCGGGACGCCGCCGAGTCTTGCCCGGTGAGCGTCATCCATATTGAGGAGTAGGCGGAAAGTCGAACACTTAACGAAAAAAGCGCTGTCACAGGCGCTTTTTGTTTTGCGTAAAAAAGGGGGTACGTATGGAAAAAGGCGAGCATATAGAGACGGCATTGAAGGAAGCGCTGGGAGACCCGACGTTCAAGCAGGCGCTGTTTTTGAGCAGCGAGGCGCGTTATGTGGGGTACGGCGGCGCGCGCGGCGGCGGCAAGAGCCACGCGGTGCGGGCCAAAGCCACCTACCTCGCGTTCGAGCATCCGGGCATACGCATGCTGATCGTGCGGCGGACGTTCCCGGAGCTGCGCGAGAACCACACCAGCCGTCTGCTGGACGCGTATGAACGTCTGCCAGCGGCGATGCGGCCCAAATACAGCGACGGTGACAAGGTGTTTCTGTTTCCCGGCGGCGCGCGGCTTAAGCTGGGGTACTGCGACAACGAGGACGATGTGCGGCAGTATCAGGGGCAGGAGTATGACGTGCTGTTCATCGACGAGGCGACGCAGCTATCCGAGACGCAGTTCAAGTGGTTGAACGCCTGCGTGCGCGGCGCGGGGCCGTTCCCCAAGCGCACGTATCTCACGTGCAACCCCGGCGGTGTGGGCCATGCGTGGGTGAAGCGGCTATTCATCGACAAGGACTACCGGCCTAGCGAGGACCCAGCGGACTACGCGTTTATCCGCGCCAAGGTGTGGGACAACGCGCCGCTGTTTGCGGGGGACGCGGGCTACATGAAAGCGATGAAGGCGCTGAAGCAGGAGAAGCTGACGGACGCGGAGCGCGAGCGTAAAGCGATGGACAGCGCCGATTACGTGAAGCAGCTCAAGAGCCTGTCCGCAGAGCTCAAGCGGGCGTGGCTGGACGGCGACTGGGACGTGTTCTCCGGCCAGTATTTCGCGGAGTTCAGCCGGGATGCGCACGTATGCGAACCGTTCGAGATACCGCCAAACTGGCGGTGCAGCGCGGCGCTGGACTACGGTATGGACATGCTGGCGGTGCTGTGGTTCGCAGTGGCGCCGGACGGGCGGGCGTATTGCTACCGCAGTTTGGAGCGGCCTGATCTGACGGTGGCGATGGCGGCCAAGGCGGTGCTTGGCGCGGGCAGCGAGGAGGTGTGCGAGGTGATCGCGCCGCCCGACCTGTGGAGCCGGCGTCAGGACACGGGTATGAGCGCGGCGGAGATATTCGCCGACAACGGCGTGCCGCTGGTGAAGGCGGGCAACCGCCGTATCGACGGCTGGCTGGCGGTGAAGGAATATCTGCGCGCCGAAGAGGGAGAGCCGAAGCTCATGATATTCTCTACCTGCGCGCCGCTGCTGCGGACGCTGCCGCTATTGCAGCACGACCCCAAGAAACCCGGCGACGCGGCGACGAAGCCGCACGACGTGACGCACAGCCCGGATGCGCTGCGGTACTGGTGTTCGCGGCGTCAGAACGTGCCGCTGCCGATGCGGGATGAAACGGTGGAGGCGTTCAAGCCGCGGAAGGTGCGAGGGGACGTGACGGAGTATCTGTTTGGGGGATATGGGGGATAAGCAGGCATGTGGCGCGGCGATGCGAAAAAGATGGGGCGGGCGATGCGGGTGCATGTGATGCGGCACTATGGAGCCTGCCGCACGTCCGACAGAAGCTACCGTCTGATTAAAGGTAATTGTGTATGATAAATATTTTGCACAAAACTAGTAATAAATTTGACTTTCTGAGCATAATTGTAGTATTATTATTTAAGATTTTGCATTATATATGCAAAATACAGGAGGAAATATGTTATTAGAATTTGCAGTGAGTAATTATAAATGCTTTTCTGATGAAATAATTTTTAAAATGACGCCGGCACCAAAGATACAAGATTTAAAATATAGTGTACTATCTGTTAGAAATAGCGATAATATCAAGTCGTTATCGGCTGCTGTCATTTATGGGCCGAATGCTTCTGGAAAAACAAATTTTATTGGGGCTATTGATACTTTAAAAAGTATAATAAAGAGAGGACATATACGAAATGCGGATATGAATGATAGAGACCCTAATTTCGCTAAAAATAATTTGGAGTTAATACCATATTATAAAAATAATTTTGCTAAACCCGTGAAGTTTCGAATTAAGTTTTGGAAACAAGAAACTTACGAATATACATTAATATTGTACTTAGGAAAATTTCTGGAGACATCAGCGGAAAGAAAGATATTGCAGGAAAAATTAGTTGTGAATGATAAGCTTATATATAATGTAACTAATCAAAATGAAAAGCAATTAACTGTAGATAATATAGATTCAATAAGTAACTATTTTATTAATGATTTTAATAAAGATATTAGTTATGATTATTCAAAGAATAATTTTATTGATGATGAACTATTCTTAACAACAAAATTCAAAAATTTATATTCTAGTAGGTTAACTGAACAATTCTTAAATTGGTTTGATGAAGATTTAATGACAATATATAGTTCAAATGTAGTTAAATCTACACCAATATGGGAAGAGAAAGATGATACCAATACTCTTCTAATTGATAAAGATTTAAACGAGGCCACTCGAATATTTGGCTTATCTGCAGATATGATAGTTTTTGGGCAATTAGATAATCAAGACGAAACTCAAACATTATCAGTAATTAATAAAGGTAAAAAGAATGAAACAGCGATAAGAACTGGAGCATTTGAATCATATGGTACTGTTCGGTTTATCAATATATTCCCTTTGCTTAGAGAAGCGATACAATATGGGAAGACTTTAATAATTGATGAGTTTGATGCTTCAGTGCATCCAATGGCTATAATGAGCATTGTTAATGTTTTTCACAACGATGAGATAAATAAGAAAGGTGCTCAGTTAATATTTAATACACATAATCCGGTATTCTTAAATAGAAATACTTTTAGAAGAGACGAGATCAAGTTTGTTGAGAAAGATGAAGAGAAGGGTACGTCAATTCACTATTCATTATCGGATTTTGGCACAAGTGGGGTGGGTAGTGTGAGAAATACTGAAAACTATATGGAGAAATATTTCATTAGTAAATATGGTGCCATTAAGAATGTTGATTTTTCCCCAGTTTTCGAAGCGATAATGCAGGAAAATGATAATGATGAAGAAGATTAAGCCGCAAAAAAGCTACCATTTATCTGTTGAAGGTGAAACGGAAGAGTGGTATTTTGAGCATTTGAAAAACCTGATCAACCACTCTGAAGATGCAAGATTCAGAGTTTCATTTGATGTTAAGCGTGGGAAAACACCTAAAAGTGTTTTAAAAAGCTTATCATTAAGTAGCTACAAGGAAGCTGTAGTTTTTCAAATTTGTGATTACGAAAGCAATGATGGTGAACATACTAGAAAATTCTTGTCAGCTCTCTCAGAACTTAAAGATATAAGAACTGAGTGCCGAACAACAAAGTGTATAAAAGAGTTTTCGCTAGGATATAGTAATTTTACATTTGACTTATGGATGGCTTTACATAAAAAACAATTTATATCACCCGTTGCGCATCGAAGGAACTACAGAGATTTTATTAATTCTGCATTTGGAACAAATTATCAATATATAGACGAATACAAAAATGAACATGAATTTAAAAGCATACTCTCGAAAATTCAACTTCAAGATGTAATTGGTGCAGTTAAAAATGCTGAGGATATTAGAAAAAAGAATGAGGAAACTAAGCAGCAAAGTGAATATAAAGGCTTCACCTATTATCGAGACAACCCTGATTTCACGATTAATATAATTGTAAAAAGAATATTAATGGATTGTAGAATCAATATATTATGATTGGTAGCTAAGGTTGCCGCGCCACCTGTAGCCGCGTCGCCTAATTTCACCTAATATATAAAGAATTACATAATGTATCATCATAAGAAAATAGTAGTAAATGAGGAAGATCTGGCAGCTAGCCACGTGAAATTAGCTGGCGGTCAATATGACGTATACATTCATTCTATAATCAAGACTGTACGAGCACGTTTCATATCATCAGGAGGCCATCATCATGAAAATCACCACGCCGGTGGAAAACACGTCCGTTTACGATACCAGCTGGGGGCGTGTTGCGATAACGGCGGACGGCGATGCGGTAACACGGGTCAGTTGGGGAGCGCCGGATTTGGCGGTGGGGCAGGGCAGCAACGCGCTGGCAGTTATGGCGGCGGTGCAGCTGGAGGAATATTTCACCGGAAGGCGGACGAAGTTTACCGTGCCGCTGCGCCCCGAGGGTACCGAATTCCAGCAGTTGGTGTGGCGCGCACTGCAGGATATACCGTATGGCGAGACCAGAAGCTACAAGCAGGTTGCGCAGGCCATCGGGCGGCCGTCAGCCAGCCGTGCCGTGGGCATGGCCAACAACAAAAACCCCATCATGGTGATGATACCCTGTCACCGGGTGGTGGGGGCGGACGGGTCGCTGGAGGGATACGCAGCGGGACTTGCCGTCAAGCAGCGTCTGCTGGAGCTGGAACGGCGCTGAGCGGCGGCGCAAACCCGTGCTTACCCTTGATAAATGCGCCCGTCATTATTGCTGAACTGTTCATAACGTAAATCACAGCCAAGGACACATTGCTTTGGCTTTTTTATTCCTCAGGCAGCGTCCTCAGACGCAGGCACGTTTCATCACCCTGCGCCCAGCTCTTCAGGTTCATCAGACGCTCGCCGCGGTCACCGTGCTCCGGATGGCTGAAGGCGTCTTTCAGCGGCGGGCAGGGCAGCTGCTCACAATGCCCGCAGTGGGGATGGCCGCTGCGTATCGCACAAGTGGCTATGGCGCATTCTCCCCAGAACGGCTTGCCCGCGCAGACTTGGCAGCCGGGGCAATTCGTTTTGTCCTTCCATTCGCAAAAGCCGCAGTACGCGCCGCACATACCGATCATATTTGTGTCCATCAGTTCCTCCCGATAGCTGTGATAATAAGCATTATACAGGGCTTTACTGATGTTAACAACAGGACGGTGGCCGCGTGTGCAGAGGCTTTCGCGCTTTCAGTCCGAGCCGGCGTTGACCGTCGTTTTGCCGACACCCTCGGGGCCCATCGCGAGGTAGCCGCCGTCCACGGGCAGGTCGGTTCCGGTGATGAAAGACGCATCGTCGCTGAGCAGGAACAGTGTGGGACCGGCGCACTCCACGGGCTGGCCGATGCGCCCCGGCATGTGGTATTCGCCCCAGACGGGGCCCCATTTTTCGTAGCCGCCGCCGTCCAGCATGGCTGTCTTTTCCACCTCGCTCGTCCAGACCCAGCCGGGGCTGATGCTGTTCACGCGGATGTTGTGTTTCGCGAGGTCCAGCGCCTGGCAGCGGGTCAGCGTATGCACCGCGCCCTTGGCCGCGTTGTACGTCCAGCGGCTGATCTGCGCGATGTGGGCGGATATGCTGGACATGTTCACCACGGAGCCGCCGCCCTGACGGATCATCTCAGGCGCACAGAACTGCACCATGCGCGCGTATCCCACCGGCCCCACAAAGAAACTGCGCTCCCAGTCCCGCGCCGTGGCGTCCATTCCTTTAGCGGTGAACGAGAAAGCGTTGTTAACGAGATGGTCCACGCGGCCCCACCTTTGCACCGTCCGCTCCACGATCTGTCTGCAGAACGCCTCGTCCTGCATGTCACCATGGCAGAAGAGGACGTCGTATCCCATCGCGGCCAGCGACGCCTCGACATCCGCACCGCTGCCGCTGAGGTCGGAAAAACACACGGCAGCTCCTTCGCGGCACAGCTCCTCCACCACAGCCCGGCCGATGCCCGCGGCTCCGCCCGTCACGATGGCGGTCTTGCCGCTGAACCTGCCGCTCCACGCCTTTCTCTGCATCATGGCACACCTCCCTTTCCAGCTGACTCATTGATAAGATATGTGTACCATATATGAGCATGGCGGGAAATGGCACAGATTTATGATTCTTATGAATTTATTCATAATGCGGTGCAGGTGGATACGCGGAGCCGGATATGGTACAATATATCAATCAAGTTTTGAGGAGACGCAAATGCAATACAGGCAATTTGGTAAAACGGATAAAAAGGTATCGGCGTTGGGGTTCGGGTGCATGCGGCTGCCCGTGATAGGCGGCGGCAACACGGGCAAAAACGTGGACTTTGAGGAAGCGGCGCGCATGATCCGCCACGCCATCGACAACGGCGTGAACTATATGGATACGGCGTATCCGTATCACGGGGGAGTCAGCGAGGTGGCGCTGGGCAAGGCGCTCAAGGACGGCTACCGCCAAAAGGTGTACGTCGCGGACAAGTCGCCGGTATTCTTCATACAGAAGGAAGGCGACTTCGATAAGTTTCTGGACGAGCAGCTCAGGCGCCTGGATGACGAGCACATCGATTTCTACCTGCTGCACTCGCTGTCCTCGGACACGTGGCGCAACGTGGTGCAGAAGTTTGACCTGATCGGCAAGGCGGAGCGCGCGAAGAAGGCGGGCAAGATCGGGCACATCGGCTTCTCGTTCCACGACAACTACCCGGCGTTTGATGAGATACTGAACGGCTGGGATGGCTTTGAGTTCGGGCAGATACAGCTCAATTACCTCAATGAGCAGCATCAGGCTGGTATGAAGGGGCTTAAGGCGCTGGAGCAAAAGGGCATCGGCGTGGTGATCATGGAGCCGCTGATGGGCGGCAAGCTGGCCGACCCGCCGGACAAGGTGACGGCAGTGTTTGAACAGAGCGGCAGCAGCCGCACGCCGGTGCAGTGGGCGCTGGACTATCTGTGGGACATGGACTCCGTATCCACGGTGCTTTCCGGAATGAGCACGATGCAGCAGGTGGAGGACAACCTCGCCTATGCCAATGCGTTCACAGCGGGTTCGGTGACGGACGCGGACCGCAAGGTGATCACAGAGGCGAAAGAGACGTTTGAGAAACTGATTGCCGTGCCGTGCACCGGCTGCGCTTACTGCCTGCCGTGCCCGTTCGGCGTCAACATACCGCGCAACTTCACCGCGTACAACGACCTCGCGGCGTACGACGACCCGGCTTACGGCAACACATCGTTCAAGCACTTCATCGGCTGGGAGGGCAAGGAGGCCGCCGCAACATCGTGCACCGCCTGCCGCGCCTGCGAGGACAAGTGTCCGCAGAACATCATGATCAGCGAAGAGCTGCCCAAGGTGGCGGCGGCGTTTGCGGAGCTGCTGAAGTAGCGGGTTGACAGGCAGGGGGTGCAGCCATGTTGTTTGAGCTGACGAATACCCATAGAAAATATCTGGGGCTGGAGACGGTGGAGCCCGGCTGGGAGCTGGTTCGGCTGGCCAATGGGTATTACCTGTATTTCGACGGTGATATTATCCGAAAGTCCATCGAAGTAACGGAAGATAAATATATTGAATGCAGTATGGACGAAGCGACGGCGGAAAATCGCAGCGTGCTACTGCCCAAAACGGCGCGCGGAAAGGCCAAAAAGCTGACGCTGGCGACGGTGCAGAAGTGTTCCAGCGTCGGCGTCTATTTCGCATACAGTTATGGGCAACCCAAAATCGCCAGTTTCACCACGCAAACCACCTATTATGAAGGCGGCGGCCACGAGCGCGAATGGAACGGGTTTGACGGGCTGCGTGCGTGGCTGGACGAGTGGATGGCCGAATCGACAGAGGAAGACCTGGCGGAAATCGAGCGATTCAGACACGCCGGGAGACAACACTGTAAGTTCCGTGAGGGCGATTTCTTCAGATTCAAAATAGGCCGGCGCGAGTACGGCTTCGGGCGGATACTGCTGGATATCGGGAGGCTCCGCAAGGACGAGAGCTTTGATGACAACAACCCCGGGCTGAGCTTTATGGGCAGGCCGCTGATCGTTAAGGTTTATCACCGGATCAGCAGTACGCCGCATGAGGATATCGACGTGCTGGCAGCTTGCGGCGCGTTTCCATCCCACCAAATCATGGACAACCGGTTTTATTACGGTGACTACAGCATCATCGGAAACCGGGAACTTATGGCAGAGGAATTGGAGTTTCCTATCGCGTACGGGCGCAGCATCGACTGGATGGATAAGGACACCGTCTATCTGCAGTACGGTCTGATCAGTAAAAAAACAAACATATCAAAATTCAGCAAATACCTTTATGATGAAAGCACGCAGGATCCTAAGCATTACAGAGCAGAAAACCCATACAGCTACAGCGGCATCGGCTGGAGTCTGGACGCTTTGAGCGATATTCCCGTCATGAGGCGGTGCGTGGAGGAAGGCTCCAATGAGGCCTTTTGGAACACAAGGTATCTTTGGAATGTCAGCTATGATCTGCGCAATCCGAAGTTAGCCGATATCAAAAGGGACATCTTCGGTTTTTTCGGACTGGACGCGGACGTGGGCTACAGCGAGAATCTTGCCCGGCAGAAAAAGCTATAAGCCAGTATTTTGACGCGTACAGGGGTCTGCGTCCTGTGCACAATGAAGGATCAACAGATATAAAAAGCCGGTGCTGTTTGTATGGCAGCACCGGCTTTTATCATTGGTATAGATTCTTTCAGTATTTTCCGAAGTCGTTGTCGGCATACTCGCCGCTGCTGCCTGAGGGCAGCTTCTTGGCTTCGGGCAGCGGGCTGGCTGCGCCGCCGTTTTCCTGCTTCAGGCGGAACTGGCCCACCAGGCCTTTTAGCGTCTCCGCCTGGCTGGAAAGCTCCTCGGCGGAGGCGGCTGTCTCCTCGGAAACGGCTGAATTGCTCTGCACCACCTGCGACAGCTGCTCGATGCCGCGGTTCACTTGTGTGATGGCGGTGGCCTGCTGGCCCGACGCGTCGGCAATGCCGCCGATCAGCTCCACAGCGTTATCGATGCCGGTTGTGATGTTTTCAAACGCCAGCGCAGTTGTGTCTGCCAGCGCTGTGCCCGCTTCCACCTTGGTGAGCGAGCCTTCGATCAGTGCCGTCGTTTCCTTGGCGGCGTTTGCGCTCTTGGCGGCGAGGTTGCGCACCTCGTCGGCGACCACCGCGAAGCCCTTGCCATGCGCACCGGCACGGGCCGCTTCCACAGCGGCGTTCAGAGCCAGTATGTTGGTCTGGAACGCGATGTCGTCGATCACCCTGATGATCTTCGATATGCTGCCGGAGGAGACGGAGATGTCCTGCATGGCTTTTTGCATATCCTTCATCTGCTCGTTGCCCTTCACGGCGTCGCTTTTCACCGACACGGAGAGCTCGTTGGCCTTGTTCGCGTTCAGCGCGTTCTGGCGGGTTTGCGCGGCAATCTGCGTCAGGCTGGATGTGAGCTCTTCGATGGCGCTGGCCTGTTCGGTGGCGCCCTGCGAAATGGTCTGGTTGCCGTCTGACACGAGCAGCGACCCAGTCGAGACCTGATCCGCCGCCTGGCTGACTTCGGCAAGCGTCTGGTTCAGCGAGCGGATGATGCTGTTGACAGAATCCCGCAGCTGTACGAAGTCGCCCTTGAACCCGCTGGTGATTTCCATGTCCAGTTCGCCGCGGGATACTGCGTCCAGCGCCTCGTCGATCTCGCGGATATACGCGCTGATCTCCTGTACACTTTCGTTGTATCTGCCGCTGATCTGGCTGAACATGCTGACGCTGTCCGCCAGCAAAGCATCCTGTGTCTGCTCGGCGTGATACTGGTGGCCGAGGTTGCCGTCCGACAGTGCCGTCAGGCTTTCAAGCAGTTTTTCCACCTCGCCGGTCTCATACTGCCGTATCTTCTCGTCCGACAGCGCGGCGGTCTGCTTGTTTTCCACCATGGCGCTGTAGGCGGCGATGAGTTCACCCGTTTCGTCCCTGAGCCTTTTGTACTTCTCGTCCACTTCATTGCTAAAGTCGCCCGCTGCGGCACGCTGCATCAGGCCGGTAACGGCGGCCAGCGGCTTCGTGATGCTGCGGACGGTCACAAATATGAGCGCAAATACCAGCGCGAGCGCGGCAGCCAGTATGATCAGCAGCTGTATAAGCAGACCGCTGAGCGACTCAAACAGCTCGGCATGCGGCAGCACGAGCGCCAGCACCCAGCCGGTTTCAGGTATATGGGCATAGTAAACGTCGTTATTGCCATTCGCATTTGATATTTCGACTGAACCCTCAGGGTTGGACAGCATCGTCTGCGCGACGGCTTTCAGGCCGGAATCGCTGTCTTCCAGCATGTTCTGCGTCATGATCTTCTCCGCGTCCACGCCTGCGAGATACAGGCCGGAAGCGTCCGTCAGCACCGCGTACCCGCTCTTGCCGACTTCTATGCCGGCGATCATCTGCTGCAGGTTGCTGAGGTCGATATCGCCGGTCGCGACGCCGATAAATTCTCCGTTTTCACCAAAGAGCGGCGCGGTGGCGGTCAGCATGGTAATGCCGGTGACCTCGTCATAATACGGGGCGGACCAGGCAACCCCTTCTGTAATCTCCTTGCCCACCGTATACCATTCCCACGACGGATAATTGTAGTCCGCTGAGCTGTAGTCTTCGGTGTAGGCATAGCTGTCTCCGTCCCGGTAGGCATAGGGGCCAAAGAACTGCATGCTGCTCTTAAATGCGTAAGGCTCAAAGAACACGCCGTTTCCGAACGTCTCCTCGTTGACGCTGACGGTGCCCTTGAGCAGCGTAGCGTAGTCGGCGCTCTGCAGTTTGAGACCCACTTTTTCTGTTGTTCTGGCCAGGGACTCCACGACGCGGCTGTGGTTGGTGAGCGACTGCTCCACGTCGTTGATGACGGAGTCGAGCCGGGCATCCATCTTGGCATGGATCTCCTGGGTATTGATGCTGTAGGAGCTTTGGTATCCCAGTATGCTGACTGCAGCCAGCGCGACAAATATGACAGGCAGCAATATGAGCAGAGTTCTTTTTCGGAGTGATGACCTGCCCGCCTTTTCTTTTTTCTTTTTAGGTGTTTTCATTTTACCTCCCCTTATTTCACAAAATAAAAACGGTTATTTGAATATAATATCGGTACATCCGGCGGGTAAGTGAACAAGAAGATTGTGGGCAACCGTGTATATTTCTGCATACCGGAAAGGCCAAGATATCTTTTGTCTGTCTTTAATTTAATTTACTTAAATATCTTATGACACCATAGACTTATGTTATAATAATCCTGTACCAAACATTTAATTCAAACCTTACGTGTATCCCTTTTGCGATTCAGTAAAGTTTCTTGAGGAAAAATATTATGAATAAGTTCAAGTCTTTAAACGAGCCGTATGAAAGAATCAGGCAAAGCGAGGAGAGGCTGCTTGCGCTGATGAAGGCGACCTCGGACGTTATCTATCGCATGAGCCCCGACTGGAAAACCATGTCCGAGCTTTACGGGCGCGGCTTCCTTGAAGATACCCGGGACCCGGACCCAGAGTGGCTGGACAAGTACATACACCCGCAGGATCAGGCGTTTGTACTCAGCGTCGTTGACGAGTGCATTCGCGACAAGAGGACGTTTGAGCTTGAACACCGGGTGCTGCGGGCGGACGGGAGCGTTGGCTGGACATTCTCCCGGGCTATTCCTCTTTTTGAGGATAATGGCGATATCAAGGAATGGTTTGGAGCAGCCAGCGATATTACGGAGCGCAAGCGAATGGAGGAGGCGCTACATCTCCATAGCAGCATTGCAGGGAGCTTGGGAGAAGCCATCTTTGCGGTTGATATAAACCAAAATGTGATCTTTTGGAATAAGGGGGCTGAGACCCTTTACGGATGGCGGGAAGAGGAAGCCATGGGTCGGAATTTAACGCAGCTGTTTACGCCGATTTACTATGACGGTGGGGTAAGCCGCGAGCAAGCTGTTAAGGATTCCCTCGAGCAGGGATGGTGGCGCGGAGAGGCCAGTTATAAGCACAAAGACGGCTATGTGATCGATGTGATGGCAAATGGCCGCGTTATAAAAGATAAGAATGGGAAGATAATTTCAATGTTCATCATCCATACCGACATCACAGAGCGCAAGAAAATGGAGGAAGCGCTCAAAGAGAGCGAAATCAGGTTCAAAACGCTCAGCGAATCCACACCGATTGGAGTCGGATTCAGTACGATGGATGGCATACTGCGCTACACCAACCCGGCCTTTGAGCGAATACTTGGTTATGAACGAGGAGAGATGGTCGGCAAGAAGGCAACCGACATGTGGTGGATTGATAAAGATAGAAAGGCCTGGCTGGATATATTGAAGCAGAAGGGAAACATCACGGATTTTCAAGCTAAACTCAGAAAAAAAGACGGAACGGCAGTTTGGGGCAGTATGGGAGGCGCGTCCATATTATTCGGGAGCACACCGGGAGTTATGGGTACGATTCAGGATATCACCAAGAAAAGGGAGGCTGAAGAGGCGCTGATCGCATCTCATAGACAGATCCAGAGCATCATTGATAACACGCCGGACATCATCTATGCCATTGATCAGGAGAAGCGCTTTACGTTGGCGAATACCGCCCTCGCAGAGCTGCATGATACCACTCCGGCTCAGATGATTGGGAAGAGACGTCATGAGTTTATGCCCAAGGAAGATGCCGAAGAGCAGGAGAATAATGATCATCAGGTAATAGAGGAAAACAGGACGCTGGAGTTTGAGGAGAACAGCCATATAAAAGGCAGATCGCTGACGTGGCTTTCCAAAAAATTCCCGCTGCACGATGCTCAGAACAGGATTTACGGGGTAGCCGGCATTTCCACTGACATCACTGAGCGGAAACAAAAAGCGGATGCCCTGAGCGGCAGCAGGAAACAGCTTTCAGAATTAAGTGAAAGCCTCGCTGCCGAGGTAGATGCGCTGAGCATTTTCCACAAGATCAACACCCGTTTCATTAAAGAGGATGATGCACAGCTTGTGTATGCGGATATCATGGATGCGGCAATATTATTGACGGATGCGGACTGCGGAAACATGCAGATGGTAGCCGATGACGGAAAAACGCTGGAAATTGTCGCCCATAAAGGATACAGCGATGAATTCATTCGCCGCTATCAGAGGATATCCGATGAGAGCATGATATGCGCCCGGGCAAAGGAGCAAAAGGCGAGGATCATCGCAGACGATATTTTGCACAGCACGTTATTCGATGAGGACAACCGCCGGTTCATGCTTGACGAGGGCATGGTATGCACTCAGTCCACGCCGATGTTCAGCGTTTCGGGTAAGCTGCTGGGTATAATGTCAACTCACTACAAATCACCGCATGTGTTTGACGAGCGCCAATTGAGGGTGTTGGACCTGCTGTCTCGTCAGGCGGCGAACGTGATCGAGCGGATAAAGATTGGAGAGGCGCTGCATCAAAGCGAGAAAAAAGCACTGGAGCTGGTAGAGGTGCTGAAAGAAACCGACAGCAATAAGAATCAGTTTATCAGCGCTCTGTCCCATGAACTCCGAAATCCGCTGGCCATCATATCAACGGGACTTGAAATTCTGGGGCTGACTCAGAGCGAAGAGCAGATTCAGAAGACCAATGAAATATTAAGCCGCCAAATGCGCCAGCTTTGCGCGCTGGTGGATGACCTGCTTGACCTGACGCGCATTTCCAACAACAGGATAGAACTGAAAAAAGAGGTGCTGGAACTGAGCAGCCTCGTATTGTCCACAGCGGAAGAGCAAAGGGCGCTGTTCGACGAGAAGGGGGTGGGGCTGCACACCAGAATCTGCACTGCACCCATTTTTATTGATGCCGATACAGTCCGGATCAAACAGATCATCGGTAATCTGCTGCACAATGCCCAAAAATATACACCGACCGGGGGAGAAGTTCTGCTCAGCGTTTGCCGGGAAAACAAGCAGGCGGTCATCAGCGTCAAAGACAACGGAATGGGCTTAAGCCCCGAATTGATATCACAACTGTTCCAGCCGTTCGTTCAAGCCGATATGACGCTGGACAGATCCGGCGGCGGGTTGGGCCTGGGGCTCTCCATTACAAAGGGCATTGCCGAGATGCATGGGGGAAGCATCGCCGCCTACAGCGGAGGTCTGGGACAAGGCTCCGAGTTTGTGATACGGCTGCCGTTGTCTTAAAATGCATAACGGCACCGAGACTGCAGCCGGATGAGCAGTGAACCCGCGGTGCGGAGCTGACCCAGCCGTTCGAGATGACACCGTGATGAATGATCCGGATGCAAGCTACGGAGGCAGCAGCTATGCTGGCCTCTGTTTTTATGCCTGCGGCTGTCACCATAACTATACACACACACATAGTATATACAGTCCCTTAACTTTGTGAAAAGAGCTGGAAGCTGGAGGTATGTGTGTGGCAAACAAAAGAATTTACGGTATCAAAGGCGATATCATAACGCCGGGCGATCCGGAATATAATGAGGCGCGTCAGGAGTGGAACAGGCGTATACAGAGGTTTCCGCGGGCCATTGTGTACTGTGAGAACCGAAAGGACGTGTCCCGCAGCATCGAGTGGGCGCTGAATCAGGGCGCACCAATACGGCTGCGCGGCGGCGGCCACCACTATGAGGGCTATTCCACCGGTAACGGCGCGCTGGTGATCGACGTGAGCCGCATGAACAGTGTGACGGTGGAGGACGGTCTGGTGCATGCGGAGGGCGGCGCAAGCAACCGGGCGCTGTATGACGCGGTGGGGCCTCTTGGGTACGCGTTTCCGAGCGGCACATGCCCCACGGTGTGCGTGTCCGGCCTGACGCTGGGCGGCGGCTGGGGGCTCTCGTGCCGCTTGCTGGGGCTGACATGCGACAGCCTCGTATCGGCGGAGCTGGTGGACGCGTGCGGACGTAATGTGACGGCGAACTCTCACTGCAACCAGGACCTTTACTGGGCGCTGTGCGGCGGCGGGGGCGGCAACTTCGGCGTGGTGACGGGCCTCACTTACCGGCTGCCGGACTTTAAGCCGGAGGTGGTGACGTATGTGCAGCTGTATTACCCGGATGCCGGCGCGGCGCAGCAGACGCTGTTCTGGGAGACATGGCAGCGCTGGACGCCGGCTGCGGACGAGCGGGTGACGCTGCAGGCATCCATCTACCATGCGGAGGGAGAGGGATACGCGGTATACAGCCGCGGCCTGTTCTTCGGCACGCCGGAGGAAGCGGCGGAGGCGGTGGAACCGCTGGCGTCGCTGCCCGGCTGTATGGCGCTGTTTGAGGGCACCACGTTCTTCGACGCCATACAGACCATCGAAGACAGCTATCCGCCGTCCGAGAAGTTCAAGTCCACCGGGCGCTACGTAAAGCAGCCGCTGGAGAGCGATGACATCCGGCGCTTTGTAAACAGCTTGCGCGATTACCCGGAAGGCTCTGTGTTCACGGCATATTCGTTGTATATGCTGGGCGGAGCGGTGGCGGACAAGGGTCAGCATGAGACGGCGTTCTTCTTCCGCGACGCGCCGTATATTGCGCTGCTGCAGTCCGTGTGGGAGGAGGACCGGTACGAGGACGTGAACATCGGATGGGTGGATAAAAACTTTCCGCCGCTTGCAAGAGCAACGGCAGGGTCGTATATCAATTTCCCGTACAGCAATTTAAAGGACTATATGCGGGCGTATTACGGCGGCAACGCCGCGCGCCTGCGGCGTGTCAAACGCATGTACGACCCGTACAACGTGTTCTGCTTCCAGCAGAGCATAAGGTGAAGCGGCGGGCAAGAGAGGCTTAAGATACAGCCCGGAATTTAGCAAATAAAAAAGCGGAACACGTGATGAAGTTCCGCTTGCTTTGTGTTTCTTGTGTACCTTGCACTATGACGCGCCCGTCAGCGTCTCGTACGGCCAGTCCTGTATGCCGCCGAGGTCGTAAACATTCGTGTATCCGAGCGCCGTCAGCGTGTCTGCGGCGATGGCGCTGCGCCTTCCGCTGCGGCAGTACACGATGATGGTGCTGTTCTTGTCTGCTGGCAGCTCGGGAGAATCGGCGGTGATGGTGTCGTAGGGCAGCAGTAACGCGCCGTCAATATGTGCTTCGTCGTATTCGTATTTGGCGCGTACGTCCAGCAGCGTCACACCTTCCGTTCCGATAAGCGCGCGGGCGTCATCGGGCGTTATTTTCTGCGCTTTCGCCCCGGACTCAGTCGCTGTTGTTTCGGCGGGGTCAGCCGGAGCCTTTGTCGTGCTGTCGGCAGGTGTCGTCTGCGCCGGTGCTTCGGCTGCCGTTGCCGTGGGAGCGTTGCCGCCAGGTGCGCAGCCGGAGAAAATGAGCACCGCTGCCAGCGCCATGTATATCAAAACTCTTTTCATAGCCTGTACCTCCTTTTTTATCAAGTATAGCCTGAAATGCAGCGGCTGATAAAGTGAGCATGTCACAAAGCGGCGCTTCAGAATCAAACTGCGCTTTTTTGAAAATAAAAAGGCCTGCACAGAGGCAGGCGCGTGTCGATACCGTTTTACGGCGGCAGCCGATATGTTTATGACACGGTGCCGTATGGCCAGTCCTTTATGCTGCCGAGGTCGAGTATGCGGGTGTAGCCTAGCTGCGCCAGCGTCTGTGCGGCAATGGCGCTGCGCCGCCCGCTGCGGCAGTATACGATGATGGTATCGTCCTTGTTTTCCGGCAGGCCGGGTGCGCCCTCCGCGATGGCGTCATACGGCAGCAGCATATTAAGATAACACAGCGGGGACCGAATGAAACGAGAAGATAGGCGGATGGAGGAAAGGATATAACCTTTGAGCGGCAGAGGGCATATGCGCGCCTCTGCTCTCAGCTGTTTTTAAACAGCGACACGTACAGCCGCTTCGGCAGTATCTTCAGCAAAAAGGCGGCTAACGCCCACCTTTTGGTGACATAGCCGCGGAGCCTGCGCCGCTCAATGAGGCGTGCAATCTGCCGGGCTGCTTTTTCGGGCGGCGCGACCCAGAACAACCCGTCGCCCTGCGCCATCGCGGTGTCCACGAAGCCGGGCCGGATGTCGGTGACGGCGATGGTATTGCCGGATGCTTTGGCCTTGCACGCCAGCCCTTCCATGTAGCTGGACATATACGCCTTGGACGCGTTATATGCCGGGCTGTTTGCGCTGCCGCGGAGCGCGGCGACGGAGGAAATGGCGGCGAGATGCCCCGCACCCTGCCGCAGGAAATACTGCATGGCGGCATCCGCGAGAGCGGTGAAACCGCGCACGTTCACGTTGATGGTATCGCTTTCGTATGACCACTCGAGGCCGGGGTTGATGTGGCCGGTGCCCGCGCTGATGATGAGCAAATCCATGCCGCCCAGTGACTGTATAAGTGCATCCAGCAGGCTGGCGGCTTCCTCGGGCAGGGATACGTCCATCCGCGCCGCCTGAACGTTTGCGCCCAGTTCCTGTGCCAGTGGCTCTAGGAGTTCCATCCGCCGCGCCGTGATGCCGACCGCACAGCCCTCCCGCGCATACAGCTTCGCCAGCTCGCGCCCGATGCCGCTGCTGGCGCCGATGATGATAACCTTTTTCATGGGTGGCGCTCCTTTGTGGGGTTAATTCCAACAGATACCATAACAATACCATACCACGATGCAACTTATTGTCAATGTGAAGGAGGTTGGGGGTTCGTATTCGTCAAAACTTCAGCCTGAAAGATATGTATGTATGCAGAATGTTGTATTGTTACCAACCAACACCATTGATATAATATATAAACGCAAGGGGGGTATATAAAATGTTTGGGCGCAAAAGCAAAAGAGAAAAACAAAACAACAAAGCCGGTGTTAATGATAAGGTACCCCATTCCATTGCTGGTCCGAATACACTGCTAAATTTGGCATCCTTTCAGTTGCGACGAAAAGAGTCGTTATTTGTCACACAGGTCCGAGTGATTCTAAAGGACAAATCGGCCAACATTAGAGAATTTTTGAATCCAGCCATCTTCATCCTGAAATGCAATTTCCCCACCCATCTTTTCAGAAATTGTACACAGGTCATACTCATCCGTTTCAATAGAAACGCACAATTTCATTTCATTTGAGTAAGCTTCAAACATATCTAAAAAATTATAAATGGTGTCCGTTATTGTTTCAGAAAGCAAATCGCAAACTTTCTCTTTTTCTTCCTTTGAAAGGTTTGAAAGGTTTGAATACTGCTCTTTTTTTATTGGATTTTTAGTTGCCCCTTTTACAATGTCCATTGAAATTTTAAGCGAAATATCTCTGACATGCTCAATTACTCTTTTCCCAAACCGATCAAGTAATTCTTGTTTTTCATTTACAGATAATTCTTTCATAATATTACCTCGTGAAATATTTATTATCCGCTCTACTCCAAACTCTGTTGATTTTATCTGATTAAGAGTTAATGCTGATACAGTATTGCTGGATGACACGACAAAAAGGCTGGTAGGCAAAGCTGAACCATTCTTTCAAAAATGACTTCCGACTGACTGAGATTCTTACGCCGCGCGCTTTTCCGGCGCGCCGACGCTGCGGGGCATGCGCTCCGCCAGCGGCTTTATATCCGTCCAGTTGACGCGAAGCACCATCACGGTGGTGATGATGGCGGCAACGCAGTTGGAGAACAGGTTGCCCCAGAACACCGAGTAGACGCCGAGGTACTGCTCGGTTAAGAGTATGAACATGTAGCGCAGCAGCCAAACGCGCAGCACGCTGGCGACAAGGTTGATGCGCGTACGCCCAAGGCCGATGAATGCGCCGAGCTGCGTCATGCACACGCCGAAGCCCACGACAGCATAGGTGTATATGTGCAGCGCCTTGTTGGCGACATCCAGCACAGCGGGATCCCGCGTGAACAGCACGGTGAGGGCGGACGATGCGGGCACGATGACGGCGATGAGCAGCACCGCTGTGACGGCGCTCATCAAACAGCCCACCCAGGTGACGCTGCGCGCACGCAGCCCCTGACCCGCGCCCACGTTCATGCTCACCATAGTGGTCACGGCGGCGGCGAATGAGGACGGCAGTATGAAGCAGACGGACACAATGTTGTTCGCAATGCCCTGCCCGTTCAGCACGTCCGCACCGTACTGCTGCACCTCGTTGTTGATGAGACAAAAACCAAGATACAATATCACGTTGGACAGCATGGTGGGCGCGCCGATGCGCAGCAGGTCCTTGAGTATGCCACGGTCGAAACGGAAACCGGCGAGCGAGAGGCGGCTTTCGCTCTTCTTGATGAACAGCTCCAAATACATCCAGCCGGTGATCAGCACGCCTGAGGCCAGCGACGCCATCACAGCGCCGGTGATGCCCCAGCGGAACACAGCAATGAACAGCGCGTTGAACGCCACCTTCAATATCAGCAGCAGCACCATACGCACGAAAGCGGCCTCCGGCTTGCCTTCGGCGTTCTTAATGGCGTTGTATATGGCTTCAAGGAACGAGAAGGGTATCAGCAGCGACGAGAGCGACAGGTACAAAAACACATTGGCTGAGATTTCAGCGTCCACCGATGCCGAAAGAGGATAGGCTAGCGCGTAAAGCACGGGCGCGAGGCCGATGCCCAGCGAGGCGGAGAACACGATGAGCTGCACCGCGATGCGGCGGCCTTCGCCGAAGGCGCGGCGGCCGTTTGCCTGACCAATCATCGCCATGCCCGCGGACCCGAGGCCCTGCGCCAACCCCACGATCATGCCGAATATGGGCATGCAGTAGGTAACGGCACTGGCAGCGGCTATTCCCGCGATGTTGTTGATGTACAGCCCGTCGATGACGGGAATCATCGCCTGCACGATGCCCATCAGCAGAGCGGGCAGCGAGAGCATCAGTATTGTTTTAGGTATCGGCCCGGCGATGATAAGGTTGCGCCGTGCCGAGACGTTTTGCTTTAAGAAACTTAAGTTCATTGTTGCGGTCAGGCCGGTTTTCGCAGGTGCGTCATTGCGCCTGGCGAAGCCGGTTGTTGCTGTCAGCCTTTCAGATAAATATTTTCACACAATCAATTATTATATGCGTGTGCAGTCAGTTGGTCAACGAGCGGACGAGGCGAGATCAGGCGGATTTTGCCTCGTATCTGTAGGAAACCGCGCAAAATATACAGGAATTTGCGATAACAAGGCGAAATATGGGGACAATTGACTGGTTTTAAGTGTGCTGGGCGCAGCCTTAGAAATGCGCATGAAAACAGCGCATCCATAAATCTTTTAACTACTGATGCGCTGCTTTGATAAACGGTTTGATGTTATGCCGGTAATCCGGAGTCCGCGGAGGGGGCAGAAGGCTTATTCCTTTTGCGGAACAGCGTCATCACACCCTGATACAGCCAAACTACAACGAACACAAGGCCGTAAAGTATGACGGGTATCCAGAATATCTGGTGGATCTGCGAGATGTCCTTGCCGGGTATGAGGCCGCTGTAAACCAGCACCGCCGCCAACACATAAACGCCGGTGAATGCGATGCGCAGCCACTTGAAGCGCACCACGCCGTACATGCCGGTGACGATAAACATCAGCGTGAAGCCGAACAGGAA
The DNA here is from genome assembly GCA_023397655.1 of Bacillota bacterium. Classification (GTDB taxonomy): domain Bacteria; phylum Bacillota; class Clostridia; order Christensenellales; family SZUA-584; genus SZUA-584. The sequence goes on from JAEWTW010000034.1 coordinate 75,809, forward strand.
CATGCTCCATAGCGCCTGCCCGGCCTGCAGCGCGACAACGGTGCCGTGCAGTGCCACCGCGCCCTCCAGCACGGCAATCCATTTCATGTTCATGTGCGCCTTGGTGTACGGCAGGGACATCTGTACCATCAGCAGGAACATGTAGAAGAAGCCGAGTATGTGGCCCCATGTGTCCTCCATCGGATGGAACCAGAAGGTATACACCAGCGCCCAGGATATGTAATAGCCGTGTGTTTTGGATATGCCCGCCATGGCGCGCTGCGGGAATTTGAGCTTCTTGCCGAAGAACAGGCCGCGCCGGGATGTTGCCATAATGAGCATCAGCACCAGCATGCCGATGACGGAATACTGCGAAGAAAACACCGGCACAAACTGTGCGAGGCCGTCGTAGAACAGCCTTGTCTGCA
>JAEWTW010000042.1 GCA_023397655.1 Bacillota bacterium
CTGTTTTTATCGGTCACTAGCCCCGGCCTGTACGAACAGCATATTAAATAAGAATATGACACAGCCAGGAGGAAGGCCAAATGAAAACATATATGGCAAAGCCCGGCTCTGTGGATCGCAAATGGTACCTTGTGGACGCTGAAGGCATGGTCTTCGGTCGCATCGCAAGTCAGGTTGCGTCCATCTTGCACGGCAAGAACAAGCCGGAATTTACGCCGCATGTCGATACGGGTGATTACGTGATCATCATCAACGTCGAGAAAGCTGTATTCACCGGCAAGAAGCTCGAACAGAAGATCTATCGCCAGCATTCGGGTTACATGGGTCACATGAAGGAGACGAAATACGTTCACCTGATGGAAACCAAGCCGGAATTCGCGATGATGGAAGCGGTTCGCCGCATGCTGCCCAAGAGCAAACTCGGACGGCAGATGCTGACCAAGCTCCGTGTCTACAAAGGATCCGAGCACAACCACGCAGCGCAGAAGCCCGAGCTTTTGCAGCTGGAAGGCTGACAGGAGGATATGAATTGTGGCTAAGTTACATTTTTTAGGAACAGGCAGACGGAAGAGCTCTGTGGCGCGCGTGATCCTCTCGCCCGGCACCGGCAAGCTTCTCGTCAACAAAAAGTCTATCGACGATTATTTCGGCTATGAGACGCTGCGGATGCTGGTGAAGTCTCCGCTGGTGCTCACCGAGTCCCTTGCGAAGTACGATGTCGCTGTCAACGTTAAGGGCGGCGGCCACACGGGTCAGGCTGGCGCTATCCGCCACGGCATCTCCCGCGCACTTGTCAAGTCGGAACCGGAACTGCGCCCCGTGCTCAAAAAAGCCGGTTTCCTCACCAGAGACTCGCGCATGAAGGAAAGAAAGAAATACGGCCTCAAAGCGGCCCGCCGTGCGCCCCAGTTCTCCAAGAGATAACAAGCATACAAAAAACGCCTTCGTCTATGAGGGCGTTTTTTTATGTTTCAAATTCAATCTGACAGATTCAATGCCTGTTACAAACAGCTGTCCCACAGCGCCGCACCGGTTGTGGTCCTTGCGGCCGGCGAACAGCCCTGCCGCTTCTCGGTCTGCGGAGGCAGCAGCCCCGCTTCGCGCTGTCTGTACTCCACATACTCAAAGTTTCCCGGCAGCCCGGCACATTCGTACATGAATTCGGCCACGCGGCGGTGCAGGTCCAGCTGAGACTGGCGGACGGTCAGCCCCAGTTTCGGGTATATTGGGTCGCTCAGTATCACGGTGCGCGCCGGTTTTTTGAGCTTGTTTCCCCGGCCTTTGCGCTCCCGGTAACGGGTCACCATCGCCACCACGGGCGCGCCCAGCTCCGCAGGATACAGAAACGACGTGGGCGGGAACGGGCGGATGCCGGTGTAATACGGCCAGATGTGTGCCTCCGGATAGATGGCGACGCAGGAGTCCTCCTTATACCGCTGCTTCACCGCATCAGAGAACGGCCCCAGCGCTTTGGGCTGCGTGGGCACCGGAATTGCGCCCAGCATCGTTACAATGCTGCGCAGCCCCTTGATGGAAACAGCGTCCGGCCCCGCGATCACATACGTGCGCCGGGGCGATGCCATGACGTGCGGCAGAAAGCCGTCGCTCCAATGCGTATGGTTGCCGTAGAGAAAAAAGCCTCCTTTGATATGCTTTAAGCTCTTTCTGTTGACGATCTTGGTCCGGTTGACTGCCCTGATGATCAAAGATACCAGCGGCAGCGCGATCAGGTAATAGAGCAGGAACGATACCACTTTCCATGCCGCACCCTTACGGGCGAACGGAAACGCAGCATCCACCTTCCTCGTCCGGATATTCGTCCCCGCAAAGTCGTCCGTCGTCTTCGAGTAATAGATCACTCTTTTTTCCGGCTGCGCCATAGAACATATCCTCCATTTCATTCATGCAATCTTCAAAATCGAACCGGCTTGCGTAATGCGCATATGCGAATGCCCACTTGTTCTTTTCCGCGGGATGCTCGATCCAGTAGTCTATTGCCCGTGCAAGGCTGTGCGGATCGTCATACCGGTATTGGCTGCGTGCACACAGCGTGAACCCGCGCGTCGCGCTCTTCGGCGAATCGGTTGACAGTATCACTTTGCCGCACGCCATTGCCTCCAGGCACGCAATGCCTTCCGCCTCATAGTGCGCCGGGTGCACATATAGATCTGAATAGCCGATGATGTGCTGCAGTTCACGCCGCGAAAAAAACCCAAACATGGGCGGCACACGCAGCTTTCTGGCCGCGTGTGCGCGGAGCCTTCCTTCCAGCGGTCCCGCTCCCGCGAATATCAGCTGAATGCTGTCCCGGTACTTCGAGCGGCTGACGCCCTCTATCAGCACCTTATGCGCCTTCTCCTTGCTGTAACGCCCGGTGAACAATATCACGAACCTGTCGCGCAGCGGCTCCGGCTTCTGTGCGTGTGCGGGCTTGAACGACCTGCATATACCGTTGGAGATCACACGGTGAGGTGTGGGGCGCGTTGCCCTTTCAAAAAGGTCACACAGCATCTGGCTGGGATAGTGTACACAGACGCAGTGCCTGTACAGACGGCGGTAAAACGCTTTGTACGTGATGAGGTTTGCCAAGCCGCAGCGCATCAGGAACAAATGGCTCGTCAGGTTTTCCGCCAGCGCGTGGCAGCCGCCCGTCAATGGAACGCCCAGCCTTTTAGCCGCCTTCGCCGCACCGGCGCCCAGCGAGTATGGCAGCATGGCATGCACCACATCCGCGCCGCGAATCGCTTCTTCCAGCACGCGCCTGTCCGCTTTTGCGAGCGATACGCCGTTCTTATTCACATAACTGTCAATCGGCCCGAAGCTCATTGTGGGCACGATGTAGTATCCTGGCAGCCCGCGCTTATCCTGATCCGCGCACACCACGCGCACTTCGTGACCGCGGCTTCTCATGCTCCTGACCAGGTTCATTGCGGCAATCGTGGTGCCGTTATTTTCTTCACCCAGCACATCGCTGACAATGGTAATGATCATGGCGACTCCTTAGTATAATAGCGTTTTATAATGCTTTTATGATAAACCGGAAGGCTGCAAGTGTCACCCGACGCGTCAGGGAACGCAAAATAGAGAAAAAAGCGCCCACTCTACTGTGGGTAGAGCGGGTCTACCGCCAGTCTACCGTGATTGAATAAGCGTAAAAAATTGTGTATAATGGCATTAGCCGCTTAAAAAGGAGGCATAACTGCGGATGGAAGATTTGAAGCCGATCATCGCGAACAATATCACCGAGCTGCGCAAGCAGATGAACCTGACGCAGGCGGAGCTGGCCGAAAAGATGGGTTATACCGATAAAGCCATCTCCAAATGGGAACGCGGCGAGTCCATACCCGATGTACTGACGCTAAAAGCGCTGGCCGACACCTTCGGCGTCACGCTGAACTATCTAACCGAGGCCGAACACCCGAAGAGCAAAACAGAGATACCCCGGCGCACAAAGAACAACCGCCTCATCATTTCACTCCTCGCGGCGGCAGCTGTCTGGTTTATCGCAACGGTGCTTTTTGTGTATCTGAAGGTTTACGGCGCCAGCAGCGTCTGGCTGGTGTTTGTGGGTGCTGTGCCTGTCTCCATGGCAGTGCTGCTCGTGTTTAACTCTATTTGGGGCAAAAAAGTGCTCAACTTCGTGATCATATCGGTGCTGGTATGGTCATCACTGGCTTTTGCCTATCTGATGATGCTGCCTTACAACCTGTTTCTGATATTTGTAATCGGCATACCGATACAGGTGCTGATCATACTGTGGTCGCAGATCAAGACACGGTCATAACGTATCCCGCTCGCACACCAGCATCGTCACATCATCCGCGCGCGTCTGCGTAAACTTCTTTTTAATTTCGCCTAATAACTGACGTCCACTCAGTCCGCTCATCAATATTGCGCTCAAATCCTCGCTGGAGGCCTGTTCGGTATGGATGCCGTCCAGACCGTCGGTATAAAGAAACAGCATCTCGCCCTTATCCAGCACGCCTTCCATCTGCTCGTGCATCGCGTTGTCCACCCAGCGGCATATGGGCGTACCGGGCAGCAGCACTTCACGTATTCCGTTCCGCCCGGCGATCAGCGGCGGTACGCTGTGCCCCGCATTGGCGCATACGAACTCACCCGTCTTAGGGTTCAGCGCCACGAGAAACACGGTGATATAGATACTCTCTTCGGTGTTCAGCTCCTCAAATGAATCCTGCAGATTCTGCAGCACGCGCGCGGGCTCAACGCCGGGCGCCTTGCACTGCGCAAACAGCTCCTGCCGCAGGTAAACGGTCAGCATCGCGGGCATAACGCCATGCCCGGATACGTCCGCGATGTACATGAAAAGCCTTCCGTCGCGCGTTTGAAAACAGTCGTACATGTCTCCCCCCAGCGCTTCGCAAGGCAAAAATTCCGCGGCAAAACGGTAACCCGGGATATCCGGCAGCATATGGCGCAGTATGGACAGCTGCAGGCTTCGCGCCACCTCAAGGTCCTTCATCATGCGCGAATTGCTGACCATCAGCTTGTCTTTTAAGTTTTGTTCCTTGGTGATATCAGTAAAAACTTCGAGCGCATAAACGCAGCCGTCAAACTCAACCGGACCGGCAGAAACCGCGTATACGCGGCTGCGGCCGCGCAGCATCGTGCTGTAGCGGCGCTTGTCTGTGATGCACCGGCGCACGATGCAGTCAGTGCATTTTCTGGCACCGCCCGGCAGCCTGTCACAGTTATCCTCCTGCTCGCCGAAACGTGTCAGGAGTGCGTTGTTGGCAAACAGTATATTCCCATCCGGACCAATCACGCGCACCATGTCCGGCATTTCGTTCAAAACAGCGACGGAAAAGGTGTTCGAACAAAATACCCCCGTATCATTCATTTTTCCATACCCCTGTAAACAATTAAGACTTTGCCCCAAATACAAACAAAGCCACGCCGGAACCTCATGATACCGGCGCGGCAAAAAATCAACTATTTTCGGGATTCTCCAGCATCATGATCTCGAAGAGCAGCCTGTCCAGAATATGGCTTTGCTTCAATACGCCAATGTCAAGCCCCAGATTGTATGCACCCTTCTCGTACTGCTTGATGATCAACGACTCAAGTTTCTGACGTTCAATCAGCATCTGCCTATGCAGGCTTTTTCTTTTGTCATTCAAGCATGAGCCGCGAAACGCCGGCGACTCCGGACTTAAATTATGACCCATTTCCCTTTACCCCCAAATTATCCTTTACAGTATTCTTTTAACGAGCCCTCACAATTATATATTTTATCTTTTACCGGTCACAACCTCAGCTGCCATAATATGCTCAATTTTAAATGTGCTTATCCGCCGCCTCAGCCTGCAGTAAGCCACCACATCAGCTTCGCTGATGCTTTTTATCACGATTACCCGCTGCGTCATACCCTCCCGGCCTTCGTATATAATACGGACAGGCAGGCTGTCCCGAAGCCCGATCTGCAGCGTTTTTATTAACATATCCATCATTTATGCTTTAACTGCTTCATAATATCACACAAAATATCTTTTTTGTATACAGTTTCGACAAAAAAAGTGCAAAAAACTCATAAGTTTTACAGTATTCCTGTCACATTTTAAACGTTATAATAAACTGTATACATAAGGCAAAAAAGGAGCCTCAATGCACGAAATCGTCATATCCAAAACACGTCGGCAGCTCGTCGCCCGCCAAGACGGCCATGAAATCTTCTCCTGCCGCGTTGGCCTTGGTTTCTGCCCCAAGGGCCATAAACAGGCCGAGGGCGACGGCAGAACGCCGGAGGGCGAATACAGCGTCTGCACCCGCAACGAGCAGTCCAGATACACGCTGTTTCTGGGGCTCAGCTATCCTGGCCCCGATGATGCGCAGGCATCTTTTGCGCGCGGCGAAATCTCAGAGGCACTGCTTCAATCCATACTGGATGCCCATGCCATGGGTAAACGCCCGCCATGGGACACGCCGCTGGGCGGCGAAATCGGCATCCACGGCGGCGGCATCGCACAAGGCGATGGCCTTGCGGACAGCACCGTGGGCTGCATCGCGCTGCTGGACAGCGACATCCGGCAGCTCTGGGAGCTCGCGCCGCTGGGCACGGTTGTGGTGATCGGCCCCTGATAATACTCAAATGCTTCTTCCACCCCGTCAGCGACTACCCTCATCCCTCCTCCGTATTTATCAGCATAAACAATGGGCGGAAGCTTTCACCTCCGCCCGTCCCATCGCATTATTCCTTTTCCGGCTCCCCAAGCGCGGACTCGACAGCCTTATCTTCCTTCGCTTTTCCCAGATAATCCGGCAGCTGCATGCCTGCCATGTTGAACAGGTCGTTCATCGGCGGTATGCTCTTCATCAGACCGGAGAGGAAGTTGGATGTGGACGAAGCACCCTTGCCGTCGCCGCTGTCCCAAACGGTCACCTTGTCGATCTTCAGGTTCTTGATGGCCTCCACCTGTATCTTAACGATGTCCTCCATCTTGTCGGCGATCATCATGCGCACGGCTGCATCAGAATCGCCGTTTGAAGCGTCAATAATCTGCCTGAAGCCTTCCGCCTGCTTGACCAGTATCTCGTTGATACCGCGGGCCTGTGCTTCCATCTTGGCGAATATCGCGTCCGCTTCGCCCTTGGCCATGCGGCGGTATTTTTCCGCTTCCGCTTCCGCGTCGATCTCTATCCGGCGCTTATCGATCTCCGCCTTCACGATGATATCCGCTTCCTTGGATGCCTGCTCGCGGCTGGCGCGCTGCTTTTCAGCCGCTTCTTCCGCAGCATAAGCTTCCTCCAGCGCTTTGGCGGTCTGCACCTTCTCCGCGGCGGTTGCGCGGCGCAGCGCCTCTGCTTCCCGTTCGCGGCGCAGCGCGTCAGAATTGGCGATGGTGATCTTGGCCGTGTTTTCGCCCTCGATGGCCTGCGAATTGGCCTCGGCCACACTGACACGCTGATCCTTCTGTGCCAGCGCCTCGCCGATCGCACCGTCCCTGTCCTTCTCCGCGACGCTCTTACGCGCGTCGTTGATGGCCTTGGCGGCCGCTTCCTTACCCAGCGCTTCGATATAGCCCGATTCGTCGTTGATGTCCGTGACGTTCACGTTGATGAGCCGAAGACCGATCTTCTTGAGTTCGGACTCCACGTTGCTGGACACCGCTTCGAGGAACAGGTCACGGTCAGTGTTGATCTCCTCGATGTCCATTGTGGCCACCACCAGACGCAGCTGTCCGAATATGATGTCCTTGGCGAGCTCCTCGATCTCCTTCAAGCCCAGACCCAGCAGCCGCTCCGCCGCGTTCTGCATGATGCCCGCCTCGGTGGAAATACCCACCGTAAAGCGGGACGGCACGTCGATACGGATATTCTGTTTGGAAAGCGCATTGGTCAGGTCCACCGTAATGGACATCGGTGTCAGGCTTAAGAATGAATAATCCTGAAACAGCGGCCATATGAACGCCGCGCCGCCATGGACGCATTTCGCGCTTCTCTGCCCGCCGTCTGAACCGCGGCCCACCTTACCGAAGACCACCAATATCCTGTCGGAGGGGCATTTCTTGTAACGCGCCAATATGGCGATGAATGTGGTGAACAGCAGCACCACGGCCACGATGATGATAATAATTCCGCCAACTCCCATAGCTTTGTCTCCTTTACTTTTTGACGATCAGTGTATTTCCTATGCTGCCGATGACTTCAACGGTTTCACCGGTTTTCAGCTTCGTCTCCTCATCCGTAATGGCTTCGGCTTCCACCAGCCTTTCCTGTATCAAAACCATCACCTTGCCGCGGCCCTCACGCTTCGCCGGAACGGGGATGTATACCTGCGCCGCTTTGCCGACGGCGTTGGAAAACCGGATATTGCCGCTATCCTGCAGCCGCCGCGCCGCGAAAAACATCAGCCCGATAGCCAGCATGGCCACAAGACCCGACGCCACCGATATCAACACCGAAAGTGCCGCCGGCAGAGCCGAATCGCCCAGCACGAAGCCCACCCAGCCAAATATGCAGAAGAACGCCACTGTGCCCCGGATCGTGAAAAAGCGGAAGCCTGCCGCAGCCGCATTAACGTCGTCCATGTGGCCGTCGGCATGTCCGTCCACGTGCCCGTCGATGCCGCCATCCATGTCCGCATCCGCATCGCCGTCCGAATCCGTATCGCCGTCTGCATGCCCGCCCAGCCCGATAAACGTCAGTATCGTCTGTATGACGAGCACAATGGTAAACGGGATCGCCGCACACAGGTATATCTGTTGCATCAGATTCAGTGTATTCCACCACTCAGCCATGCCGTCACCCCTTTGTTTACAATTAATAACACAATATTCGATAAACCATTAGGAAAATCCTTGTAAAGAGAACAATAAATAAATCGCCGTTTCCATATAATACAATGCTGCATCTCCTGCCGCATCAGTGCTGCGGATGAACCGTCAAAAAAAGGATACGAAGCAGCTCGTATCCTTCCATATATGTATAGCTTACAGCTCCAGCAATCCCTCATCATAAACGCATTTGGGAAAGCTGTACTCCTCCGACTCAATCGACAGCCCGTTGATATAGGTGTAACTGTGCGCCGTACCCACCTCAAAAACCACCTTTTGCAGCCAAAGCGAGATATGCTCAGCGCCCGCTTTTTTGTTATACCGCTTGTTGCCGTACAAATCGTCACCCAGCACCGGCAGGCCCGCATAAGCCAGATGCGCCCGCACCTGATGCAGGCCGTTGGTAATGGGGCGCACGCGCAGCAGCGACAGCGACTCTCCCATGGCCAGCCGTTGATACCGCGTCACGATGGGCTTGGCCTCCTTGCGAAATTTGGGCAGTATGCGGGCACTCCGGTTCGACTTATCACGCATGTGATAATCCAGCAGCTCCGCCTTGTCCTCCGCCTGTCCCACAACGGGACAGATAAAATATCGCGCGATCCGGCGCTGTGCCAGCGCTTCCACCAGGAACAGATAGGCATCCTCATGCTTAGCCATCAGCAGAAGGCCGCTCACGTATTCCTCCAGCGGATAAATGAGGTACGGCACCATCAGCGCATCCAGGCTGTATTCACCGCGGCTTTTCATGTGCGCTTCCACCATATCCACCGCATTGGGCTCACCGGTCTCAGACAACGACGGCAGCCCGGCCGGCTTGTCGACAAAAACAAAATTTTCGTCCTGATAAACGATCCGCGGCGTCAGATCCACACCCACCACATCGGGCGGTGCAAAAATGCACACGGCATCTCCCTCGCTGACAACATCATTGCCGAAGGCCTGCTGACCGTTCAGCGTGATGATGCCCTTTTTGAACGCAACGCTCAGCACTTTCTCCGGAAACTGAGGAAACGCTTCCGTCAAGACATCATAAAGCTCGGCTCCCTGCCGTGCTTTTTCAACTGCCAGTTCAACCATGCCACACACCCCAATTTTATATGAAACAAAAAAATACTATAACAGCCCTCCGGTAATGTCAAGGTTTACGCCCAAGGTCTCTTGGCGACTACGGAATGCAATTTTACCCAGTAACGCAAGCGCACCCGGCTTTTACACCGGGTGCGCTGATTTTACATATCGTTTATTACGGACCGGGATCAGAGAGCGTCCTCACCCTCTTCGCCCGTTCTGATGCGAATGACCTCCTGCACGTCGTACACAAATATCTTGCCGTCTCCCGGATCGCCCTTGCCCGCGCTCTCAATGATCGCTTTCTTGATGATATCCACTTCACCGTCCTTAACGACCATATCCATCATCACTTTTGGCAGCAGGTCAAGATGGAATTTCTCTCCGCGCCACACCTGAACAACACCCTTTTGCTTGCCGTGACCCATTACCTCGCTGATCGTCACACCGCGGTAGCAGCCCGCCTTCTCCAGAGAGGCACGCACATTTTCTAGCATCTCAGGTCTGATTATCGCTTTAACGTGTTTCACAAAAGACACCTCCTTCTAATTTCGATTATATCACTTGTCATCCTTTTCTACACGCACCGGCATATCCGATATCATGGAAGGCCTGCGGATAACGAATTCCGGATAGGCCTGGTTGCCGTGCTCACCGATATCGAGACCCTCGATCTCTTCTTTGAGGGACACGCGGATGCCCATCGTCACCTTGATGAGCAGCCAGACAATCAGTGCGCCGCCAAACACAAAGCCCGCCACCGAAACGGCGCCCAGCGCCTGCACACCCAGCAGATCCCAGCCGCCGCCAAAGAACAGGCCGCCGGGGCTGTCGAGACCGGCGATGTTTTTAATGACGCTGCTCTCGCCGAACAGGCCCACGAAAAGGGTACCCAGAACGCCGCAGACAAGGTGAACCGAGGTCGCGCCCACCGGATCGTCTATCTTCGCCCTGTCAAAGAACCTGACAGCCACAACCACGATCACACCGGCAATCGCGCCGATAATCAGGGCGCTCGTCACGCTGACGAAAGCACAGGGCGCCGTGATGGCGACCAGTCCAGCCAGACAGCCGTTGATCGTCATGCCAAGGTCCGGCTTGCCCATGATGATCCAGGATGCGGCGGTGGATGTCAGCACAGCCGCGATGGCCGAGGTGTTTGTCGTCATGAGTATGTGAGAGATGGAGTTCGGATTGGCTGCCATTGTGGAGCCGGGGTTGAATCCAAACCAGCCGATCCAAAGCACGAACAGACCGATCGTCGCGATAGGCATGTTGTGGCCGGGGATAGGATGTATCTTACCGTCCGCGCCGTATTTACCGAAGCGCGGCCCCAGCACGAGTATACCGGCCAAAGCCGCCCAGCCGCCCACTGAGTGCACCACCGTCGAGCCGGCGAAATCGAGGAAGCCTTTGCCGGCCAGCCAGCCGCCGCCCCAGATCCAGTGCCCCACGATGGGGTAGACGACCATGGTCAGAATCAGCGAAAATACGATAAATGAAATATACTTGATGCGTTCTGCAACCGCACCGGACACGATGGTCGCCGCTGTACCGCAGAACACCAGCTGGAAGAAGAACTTCGCCCACAGCGGAACTCCCGTCCATGAGATCGCGCTGTATACACCCTGGTAAGCGTCTCCCATCGCCGGCGAGTTGTCTGCACCGCTCGCCATAAACAGGCCGCTCGTTCCAACAAAGCCGTTGCCGTCGCCAAACATCAGACCCCAGCCCAGCACAAGGAACCCGAGCGATGATATGGCGAATACGATGAAGTTCTTGGAAAGTATGTTGACTGTATTTTTTACCCGGGCGAAACCGCTTTCCACCATTCCAAAGCCCAGATTCATGAAGAAAACCAACATACCTGCCAGCAGCACCCACAAGGTATCCATCACAAACTGCGTATCCATATAACCCTCCTGATAATTAAATTATATAAAAAAATAAGGCACAAAAACGAATATTGGTTCGTCTTCGAGCCTTATATATCATCTCTTACACGCTTGCTGTTCAGGGTTTTTCCAGCCCCGGCACTTAAGATGCCGGTAAGCTTTTTCACTACGCTGAGAAAAAGCAAACCAGAAAACTGCGCAACAAAACTTAACTCTCTACCTGCGAACAGTATAGCATGTATTGCTCAAAATGCAATATTGGATTCTGAAAAATTCATTTTGGCTCAACCAAATTAATTTTGCAAACTCTTCATAGGTATCAGACGGATAATAATTCTTATCTTCATGGTCTTGCATCTGAAGGGTTTTTTTGATATATTGAAAAAAAATATCGTTCCGGTTTAAAGAGCATGGCCTTAACAACGCCGGCAAAGCGATGCGGGAAGGGTGAAAGCCCGCAGCGGCTACAGGGACATGGGCGCTTTTATGACATGACCGGAAACCAGAGCGGGCATACTGTTGCGGTGTGCCAACGAGGGTGGAACCGCGGAAAGACGTCACTTTTCGTCCCTTATCAGGACTTGAAGTGATTTTTTATTTTACTGAAATCGAGTGGAGGGAATATGAAAAAGGATAAGCAGACGATGGAGCGCATCGTGGCGCTATGCAAAAACCGGGGCTTTGTGTATCCCGGCTCGGATATCTATGGCGGCCTCGCCAACACGTGGGACTACGGCCCGCTGGGCGTGGAGTTCAAGAACAACGTGAAGCAGGCTTGGTGGAAGAAGTTCATCAAGGAATGCCCGTACAACGTCGGTTTGGACGCGGCCATACTGATGAACCCGCAGGCTTGGGTGGCCTCCGGCCATGTGGGCGGCTTCTCCGACCCGCTGATGGACTGCAAGGAGTGCAAGGCCCGCTGGCGCGCCGATCAGCTGATTGAAGACTATATCGCAAAAAAAGGCCTCGATGTGGCCGTCGCAAGCATGGAATCCGCCGATATGGAGGCGTTCATCGATGAGAAGGGCATCAACTGCCCTGCGTGCGGCAACCACAACTTCACCAACATACGAAAGTTCAACCTGATGTTCAAGACGTTCCAGGGCGTGACGGAAGATTCAGCCAGCACCGTTTACCTGCGTCCCGAAACAGCCCAGGGCATATTCGTCAACTTCAAGAACGTGCAGCGCACCACGCGCAAGCGTTTGCCGTTCGGCATCGGGCAGGTGGGCAAGTCGTTCCGCAACGAGATCACTCCGGGCAATTTCACGTTCCGCACGCGCGAGTTCGAGCAGATGGAGCTGGAGTTCTTCTGCGCACCCGCCGAAGAGATGCAGTGGTTCAACTACTGGAAGGACTACTGTTACAACTGGCTGCTGGCACTGGGCATGACCAAGGAAAACATCAAGCTGCGCGACCACGACGCCGAGGAGCTGTCGCACTACTCCAATGCCACCACCGACATCGAGTTCCTGTTCCCGTTTGGCTGGGGCGAGCTGTGGGGCATCGCGGACCGCACAGACTTCGACTTAAAGCAGCACCAGATCACGTCCGGTCAGAGTCTGGAATACGTCGATCCGGTCACCAACGAGAAGTTCCTGCCGTATTGCATCGAGCCGTCGCTGGGCGCCGACCGCGTGGCGCTTGCATTCCTGTGCGACGCTTACGACGAAGAGAAGCTGGAGAACGATACGCGCGTTGTACTGCATCTCTCCCCCGTGCTCGCGCCCTTCAAAGCCGCCATACTCCCGTTGCAAAAGCAGCTTAACGACAAGGCGCAGGAGGTATACGACATGCTGCTGAAGGACCACATGGTGGACTTCGACACCACAGGCAGCATCGGCAAGCGTTACCGCCGTCAGGACGAGATCGGCACGCCGGTCTGCATCACCGTGGACTTCGATACGCTGGAGACGGGCACCGTCACCGTGCGCGACCGCGACACCATGCAGCAGACGCGCATGGAGATCGGACAATTGGGCGCTTACATTGCAGATATGGTGAAGTTCTAATAATTAAGATATTACACAGGACGTACCGGATGGGTTGTAATCTCATCCGGTATTTTTTTATCTCTTATAGGTTGCCGCCGCTTGACTCAAAAGATATAATAGTGCTTGTTGATACCTTAATCTGGCTATACTTGAAAACATATCTCCCTGTTACAGGGCATCAATTTCAAGGAGTACGCTATGGATACCGAAAGAACGTTTATCATGCTGAAGCCCGACTGCATCCAGAGAGGGCTGGTGGGCGAGGTACTCTCCCGCATCGAGCGAAAAGGATACAGGATATCCGACGCCAAAATGCTGCGCCTGTCCAAGGAGATACTGGACGAGCACTATGCCCACATGGTGAGCCGTCCGTATTACCCGCTGATCGTGGAATACATGACGTCCGGGCCGGTGCTGGCACTGATCGTGGAAGGTATGAACGTCGTGATGGGCACGCGGCAGCTCATGGGTGCGACTGAATTTGAGGACCGCGTCGCCGGAACGATACGTGGCGACCTGACGTACTGCGTCCGGTTCAACCTCATCCACGGCTCCGACTCACCCGAGAACGCGGAGATCGAAATCAAACGGTTTTTCGGCTAGGCATTGCAGAATTAAAGCGCACTTTTAGTATTTATTGTTTTTCAATATATTTTTATTGATTAGAGGTATTTTTACATCGTTCATAGAATATCCTATTAATAAGTGGTCAGTGAAAGGATATTCTATGATCTACGACATTGCCGTTATTGGCCTCGGGCCAGCCGGCTCAAGCTTTGCGCGGCTCATTGATTCAAAGAAGTACAAGGTCGCCGCCCTCGACCGCAAAAGCCTCTTATATCCAGATAAGCATGTCAAGCCGTGCGGCGGGCTGCTGTCTCCGGATGCACAGCGCGCGCTTGCCCGGTTCGGCTTATCCATTCCGGGCCATATCATTGCGTCACCCCAGATATTCTATGTGAAAACGATAGACATGGACAACGGTCTCACCAATAACTACCAGCGTTTCTATCTCAATATCAGCCGTCAGAAGTTCGATCTGTGGCTGATGTCGCTGATACCCCAAAGCGTCGATCTTTTCGATAATTCCGTAGTCACGCATATCCACGAGGAGGACGGCATATACACAGTTGAGTTCATGCAGTCGGGTGAACGAAAGCGCCTCACCGCGCGCCATATCGTCGGCGCGGGAGGCGCGATGTCAGTTGTCACACGGCAGCTGTTCCACAGTGATATGCGCCGCTATCGCCTGTGCATACAGGAGTCATACAACCATCACGATCAGGAGCCCTTCTTTTCATGTGTGTTTGACAGCCAAAACAGCGACAGCTACTCCTGGTCGCTGTCCAAAGACGGGCAGTTTATATTCGGCGGCGCTTATAACATCAAAGGTGCTGCGCAGGCTTTCGAACGGCAGAAAAACCATCTCGAACATTTGGGAGTCGATCTCTCCGCACCCATGCACCGTGAAGCTTGTCTGGTTTATAAGCTGCATCGGCTGCAGGATATCCGGCTTGGACATGACAGCATTTATCTGCTGGGTGAAGCAGCGGGTTTCATCAGCCCCAGCTCATATGAAGGCATCAGCGGCGCGCTCAACAGCGCCTGCACACTGAGCCGTGTCTTCAATTCGGGATCAGCCAATGTGCTGAAGCGTTATCGCCGCGCATCATTCAAGCTGTGCCTGCGCTATGCTGTTAAAATCGTCAAAGCGGGCATATTGTGCAGCAGGCTGCTACGACGGCTCATCATGAAAAGCCGTGTCCGCCATATCGACGTGGTTGTCCCGCCATATCCGGATCAATCATAATTAATAATATCTTCTTAACAAAATCCCCGTTTCGCCAGAATGATTCTGATTTATAAATACGATAGCAGGTGACTGTTAATTCCATCATGGGTCATACACGAGGAGTAACCTGATATTGAACAGCTTTCCGATAATTTTAATACATTCGGCGTCAGTCATTTTGATCATCATCGTCATCATTTACGCGTGGCAGAAGCGGTCCAACACCGGCGCACTTCAGCTTTGCATTGCCGCCGCATTCATGCTTGTTTGGGCAATAGGCTCTTTCGCAGAAACGCGTAGTACGGATTTAGCCGGAAAACTGCTATGGCGCAACATCACGCAGATCGGGACTTTCTATGTCCCCGCAGCCTGTCTGGTTTTTTCCGTCACCTATTCGGGAATGCTTAACAGAATAAAAAAGCCCCTTTTCATATTCGTTTTTTTGGTTCAGACGCTTAGCATACTGCTGATTTTCTCGGACGGATGGCTGCATCTGATGCGTGAAAGCATCCATCTCGTGCCCTGCGGCAAAGTCAGCGTCATTGCCGTAACGTCCACCATGCTGGGCAAATCGCTGGTTTCTTTTAATTTCATATTGATGGCAGCCGCGCTGATCTTGCTCATTGCTTTCGCTGTAAGAACCAACAGCAAGATGCGGACGCAGGTTCTGATTACGCTGGCCGGTATGATGATCGCAGCAGCCTATGCGCTGATCAAGGTATCATCTAGCGAAAAAATTATGCCGTTCCTACCCATTTCAGGCGTGTTCGGCATTGCCTGCCTTGCCATGCTGCTGGGCATCGTTCAATATGATTTTCTGATGGTGCTTCCCATCGCGCGCAAAGAGGTGTTTAACGTTATCGGAGACGGCATCGTGGTCGCGTCTCCACGGGGCGAAGTGATTGATACCAATCCGGCAGCCTGCCGAATGCTGTCTCTCGCAGCTTCCACACACAATCCGGATAAGCCGGCATGCGAACATGGCATCAACAGCCTGCTTGCAGAACACTATCCCGAATGGCGCGGTCTGCTGACCCATTGTCAGGCCGGTGCGATACAGATATCCAAAACGCTGGATGGCAATACGTTTTACTATCAGTGTGATATCTATGTTCTGGCGAAGAAACGGGACAAGGTATTGGGAACAATATCCGTGCTGCGCGACGTCACCGAGCAGCGGGTGAAAAATGACCTTCTCAAGTACCGGGCTGAGCGTGACGGCTTGCTGGATATCTACAACCGGCATACATTTATTGAACTGGTCAACCAGGCCCTGGCACACACCGGCAGTGACGTCTGCCTCATATTCTACGATCTTGATGACTTCAAGAAGGTGAATGACAATTTCGGGCATATGGCGGGCGACTATGTGCTCAAGGAGGTTTGCCGGTGCGTTACAGACAAGCTCAGCGGGCAGGATCTGCTTGGCCGCATCGGCGGTGAGGAATTTGCAATATTCATGAGAGGCGTCAGCCCGGAGGATTCCGTCAAAATTGCCGAAACCTTGAGAAGAGGCATTGAACAGCACACATTTGAATACCAGGGACTGCAGCTTCATGTGACCGTCAGCATTGGCCTTGCGGTGGGGCGCGGCGCGTCGTTCGACCAGCTCTACCAGCGTGCTGACGACATGCTGTATAAAGCAAAAGAAGCAGGTAAAAACTGCATCATGATATAAGCGTCCATCATCAGCCGATCTGCCTGTTTGATTGAACTTGTTTCAATATTGAATAAAATCAATGTATATAATTCCATTTGAATCAAAACGCTAAATGAATACTGTCAAACCGCCGATATAATGAGTAGCGGAATTGACGGGAGATCACCGATGCCTGATTTAAATGAACAAATCGAGAATACGGATATTCAGAACGCCGGTACGGACGACAGCGTTCTGGTTAAGGACGCCTTCTATTCGGTGGAATATTCCGACGACGGCGTTTTCATCAACGCATCCTACGAAGACCAAGGCGGGCTTCCGATTCTGCCTGCTGTATTGACATATGATCTCAACCGAAGGGATATCGCCGGTCTTGATATCGTCAGCGCCCTCCTGCGCGTACGGCGTCATGAGCAACTCATCCGCATATCGGATGCTCAGCCGGAATCTTCGGCTGCTACGGATGTTTTTCTGATAATACCACGTGATGAGATGTCTGCCAACATGGTGTTGCTGCCGCCCTGCGGCGCAGGGCCGGATCGGGATGCGGACGAACTGCTTGCCGTGATACGGGAGAAGTGGGGCGTCGTTTTCGGTCTGAATGAGAGCGCAGTACGAAGAGCCGTATCGGAAAGACGATACTATCTTGAGACACAGATAGCGGCGGGCAGGCCTGCCGAAAAAGGCGAAGACGGAAAGGTTGTCCTGCTGTTTAATACACAGCGCAGCTACGCGCCAACAATAGCGAAAGACGGCAGTGCAGACTATAAAAGCCTCAAAGTATTTGAAAGCGTCAAGGAAGGCGAGACGGTCGCGACCCTGGTGCAGCCCAGAGAAGGTGTGGACGGCTGTACCGTAAAAGGACGGGCGATACCCGCTCAAAGGGGGCGTGACTCAAGGTTCCCCAAGGGTAAAAATGTACGTGCTTCGGAAGACGGCTTAAGCCTACTCGCAGTGAAAAGCGGCAGAGTTGACTATATAATGGATCGCATCGAGGTTGCGGATGTTTTCCGTATTACAGGCGACGTCGATATGGGTGTCGGCAATATACAGTTCGACGGCGATGTGATCGTTTTTGGTAACGTCATCTCGGGGCTCACCATAGAAGCTACCGGCACGGTGGAAATCGGCGGTTATGTGGAAGCATCGACTATTATTGCCGGCAAGGATATCATACTGAAAAACGGCATGCAAGGCATGGAAAAGGGCTGTCTCAAAGCGGGCGGCAACATCGTGGCGCGGTTTATGGAGCGCAGCACCGTTGAAGCACAAGGAAGTATTATTTCGGATTCTATCGTCCACTGCAGCGTGACCGCAGGCGACTTTATCAAAATGCAGGGCAAATGGGCCCGTATACTCGGCGGGACTCTGCGTGCGGGGCGCATGATTACCGCCAATACGATAGGCTCCACCTCAAACGAGCTCACCGTAATTGAGATGGGGGCCTCTGCCGAGATGCGAGCGCATTGCACCCGGCTGACAACCGCCAGGGATGATATCAAGTCTCAGCTCGATAAGGTCAGCATGATGATCCGCGTCCTCCCCGCCCACAGTGAATCTGCCGAGAACCAGCAATACCTTTCAAAGCTGGCCGCCGCCAAAGACCAGCTTCAGCAGCAGTATTCGCAAGCCGCAACGGAACTGGAGGAGCTCATGAAAAGCATTGAGGAGCTCAGCCGCGCCCGTCTGCATGTGCTCAAAGCCATATATCCCAATGTTAAAATCAGCATCAACATGTGCTCGACGACAACAAAAACGTCCGCCGAATATGTGACTTTCTATTTCCGTTCCGGCGGCATCGTATCAACGTCCTGCGAAGCCCGGTCATAGGCATACTTTTACTCAGGCTGTCTCATGCGCCTCTTCCCATTGTTCCATCAGCAGCTCCAGCTTTTGCTGTACCGCCTCGTGCTCACCGGATAGCGCCACGATTTCCGTTTCGCTCAAAGCCGCCGGGTCGGCCAGCGTTTCTTCTATCTCCTTCAGCCGCGTCTCAGCCGCGGAGATTTCCTTCTCTATCTGCGCCACACGCAGCTTCAGCGCTTTTTGACGCTGTTCTTCTTCCCGGCTTGCGCGGCGGCGTTTGGACGCCTCTGTACGCGTCAGCCCGTCGTCCGCATACGGCAGCGCCGGTGATGTCTTGCGTGCTTCCAGCGCCGCCTGGTAGTCGCTCCAGTTGCCTTCGAACGCGGTCAGCGCTCCGCCCTTCATCTCCAGTACACTGGCGGCCACCCGGTTGATGAAATACCGGTCATGGCTGACGAACAGTATCGTGCCCTCGAAGTCGATCAGCGCGTCCTCCAGCACCTCGCGGCTGTCCATGTCCAGATGGTTGGTCGGCTCGTCCAGCAACAGCAGCGCCGGTCGGGACATCATCAGCTTCAGCAGCGCCAGCCTTCCCTTTTCGCCACCCGACAGTGCTGAAACAGGCTTGAACACGTCGTCCCCGAAGAACAGGAACCCAGCCAAAATATTGCGCAACTCCCCGTCCAGCTTGGACGGATAGGCCTCGCGCAGCTCTTCAATCACGCTGCAGTGCTCATTCAGACCCTCCTGCAGCTGATCGTAATATCCCATTTTCACACCCGCGCCCAGCGTCACGCTGCCGCTCTGCGACATGAGCCTGCCCGCTATAATGCGTAGCAGCGTCGTTTTCCCCACACCGTTGGGGCCCACCAGCGCCGCGCTGTCCCCCTTGAACAGACGCATATCCAGCCCGTCGAACAGCTTTTTGTCTCCGAACGCCATGGACAGGCCTTCCGCGATCAGTACGTCCTCCGCGGTTGCGCCGCCGTCCAGCTTCAGCGACATGCGCGCCCTCTCCGCTTCTGGGCGGTCCACGCGCTCCATCTTCTCCAGCAGGTGCTCCCGCGCCTGCGCCTTAATAAAGTTCTTGCCGCCGCCTGAGCGACCCCACGTCTTATACCGTTCGATCACGGCTTCCTGCCGTTTTATCTCGCGCTGGTTGTGTTCGTACGCCTTCTGCTGCAGCCGCCGCTGCTCCTGCCGCTTGGCCGCGAACGCGGAGTAGTTGCCAATCTCCACGCTCAGCTTGTTGTTGTACAGCCCCGCCACGTGCGTGCACAGCTGGTCGAGGAACCACCGATCGTGCGACACCAGTATAACAGCACCGCGCCAGCTCTTGAGGTAATCCTCCAGCCACTCGATCGCGCCCGCGTCCAGATGGTTGGTGGGCTCGTCCAGCAGCAGCAGCGTAGGCTTTTTGAGCAGCAAGCGTCCCAGCGCCAGCCGTGCGCGCTGCCCGCCGGAGAGCGTGGACACACGCTGTTCGTACATCTCCTCGCCGAGGCCCAGGCCTTTAAGCACGCCGCCGATGGCGCTCTTGTAACCGTATCCGTCCGCTTCCTCGAACGCCTGAGTCACCCGCTCGTACTCGCGGGACACGCGCCGCCACGCATCGCTGTCCGCCGCGGCTTCCGCCATCTGGTGCTCCAGCGCGCGCATGCGCTCTTCCATCGCAAACACGTCGTCAAACACAGCCAGCATCGTGCCCCACACCGTGTCATCCGTACCGGCGGGCACCTCCTGGCTGAGATATCCCAGCCCCGAGGGGTTGGCAATGCTCACGTTGCCGCTGTCCGCCGCCATTTCGCCGCAGATGATGCGCAACAGCGTGGTCTTGCCCGCGCCGTTGGGGCCCACCAGCCCCAGCCGCTGCTCGTCCGTCAGCACCAGCGATATATTGCTCAGCACCTCGTCCGCGCCAAATGTTTTACTTATGTTGTTCAGTGACAGCGCGACCACCGTTCATCCTCCGTCCGTTTTCGTATCTGTAAAACCTGCCCCATTATACACGACCGGCGCAAAAAAATAAAGCGAGACGCCTCCCGCACAAACCTAAGATCTTGGAGGCTCTGCCTCCAAACCACCGCTCAAGTGACACATCCCTTGAGAATCCCATTGAAGAATGCCTTCACGAAGGCATTCCCGTTTAAATTTTAGGACAAGTAAGGGATGTTTAATGCACTGCAAGCATCAACACCCATATATACCGTCCTAACCAAGCATATCTCTCAGCGCCTGCACGGTGATGCCTTCCAGCGAATCCACCACCAAATCCGCGCCGCTGAGCGACTGCCGCCCTATGGGATGCCGTATGCCGATCACCTTGGCCGCGCCCGCTGCGCGTGCTGCCGTGATGCCGTTGTCCGCATCCTCGATGACGATGCATTCATGACCTTCCACGCCCAGCCGCTCCATCGCCAGCAGGAAGATGTCTGGCGCAGGCTTGGAGCGTTCCGTCATGCAGCTGGACACCACCGTATCCACGATCTCCGCAAGCCCCAGCCGCCGCACCACCCATTCGGCGTTCTCCCCCTCCGATGATGTAGCCACCGCCACCTTGAGTCCTGCCGCTGCGCAGCTTTTCAACAGCGCCACTGAGGCGTGATAGGGACACAGCTCTCCCTTTTCGTAATAATAGGCCATCAGCGTCTCTTCCTTGCGCACAACTGCCAACGGGTCTTCAGCGAATCCATGCTTCTTCTGAATTGACTGCCACATTTCCACTGTGCTCACGCCCACATACAGGCTCTGCTCCTCAGGCGTCAGCTCAAATCCCAATTCATGTGCCAGTTGTATATCCAGCTTCTGATATTCCGGCTCCGAATCCACCAATACTCCGTCCATGTCAAATAAAACCGCTTTAAGCAATGATAACCTCCCAAAATCAAACCGGAATCTCCGGTAAATCAAACAGCGTGAAGGGATGTCTGGTCGGCTGCGCCGTGAAGCTCAGCCGTTCTTCTTTTGTGGGATGGTCCAGACACAGCCGCCATGCGAACAGCGCCAGCGGTGCTTTGATGTCGCGCGCGCCGTACTTCATGTCACCGTAGACGCTTGCACCTGCTGCCGCCATCTGCGCGCGTATCTGGTGAAAACGCCCCGTCAACAGGCGTATGCGGACCAGATACAATCCATCTCGCTGTTCCAGCGTCTCATATTCCAGCTCCGCCAGCTTCGCGCCCGGTGCGTATTTTTCCGTTACCCGTGCGATGTGCGCGGCTTCGTCCTTCACCAGCCAGTGCGTCAGTTTGCCTTCTTTTTCAGGGGGCGCTGCCGTCAGCACAGCCAGATACGTCTTCTCAAAAGCGCCGGACTGTATTTGCGCCGTCAGTCGCGCAGCCGCCTTGGACGTGCGGGCAAAAACCATCACACCGCCCGTCGGACGGTCCAGTCGATGCACCAGCCCGAGATAAACCTCACCCGGCTTCTGATACTTCTCCTTGATGTAAGCTTTGCACAGACTCAGCATGTCAGCGTCGCCCGACTCGTCCGCCTGCGACGGCACGCCATATGGCTTCTCCACCACCAGCAGGTGGTTGTCCTCATAGATCACCTTCACGGCTGCCATCTCGAAGTGGTGCCGCAGGGCAGCAGTATGTCCGAACCCTTCTGGGGCAGCACCAGCGTGCCGGACTCAATCTTGCCTTTGGGCAGGCACTGTGCCAGCATGTTCCTTGTGACCACATCAGACAGCCCCGTGGTATACGAATTGATAATAAAAAACAGCGGATTGTCGGACAGCAGCGCCGCGCAGTCGCGCACCAGCGGAAACAGGCTCTGCTCGATCTTCCACACGCTGTTGTCGCTGCGCCCGTAGGAGGGCGGGTCCATCACGATACCGTCGTAACGCCGCCCCCGCCGCTGTTCGCGCAGCACGAACTTATGGCAGTCGTCCGCGATGAAGCGCACGTCCGCGTCGCCGAGCCCGGATAATCGCGCGTTCTCCTTCGCCCAGTCGTTCATACTCTTCGCCGCATCCACGTGCACCACCGACGCGCCCGCCGACAATGCCGCGAGCGTCGCGCCGCCGGTGTACGCAAAAAGGTTCAGCACGTTCGCAGGCCGCCCTGCCCCGGCAACGCGCTGCCGGATGTATTCCCAGTTGGCTGACTGTTCCGGAAACACGCCGATATGCTTGAATCCGGTGGGCCGCACATGAAACTTGAGGCCAGCGAGCTCTATCGTCCAGCGCTCCGGCACCTTTTTGATAAAGCGCCAGCTGCCACCGCCCGTTTCGCTCCGGTCGTAAACCGCGTGGGGCTTCCAAATATCTGGGTTCGATTTCTCCCATATCACCTGCGGGTCAGGGCGCTGCAGTACGATACCGCCCACGTCCTCCAGCTTTTCACCGTCTCCGGTATCCAATACCGTATATTCACTTAAATTATCCGCAATAAACATATCATCCTCCGTCAGTAGACAGTCTACCACGCGGACGTCCTTTTTTAAACCCATATGAATGCGTGACGTTAAGAAGAGCATAAAAAGCCGCACATTTATTATCTCAAGATGTACGAAAGTATCGCATACTATTTACTAATCACCTGCGGATGAGTATAATATCATCATCAAATCATGGGATGGGTTATGAAAAGATTCTTGCTTGTGCTGGCTTCAGTGCTGGTTGTCATAGGTATACTTGCGGCGTGTGCGCCCGTGCAGAACAGCGTAGAGGAATATGCGCGGACACTGCCGGGCTGGGCCATCATCGTGGGCGCGGTGGTGATATTCTTCATCGGCTTCGGCATCATCTGGAAGCTGATACCCGGCTTCATCAAATTCCTTGCTGTTATCGCGCTGGCGGTGATACTCATCGCCTCGGCTTACGGTCTGTGGCAAAGTCCTTGGGCCGATAAGGCCAACAAAGCGAGCCAGGAAGCCGAAGAACTGCGCGACGAATTTTTCGACAAGCTGGAAACGCCCGATTCGGCGGACTAAAGCCCCCGGATTACCACATCCTTCACATACTCACGAGCGGCCTCGGCCGCTTTTTTGATGGCTTCGGGGCTGTGCGGCTCCGGCTGCAGCTTGCGTTCATCCGTCTTGCGGTACTGCTGCAGCACATACCGCCGAGCACCGCTGATGCGCCGTGTTATCTCTTCAACATCGCCCGTATCCAGCAGCGGCATAAACGTGGTGCGGAACTCATAATCCACACCGCTGTGCATCAGCAGATTGGCACAGCGCCAGATGGGCTTGTCGTCCAAAGCAAAAGACACCACCCGGTGCAGTTCACCGGGCGGCGCCTTAATATCCATTGCGACATAATCCAATTCACTCAGCAGCGACGCAACCACGTCGGGTTTCAGCCCGTTGGTATCCAGCTTTACGCGGTATCCCATCTGCCTCACGCTGTTGATGAACGACAGCAGCCCGTTCTGCAGCGTCGGCTCTCCGCCAGATATCACCACACCGTCCAGAAACCCCCTGCGCTTTTCGAGAAACGTAAGTACCTCCGCCGTATCCAGCAGATTCGCGTTGCCCCAGAGCGCGCGGTTATGGCAGTACCAGCAGTCCATGTTGCAGCCCGGCACAAACACCACCGCCGCAATCAGCCCCGGATAATCAAGGAAGGAATTCTTGACCAGTCCGGCGATGCGCATATTACATGGCCTCTGGCACCACGAACTTCAGCCGCTCGCGATACTCCTCTTTCTTGCCGTCGTTGTAGTTCTGCACTGGTCTCAAATAACCCACTACACGGCTCCAGACCTCCGTCTTCGCACCGCACTGCGGGCAGGCAAACTGTTCGCCGGCGATGTATCCGTGCTCATCGCACACGCTGAACGTGGGCGTGATGGAGATATACGGCATACGGTATTTCGCGAATATCTTCTGTATGATGCGCTTGGCTGTCTCGATATCCTCAATGCGCTCACCAAGGTACAGGTGCTGCACCGTACCGCCGGTATACAGCGACTGAAGCTCGTCCTGCAGCTCGATCATCTCCATGATGTCCTCCGTGTAGCCCACAGGCAGCTGCGACGAGTTGGTGTAGTACGGCACGTCCTTGCCGGAGGTAATGATATCGAGGTAGCGCTCCTTGTCCAGCTTGGCGAGGCGGTAGCTGGTGCCCTCGGCAGGCGTCGCCTCCAGATTGTACTGGTGTCCCGTCTCCTTCTGGAACTCCTGCATGATGTTGCGCAGGCAGTGCATGATACGCACGGCCAGATCGTTGCCCTCCGGCGTCTCGATCCCCTTGCCCAGGAAATTGAGCAGCGCCTCGTGCATACCGATGATGCCGATGGTGTTGAAATGGTTCGCCCAATATTGACCGGTGCGCTTCTTCACGTCGCGCAGATAAACCGCCGAATACGGATACAGTCCGTTCTCCGTCTGCTGCTCGATCACCTTGCGTTTGAGCTCCAGCGACGTCTTGCCCACCTCAGCCAAACGGCGCAGGCGCGCGAACAACTCGTCCTCCGTGCGCGACAGGTATCCGATGCGCGGCAGGTTGATCGTGAACACGCCGACGGAACCGGTGAGCGGGTTGGAGCCGAACAGGCCGCCGCCCCTCTTTCTGAGC
Source organism: Bacillota bacterium (assembly GCA_023397655.1). Taxonomy (GTDB): domain Bacteria; phylum Bacillota; class Clostridia; order Christensenellales; family SZUA-584; genus SZUA-584. Next base: position 25,039 of record JAEWTW010000042.1, read on the forward strand.
TCGGTGACGTCCAGCCGCAGACGGCAGCACATGGACACCGCGTCCTCAGGAGAAAGGTCGGAGTTCACGTAGTTGGCGAAATACGGTATGCCGTATTTACAGGTGATCTCCATGAACTTGTCCACCACGGGGTTACTCCAGTCGAAGTCCTTCGTGATGTTGATCGTCGGGATGGGGAACGTAAACACACGGCCCTTGGCATCGCCCTCCAGCATCACCTCGCAGAACGCCAGGTTGAACTTGTCCATCTCCTCCTGATAGTCGCCGTACGTGGTGTCCTGATGCACGCCGCCGATGATCACCGGATGATCCTTGAGCGTTTTGGGAACCTTGATATCGAACGTCAGGTTGGAGAACGGGCACTGGAACCCGACCCGGGTCGGTACGTTGATGTTGAATATGAACTCCTGCAGCGCCTGTTTGATCTGGTCATGCGTTAACTCATCCTTGCGGATGAAAGGCGCGCAATACGTGTCAAAGCTGGACCAGGCTTGCGCCCCCGCCGTTTCGCCCTGCGTCGTGAACGTGGAGTTGACGATCTGCCCCAGAAACGAGCGCAGTCTCTTGGCGGGCTTGCTCTCCACCTTGCCGGGGATGCCGCCAAAGCCCTGCATCAACAGCTGCCGCAGGTCCCAGCCGGCGCAGTAGGGGCCAAAGAACCCGAGGTCGTGAATGTGGCAGTCGCCCGAGGTATGCGCATCGCGCACCTCTTCGGGGTATATCTCGTGCAGCCAGTATTTCTTCGTAAACGCCTCACGGATGTAGTTGTTGAGCCCGTTTACGCTCTTTTGTGTGTTGGCGTTTTCCTTGACGCTCCAGTCCTTATCAGACAGGTAGCTGGAAAACATATCGATGGTCGCGCCGATGAGCGCATTGGCTTCTCTGGCGCCCTTGCGCTTTTCACGGTAGAGGATGTAAGCCTTAGCCGTTTTTGCGTGGCCGTTTTTAATCAGCACCCGCTCCACGATGTCCTGAATGTCTTCCACGCCCGGCATGCGGTCCCCGAACGTGATGCGTGCGATGTCCACCACCTGCTCCGTCAGCTGTTCGGCGCGCTGGTAATCCTCGCCGCCCACTGCCTTGGCTGCCTTGAAAATCGCCTCGGCAATCTTCTTTGGCACAAACGTCTGCTTCTGACCGCTTCTTTTGAGAATGAGAGTGAACATAAGACTTTGACCCCCCTTAACCCCTGTATTATTTATATCATTAATTGCCTGCGGAATAGAGATCAAGTGAAAACGAAAGTGCGCATTCTGCATGGCATCGTTGCCACTGGCGCACTGTCCTTTTCGCAATTTGTTGTATGAATTATTATAGTGAATATCTATATATAGTGTCAAGGGAGAATAGGGCATTAATGTAAAAAATGTGGATAGTGTGGATAAGTATGATCTCGCCTGACCGTTCACCAGTATAAAAAAGCCGCTTGCCGGGAATCCGGAAAACAGCTTTTTAAGACCCCTGATTATACAGGGAATATAGACTTACTGATTGCCAGCTTATTCGATGTAGCTCCTCACCCGAAGCTTCGCGCCCACGCTTTCGGCGATGACGCGGCACTTTTCAATCTCCTCAGGGCCGATCAGATCCACAACGGACAGCACCGTCTCGATGCCCTGCTCCGCACAGTGTCGCGCAAAGTCCAGCATCATTTCATAAGCCTCCTCGCCGTATGCGCTGCGGCAAAGCCGGTCGTATTCCGCCGCATTGGAAGCGTTGAGGCTGATGGACACCACGTCCACCAGACCTTTGAGCTGCGGCGATATGTCCTCGCCCGCGAACTCGCTGCCCAGTCCGTTGGTGTTGAGACGCACGTGAACGCCGCGCTTCTTCAGATACCGCGCCACGTCCAGCAGCACGTTAAGCCGCATCGTGGGTTCGCCGAGCCCGCAGAACACCGCTTGTTTCACATCCGGCAGCTTCTCAAACTCCGCAATGATATCCGCTGCCTCCGGGTCGCGGGCCAGCTTCAGGTCATAACCGCCGACGCCGCAGTATTCGTTTCTCAGACAGAACGTGCAGTCGTTGTTGCACGCGTTGGTCAGATTGATGTAGTATGCGCCGTCCAGCCTGTATACATATGTGTCGCTCATTTTATATTATAAAATCCTTTTGCATTACTGATGTTGGCTTCCGCCATCTCGTCCGGTGCGATTCCCTTGATTTCCGCCAGCTTCTCGATCACATAACGGACATTGGACGGGTCGTTGCGCCGCCCGCGCACCGGTTCGGGCGAAAGGTACGGGCAGTCCGTCTCGGCCATCAGGCGGTCCAGCGGCACCACATTCGCAGCCTCCACCACCTTGCGCGCGTTCTTGAAGGTGACGGAGCCGGTAAACGAGAGGTACAGCCCCATATCGACGCATATCTGTGCCGTTTCAGCGCTGCCTGAAAAGCAGTGCATCACGCCGTGCGATATGCCGTGCTCCTTCAATATCGCCAGCGTGTCCTGTGTGGCCTCACGCATGTGTATCGCAACGGGCAGTTCCAGCTCCCGCGCCAGTTCCAGCTGACGGGCGAACACATCGCGCTGGACATCACGCGGTGAGAAGTCGTAATGGTAATCCAGACCGATCTCGCCGATGGCCAGCACCTTCGGATTCGCCGCCAGCGCCCGCAGCTGTTCGATATAATCCGGCTCTGCCTCCGCCGCCTCGTGCGGATGCACGCCGATCGTTACGTAGATATAGTCCGCTTTTTCCGCCAGCTCTATCGCCTTCACGCTGTCGGATACCGTGGTACCCACCTCGATCATCCCCACAATGCCCAGATCCGGCAGCCGCGAAATCAGCGCGTCCCGGTCCTCGTCGAACTTCTCGGATAAGAGGTGCGCATGCGTGTCGAACAGGCGCATCACGACACCTGAGCGCCCGCGGGAAGACTGCCGTCCAGCGTCACCAGCTTCAGCTCTCCGTCCGACTCCGCCGCCAGCAGCATCCCCTGACTCTCGATGCCGAACAGCTTGGCGGGCCTCAGGTTCGCAACAACGACAATGGTTTTACCCACCATCTGTTCCGGGGTGTACCATTTGCGGATGCCGGATACGATCTGCCTCGTTTCGCCGCCGACGTCCACCTGCAGCTTCAGCAGCTTTTCGCTGCCCTCAACCGCTTCGGCCTGCTGCACCACGCCCACGCGCAGGCTGACCTTTTTAAAGTCGTCGTAGGTGATCACGCCGTCCGGTGTTTCCTTCTTCGCCGCCGCGGCTGGCTTCTCAGCTGCCGGCGCTTTTTTTTGCTTTTTGAGCGAACGGTTGTCGGCGATCTCTTCCAGCGCTTCCAGCTCCTTTTTGATATCGATGCGCGGGAACAGCGGCGCCGTCTGTTTCACAGTCAGCCCGCACACTGCATTGCCGAACTGTGCGACGCTCTCCCAAGAGACCTTCGCTTCGTCGTCGATGCCTAAGATATCCTGTATGCGTCTGGCCGTGCCGGGTATGAACGCCGTCAGCATCACCGATACGATACGCAGCCCTTCCGCCAGATGAACCATCACGCTGGCGAGCTGCGGCTTGTTCGCCTCGTCCTTCGCCAACACCCACGGCGCGGTGAGATCGATGTACTTGTTCAGCGCGCCCACATAGCTCCATATCTCCATCAGCGCATCGGGCAGCTTGAGCGCGTTCATCTGCGCCTCCACCGCCGCAGCCAGCTCAGAACCCTGGTTTTTGACCGCCGCGTCGAATTCCGTCAGCGTGAAATCCGAAGGCACCACGCCGCCAAAGTATTTTATTATCATGGCCGCCGTACGCGACACCAGATTGCCAAGGTCGTTCGCGAGGTCACTGTTGGTCCGGGTCAGCAGCGCTTCGCTGGAATACAGCCCGTCCGCGCCGAAAGGTACCTCGCGCAGCAGGAAGTAACGCACCGCGTCCACGCCGTACCGCTCGATCAGCTTCACCGGGTCCACCACGTTGCCTTTGGACTTGCTCATCTTGCCGCCCTCCAGCATCAACCAGCCGTGGCCGAACACCTGCCCCGGCAGCGGCAGCCCCAGCGCCATCAGCACGATGGGCCAGATGATGGTGTGGAAGCGGATGATTTCCTTGCCGACGATGTGCACATCCGCCGGCCAATATTTTTGAAACTTCTCATCGTTGTCCGACAGGTATCCCAGCGCTGTGATATAGTTGGACAGCGCGTCGATCCACACGTACACCACATGGTCGGGATCGAAATCCACCGGTATGCCCCATTTGAACGACGTGCGCGATACGCACAGGTCCTCCAGCCCCGGCAGCAGGAAGTTATTCAGCATCTCGTTGCGGCGGCTCTCCGGCTGAATGAACTCCGGATGCTCCTCGATGTATTTGATCAGCCTGTCGGCATATTTGCTCTGCTGGAAGAAGTACGCCTCCTCCTTCGCCATCTCCACCGGGCGGCCGCAGTCGGGGCACTTGCCGTCCACCAGCTGCCGCTCCAGCCAGAACGCCTCGCAAGGCGTGCAGTACCAGCCCTCGTAAGCGCTCTTGTATATATCGCCCTGCTCATAGAGCCGTTTGAATATCTTCTGAACCGTCTTGATGTGCCGCTCTTCGGTGGTGCGGATGAAGTCGTCGTTGGATATCTCCATCAGCTCCCAGAGTGACTGTATGCCCTCCACGATGCCGTCCACATACTCCTTGGGCTGTTTGCCGGCCGCCTTGGCCACGCGCTCAATCTTTTGGCCGTGCTCGTCCGTGCCCGTCAGAAACATCACGTCGTAGCCCGTCTGGCGCTTGAACCTCGCGAGCGCGTCCACCGCCACCGTGCAGTATGAATGGCCGATGTGCAGGTTGTCGCTCGGATAATAGATGGGCGTCGTGATATAATACTTCTTCATCAAAATCTCCTGTCTGTTCCTTCAAATCATCATTACGTTATAGGATAGAATTCTGGTCTGTTTTTGTCAAGAAAAATAAGCCCTGCCGCTGTCTGCGAAGAGCCCTGTTTCATCAATGCCCCCATCTGTAAAATCGGGTCATCATATCAATATCAATGTCATATGCAATGGATTAAGTCTGCGCTGAATACTAACCGCTTGGCCGTCAGCCGAAAAAAAGCCGGCACAGCAGCACGCTGGCCACCAGGCCGAACACCTCGGACACGAGCGCCGCCGGTATCGTATAGCGCGTCTTTTTGACGCCCACGCTGCCATAATACAGTGCCGACGTGTAAAAGAGCGTCTCGGAGGATCCCATCAGCGTGCTGGCGCTGCGTCCAATCAGCGAGTCCGGCCCAAAACGGCCCATGATGGTGGTCAGCATTGCGATGGACGCGCTGCCGGAAAACGGTCGCATCAGCGCCAGCGGCAGTATCTCGGGCGGTATTCCCACCGGCCCCAGCACAGGCGAAAGCGCGGCGCCTATATAATCAAAACAGCCCGACGCCGAAAAAATCTGAATGGCAAAAACGAACCCCACCACAAACGGCAATATGCGCACCACCGTCACAAATCCCTGTTTGGCACCTTTAATGAACGCGTCGTAAACCGGTACCCTTTTGGCCAGCCCGAATACCACGACGCCCGCGATGAACAGCGGCACGAACAGCGCCGATATGTAGGTCATCACGCTCACTTATATAGCCTCCGCAGCACCTTGGCCGCTGTGATACCGACCGTGGTCGTCACCGTCGTCGCCAGCAGTGTTGTGATGGCAATTTCGCCGGGAGCAGCCGAACCTGCCGCGCTTCGGAGCGCAATGACGGTGAGCGGCAGCAGCTGGACGGAGGAAGCGTTGATGACCAGAAACATGCACATCGCGTCGGACGCGCGCGTCTTGTCCCGGTTGATACCTTGGAGCTCCTTCATCGCCTTGAGGCCAAACGGCGTTGCCGCATTGCCCATGCCCAACATATTGGCGACGATATTGAGCGTGATGAAGCCGCTGGCCGCGCTTCCCGCCGGCACGCTGGGAAACAGCCAGCGAATAACGCCGCGCATGCGCCGCGCGACGGCGTCCACTAGACCGGCCTCCTTGGCCACATTCAACACACCCAGCCAAAGTATATAAGCGCCGATCAGGCTGACGCAGAGCAGCGCCGCATCCTTTGCGCCGTCCAGCGCCGCCTGGGAGACCGCCTCCGCCCGGCCTGTGGCGATGCCCACCACCGTGCCCACCAAAATCAAAAAGGCCCATATGTAATTGACCATAAGCTGCCCTCCAAAAATGTAATCATATACATATATATGCAAATGTGAAAGTTTTATTAACTCATATTTTTTTTGTATGGAAAGGTTGACAGCGTATAGTTATAACTGTTATATTTTGATATATTATAATATAACTTATTTTGAGTGGGAGATGAAAGAATGAAATCTACAGGTATTGTCAGAAAAGTGGACTCTTTGGGTCGCATCGTTTTGCCGATCGAACTCAGAAGAGTGATGGGAATCGACATTAAAGATCCCATCGAAATTTTTGTCGACGACAGTCACATCGTGCTCGGCAAATACCAGCCCGCGTGCATATTCTGCGAAAGCGTCTCTGGCGTGTCGGAATTTAAGGGCGCGAAAGTCTGTGCGAACTGCATGGCGAAGCTGGGCCTCAAGTAAATTACATCAGCGGAAAAGCTTACAAGGTCAATTTGTAAGCACGATTCTTATTGATACCGAATGTATCAGATGCCGTTTTAGCGGCATCTTTTTTTGTCATCCCGCGGGCGATATAGCTGCGCAGCGCTTCTTTGATCACGTCGTCGCTGATTTCCCCGGTTTCCATCTGCGGCGCGCCGTCCACGATCAGCACATATTCCCCTTTGATCTCGCCCGAAAACGCCGCACGCGCCTCAGCGATGCTGCCGCGAAACACCCGCTCATGCAACTTCGTCAGCTCCTTGGCGATAACGACGGGCCGTTCCGGTTCCGCCGCGGTCTCCAGCGCTTCCAGCGTATCCGCCAGCGCATGCGGGCTTTCGTAGATCACGCAAGGAAGGTCACTGCCCGCCGCACGCTCAAGCTGTTTCTTTCTTTCCGCGGACTTTTTGGACAGAAACCCCAGAAACACAAAGCCGCCGCCGATGCCCGACAGCGTCAGCGCAGTGATGGCCGCGCACGCCCCCGGCACGGATGTCACCTCAATGCCCTGCTGAGCCGCCTCTGTGACCAGCGCCGCGCCCGGGTCACAGATGAGCGGTGTGCCCGCGTCAGACACCAGCGCCGCGTTCTGCCCTTCCCGCAGCGCGTCCAGCAGCCACGCACGCTTCTCGGGCGTGCTGTGCTCGTGGAAGCTGACCAGCCGTGTGTGGATATCATAATGCGTCAGCAGCTTGCGCGTATGGCGCGTATCCTCCGCCGCGATGAAATCTACTTCCTTGAGCACGCGCAGCGCTCTTAAGCTGATGTCCTCCAGATTGCCGATCGGTGTTGCCACTATATAGAGCATTCAGCCGCCCTCCCCGTATATCTTTTTCAGCGGTGGTGTGTATGTGCCATCCGTCTGTATATTGCCAGCTGAGGCAGAAAACGCATGCCCGGACGCGCGCCCTTGCGCGCCTCCACCAGCACGAACCCCGGCGGCTTGTCCGCCCGCGACGCCACAAGCTGAACCAGCTTGGGCTCCAGACTGTATTTTACAAGTACCGCCATCAGCTCCGCAAACCGCCCGGTGGGGTATATCATGTACAGCCGCCCGCCGGTGCGCAGCACCGCCGCCACGCTATGCGCGACATCCTCCAGCGTGCAGAGCAGCTCGCGCTTGGCGATGCCCACATGTTCGCTGGCATGTGGCTTGCCCGAATCCGCCTTTTCGTACGGCGGGTTGGTGACCACCACATCCAGCCCCGTGCCCAGCAGGCCCTTTGCCGCCTTGATGTCACCGCAGATAATATCAATCCGCTCCTCCAAGCCGTTCAGCGCCACGCTTCTTTGCGCCATCGCGCACAGCTCCGGCTGCACTTCGAGGCCAGTCACGCGCACGCCGGATACGCGCGCGCACAGCAATATCGGTATGATGCCGCCGCCCGTACCGAAGTCCGCCACGCGCTCGCCCGACTTTACCTGCGCAAAATGCGCCAGCAGCACCGCATCCGTTCCGAACGGGAAATAGGCGCTGTTCTGGAGTATGCAAAAACCGTTCTGCAGGTCCTCCAGCTGCTCACCCGGTAGCAGGTCGTGGCGGCTGTTCGCCATATTATCTTTTGTATCCACTGCGAAATGGTTTGCCATAAGCCCCCCGCCGTTTTTTATCCGCGGCTTTATTATAATACAGTATTCGTATAATTCAAACATGCCAATCCGGCTCAGTCAGGTTACCGCAGTGTTGAATTAAATCTTTACTAATTTAATTCGCTAAACTATAATACTCATGTATTTTCATTTCCACAACAATTAAGGAGGAACCGCTCATGAAAAAGGTATTAATCATTTTACTGGTTGCGGCAATGGCACTGTCGCTGATTGGCTGCGGCGGCACCGGTCAGGACGATTCCTGGAAAAAAATCGAGAAAAAAGGATCTTTCATTTTAGGCTTCGACGCCGGTTTTGCGCCGATGGGTTATAAGGATGACAACGGCGAATACGTCGGCTTTGACATCGATCTTGCCAAAGAAGTCGCATCCCGTCTTGGTCTTGAGATCGTCTATCAGCCCATCGACTGGGATTCCAAGGTGCTCGAGCTGGATGCCGGCAACATCGACGTAATCTGGAACGGCCTCACCATCACGGAAGAGCGCAAGAAGGAGATACTGTTCTCCGATCCGTACATGGACAACCGTCAGGTGATCGTGGTGGCTGCCAGTTCCGGTATCGCCTCCAAGGCTGACCTCTCCGGCAAGATTGTGGCGGCGCAGGTGGAATCCAGCGCGATGGAAGCCATCCGTGCCGATGCAGCCGTGATGGACACCTTCGGTGAGCTGATCGAAAGCCCGGACTACGTGCAGGCGCTGACCGAGTTGAAGAACGGCACCGTGGACGCCGTGGTGGTGGACGAGATGACCGCCCGTTACTATGTGCTGAAGGACGACCCGGATTCCTACATCATTCTTGACGACGATTTCGGCGACGAACAGTACGGCATCGGCTTCCGCCTCAAGGACCAGTCGTTCCGTGATAAGATTCAGGAGACGCTTCGCGCCATGATCGAAGACGGCACCGCGGAAGAAATCTCCCAGAAATGGTTCGGCGGCAACGTCATCATTTCCGGCTGAGCAAACATATCAGGGCAGGTTCTTTTATGGCCTGCCCTGCGCTTTGCCGGCGGCTTTTATTTTAAGAGCTGCCGGCACAACGCAGGGGGTGTAATACGAGCAAATGATCTACTTTGAAGAAATTGATAAACTGTGGTCGCTCTTAAGGGAAATGCTGAAAGGCACGCTGACCACGCTTAATTTATGGGGATTCACGCTGTTATTCGCACTGCCGCTTGGGCTTCTTTTTTGTTTAATGTATCTTTCCAAGAACAAGCTTTTAAGGGGCATATCCAAGGGCTACATTTTTCTGTTCCGCGGTACGCCGCTGTTGCTGCAGGTGATATTTATATTCTTCGGTATGCCGCTGCTCGGACTGAAAATCGACCGTATTCCAGCCGCCATTGTGGCTTTCTCGCTCAACTATGCCGCCTATTTTGCGGAGATATACCGCGGCGGCATGCAGTCCATTCCAAAAGGTCAGTATGAGGCAGCCAGCGTGCTGGGGCTGTCCGGCCGGGTAACGTTTTTCAAAGTCATACTGCCGCAGGTGATTAAGCGCATACTGCCGCCGATGGGCAACGAGATCATCACGCTCGTCAAGGATACCGCGCTGGTGTACGCTATTTCGGGCAACGACCTGATGAAGGAAGCGAAGGTTGCCATGTTGCGCGATTTCTCGTTTATTCCGCTTGTTATCGCCGCGATATTCTATCTGATCATGACAGGCGGACTGACGTCACTGTTCCGCCGTATCGAGCGCCGGTTCGACTATTACAAATAAGGAGACGCCATGTTAAGCGCAGTGAATATACATAAGAAATTCGGAAATCTTGAAGTGCTAAAGGGTGTGGACCTGTCGGTCAGTAAGGGCGACGTAATCGCGGTGATCGGCCCGTCCGGCAGCGGCAAATCCACGCTGCTGCGCTGCATCAACCTGCTGGAGGATGCAGACGAAGGCAGCCTTGAGATCGGCGGCGAGTATCTTTTCCGGACGCTTCATGGCAAACCGGTTTATCCCGAAGCAGCAAAAAAACACCAGCTGCGCAAAAAGCTCGGGCTGGTGTTTCAGGAGTTTCATCTGTTCCCGCACCTGTCGGTGATGCAGAACCTTATGCTTGCGCCGCTGCAGGAAGAGAACGCCGACAAGGCGGCGATTGAGGAGAACTGCCGTGGTCTGCTCAAAAAAGTGGGGCTGCTGGACAAAGAAAAGGCGTATCCCTACCAGCTGTCCGGTGGTCAAAAGCAGCGTGTGGCCATCGCGCGCGCCATGGCGCTGAGTCCGGAGATACTGTGCTTTGACGAGCCCACCTCCGCGCTGGACCCCGAGCTCACAGGCGAGGTGCTGCGCACCATCAAGCAGCTCGCGGCGGAGCACATGACGATGATCGTGGTCACGCACGAGATGGGCTTCGCAGGCGAGGTTGCCAAAGAGGTGGTGTTCATGGACGAGGGCTACGTGATCGAG
>JAEWTW010000049.1 GCA_023397655.1 Bacillota bacterium
CTGTACGCCTGCGAAACAGTTCTCAGTGCATCCGGTGTAAACGCCAGCCTGCCCCAGCCGCTGTCCGCTGCCCCGCTCGAATAAACGAACGTTCCGTCCGCCTTCAGATCCTGCAAGCCGCGGTAAACGACCAGGTATCCGTATACCTTGCCGTCCGCATAGTGCAGCACCTCGAAGAACTCGGGCGCATCGCCGACGGACAGTTCCAGCACGACTTCGGGCACACCGTCACCGTCTAAGTCCAGCACTGAAAAGCGAGAGGCTTCCAGCGCTACCGTATATACTCCATTGTCGGCCAGAAAATCGTTTAACAGCTGGTTCTTTCCATTGTCTGTATTGTAAAACTCAGCTTTATTCTGCAGCACCGCTTTGTAAGCTTCCGATACCGGATTGTCGGCTGAAACCTGAACCGCTGAATCAGCATCCCCGCTGCCGGACGGGACCGGTGAGGCTTCCGGTGCTTCCGTATCAACGGCTGGCTGCTCTGCGGTTTCGTCCGGCATAGCGGTTTCATCCGGGCTAACCGTAGCGGCGGGTGTCTGCGAAGCGCCGTCTTCCGCCGGCGGACTGCTCACATTAGCCGCACCCAGCGCCACGCTGCATCCAGCCAGCACCAGGGATAATACAAGGGAGACAGCAACAACCGCCACGCTCTTATTTTTATATGTCATAATACTCTCCAGCCTTTCCTTTAACGCACGCTTCTCTTCACACATCGTTGTGGCCACGATACCCACAGGAAGCCGTTTGCCCGACGCGATGGCGAGCAGTGTTTCCCCGTAGCTTTGCCGTTCTTCGCCGCGCAGGCGTCGTATCACCGCTTCATCGCAGGCCAATTCACAGCTGCGGTTGATTTCCCGCCGCACCAGCAGCATCAGCGGATTGAACCAGTGAAGGGAACAGACCGCTGCGACAAACCACTTATACAGCAGGTCATGGCGGTGATAATGCGTCAGCTCATGCTGCAGTATGTGATGGAGCTCCGGTTTCATTCCGTTCTCGACGAATGCCAGCTGAGGAATGACGATACACGGTGCGGTAAACCCAATCAGCATAGGCGTATCGATATATGGGTTGCAGGCCAGCCGGACCTTCGCATGTCCGCGCATCCGGACAAACACCGCCATGTCCTTCGGATGGGGCCGCACGCTGGTTTTTCTGACCTTATGACTGAACCGAAGGTAAGCGATGAAGAACCAACCGAAGTATACGCATGCACCCAGCAGCCATATTTCGAGGAGATGTTCCGCAGCAAACGCCCAAAGATTAAACCGCGCTGCCGCAACGCCCGTGGAAACAGGCGGATCTTGAGAAGCTCCTTCGGAAGGCATATCTGCATATGCAGGGGCCTGTTCGAGGTTTTGCGGCACGTTTTGGCCTTGACCGGCTGCTTCGCTTCTGCCATCGGAGAACGTCACAATAGGCGCGGGCGGAGCAGCCGTGCTCTCCGCAATCCGGTTCATAATGCTGCCGTCAAACGACAGCGGCAACGCCAGCCGGATGAGCACCAGCAGCCAGACATAATACTGAAATGTCTTTGAGAACGTGTTTTTAAGCAGTGGCTTCAGCGCCAGAAGCACAAGGGCAAGCACAGAACCGGAAACGCTCAGCGTAACAATGGTGAGAATTGCGTTGTTCATCTTTTCTTGCCTCTCCTTAATATCTCCTGCAGCTCGGCGATGTCGTCATCATTCAGCTTCTTTGACGATACAAACGAAGCGACCAGATTTTTCGCACTGCCATTATAGATCTTATCGATCAGCGATTGCGTCATGTACTCATTGTATTCATCCTCTGTGACGCATGGGGAATAGTAGTATACCTCCCGGCTCTCCTGCAACACCACACCCTTGCTCTGCAGGCGATACAGCAAGGTTTTAGCGGTTGATCCCTCCCAGCCGGTTCTTTTGCAGATCTCTTTGCGAATCTCCGCAACAGGTAAAGGCGTCTTCGCCTCCCATAATACCCGCAAGACCTCAAGCTCGGAATCGGCTATTCTTTCAGCCAGTCTGTTCATGTCTAAGCCTCTTTTCCAGACTACTTTTGTAACCTATATGATCTGCTCATAGATTACAACAGTAATCTGCTCTTGTCAATACGCGGTCCGATAAAAAAGTGATCAATTAAATATGTGTCTGTCCGGCAGCGTGGGCACGCTGGTCAGTCAAACCAGCGGCGCAGCGGGAGGGCGTCGGCGAAGTCGAGACGGCTATCCAGCCAGCGGCCGATAAAGCCGATCAGCCAGCCGTTGACCAGCGCGCAGACGACGGTGCCAAGCTTGACTCCTTCAAAATGCCACCAGCCGAAAAACATGAACGAGAGCACAACAGCAATCAGGCAGCTCGCACAGTCGTAAATCACCTTGAACCGGCTGATATCGCAGCGCAGCTTGGCGGACACCTTCTTGACGAACAGCTCATACACCTCCGGTGCGATGTAGGTGCGGAATATCAGCGCCACGCCTCCCGCGCACAACAGCAGCCCGACAGCGTAAAAGCTGATCCGCCACACGATACTGCCGCTGCCGAACAGTGCCACCAGCGTCATGCTCCCATCCAGCGCAAAACCATATATCACCGCCGTGACAAAGGAAAACAGGTAGGAGATGCGGAACTGGCGGAGTATCAGCGCCATAGCCGCCAGCAGACAGGCCTGCAGCGTGTATTCAGCCATTCCGAACGTCACAAAGCCCCACACCGGCGACAGCTTGAGATAGATGAGATAAGCGGGAGCCACCACCATGGACAGCCCAAAGTCCGCCCGCTCCATCAGTGCCGTACCCAGTGCCAAAGCGGCGATGCCCAGCACATAAGCCAGTTCCGTATAGAATTTCATCTTTCGCATAGCGCCCCCTAGATAAATAAAAAAATCCTCCCCCGTTTGGTACAGAAACAGGAAAAGATACATGTTCATATCTATCATAAACCGAACGATGCTCTGTGGCAATAGCTTTCTCTCCGATACCGTCACCAAGTCATGTTGTGATCTTGCATGTATATGGCACTATGTTGCCGTTGTGCGCATATACTGTAACGATATATTTATGTCAGGAGAGAAGAGCCATGAATGAGCACTATCCTTTTGAGAACCCGCCTCTGACCTATGACTATGACGCACTGGAGCCGTACATAGACACGCTGACGATGCACCTGCACCACGATCGTCATCTGCAGACGTATGTCGATAACCTCAACAAGGCGCTGGCGGATTATCCCGGGCTGCACAGCTGGCCGCTGGAGCAGCTGCTCACCAATATCGGCAGGCTGCCCGCGGCCATTCAGAGAGCCGTGAGGAACGACGGCGGCGGCGTATACAACCACATCTTCTATTTCAGCGGCATGTCGCCTTCAAACACGCGGCATCAGGCGGGCGCGCTGTACAACGCCGTTGTGCGGGACTTCGGCTCGATTGACGACTTCTACAAGGCATTCAAGGAGGCGGCACTGGATGTTTTCGGATCGGGCTACGCGTGGCTGGTTGCCGATAAAAGCGGCAAGCTCAGCATCGTTAAGACAGCCAATCAGGACACGCCTGTCTCCCAGGGCCTTTGCCCTATCGCCAACGTTGATGTCTGGGAGCACGCGTATTACCTGAAGCATTACAACGAGCGCGCTAAATATTTGGACGACTGGTTTCAGGTGGCCGACTGGTCCAAAGCCGGTGAGCGATACCGAAAGTGCATAGCGGGAAGAACCTGACAGGCAGCGTTCACGCCCGATTCTCCGCAAAAAAAGAACGGGCTGTTTACGCCCGTTCTCCGTGTTGTACAGTAATGGCTGCCTGCGGATTTACTCCGCCTCGCCTTCCTCAAGCTCAGGAATCTCATCCCAGGTGCGGGTATCTTCAACAAAGCCCTTCTTGGCTTTTGCCTTGACGATCAGCTTAACGATACCGCCCGAAATGATGCACAGACCCATGACGACCCAGCCGCCGATGATGTTGGCCGCAACGGAATAGCCGTCAGCCGCGCCGTAAACGCCGCCGTTTGTGAACAGGGATATGATGTTCCAGGCAAACAGTGCCGTCAAAATAACGGGCGCGATCACCTTGATGGAAATGTTGAACCACCAAGCCGGCATTCTGAACTTCCGGGTGTTCTTGTTGATCTGATCCAGCACTTTAGAGGTCTTAAAGCACCAGCCCACAACTATGGCTTCCAGCACGCCGGTCAGAATCAGCGTAAAGCTGTTTGCCCAGTTGTCCACGATGTCCAGCCAGGCAAGGCCTGCGGCGGTAACAAAGAACAAACCGATCACACCATCAATGATGCAGATGGTGAGTGTGGTCTTTCTTTTGTTGAGATTAAACTTGTCGGAAATAGCCGTGGACGATCCTTCCACGATCGAGAACAACGAGTCGATCGCCAGCGTGATCAGACAGAAATAGAAAATGTAAGCAAATGCCGAATTGAGCCACGGTATATCCGTCAGCATGACGATGGCCTGCGGGAATACAATGAACGCAGTCCCGATGCCCGAAGCGGTCATGTTATCCAGCATACCCACGCCGGACATGGTGGTGAACATCACGATACCGGCCAAAATGCTGATCAGCATGTCGGAGAATGCGATGATCATGGCGTCTACTGCAATGTTGCTCTTCCTGTCAAGGAAGGAGCCATATGCAAACATGATCGCCATTGCCACGGACAGGGAGAAGAACACCTGACCTAACGCGTCGATCCACAGGCTTGCGCTGGCCAGCGCAGACCAATCCGGTATAAAGAACTTGGCGAGTCCCGCTCCGGCGCCTTCCAGTGTGAGACCGCGCACAGCCAGGATAAGCAGGCAGATAACCGGAAGCGTCACGGTGTATTTGACCACTTTGCCTACGCTTGTGGTTCCTTTACGGATACACCAAAAGGTAGCCGCCCATGCGAGTACCAGGCAGCCGACGACCGGCCAGGCAATGGTCCCGTAACCGGTTGTAGTCCCCGTCGTTTGAATCAGGCCTGCCCATATCGAGCTGGCGCCTTCAGGATTTCCAGTCAACCCCGCAAATTTGTAGCTGACGATGAACATCAGGATAACCCAGGCAAAAACCACCGCGTAATAAATTGAGATAACGATACCGTTCGATGCGGCGATCCACCCTACGGGTTCTGCCTTTTTGTTCAGAGCGCGCATGGAACCCGGTGCACCGCTGCGGGATTTGCGGCCAATGGATATTTCCATCATCAACAGCGGAATTCCCAACGCAAGCATTGCAACCAGATAAACCAGCAGAAAAGCGCCACCTCCGTGTTTAGCAGCCAGTCCGGGGAAACGCCATGCGTTGCCCAAGCCCACCGCAGAACCAACGGCGGCAAGAATGAAAGTAGATCTTGAGCTCCATTTTTCTCTTGTCATTAAGTAGTCTCCTTTCGTCTTTTTTATGTGATATTATCACACTTCAATTATTATCTCAAGATATTATCCGTTACAGTATCATGTCAATATTAGCATTTTTATCGCATTAATATGAAATCACTGAAAGTTAGCAACCTGTATTTACAACTGCATACTTATTCAGGCCATTTTACTATTATTTAAGCATGTTCTGGCTCTAATCTTCAGGCACCAGATGACGTTTATACTCACTGTCGCGTCGGGTCCACAATGCACAACCCCCTTATCTTTAGCATGACCAAATGGGGATGTTATCCTCGTTCTGTTGGACGGAATCTTCATGGATAATACAACCAACAGCTCATCATTGCAGCCGTACTGCGGCGGTCATACTGTATCATTTATACAACAATACCATATCTTTTTCAGGCGTATCATGGTATAGTTCTTTTGATCTTGTCCTCTCCCTCGCTGATTACATACAAAGGAGCGGTTTGCCATGCCTGTATGCCCCAACTGCCATACCGAATACCGCGACGATTACACCATCTGCAGCGACTGCGGCGCAGCGCTTGTGCCCGACGTGCCCTCAGGCGGTAAGCCCCGCACGAAGGAAGAGAAAAGGCGGCATGATAAGCCCGCTGATACTAACGGATATTCAGCCGACGGGCTGCTTGCCAATGTAATGGACCCTGTGGAGCTGGCGTATATCATATCGGCGCTGGCTGATCAGGGCATCCCCTGCCGGGTGCTTGCCGGAGATGTGAGCCAATACCTGTATATACTGCACGGACGCAGCTTTATGGGCACATGTGTGTATGTTCCGGAGCACGCATTAGAGCCCGCATATGAAGTGGTGGCTTCGTACAAGACAATGCCGCTGCCGGATGATATGCACGCCATTGCCGCTGGCGATATACCAATCCGTAGTTTCCGCTTCGATCTGTGGACCCTGCGGGCCTATCTTATCCTTAACTTTATTTTATTTCTATTTACGGGTGCCTTTTAACCTTATTGCTGACATAGAATTTTATATTCACCGACTTGTACATTTCTTTCATACTGGTCAGGCTTGTCCCTGTCCCATCCGCGAATGAGACACAGCCGCAGAAAGGTCAACGTCTCAAAAGTGCATCCCTACGCCATATCCTCCCACCATCCGAAGGCAACCTCCGCCTGCGCGCCAGTCGCCGCGGGTCCCTGCATCTGTACCAGCAGCGAGCCGCCGGGCGGCAGTATGATCTTGCCGTAGTAATTGCCCACCTCGGTGCTTTGCGCTCCGGCCACACGCGTGAACAGGCTTTGCCCGTTCTGCAGCTGCCCCGTGCCGTAAACGATGGCCGCTTCGGGCCACACGGGCGGCTGTATTGCGGCGTTGACCGCTGCCGCGTTCTCGGACACCTGGCCGCCGTCCGGCATCCCATTGAGCCATATTGTCGCGCGAAACGGTGTGGTTGAAAAATTGCTCACCGTTATCGTATTGACGAATATGTTGATTCCTGACCCACGCGGGTTGAATAGCGCCGCCCAGCCATTGTCTCGGTAAGGCAACGTCATGGCGGGCGTGTGACCCATAAAGTACCGTCCCTGAAACGATTTACTCACTCGGTATTCCAGACTGATCACATTGCTGAACTCTTCCATTGCGATGTACTCCCTCCGCAATTGTCAGTGTATTCTATGCGCAGCTTCCGAATAATGTCCTAATAACAAATAGTTTGAATTCTAAATATTTTGATTGACACAGCCTCTTTATCAGGCTTACAATTAGTTCGAATTCAAGATATTTTGAGGTAGCGATGGATAAAAACAATCTGGGAAAGACTTTCAGAACGCTGTCTATGCTGACGCGGGAGCTGAAGTGCGGTTTTAATGCGGCGGAAGGCTTTCCGCTCAACAAAACGGAGTTTATCACGGTGATGGAGCTCAGAATGTATCCAGGCATGCCGATGAAACACTACCAGTGTGCGGCAGGTATCGAGAGCGGCTCATTCACATATCTTGCGGACGATCTGGAGAAGAAAGGCATCGCCACACGCGTTCCCGCGGCAGACGACAAACGCAAGACGATGCTGGAACTGACAGAGGCGGGCACCCGAATGGCGGATACGCTCACCGCGCGTGCCGACGCCCACGTGGCGGCTAAGCTGTCGTCCCTCACGGATGAGCAGCGGCAGCGCTTTCTTTCCGCCATGGCCGTGCTGGAAGAGACATTAACACAACTGGAGAAACAACATGGATAACTCAAGACTGACTCTGATGGGAAAAACGCCGGTGCGGCAGGCAGTGCTGCGTCTAGCGCTGCCCACGATGCTGGGCATGGTGGTACAGACGATATACAACCTGACTGACACATTCTTTGTGGGACAGACGGGCGATACCAACCTCGTCGCGGCGATTTCGCTGGTGATACCCCTGTTCATGGCGATACAGGCACTGGGCAACATTTTCTCCGCGGGCTCGGCCAGCTACATATCCCGTCAGTTGGGCGAGAAGAACTTTACAGAGGCGCGGCACACCAACGCTGTTGCGTTCTATTTATCGATACTGTTCGGTGCGGTGATGACGGCGGTGTTTTTGCCGGTCAAGCAGCCTCTTCTCCTTCTGATGGGCGCCAGCGCGGACACCTACGCGGCCACCGCCGAATACTTCACCATCATCACCGGCGGGTTCGCGCTGCTGGTATTACAGGTGAGCCTTGCCGGACTGGTGCGCAGCGAAGGTGCCACCACCAAGTCCATGCTGGGCATGGTGATCGGCCTTGGCACCAACATCATACTGGATCCGGTATTCATACTGGCGCTGGATATGGGCGTCGCTGGCGCGGCGTGGGCCACGCTCATCGGCAACGCGTTCGGCGTGGCATTCTATGTGATCCACTTCCTGTCCAAAAAGACGCATCTGTCCATCAGCCCGCGCGACTTCAAGCCATCTAAGCGCATCATAGCCGAAACGTTCAAGATCGGCCTGCCCGCCGGGCTGTCCACAATGATCATGGGCATTTCAATGGCGCTGGGCAATATACTGGCCGCCAGCTATGGTGATCATGTGGTGGCGGGCAACGGCATACAGATGCGTGTGAACAGCATGTGCATCATGCTGATGATCGGCATGGCGCAGGGTTACCAGCCGTTCGCAGGCTATAACTACGGTGCAAAGAACTACCACCGGTTGATCAGCGGCCTCAAAACGACGATGCTTTACAACACGATACTCGCGTGCTTCTTTACACTGCTGTTCATATTCTTCGGGCGAAACATCATATCGGTGTTCATCGACGACCCAGCCACCATCGAGGCCGGTACGAAGATACTGCACGCATTCGTTTGGGGCGCGCCGTTCATCGGATTGCAGATGACGCTGATGGTGACTTTCCAGGCCACCGGCAAAGCGCTCAAATCCATGGTGATATCGCTGGGCCGGCAGTGCCTGCTGTACGTGCCGCTGCTGTTCCTGCTCAACGGGCTGTTCGGTTTCGACGGTTACATTTACGCACAGCCTGCCGCCGATATACTGATCACGGTGATCGCGGTGCTGATGAGCATCTCGTTCCTGAAAGAGATGCATGCGCTGCACGCAGACTCTGTGCCCTTGTCGGCTGAACTCGGCGTACTGGAAGAATAGACTCGCACTGCTCAGGCGTCCCGGCAACACGGGGCGCTTTTTTGTTGCGTCACTTAAGTCCTGCCGCGTCATGATACTGTTACGACGCATTTGCGGGATGTGATCGCACGCCATATATCACATCACGATGGAGGCGTTTCCTCTAACCGCCTCCGCTCCATCCCATCTTGCACTGTCAGGCAAAATGAAGCAAAGCGTTCCCGCGGCTGTGGCACAGAGTATGTCGCCCCCCCCTCTATTTGTCTCCTGTGCGCAACTGGTCAGCGAGGCCGTGTCTTCGAATATTTCAATTAAAGATTGACAGTCCTAGACTATAGTGATAGTCTTGATGTAGACTATTATAATAGTCCCGAAAAAAGGAGGATACGGACATGCAAAACAAGGGTATCATCATTGCCGTCAGCGTACTTGCGGCGCTGATGTGCGTGGTGCTGGCGGTGAGCCTGATCAGTTTAGTCTCTTCACCCAAATACGGCGAAGCGGTCACCGCTGCGACAGCGGCCAGTTCGGAGACCGCCCACACCGTTGCGGTATACGGACAGGGCAAAATTGCCATCACGCCGGACATGGCCACCATCACATTCGGATATGAAAACAGGGACAAAGATGCTAAAATTGCGCAGGACGCCAACAAGGCGCAGATTGATAAGATCATCAAAGCTGTGAAGCGGACAGGCATATCCGATGAGCAGATTCAGACTGTCAGCTACAGCGTATGGATAGACGAAAACCTGAAACAAGTTGAGGTGTGCAACATGGTTCAGGTTCAAATTATGGATATCGAAAAAACGAGCGCCATCATCAAAGCGGCGTCGGATTCTGGCGCGAATCGATTTTGGGATGTGCGATTTGATGTTCTGAAAAGGCAGCAGGCGTATACGGACGCGCTGAGCCTTGCAATGGACCGCGCCCGTGAAAAGGCTGAAAAGCTGGCTGCGGATGAGGGCAAACGTGTGCTGGACGTGCTGTCCATCGAGGAGGGCACAGCGAACAACAGCTACTGGTACTCATCGCCATATTCCAACTTTGTCTCCGGCCCTTCGTCGTCCACAAACAGCTACTCTGACGGCGGCATATCTTCGGGGGAAATGGAGATCAGCGCGATCGTCAACGTGGTGTACCGCATCAGCTAAACCGCCGCGCTGTTTGGCTGCTCTGCCCGCTCCGCTGCACGGCTTTTCCTCATGCGGAGTACCGCACTCGTGCTGTATATAATGAGCGCGATCCAGATGACGATGAAGGCGATCATCTCATTCTGGGGGACAGTCTTGCCATATACGAAGATACCCAGCAGCAGCATGATCGAGGGCGTAAGAAAGTGAAAGAAGCCCAGCGATGTGAGCGGTATTCGGCGCGCGGCCTCGCCATAGAGCGCCAGCGGACCCGCCGTCATCAGCCCCGTGCCCGCAAGCAGCAGCGTGATGTCCCACTGCTGCCCGAAGTATATACCGCCATTGATGGCATAAAAGACGAGTATCCCGGCGGCCAGCGGCGCTGTAAATGCCGTCTCTAAAAACAAGCCGGTATATGCATCGGTATCCACCTTTTTCTTTACCAGCCCGTAAGCCGCAAAGGTAACGGCCAGTGACAAGGCATACCACGGAAATACGCCGCCCGATATGAGCAGGTAAGCCACAGCCCCCAGCGCCAGAACGAACGCCGCAATAGTGGCAGGACGCATTTTTTCCTTCAGGAACAGCGCGCCCAGCGCCACCGCCACCAGCGGAGATATATAATATCCGAAGCTGACATCAATATGCATTCCCTGCGCCAGCCCCCATATGAACATCGCCCAGTTGGCGAATATCAGCAGCGATGCCGCAAGAGCCAGAAGCGTGCGTTTGCGGTTCGTGAGCACCCGTTTAACCGCCTGGCGCCAGCGGCTGAAGAACAGTATCACTGACAGCAGCAGCAGTGAAAACACGATGCGGAACGCCAATACCAATAGCGGCGGCACCGCATCCAGCAAGCCCCAGTATAACGGCAGCGCGCCCCATATCACATAGGCGACCACTGCCGCCACATTGCCCGAAAACTGCTTGTTCATCCCCGACGATGCCCCCTTAGCCTCGAGAGCTTTCCCTCAAGTATAGCTCAATATAGATTCCACACATTGTATCATACATGTCCGGCGAAGAAAACAAACAAAAAGCGCTGTCCTGCAGCGCCTAATTTGCTTTATTCTTTTGTCAAATCAGCTCACGGTGACGGAACGGCGCTGTCATAAATCTCCATGCGGCTTTTCTATTGGTCAGCCACATGATGTGCGCGTCGTTTTTGGTATTTGCCAGCATGCGCGGCACCAGAAAGGCAGCCACTGTCTCTGGTTTATCGGCGAGTATGTTGAACACTTTTTTAAAATGCTCTTCCTTGATCACAGGCGAAGCTTCCCCGTCCGGTGTCTTGGTAATAAAATCCGTCAGCATCATACCGGGGGAAAGTCGACCCACAAGTACACCAGTTCCCTCGAGCTCCTTGGCCAACCCTCTGGTGAAATACGTCAGCGCACATTTGCTCATACCATACAGCACCGTTTTGGGCTGTATCATACCGTTGCTGCCAAGACCCTCCATGTTCCATATCTGCCCGCTGCCCTGCTCCCGCATCCGCGCTGCCGCGGTCTGCGAGCCATAAACCAATCCGCGGATATTGGTGCCGATAACAGCATCTGTGCTTTTATAATCTGTATCATATACGTATTCATATGGAGCATTCTGCCCTGCGTTGTTTATCCAAATATCCACCCGGCCCCAACACTCTGTCGCACTGCTCCACAACGCATCCACTTCTTCTTTGTGCTGCACATTGCAGCGAATATACTGGATTCTATCATGGTATTCCTGCAATGCCCGTGCTGCTGTTTCGGGAAGGCTCTCTCCCCGCCCCGATACTGTCACACAGCAGTCGCGACTTAAGAATTCTACCGTCATTGCAAGACCGATGCCGCGTGTACCTCCGGTAATGACCACCGATTGATTCATATCAAGCCTCCGGTTCCGCCTATTCGGCATTATTACAATTCGGTTCCTGCCACTCACCTGAAAGGAGGCACTTTTTCCTCCTTTATACTAGCACTGCCCCCGCCAATAATCAATGCCATACACAGTATCGTTGCCGCAGATGGAATATTGTGATAACCTAAACTTATACGAAAGCCTACGGAAGGAATCTATGCTGCCTCATCATCAAACCAAAACAGCCGTCATCATGATCGGCCTGCAGGCCAGCGGCAAAAGCACATATTATCAGCAGCATTATGCGCAGACGCACGTCCATATCAACCTGGACCGGCTGCACACGCGTAACAAGGAAAGCCAGCTGCTGCTGGAGTGCATCGAAAAGGGCTTGCCGTTCGCGGTGGACAACACCAACCCGACGGCGCAGGATCGCGCACGCTATATACCGCCCGCAAATCAGGCGGGATACCGCGTGATCGGACTGTTCTTCCGCAGTCGCGTCTCCGAGTGTATTGCCCGCAACGAGGGTCGCATCGGCAAAGCGAAGGTACCTTCCGTGGCCATTGCGGCAACCTCGAGGCGACTGGAATTACCGCAGCTTTCCGAAGGCTTTGACGAGCTGTACTATGTGTGCATGACGGATGAAGGCTTTACCACGGAAAGATGGGATGAGGAAATATGAAATTTGACGATTTGGACCGCAACATGCGCAGGTTCGAGCAATCTCTGGATCAGACAATAATGCCCGAACTGTTTTTAGCGGCAAGGCTGGACGGCAGGAGCTTCACGCGGCTGACCAAGGAAGTCATCCGTTTTGAAGCGCCCTTCGACGAGCGCTTCCGCGACGGCATGACGGATACCGTCAAGCATCTGATGGCGTGTGGTTTCCGTATCGTATATGGCTACACGCAAAGTGATGAGATATCCCTGTTGTTTCATCCCAACGAACAGGCGTTTGACCGCAAGGTGCGTAAATATAACTCCATTCTCGCCGGTGAAGCCAGCGCAGCGCTGAGCCTAAAGCTGGGCTGTACAGCCGTCTTTGATTGCCGCCTGATCCCACTGCCTAATATGGAGCACGTCAAGGATTATTTTCTGTGGCGGCAGGAGGATGCGCACCGGAACGCTCTCAACGCTCACTGCTATTGGATGCTGCGAAAGGAAGGCGTATCCGTAATAGACGCCACAGTGCAGCTTGAGGGCAAGTCCGTATCGTACAAGAACGAGCTGCTATTCTCACGCGGTGTCAATTTTGACAAGCTCCCCGCCTGGCAGAAGCGTGGCACCGGGCTTTACTGGGAGGAATACGAGAAATCAGCCATCAACCCCGTAACAGGAGAGAGCAGAGCCGCATTCAGGCGACGGTTGACAGCAGACATGGAACTCCCCCTCCGAGATGATTATGCCGCAATGATTGAAGAGTTGCTGACACGAGCTTAATGAGAAGGGATAGCGGATATATCTGGCTGTCCCAAGTTGACATACGATGACCCCTCAAAATGTGACGACCTTGTCCGCCCATTCCACCATACCGAGGCAATCCAGCATCGTCGAAAGCGGGCAGGCATCCGTCCCTTCCAGCTTACGGGATATGAGGCATGTTCCGCAAGCCATGATCTCACCGCCTGCCGCTATAAATGCTTTGAGCTGTTCGTACACGTTGAACTTCTCATGCGTCAGGCCTTCACATTCCACCGCTTCCCCCATCAGAAACAGCTTCACGACATGCCCCTGTTTGCGTGCGGTCACAGCAAATCGGAATGCATTCCAGGCCTTTTCATATTCACTGGTCTCCAGTATGATGCCAAGCTTCATTTGCGTATTCTCCTTTTACAGTTATAAATGATTTGCGTTCTCATATATCCGCGCAATCTCCGGTTTGCCTGCAATGCGGCTCACCAGCAGCGCGATGATGGTAATACCGATGAGGCTCAACCCCAGCCGCGTAAAAGTGAACAGCGGTCCCATGGACGACAGTTCGAACAGCACCATCGGTACCTTGGTGGTGGACCATGCCCCGATAAACAGCATCACATTCATGAACTTCGCACCCTTCTTCATAAACACGATGGCCACCGGAAACGCCGCGTACAGCGGACCCGCCGCCGCGGACCCGAGAAAAATCGCGAGCAGCGCACCCTTGAGCCCGGAACCGTCGCCCATGAAGCGCACCATCGTCTCACGCGGCACCCACACGTCCAGCAGACCCAGCATCACGAATATAGGCGGCAGCACCAGCAGCATTTCCTTGAAGCCGCCCAGCGTACGTCCCGCCGCGGGCAGACCTGTCTCCGGCCAAAATATCGCCAGAGCCGCCAAAATCAGTGCCGCCGCGATGGCGAACGCATACCGCCGTAAAAAGCTCTTTCTGGGCTTGCCCATGCCGACAGGTTTCATGCTCTGCGGCTTTTCACCGCTGACCTGTACCGTATCCGTACCACCTGCTTCCGGCTTCGCTGTCGCTCCGTTTTTCTGTGTGTCCAGTTCTGTCATAACTCCCCCATTACCTTCCCGATCACAAAAGCCACCGCAAACGCAAACGTGAATGCCAAAGCGTTACGAAGCAGCGCCGTCTTTTTACCAAATACCCTGAACTCCATCGGCAGCGTCACCACCCCCACCATCATCAGTGAGCTGACAAACGCGCCGGTCTGCATATAACCCGCGCCGCCCGCCAGCAGCAATGCTGCAGTAGGGAACGCAACAAAGCCGGGCATCAGTGTAACCGCACCGATCACCGCCGCCAGCGCCACGCCCAGCCATCCGGATTCCGCGCCGATAATATGGCTGATGATTTCAGGCTGCAGCAATGTCAGAGAAACGCCGATGATCACCATAATGCTGATAAACTGCGGCAGTATGTTTTCAAACGCCTTCCAGGCCTTGATGAACGCTTTCTTCGTCTTCTCCCGGTTTTTAACCAGCGAGACGATAGTGAGTGTTATCGCCGCCGCATAAAATACAATCGTATCAATCCCAATATTCATGCAAATTTTCCGCCTCTTTGCTCTGTGATACCGCTGTTGTCTCGCTTTCCGGTTGCATATCAGCTGTGGGTACCGGCTCTTGTGCCGTTTGTTTAGCGCCGTGCCTGTGCCTTCCGCCGCGCGCCGTGCCGATGTTCAACCCCCCTGCGGCAATCTCATCTTCGGTGACTTCCGCCGCCGGCTCACGCCCGAGCAGCATATACGCATCCAGCACACGCGAAATGCGTTCACGCCTTTTTTGCAGTACCGCTGCCCAGACATCCAGTGCGGAGCGTCCCTCGTCGGTCACAGCATATTCGCGCCGCTGCGGACCCGGCCCGCCTGCCGCCCATCCGGAGGTCACCCATCCCGCCTCTTCCATACCGCGCAAAGTACGGTAGAGCGTGGAAACGCTGATTTCACTGTCCGAAAACCCGAACTCACGCAGCTTTTCGCCCAGTGCATACCCGTGGCAGTGTTCACAGTCCGGCCCGGACAGCATCACCAGCAGGCAAACTTCAATGATTCGCTGCATCGGCTTGTGGCCGCTTTCCGTATGCATATTTTTTCCTCCCCAAAACGATATCTATATCCACACTAAATATAGTTGTTCTGATAATAATATATGCTCTCCATCTTGGTTTTGTCAATGCCTTCGTCGTGCATTTTTTCCCATCACAAGGTACGCATCGGCGATTCGACCAATTTTGCATTTTGCATGCATTATTTGCGTAAAAACCGGGAAAATAACAGCATAAGGAGGTGAATAACGTGGCGAGAAGCAGCAACTGGAAACTCAGCGGAATGAAAAACACGGTCGCCAGCGAAATCGGTGTAAATTTGAAACCCGGTGACAATGGGGATCTCTCGGCGCGGGACGCCGGCCGTATCGGCGGAAGCATGGTAAGAAAAATGATACAGTATGCCTCGGACAATATGCCCGAAGCGCAGAGCACGACTCAGACCCGCTCTCGGTTCTAAGTCAAAAACGATTAAAAAGAGAAGGGCCGTTCAGCTCTTCTTCTTTTTTTATTCAATTCTTGAACTTCATTTGACATTTTAAATACAATGTACTAATATCGTTTATATAGTACATTTATGAGGTGCCCCCATGCAGAACGATTTTAGGTCTGAGAAAAAACAAATTGAGATACTGGATGCAGCTTTAAATCTGTTTTTGAAATACAGCGCCAGAAAGACCAGTATGGATGATATTGCAAAGGAAGCCTGTGCATCCAAGGTAACGATTTATAAATACTTCTCTGATAAGGATACCCTCTGTCAAAGGGTATTTGAATTTGTCACGGACCAGTATATGCAGGCGCTGACGAGCTCCGGCAATACAGATGCCAGCCTGACTGACAGCATGATTCAGGTGACATCACATGCCGCCCATTTTATCAGCAGTGGGCACAAGGCACTATGTGAAGAGCTCGCCAGCCTGAACAGCAGCCTCCGTCAGGCTTATGAACAGCTGATGCAAGAACAAACCCGGTTGATATATCAGCTGATACGCGAGGGGCGCCAGCAGAATCTTATACAGGCGTGGCCGGACGACGACGTTATTTTCCATTACATTGATATGGGCCTGTGCTATTACCAGTATAATACGGAATACCATCATAAGATCGATTATGACGCGGGTTTCCGCCAGCGTTTTATGACCTTCATATGGCGAAATGTGTTTGTAGACCCCACGCT
>JAEWTW010000005.1 GCA_023397655.1 Bacillota bacterium
TCTTGACTACTATAATAATCGCCGTATTAAGGCAAAGCTAAAGGGCTTGCCACCCGCTGTTCACAGGCTGCAAGCCCTATCGACCGCTTAATAAAAATATTTGTCTATCTTTTTGGGGTCACTTCAAAGTACCGGTACATCGGTATTTCAGGGCTTTTCCTTATTACATCATGTAGCACCCTGTTTTCGGCTAGTACAAGATTAGGTGCAACATGACGCAACTTATTTTTCTGCGCTCTCGTTCCCTACAAAGAAATCCTCCGAGAAATTAACGAATATTGAATAGGTCTCATCACCTATATAATTATAAGCCTTAACCTCCACCCCCGGCCATTCCATAAGAAGACTTGGATTTTTTTCATAAGGCATGCTGCTTCTCGAATCCGCGGGGCCTAGTATCTCTTCCATCCTGTCTCCGAATGATTTAAGGCAATCACCTATATCTGCAATCTCCATATCATACAGGTCAGTTTGAAATCCCAAGCTGCTGAGTTTTAATTCCGAATCCCTGACCGAAAAGAAGAAACTAAACCCATCATCATAACTTAGATAATACGAATAAGGTTCGCTCGCGTAGTATTCGGGCAACGGAGCGGGCGTCTCATTGCGGTATATTGTCTCTATATCAGTACCGAACGCATAAGGAATCAGACTTGTCAAATCTGTTTCTGGCGGCGTATAAACATCTACCCGTGCAATAGACTCTGGAGCCACGTTAAAGTCGGTACTAAGGCTAATATGATAGCTTTCGTTTTCCCATTTGTAAATCTCAGATTCTTCGTCATATGAATGGCTGCCCAGTACAGTATCCAAACTGTCCACAAGCTCCTTTATCTGTTCATCGCATGTGCGGTCTTTATCCTGAAAAATATCAAAAATTATAAGAGCAAGCGTAGGATTGCCGACAGCGATATCTTCATTGCCATCATTAATATTCCTGAAAATATATTTTACTATCGCCGGAGACCCCAAGAGTTCAGCGTAATATGTCAGAAATACCGTACTGACTTTTTCTTCACTTTTCCTATTCATTACGTCTCCAAATGTGCTTTCACACGTGAATCCGGCAACTGAGTTTTTGGCTTTATCGAGTTGCAAAATGTCGATCAAGGAATCTATTTGCTCAAAATTTGGCCTCGAAGTTGGCGGAAGTGCAAATGTATTTTCAAACGCAGCGCAACCTGAAAGCAGAAGTGCCACGGCTAACGTGAGCAATTTAAACGTTTTCATCATTGGACTCCTACAATAAATAATTATACATATTTATAAACAACCCCATGGTTTCCATAACAACAAATAGTATGGTGAAACTGATTATGACAAAAGTAAAATAATAATACAGGAGCCACGCTGATCAAGTCAGTATACAAATGGCTGCTTTTATTGTGCTATAATACTAGGCAGATATATAGGGGTGGGGAGGAAACGGACGTTGGCGAAACTGTATTTCCGGCATGGGGCGATGGGCAGCAGCAAGACGGCAAACCTTTTGATGGTGGACTACAACTACGCGGAGCGCGACCAGAAGGCGCTGGTGCTAAAGCCGCGGGTGGACGACCGGTTCGGCGAGCGCATCGTGATGTCGCGCATGGGCATCAACAAGGAGTGCCTTTTTGTGGAAGATTTCGTACGGATGAGTGCGGACGAGATCAAGGCGTACGACTGCATTTTGGTGGACGAGGCGCAGTTTGTCTCCAAGTCGGACGTGGAGTTTTTCACATACGTGGTGGACGAGCTGAACGTTCCGGTGATCTGCTATGGCCTCAGGACGGATTTTCAGCGCAACTTATTTGAAGGCAGCATGTGGCTGCTGGCGTGGGCGGACACCATCGAAGAGATCAAGACGATCTGCTGGTGCGGCAAAAAAGCGATATGCAACGCGCGGCTGGACGGGGAAGGGAATATCATACGCGACGGCGCGCAGGTGGTGATGGGCGGAACGGGCAAGTATATTGCGCTTTGCCGTAAGCATCACAAAACGGGCGAAACGGGCAACCTGCCCGCTCTGCCGGATTAATATCTTCTGGGCTTGTGCAGCTCGTGCTGAGCGCGGTCAAAGTCATCCTTGTGGACATAAACGTAGTACATGCTGGACATCAAAGGGTTTCCTCTGCTTGAGGTAATGACACTTCTGTGCGATGCGCCGTGGTCGATGGATCGAAGTATGTAGCGTATGCGGACGGCGGACAGGGTATCGCGGACGCGGCGAGCTGGCCGATGTCATAACCGGCAAACACTTCTTTACGGTTCCAGAATGTGATCATGGCAGCCTCCTAACGGATGACGGAGATCCGAAGCGCCGCATACGCCCGCTCCAGATCGTCCTTATGCACATAGATATAGTTAAGTACAGAGTATCGTGAGTGTTCACCAAAGGACCCCATGCGGCTGCGTATGGTTTGATTGCCGGCGCGTTGAATGAAGGGGATGCCGGCGTCGGTCAGCGTTCTTCGCACTTCGGCGAGCTGATCGATATCAAAGCCCATATACACTTCTCGACGGTTCCATATCGAAATCATGTACACTCCTTTCAACGCTTATAAGCTGATCTCTCCGCGCAGATAGCAAGTTGCTCTGCCGCCTATTTTGACGCGTTCGCCGTAGTCCTCGCAGAGCAGGCTGCCACCGCGGGCGGATAACTGGCGCGCCGTCATTTGCGCTTTGCCAAGACGGCCTGCCCAGAACGGGATGAGCGTGCAGTGGGACGAGCCGGTGACCGGGTCTTCCGGTATGCCCGCGTTCGGCGCGAAGAAGCGTGAGACGAAGTCGCAATGACTTCCCTTCGCCGTGACAATGATCGCAAACACGTTATCAAACTTTTGGAGCAGTGCGTAATCCGGTTGCAGATTTCGGACGGTATCCTCGCTGTCCAGCAGCACCAGCAGGTCCCGAGACATGTGCGTTTCCAGCACGGAGACACCCAGCGCCTGCTCCAACAGGGGCGGTACATCGCACGGCACGGGCGCGCGGCTGGGAAAGTCCATCGTGAATATATCGCCGCTTTGGATGACGGTAAGCGTGCCGCTCTGGGTATGGAAGTTCACAGTACCGGATACAGTATGCACCTCGTTCATCAGCACGAACGCGCTGGCGAGCGTGGCATGGCCGCACAGGTCGATCTCCACCTCGGGCGTGAACCAGCGCAAGCCGTATGCGCTTTCATCTTCGCGCACTAAAAACGCGGTTTCGGCGAGGTTGTTCTCCATCGCTATATTCTGCATCACCGCGTCGTCCGGCCACGAATCCAGCAGGCAAACGCCAGCGGGATTGCCGCCGAACAGCTTATCCGTGAACACATCGATGACGAAGTATTTCATTGCATTGGCCCTCCTCGATGAGGTTTATTAAGACCGTGGAGGCGCTGCCTCCACACCTTCGCCCAAGGGACGCGTCCCTTGGGAATCCCACAAGAAATGCCTGACGGTATTTCTATATCTCTAATTAATAAAGGGTGAGGAAATGCGGAGCATTTCCTGAGTTTTGCTACTTTTTAAAAAAGTAGCGGGGTGCAGGGGCAGCGCCCCTGTGAAGAGCCAACTATAAGCACCCGCTGATGCGTCGGGCGGCTTCCTCAATGCGTTCCTTGGTCTGAACCAGGGCGATGCGCACATAGCCTTTTCCCTGATCGCCAAACGCGCTGCCCGGCACCACGATGACACCGGCTTTGCGCAGCAGCATCTTCGCGAACTCCACATCGTCCGCATAGCCGTCGGGTATTTTCGCCCAGACGAACATGGTGGCGGCAGGCGGCGTGATGGTCCAACCGGCTTCACCGAAGGCACGGATGAGTATGTTGCGCCGCTTCTCATACTCGCCGCAGGTGAACCGGACGACTGTCTCGTCCGACTCCATCGCGCAGATGCCCGCGCGCTGCACCGGCAGGAACACGCCGTAGTCGGTGTTGGACTTGACCTGCTTGAGGCCGGAGATATATTCGGCGTTACCCACGCAGAACCCGAGGCGCGCGCCGGCATAGCCGTACGTTTTGGACAGCGAATTGAACTCCGCGCCGATGTCCTTCGCGCCCTTGTGCGCGAGAAAGCTACCCACGCAAATGCCGTCAAACGCGAGCTCGCTGTAGGCGTTGTCATGGATGACGAAAATATCGTGCTGTTTGGCGAACGCGATCAGCTCGTCGTAAAACGAGGGGGGCGCAACAGCGGTGGTGGGGTTGTTGGGGTATGATACGATCATCAGCTTGGCGCGCTGCGCCACATCCGCGGGTATATCGGTAAAATCGGTGATAAAGCCTTTCTCAGGCCGCTGCGGGACACGGAACACGTCCGCATGCGCCAGCGCCGCGCCCACGAAGAACGCGGGATAGCAGGGGTCCTGCAGTATCACGGTGTCGCCCGGATCGACGACGGGCAGGCAGCAGTGCGCCAACCCCTCCTGCGAGCCCAGCACCGAGCATACTTCCGTTTCGGGGTCCAGCGTGACGCCATAGCGGCGGTTGTACCAGCGGGCGGCGGCCTCCGTCAGCTCCGGCAGGTCGCCGATGGCGTAGATATAATTGCCGTCCTTCATCGACTCTTCCGCGATGGCCTGCTTGATGGCGGGCGCGGGCGGTATGTTGGGCGTGCCCACGCCAAGATCGATCACATCGACGCCGGACGCAATGCGAGAGGCTTTTTCCCTGGCGAGTTCGGTGAATATGCCGGAAGACAGGCGGCTTAACAGTTTGGATGTTTGCATATGGATCTGTCAGCGAAGCGCGGGGACTCCTGCAAGCGCTTCTCTCCTTTGTAGTTTGAAAACGGGCGTTGCCCTCATGCTGATTATATACGTTTGTGATCAAAAAATCAAAGTATTGCCGCTTGCCGTGCGGCTGCCTGTGCGGTTAAAATGGACAGACGGGAGAAGATGATATGCAGTTATGGGAAACGGCAGCAGCTGCCGTGCTGGCGGCGGTAAACGTCGCGGCATTTGCCGTGTGCGCCGCGGACAAGCGTGCGGCGGTCAAAAACAAAAGCCGGGTCAGGGAAAGCACGCTGCTGGCGCTGGCTTTTTTCGGAGGCGCAGCTGGTATGTATCTGGCGATGCTGTTATTCCGCCACAAGACGCGAAAACCGAAATTTTCGGTGCTGGTTCCGCTTCTTTTGATAGCGCAGTCGGCGCTGATCATTTGGATTTTAATCCAATTTGGGTAAAAACGGCTGCCCGGCAAAAACAGGGATCGAATCATTGTTGTTGACATCGGCGGGTGACTTCAATATAATATATCCGTCTTACCATCGATATAAAGGCCGCAACCGGCTAAAATATGAAAGAGAGTGACTATAAGGCCATGAAAATGACATTACAGCCCAAAAAGAGACAGCGCAAAAAGGTACACGGCTTCAGACAGAGAATGAAGACCCGCAACGGCCGCAATGTATTGAAGCGCAGAAGAGCAAAGGGCAGAAAAGAGCTTTCCGCATAAAGCTTGCTGGTGCCGGGTGACCGGCATTTTTTGCCATAATGGATAGGAATGACTATTGAGGCGCGAATATTCGCTGAGGCGCAACAAAGAATTCAGATATGTGTACAGAAGAGGCAGGTCTGTCTCGGACAGCCGCATAGTGCTCGTATACGTGGTCACCAAAACGCCGCACTTGAAGGTGGGCTTTTCAGTATCGCGGAAGCTGGGCAACAGCGTGCAGCGCAACCGGCTGAAACGGCGTATGAAGGAAGCTTTTTTCGCAGTGCTGGACAGGGTGCCGAAAAACTGCCTGCTGGTTTTTACACCGAGGGAAGCGGCCAAGGAAATGACCTATGCGGACATAGAGGTATCTTTGAACAAGCTGCTTAAAAAAGCGGGGCTTATGGAGAGATCATCATGAAGCGCGTGCTGCTTTCAATCATCTGGTTTTACAAAAGAGCCGTCTCACCCTATACGCGTCCGTCGTGCCGGTTTATACCGACCTGTTCCGACTATGCCGTGGAGGCGATTGAAAAGCATGGCGCACTCAAGGGCTTTGGACTCTCTGTCTGGCGCATACTTAGGTGTAATCCTTTTGGCAAGGGCGGTTACGACCCTGTCCCTTAGGCAGTCAAATGATGACGGAGGACATTCAGATTGGGTTTTTTAAGTGATAATTTCATCTCCGATTTCTTCGTAACGTTGCTGAAGTTGATATTCAGCTTTATTAGCGATTATTCGGTGGCGATCATCGTGCTGACGGTGGCGATCAGGCTGCTGATTCTCCCTTTGGATTTGAAACAAAAGCAGAGCGCCCGCAAGATGGCGATGATTCAGCCCAAACTGGAATCGCTGAAAAAACGTTATGCCAACAACCCGCAGCAGTTGCAGAAGAAGCAGCAGGAGCTGTATAAATCGGAGGGTGTGAAGCCGCTGGCAGGCTGCCTGCCTATGCTGATCACGCTGCCGATATTCTTTGCGTTCTTCGGCGCGATGCGTGTGCTGGAGGCCGAGCAGACTATTTCGTTCATACTGAACGCGCAGCACCTGGGGCCGGACGCCTATGCGCTGCCGCAGTGGCTGTGGGTGCATAACTTCTGGCAGCCGGATTCGGGCTTGGAGCCGATCATGAAAACGGCGGCAAAGTTTGCGCAGTTCTTCGCTGCCAATGCCAACGTGACGCCGCAGCAGCTGCATATGATGGCAAGCTCCGGGCTTTTGAACTTTGATGCGGTAAACGGCCTGCAAGCCGGTGCCGCTTATCAGACGCTGGCTGACAGTATCGTTCAGGCCAATGGCGTGACAGGGCTCAACAACGGCTGGTTCATACTGCCCATACTGGCGGGCGGCTCGCTGTTCCTGCAGCAGAGGCTGACATCGGCACAGACGCCGGGAGGCGCGCAGGCGCAGCCGGGCGGCAAGTTCATGCTGTGGTTCTTCCCGTTGTTTTCTGTGTACATCTGCGCAACAGCCAACGCCGCGTTTTCCGTTTACTGGCTGGCCGCGAACATCTATGCGCTGGGCCAGACGCTGATCGTGAATTACATTTACAAGAAGCGTGACGAAAAGAGAAAACAGGGCGTCATCGAGGAGGCAACTTAATGGACTTCATAGAGAGCAAGGGCAAGACGGTAGACGAGGCTGTGTTCAGCGGCCTGGTCAAGATGGACCTCTCCATAGACGAAGTGGATATCGAGATACTGGACGAAGGCGGCGGACTGTTTAAAAGTGCCAAGGTTCGTCTGACAAAGAAACCCGAAGAGAAGATCACCCCCTTTGTGCCCGACAAGCCGCTGGATGAGGAGTATCCCCGTCCCCGACCGGAAAGGCGTGACGACCGCAGGCGTGATGGACGGCGCGACGACAGGCCTGAGAGGCGTGATAACCGCGACAGAAACGGCGACCGGCCAAGCTTCGAGAGCCGCGAAAGGCGTGACGACAGGCGTGGCGGCGAGCACCGCTCGGGTGAGCGCAGGGATTACGGACGGCGCGACGACCGCAGACATGACGGACGGCGTGACGACAGGCGGCGCAGCGGCAGCATTATTGAAACGGGTATACCTGAAGGTTTTGTGGCGCAGGAACCAGTCAACGATGCCGAGAAGTTCCTGCTGGGGCTGTTCGCTCATATGAACATGGGCGTCGTGATCAAGTCGGAGACGGAGGACGGCATGCTGAAGCTGGATTTGTCCGGCCGCGGCATGGGGCTGCTGATCGGGCGGCGCGGAGAGACGCTGGATGCGCTGCAGTACCTAACCAGCCTGGTGGTGAACAACGGCAAGGCCGACTACACCAAGATCATGCTGGACACCGAGGATTACCGCAAGAAGCGTGAGGACACGCTGAAGCGTTTGGCGGCTCGGCTGGCGGATAAGGTGCAAAAGTCCGGCAAGCGGGTGGTGCTTGAGCCGATGAACCCGTACGAGCGGCGCATACTGCATGCGACGCTGCAGGATTATGACAAGGTGTACACCTACAGCGAGGGCGAAGATCCGTTCCGCAGCGTGGTGGTGGCCTTAAAGGGTGACGGCGGCCCCGAAGAAGCCGCAAAGCGAGCAAACGAATAAGAAACCGGCGGAGCGGTGAAGGGAAACGCTCCGTTTTTTATTCCCATCAATAGCTTCAAAGCATTGAAGAACCCTTGCGGGGATTGACGCTGAACCTTCCGCGTGATAGGGTATCAGAAGAAATACGAAAGAGGATGTGAGCACATGAAACGCATGATTTTGATACTGCTGGCGGTTCTGCTGGCGGCAATGGCATTTGGATGCGCACCCAAGCCGGAAGCTGAGGAAGCACCCGCTCCGACACCTGAAATGACGGCTGCGGTACCCGAGCCGGACAGCTCGGAGGCGACGGCTGTGACAGAACCGGTGAAAGCCACCATCGTTGTCAAGGATTTCGGCACGATTGATCTGGAGCTTTATCCCAACGTTGCGCCTCAGTCGGTGTATAACTTCTGTGCGCTCACGCGGCAGGGCTTCTACGACGGTCTGATATTCCACCGCGTTATCCCCGGCTTCATGATACAGGGCGGAGACCCGCTGGGCATCGGTATCGGCGGTCCCGGATACGCCATCAAGGGGGAGTTTGCGGTTAACGGCGTAGAGAATGATCTTAAACATACGCGCGGGGTGATATCGATGGCGCGGTCTCAGGCGTACGACAGCGCGGGATCACAGTTTTTTATCATGCATCAGGACTACCCGGCTCTGGACGGCCAGTATGCCGCGTTCGGCATGGTCACCTCCGGCATCGAAGTGGTAGATGCCATCGCGGCGGTGCAAACGGATGCAAGCGACAAGCCGCTTGAAGATGTGGTGATTGAGTCGGTCACGATCGACGGACCGGAGCTGCCGGAGCCGGAGAAGCTGGCAGAGTAAAAGGGACTCCAAAAACTTTATTGTATGAAAGGGATGGCATGTGACCATCCCTTTTTAGCTGCTGAGACGCCACGCTCCTTGGAAAATATCTCCGGCAGCAATTAAAAAAGGACGGAGGATGCCGTCCTTTCACGTTTTGATGATTATGCGAGTGAGTCCATGAACTCCTTGTAATGTGCGAACGCAATGCCCGGTTCTTCCAGCGACAGATCCCACCGCTTCACCCATTCCAGTGAGTAGAAGCCCTGATAGCCTGCCTTGCTGAGCAGACGCACGGTCTGGGCCACCGGGATGTCGCCCTCGCCGATCATTTTATAGCTGACCTTTCTGCCGCTGACAACAGAATCCTTCAGGTGGACGTGGCGGACGAAAGGCGCGATATTATCCACAGTGTAAGCCGGGTCTTCATTGAAGAAACGGTAAGGATGGTGGATGTCGTAGAGTATGCCCACGTTCTCACCCGCCAGCTCCTTGCGGAACAGCGTCCCCAAAGCTTTGGTTTTGGCGAAGAAACCGTTGGTCTCGATGAGCGGTGTGACGTTTTTATCCTTTGCGTAGTCGGCGATCTCCAGCAGGTTGGCCACCACCACCTTGAGGCTGACATCATCAGAAGGGGCGGGCTCAAGGTCCCCCAGCAGGCGGATGTATGGTGCGCCGATCAGGCTGGCGGTGTCCACGTACTCCTTGGCCTTATCCACATCGTCGTCCACGTTCAGATTGCATGATGAAGCGAGGCACGGTATCTCCAGAGACAAATGCGCCAGACGGCTGCGCGTGGCCGGTGCGTTTGCGGGAGAGAACGCGTCGATGCTGGGCGCGAAGAGCTCATTCTGTACGCCGCGGAATTCGATGCCGTTGTAACCTAAGTCTGACGCGACGGATACGATGTCTGAAAATGACCACTCCGGGCAGCCCAGCGTGGAAAAACATACCTTCATACGCGTTTCTCACTTTCCGGACGCGCACTAGCGTCCTTTGTCAATTATATAACAAAGAGGCGTAAAAGAAAACACCTATCATATGACGCGGTTTACACGTTCATAACCTTTTTGAATTCTGACAATGCCGTTGCGAAGGCCTGCATGCACGCCCTGACAGGCGCGCCGCCTTCAAAATCTACGCCCGCTTTTTTAAGCAGGTTCAGCGGGTAGTCGCTGCCGCCGCTCTTGAGAAACGCGAAGTAGGCGTCGCGCACACCGGGCTTTCCCTCGTATATGCCTGTGGCGATGGCCACTGCGGCCGAGAAACCGGTGGCGTATTTATACACGTAGAACGCGTTGTAGAAGTGCGGGATGCGTGCCCATTCGATGGATATGGTGTCGCAGGTCTTGATGCCGTCGCCGTAGTACAGCTTGTTGAGCTCAGCGTATTTCTGCGAGAGGCCTTCATGCGTCAGCGGCTCGCCCGATTCGCCCATGGCGTGGGAGATGCGCTCGAACTCGGCAAACATCGTCTGACGCAGCACGGTGGTGCGGAACTGGTCAAGGTAGTGGTTGAGCACATATTTTTTCAGCGCTTCGTCGCCGTGGTCCAGCAGGTATTTGGTGAGCAGTATTTCGTTGACAGTGGAGGCCACCTCCGCGACGAAAATGGTGTAGCCCGCAAGCGGGAAGGGCAGCGCCTCGTCAGAATAATACGAGTGCATCGCGTGGCCCAGCTCGTGCGCGATGGTATACGCGCTGTCGAGGTCATCCCGGTGGTTGAGCAGTACATAGGGGTGTGTGCCGTATGCGCCCCATGAGTAAGCGCCGCTGGTTTTGCCTTCCGTTTCGTAGACGTCGATCCAGCGCTCGTTGCGCGCCCGTTTCAGCAGCTCGCTGTATTCGTCGCCCAGCGGGGACAGCGCCTCGGTGACGAGGTCCATCGCCTGATCGTAGGTGTACTTCTTATCGAACTCCGCCACCAGCGGCACATAGATGTCGTACATCGCGATATCGGACAGGCCGAGTATTTTTCGGCGTGTCTCGATATATTCGTACATCGTGGGCAGGCTGTCGTGTATGGCGTTGATCAGATCGTCATACAGCGAAACGGGTACGTTGTCGGAGAACAGCGCCCGCGCCACTGCGCTTTCGTACCCGCGCACCTTGGTGTAGTAGATGTCCTTCTTGACGCTGGTGGAATAGGTGGCGGCGATGGTGTTGATGCTGCCGCGAAAAGCGCTGTAATACGTCTCAAACGCGTTCTTACGCACCTCGCGGTCCTTATGCTGCATCATCTCGGCGTATTTGGCGTGCGTCAGCGTGACAGGACCCTCCGGCGTTTCCACCGTGCCGAACTTGAGGTCGGCGTTGTTGAGCATGGTAAATATGTCCCGCGCACCCGACGCAAAGTCGGAGCTCAAGGAAAGCAGCTTTTCTTCGTTTTCACTCAGTACGTGCTGCTTCTGGCGGATGATGTCGCGTATCATGAAGGCGTAAGGAGCCAGCCTTTTTTCTCCGGCAATGTACTGCTCCAACGTCTCCGCGGGAAGCTTGAGCAGCGCGGGCGCGACGAAGGACGTTTCGCCCGATACCGTCACGTTCAGCGACATCGCCCGGTCGGCCATGCCCTGGTACAGCGCGTTTGCGTTGTTCTCATCCCGGTGCATGCGCGCGTACACATACAGCTTCTCGCACAGCAGCGCCGCTTCGTCCATGCGCTCCAGCGCATCAGCCAGCGCGGCGGCAGAGGAAGCGAAGCCCTCCTTTAGACCCTTGAGCGCGGGCAGCATATCCTGCAGGCGTTTGAAGTCCGCCTCCCAGTCTGCGTCCGACGCGTATATGTCAGCAAGATTCCATTTGTATTGATCGTCAATTTCAGTGCGTTTCATAGCTCCTCCGAATGTCGTTTGTCTTATCTATCATTATGCCCTGCAAAGCGCGTTAATAGCGCACGTCGCGGCCTTTGAATATTATCTTTTGAGAATGACGCGCGTCCATCAGACGCGAATGAATCCGCTCCCCGTACCGTTCCTTTAGCTCGTGCAGCGCAAGGTTTGTGACAACGACAGTGTGCAGGTCAGCCGCCGCCCTTTCATTGAGCAGGTCGAAAAAATACTCAATTGTCACATTGCGTGTCATTGGCTCGGTGCCAAGGTCGTCTATGATGAGCAGCGGTACGTCGAACATCGGTGAGAGATCGACCTCCTCGCCAATTCGATCGCGGTGGAAATGCGAAAAAAGCCGGTACGCTGTGTAGTATGCGGCAGTGTTTCCCCGTTCAATAACGCGCCGCATGATGCATTTGGTTATATAGGTTTTGCCGAGCCCGGCGCTGCCTGCTATCACTAAAAGCCGGGGGCAGGCGGGAAAACTGTCAGCAAAGTTCTCGCTGATTTTCTTGTAATAGGCCATCTGGTCTCGTTGGGATTTTCCGTTTTCCAGAGGCGAGGTGTCGAACAGCTCCAGGTTGAACTGCTCAAAGCTGATGCCGTTGTCAGTCAGACGGGCGGTATCCAGTTTATCCTCCAACACCCGTCGTTTGAAGCAGTCGCAGCGTTGTGCGTTATCCAGTGTGCCGGTGTCATTGCATTCCTGACACGTGTAAATGGCGTCCAGATAGTTTGCGTTAAAACCCGCGCCGGTCAGCAACGCCTGTGCCTCGTCCGCCATGGCTCGAATATCATCCGCATCTCCGGCTTCGCCGTCCAGCGCCATTTTCAGCCGGTTCAGCAGCCGCGCATTGATCTGCCGGTGCAGCTCGGCAAGGCGGGGCACAGCCGTGTACACCTCGTTGCGTCTTTTTTGCAGTTCAAGCTCGTTGTCGCGGCGTATTGCGTCGTACGCCGCCATTACATCGGACATGCTCAAGGTTTATTCATGCTCCTTCATCCTCAAAAAAGTTGATGGCAAGATGATCGTAATTTTCCGTGGGCCGTTCATAATAACCCGGCTTCGCCGACAAGTTCTGGCTGCTGCCGTTGGATTTTTTCTTGATCTGGTTCTGGGCGTCGGCCAGCGTTTTCACACCGTCGGCGTGCCAGTTGGACAACAGCGTGCCGAGGTAACGGTACGGGTTGTCGGCGATGAGGCTCATCTCCGCGGCCAGCAGTATCGCGTCGTGCGGGATGCCCCATGCTTCGTGCCAGCGGGCGTACAGTTTACGGCTGGCGTCGGTGATACCGCGCACGATGCCCGCCGCTTCGAACACATCAGCCAGGCGCTTGTCCAACTCGGCCTGGGCGGCCATGTGACGGCGCGCGTCCTCCGGGGTCAGTATGCGGTTGTTGTACCAGTCGGTGAGCACGGCGTCCAGGCTGACGAAAGGCTTGCGTCCGAGTATACCCGGCTGGCGCGCGGCCAGCAGCAGCATGTCCGCACTAAAGCCGTAGACGCTTGTCCACTTGATGTACAGACTCTCATGCTCGAACGAGGGCTTCTGTGTGGGCTCGCCGAGTATGTGCATCAGCTCCTTGAGCGTTTTGGCGGTGCTTTCGCTCTGAGCGGCGGCCTCGCTGATGTTGCGCGAGGTAATTCGGTTCTGATCCTTCAGCCGCTCCAGTATGCGGTCGAGATATTTCATGCTGGGCTCGCGGGCAGAAGTGGTGTGAGCGCAGGCGGTGAGTATCGCGTCCAGCGTGAAGCCCCAGTCTTCCGTCCACTTGAGGTACAGCGCGTATTCGTCCTGTGTGGGGCCGCGGCCTGAAAGCCCAAGCTGCTTGAGTACGCGCAGTACGCCGGAAGCAGCGGTTTTGTGTGCCTCCAGCTTATCGGCGGCTTTTTCGGGGGTATCAATGCCCTCATCCGCCCAGCTTTGCGCCACCTTGTCCATGTAGGAAACGGATACGCGGCGGCCCTTGAGCGCGATGCAGTATTCGACCATGGTCAGCACCACCTTTTTGGGCAGGCCGAACGTGTCGGTGTAGTCGTATATTTTGATGTATTCGTGCGGGGAGAGCTGTCGTGAACCGAACAGCTCCTGCAGCATAATGTTATAGTCGCGCTCGGTATAAAGCGTGTCGGCACTGCGGACGGGCTTGAAGTCCCCAAACTCAAAGCACAGGCTGCTTGAGTTGACGATACGTGCGAAGCCCTTCTTTTGCCAGAACATCATGGCCTCGGTGATCTCGGTCATGCTCATGTTCAGACGCGTGCAGAACAGCTCGAGGTCTATGCTGTCGCCTGAGGCGGCGTACATCAGCCCCAGCAGATAAACCTCGGCGTACTTTTCGGGCGCGCCGATGCAGCTTTCAATAAAACGGTTGGGCACCATCGTGGATTGTGTGTGGTTTTTTAGCTGCAGCTGCATGCGTTAAGGCTCCTTGGCTGGATATAATAATCAATATATAACAAATGGTGTACAATAATCAGCACTCCGTGATGATAGTATACGACAGGCAAAGGATACGGTCAAATCAAAGAATGGCTCAAAAGGTGATATATATTGATGATTTCAATCCAAACCGGTTTCATTGCCGGCGGATTGCTCAGAGAGCCGAAATTAAGCAAACTCTTTGGTTTATAAACATTACTGCTTGCACGAGTGCTTGCTGGCAATACGTTGAAGACGGGGAATTTTTAGAGGTTGATTGACAAAGAATAACCTGTTATACTCTAATTTATCAAATGCGGACGACGGAGGTTTGTGCGTTTTTTTTCGCACAAGAAACGAATGAAGGAAAAACTCATCATCAAAGGCGGCAGGCCGCTGACCGGAACCGTCACTGTGAGCGGAGCCAAAAATGCTGCTGTGGCCATTCTGCCCGCGACGATACTCTGCGAGGGTGAGTGCGAGCTGGACAACCTGCCGAATATCGACGATGTCCGGCTGATTAATTATCTGCTCGGCAGCATGGGCGCCAAAACGGAGCTTAACAACACTTTAATAAAAGTTGACACCAGAGAACTGAGTACGTATATATTGAACAACGACGCGGTCAAACTGATGCGCGCGTCCTATTATTTCATGGGCGCGCTCTTGGGGCGCTTCGGCAAAGCTGAGGTGGCGCTGCCCGGCGGCTGTGCGATTGGCCTTCGGCCTATCGACCAGCATGTGAAGGGCATGGAGGCGCTGGGCGCGACGGTGAAGACGGAATACGGCTGCCTGAAGGCGGAAGCGCCCAACGGGCTGCACGGTACAGACATATACCTCGACGTGGTATCGGTGGGGGCGACGATCAACATTATGCTGGCCGCTGTGCTGGCGAAGGGCAAGACAACGATCGTCAATGCCGCCAAGGAGCCGCACGTGGTGGACGTGGCGAATTTCCTCAACTGCATGGGCGCGAAGGTGAAAGGCGCTGGCACCGACATCGTGCGCATCACCGGCGTGGATAAGCTGCATGGCTGCAACTATGCCATCATCCCCGATCAGATCGAAACGGGAACGCTGATGATTGCGGCAGCGGCCACGCGGGGAGACCTCACGATTAAAAATGTGATTCCCACGCATATGGAAGCGCTGACCGCCAAGCTGATCGAAATGGGCGTGACGGTGGACGAAGGGGACGATTATCTCCATGTGACGTGCACCAAGCGGCCCAAGCACGTGAACATCAAGACGCTGCCGTACCCCGGCTTTCCGACGGACCTGCAGCAGCCTGCCACGGTGCTGCTCTCCACGGCAGACGGTGCGAGCATCATCGTGGAAAACATATTCGAATCCCGGTTCAAGCATATCAACGAGATACGGCGCATGGGCGCAAACGTGTCCATCGACGGGCGCGTGTGCGTGGTAGAGGGTGTGGAACGCCTAACGGGCGCGCCGGTACGCGCGACGGACCTGCGCGCGGGTGCGGCGCTGATCGTGGCCGGGCTCATGGCGGATGGCCAGACTGAGATCACCGGCGTGCAGTACATCGACCGCGGCTACGACCACATTGAAGGTAAGCTTCGGCAGATTGGTGCGGACATTCACCGTGAGAAGGCGGAAGAGCTGGAGGATTTCGACTTCTTCTCAAATACTTGAGTGATTATAGGACAAGCGGGGCTCTCAGATGAGGGCCTTTTTTTGTTGGGCAAAAGCAATTTTGAAAAAACAGTTAAAAAAAAGTTGACATCTGAAACCTGATGGATTATAACAATAATCATAAGCTTGCACAATTAATCTGAGGATTGGAGACGCAAACGTGAAAGAGACGTTGACTTATCCGGAATGGATGGTGATGTCGGCACTGTGGGGCAAGGACCCGCAGACGCTGTCCGAAGTAATTGAAGCCATGGGCGATACGATGGACTGGAGTTACCGCACGTACGCGTCTTACCTGCGCAAGCTCAGTGAGAAGGGCTTCGTGGGGGTGGAAGCACGCGGCCGCGATAACTTCTATTATCCGCTGGTGGGTAAGGATGAATGCATACGCGCGGAGAGCCGGGGGCTGCTGCGCAAGGTCAGTGAAGGCAGCGCCAAGCAGCTGCTGGTCTGCATGATCGAGGAGAGCGGTTTGACGACCAAGGATCATGATGAGTTAATGAAGTTGCTGGATGAGCTCACGCAGGGAGGACTGCAGAAATGAATGTTCTGCGCGCATTGCTCGAAATCACAGTTTATTCGGCAATACTGTTTGTGATCATAATCCTGTTTCGCGCTATTGCGAAGAAGCATGCGTCACCCGCCATGCTGTATGCCGTGTGGTTTATATTGATCGCGCGGCTGCTGATACCGGTGACGGTGGGTGGCATTTCTTTGATCGTTATTCCCGTACAGCCGTCGGCTGCTCAGTCGCAGCAGCCCGTGCTGTCT
This sequence comes from Bacillota bacterium, assembly GCA_023397655.1. Classification (GTDB taxonomy): domain Bacteria; phylum Bacillota; class Clostridia; order Christensenellales; family SZUA-584; genus SZUA-584. The sequence goes on from JAEWTW010000005.1 coordinate 16,444, forward strand.
CCTTCAGCGGAAGACATCACAGCAATTGAACAGAACTTCGTTCAAGAGCCCTTTGCGCCTGCGGGTGAGACGCTGCCTGACGAGCGCTATGATGCCGGGGAGACGGAGACTTACTTCGCAGCTGCTGATTCCACGCCGAGTATTGCTGCGGTTGACTTTGACTGGGTGACGCTGCTGATTGCGCTTTGGATTGCGGGAATGACGCTCCTGCTGTTGAATGTCGTGGTTGCATTTGAGCGTCTGAACAGGAGGCTCCGCATAGCCCCGGCGTTGCCGGAAAGATGGCAGGAGACAGCGCAGCGCATTAAGCGGGAGTTGGGCGTTCGTGAGGATGTCCGTTTTGTGATGCTGGCAAGCTTTGCGTCTCCTGCGCTCAGCGCCAGCCTGCGCCCCACAGTCGTGCTGCCGATGGAACTGGTGTGGCAGGAGGACGAGGCTGCGATCGAGTTTGCGCTGCGTCACGAGCTGATGCATGTGAAGCGCCATGATCATTTTGTCTGCCTGCTGCTGACTTTGCTGAAGGCCGTATACTGGTTCAACCCCATTGTCTGGCTTGGCTCATGGCTGATGAGGCTGGACATGGAGACGGCCTGCGACAGCTTGGTGGTTAAGGAACTGGATGACATGGTGAAGAAGCAGTATGCCGCCACGATCATCGGCATGTATGCCAAGCCACAGCCGCGCTTCGTGCTGGGTATGGCGATGGGACACACGCGCAGGACTGCCGAACGACGCGTACGCGGGCTTTTTATGCGCAGCCGGAGCCGCAGAAGTACTGTTGTGGCTGCGGTAATGTTGGCTGGAATTATGCTGGTTGCGTGCTTTACGACGGCATGCCAGCCGGTGACCGCGGAGCCGGGCATTGAGGTGGCGGCTGTAGGCGACGTGGCGCCGGTGAGCTCAAATTCGTATGGTGCGGCTGAGCCCGTCAGCGCAGAGGTGCCGGACCTGGAATACACGTTGACCGATACCGGTTATTTAAAGGATATTGTCAACATCATGCTCATTGGCGTTGATCACGCGGTGGAGCGCGACACATGGAGCGGCAAGAAGGCGTTTCATTCCGATGTTATGATCGTGCTGTCCGTCAACAAGGCGACGGGTGCGGTGAACATGATCTCTTTTCCGCGCGATACATACGCCGAAATACCCGGCGTAGACGGCATATACAAGCTGAACGCGTCCATCGACTGCGGCGGCGGCTGGCCTTCCGAGGCAGGCTTCCGAAAAGTCATGGATGCGGCGGAATGGATGCTGGACGGCATACCGGTGGACTACTACTATGCGGCGGATATGAACGCTGTGAAGGGTCTGGTGGACGCCATCGGGGGCGTACAAAACTTCGATGTGGAGATGGGCTTCATGATGCAGGGCCGCACGTATACCACGGGCGTACAGGACATGGACGGGCAGGCTGTGCTGGACTACCTGCGCGTACGCAAAGGCATCGAGGAAGCGGGAGATATCAACCGCATCAACCGCCAGAAGAAGATGCTGGTGGCCATATTTGACAAGATCAAGCAGAACGGGCTGCTGACCAGCATACCGCAGCTACTGGATGCGTTTGAGGGCAGCCTGTATACCAACACCAGTCTGGCGCAGACGACGGCGCTCACGGCATTGGCCTGCGACGTGGACCCTGCCAGTATCGGCATGTATTCGATGGACGGCCGCTACGAGAATATATTCAACTGGAATTTTGTAATTACCGATCAGGAAAAGCGCGTGGAGCTGATCAAACAGATCTACGGCGTGGAGGTACCGCAGTACGAGGATTATACATCGAATGCGGCCAACACACGCTGGGAGAACATGCGTGCCCTGGTGATACAGCAACAGGCGAATACCGTGCTGACACAGGTACGCGCCATGCTGGACGCCGATGCGTTATTACCCGTCTATGTGCCGCCGAAGCCAAAATCCGGCGCAGTGACGCCCGACAGCTACCGGCAATACATGCTGGACGGCTCTGTTTGGGAGCTGTACTTCAAGGCGGTCAACGAAAGCGAGACGCTGCTGGGCAAAACCACGTGGGAGGAACAGCAAGCTGCCAGCGATCTGCTGCAGAACGACGTGGAGGTGTTGTGCGATAAGCTCGGCATGACGCTGGATAAGTACCGCTGGCGCGTCAACTACGAAGAGGAAACGAATGAAATTCAGGTAGATTTCAACTGATACTATATGCTATGCCACCAACTGCGATCTCAGGGACCCGGCCTTAGCCGCTTTGCCGTGAACGCCATGGGCGGCAGCGTGATCGGCATGACTGCCGGATATTATGTTTACCACCACTCACTCATAAATTGCGAAAGCCCGCGCCATAAGAGAGCCGGGCTTTTCGCTTGCATGTCGGCACACTGCAGCTTAAGTAAACAGGATGGCATTGATGACATTGGACAGGATTATGGAAAATAAGGTAAACTGAGGGTAGGTGAGTGATATAGTGATTAACGGAGGGCACGGTCGATGTTGGCTAAAACAAAGCGGTGCAGAAAAGCGGCAACCGGAGGGGCTATTCTTCTGGTCATATGTGTGCTGATATTTGCTGGGTTGCTTGCCGCTGGTGTATTCCAATCTCGTGATATTATCTCAGTCAGCGTCACGTACGATGCCGATCCATACAACGAAGGGAAGAGCGACCCGCACACGTATGCGGTCACTGACGAGGAGGACATCGCTTTCCTTGAGGATACGCTGCGCGGTATGAAACCGCTTATGAGCGGTGGTAATTGCCCATTTAAGCAGATTGTGCTGCATGTAACGTATGCGGACAAGCGGGAAATAAATTATTATCCGGCGTGCGACAGCTGCAATACCATAGCTGCTAACGATCCGGACAGTGGCGGAAATCACTTTCAAATAGAGCAGATAAGTCTGTATGAGTTCAGACAGAGAATAAGCCGATACATACCGGCGCTGACAGACGACGGTAACTGGTGGATGGAGGCGCTGGGGTAAACTGATTGGTACAAGCAGTGACATCAGAAGTGCAGGCGTTTTGTGATCTCGTGCTGGACCTGCTTGTTTCTGTCCAGCAGCAACAGCAGCCCCGCAATGGCGAGACAGGGTGCCACGACGAACCATGACCATAGCAGCGACACTGCACCGGTTTGATAGATATCCAGCAGCCATTCCAAAAGTACGACCATCAGCGCAACGGCTGTGCTGATGACAGCAGCCAACGCCAGCACAGGCAGCTTTTTTCGGGACAGGAATATAAAAAGCAGCCATGCCAGATAGCAGTATACCGCTAGGGGGAGAGCCACGAACTGATACCAGCTGTTCACCGGAAACGGGTAAGCGATCAATCCAAGGCCGATGAGGGCGGCAATCAGGTCGGCAAACAGCATTTTTTTATAAGTAAACCGCGCAAAAAAGAACGGAGATGTGCAGAAAGCCCAGAGCATGAATATGCTGGCTGAGACAAATATGGACCACGTCAGCCGCATGTCGTAAAGCAGGTTGAGCAGCAGGCACGTGGCGATGGGCACTACGGCAATGATGGCGTTGAATTTGATCCAGAACCCGCGATTAATCTTTTTTTGCTCGTCCCGGTTCTTCGGAAATGTGTTTGATTTTACATCCGGAATCGGATCCATCGGATTGATTACGATGACATTGCACAGCGGGCAGCTTCTCTGAGCACGCTCCAGCTCGACCCCGCAATTGACACAGTACGACATTTTATATCCCCCTGTTGGTTTCCAGCTTCACGTGGATGCCCATTTGGACCAGAAAAGTAAAGAACTCTTTTTCCACATTTGCTTCCTTGATCGTGCTGGAAAAGCAGATGTTCATCACGCCCTTGAACGCACAGACCGCACAGTTGACCCGGTAAAACCGGGGAGCGCCCAGCATGGCATCGAACCGCTCAACGTGGGCGGCCATCGGCTCAGGCATGTCCATCACGCCGATATTGGACATGGCGCTGGTCATACGACTTTCGCCTGTCAGATAGAAGATGATGTTGATGACTAGATTTTTCAAAATCAGCGGCATCATGCGCACCAGTATGTTTTTCTCAGCTTTCACATTTTTGGACATCCGGGCAGCAAGATGCTTTTTTGTTAGTTCACCTCGCAAATAATGGTGGACCATCCGCGCGACCTCTTCGAACGTGTAATCCCCCCAGCTGGCGTTGATCAGCGGGTTCACATATGATGAAAAGTTGCGCAGCGTTATCGATGGGAAAAAAGCGCGAAGGTTGACCGGCACTGAGACTTTGACGGGACGTATGCGCCGGGAACCGTCGTTTTTCTGCACGTTGTATAGTGCGAACATGTAAGCGGCGACCAGGAACTCGGTAACGGAGACCTGATATTTCTTCGCGGCTGCTTTGATGTCCTGAACGGACACAAGGCCGCAGATCACATACAGCGTATGGCCTTTCTCTTTCGTGCCGCGGATGTGGTAAGCCCGCTCCTCTTTCCAGGGGCGAACAGCTTTTTTGTTATAATAGCGCAGAAAGGAGTCTTCTGTCTCCGCGTCTTCGGGAGACTCGCTGCAATCGAGAACGCCTTGCCCGGCAGGGATATCGTATCCCTTTTGCTTCAGATATTCGGCCACCAGCGTTTTGAGGAAGACGATACCGCCGTAACCGTCTGAGATAGAGTGGAAGACCTCCAGAGATATGCGCTTGTCGTGCACGCGGACTCTGAAAAGATGGCCGCCTTTTTTTTCATCCTGTAAGCGGATACACGGGTTGACAGCATCGTCTTCAACGATGACGCGGTTCGGATTCTTCTCAAAATAGTACCAGAACAGACCCGCTTTCAGGCGGCAGGAGAACAGGTCGATACGGCTCACCGTGATGTCCAGCGCGCGCTGAAGGATGTCTTTATCGACCGGTTCATAGAGCTTGACTGAAACGCGGTATATCGACATCCATCTGCGGCTGCTGATTGCCGGATACAGTTTGGCCGCGTTATCAAGCTTGTACCAATTTTGCTGATCTGTCTTTTTCATTGAAAACAGCATACTCTCATTACGGTGATAACACAACACAGAAACCTGAGCACAAAAAAAATAGGGCGGAACGGAGGCTCTTCGCCAGGTTCCGCCAATAGTAGGGGTATTGGGGACAAGTTAGGGGTTACAAGCTATGAAACCTACTTGGCAAGCTCAATGCTGATGGAGACCTTGTCTTTGCTCTCCAATGCTTCGTAGGTGACTTTGACACCGGATTTCTTGATGCGCGACAGAGCCTTTTTGATCGTGTTGATGTAGATGCGGTAGTCCCGCATGATGCATACCACATGCTGACCCGACAGGTTCGGGGGCTCCTCGCCGTACAGCTTGCAGAGCAGCTTCTCCACGATCTCCTCCGTCATCTTGACGGACAGGTTCTTCTGCGCGATGTCCTTGATGAGGCGCACTTGCGCATCCTCGTTGTGCAGCCGCAGCAGTGCGCGCGCATGGCGCTCCGAAAGCTTGTAAGTGGTGATGAGTTCCTTGACGCCTGCGGGCAGCTTTAAAATCCGCATTTTGTTGGCCACGGTGCTCTGGTTTTTTCCGAGGCGACGCGCCAGCTCCTCCTGCGTTAAGCCATGCTCCTTCATCAGGCACATATAGCCTTCCGCTTCCTCAAAGAAATGCAGATTCTCGCGCTGCAGGTTCTCGATCAGCGCGATGACCGCGCTGTCCTCGTCTATGGCCGGCTGCACAAAAGCTTTGATGTGCGTATAACCGGCTTTGCATACGGCGCGCCAACGGCGTTCTCCCGCGATGATCTCATAATAGTTATGGCTGAGTTTTCTCACTGTGATAGGCTGCAGCAGCCCGTACTGCTTGATGGAATGCGCCAGCTCTGAGAGGCTGTCCTCCGTGAACACGCGGCGGGGCTGATAGGGATTGGGGCGGATGTAATCCACCGGGATGACTTCCAGCGTGTTGCTCTGGCTTTTGTCCATGCTGAATTTGCGCACGTTGTCAGCGTTCGTCTTCTGAATCTTCAACAATATTAAAACACTCCTTTACACGGGCGCAGAGCGCCCAAAACAAATAATTAATGAGAAAAACCATTTTACTGTATTTTTTTGAATCCAATTAAAAGCACAATTCGGCATATTTAATGAGAGTCCTTTGCAGTCAACAATAACTCCCACTATACGACATAAATAGTGGAATATTTGTGTGAATCAACGGTTGTTTGTCGAAAAATATAATTTATGCTATTTATGATAGGTGCGCCCAGAGCCGATCATGAAGGCGCGGTAGATTTGTTCCAGCAGCACGATGCGGAAGAGTTGGTGGGGCATGGTGAGGTCTGAAAAGGAGACGGTACGCGTGGCTTTAGCCTTGAAGGCGGCGGAGAGGCCATGAGAACCGCCGATGGCGAAAGAGATGTCGCTCTCATGCTGCATGACGAGTGATGCAAACTGTTCGGAGGTCATCCGCTCACCTTCGGGGGACAGCGCGATCAGCGCACCGCGGGATGCGGACAGCAGCGCTTCGCTTTCTTCGGCGCAGGCTTTGTCGATGAGCGCCGCAGAAGGGTTTGCGGGCAGCGCCGCTTCCTTCTTTTCGACAATCTCCAAGCGGCAAAAAGCAGACAGGCGCTTGACATATTCGGCCTGTGCCATCTGCAGATACTTTTCTTTCAGCTTTCCGACGCACATTACGCGGACATTGGGCATGCTTGACTCCTATCTGATGTGGAAGCGGCCGGTAACGCGGTCCCGGAAGGCAAGGCCGAGGTTGACGTCCTGCCCCGGCGTGAGCCCTTGGGCCATCAGCGCGTCGGTGACGGTGCGAAACGCGAGGTGCTCCGAGTTGTTCTCCTTGCTGAGGTGTCCCAGCAGTATGGACGAAACGCCTGCGCACGCGAGCTTGACGGCGGCGTCCGCCGCGTCGTCGTTGGACAGGTGGCCGCGGCGTGATTTGATGCGTACTTTAAGCTCATACGGATAGCGGCCTGCGCTGAGCATCTCGAGATCGTGGTTGGCCTCGAGCAGAACAAGGTCGCACGCGTGCAGGCGGTACTCCACGGCCTGCGGGAAATAGCCAAGGTCGGTCGCAACGGCGAGCTTGCTGTGGCCGGCGGCCACGCAGTAACCCATGGGATCTGCCGCGTCGTGCGATATCTCAAACGGCTCGATCAGCAGGTCGTCGATGTAGAACGGGTCCTTGTCGATCACGCGGACCAGCGCGCTGCGCACGTTGCCCAGTTTGTCGCCGCAGGCCTCCCATGTGAGCGCGTTGGCAAAGACGGGAATATTGTGACGGCGCGACAATATGCCCGCGCCCTGTATATGGTCGCTGTGCTCATGTGTGATGAGTATGCCTTTGATGTCGTCGATGGTTTCTCCAATGCCGTGCAGCGCTTCCTCCATCCGTTTGCCGGACACACCCGCGTCGATGAGTATCTTTGAGCGTTCGGAGGAGACGAGTATCGCGTTGCCGGACGAGCCGGAGAACAGGGGGGTGAGTGACAGTGCCATAAGTCCTTCCTTTCGTGGATCGCTTCATTATAGCATAAGCCGCAGCCAAAATGCATGTGTTGATTTATGGCGTTCGGCTGTGATATGGTAACTAAAGAAAGGCGGTTGTGAAATGAAGCGGTCATGCGTTCAGATATATACAGGCGATGGCAAGGGCAAGACCACCGCGGCGGCAGGGCTGGCGCTGCGCGCTGTGGGCAGAGGGCTTTGCGTGAAGGTGGTGCAGTTTTTGAAGGGCCGCGATTCCGGTGAGGTAAAAGCGCTGGAGGGCCTGGGCGTGGAGGTGCTGCGCGTATCGGCGGGCGGCAAGTTTTCGTGGGAGCTGAGCGACGATGAGCGGGCGAAGCTGCGGCACGATGTGCGCAACACGTTGGCCGTGATCGGCGGCTGGCTGGGTGAAGCGGACTTGGTGATACTGGACGAAGCGTTGGGCGCTCTGCAGAGCGGGGCTCTGGAGCTCGGCGAGATCGTTCATATTATAGAAGAACGGGGCGGTACCGAAATCGTGCTGACGGGGCGCAATGCGCCGGACGAGCTGGTACGGCTGGCTGATCTGGTGACGGAGATGCGGCCGGTGAAGCATTACATGGATGCGGGTGTGCCGGCGCGGAAAGGGATCGAGTTTTGAGCGGCTTGATGCTGGTGACGGGCGGCGCGCGCAGCGGCAAGAGCACGTATGCCGAGACTGTGGCGCGGGAGTCAGGCCTTGTTGTAGGCTATATCGCCACAGGCCTTGCGATGGACGAGGACATGAGCGCCCGTATTGCGCGGCATAAAGCACAGCGTCCCTCACAGTGGCCGACGTTCGAGATGCATCGCGGTTTTGCGGCGCTGGGGGACGACGTACGGTTTGATGCGTGCGGGCTGTTTTTGCTGGATTGTCTGACGATACTGGTGACCAACCATATGATGGACAGCGAGCTGGACTTTGACGTCTGTTCGATAGAGGATGTGGACAGGCTGGAGGAGTCCGTTGCCGCCGAGGTGGAAGCTCTGCTGGACTTGATGGACCGGCGGGGCAAGCGGCTCATCGTCGTGACCAACGAAGTGGGGATGGGCGTGGTGCCTGCGTTTCGCATGGGCAGCCTGTTTCGAGACATGGCGGGGCGGATGAACGCGCGCGTGGCGCGCCGCGCGGAAGAGGTGGTCTGCATGATATCCGGGCTGCCGCTTCGGCTGAAGTGATGGGATTGGTTGGATAAGACCGCAGGGACGCTGTCCCCGCACCCCTGCTCAAGGGACTCGTCCCTTGAGAATCCCGCTTGTGCCTTGCCGCTGTGCGACAAGGCGGTATAATTTCAGTATACTGGATGTATCATAGGCTGGCAGTTATCCCTCCCTCCGTCAGACTTTGCCTGCCACCTCCCTAAGAGTGAGAAAGGCCAAAAGCTAGCTGGAGGAGACCCTTCGCTTTGCTCAGGATGACATGATGAAAGAAAGTTTGGAAAATGCGGAGCACTTTCCTGATGGGTTTCAAAAGGGACGCTGTCCCTTTGGCGGTGGTTTGGAGGCAGCGCCTCCAAGGTCTTAATAACTTCTCGAGATAAGGAGCCGGATGAAAAGCTTTGTGATGATGCTGTCGTTCTTTACGCGGATACCTGTGAAGGCGACGGACAGCATTGATGAAAACGCGTACAGGAAGGGCATCAAATGGCTGCCGGTGATCGGGCTGCTGCTGGGCATAGCGGCAGGCGCGGTGTCGCTGCTGCAGGTTGTTGCGGGGCCGTATCTGGCGGCGTTTTTGGCGGTGCTGGCTTATCTGCTGCTGACGGGCGGGCTGCACGCGGACGGACTGTCGGACACGGTGGACGCGTTCGGCGCGCAGCGGGACAGGGAGAAAACGCTCGCGATACTGAAGGACAGCCATATCGGCGCGTTCGGGGCGCTGGCGCTCATCGTGCTGGTCGTGGGCGATACCGTCGCGCTGGGGAGCGCGGGCCGTGAAGCGTGGCTGTTCCCGCTGGCGGGGCGGGCGGCGGCGCTGCTCGTCGCGCGGGCGTTTCCCTGCGCGCGCCCGGGCGGGCTGGGGCAGTGGTTCATAGATGGCGTGAAATGGGGACATGTCATATTCGCGGCGCTGCTGTATGCGGCGGCGGCTTTCGCGGCCAGCACTGACTACGGTCGGATGGCTTGGATGCCGGGAACCTTCGCGGCGATGCTGGGCGCATTCGCGCTGGCGGCGGGTGTAACACTGCTGATTGTCAGCCGTTTTTCGCGCCGCATCGGCGGCATCACGGGCGACATCGTGGGCTTTTCCGTGGAAGCGTCGCAGCTGATTTTCCTGCTGGCGGCGGCTGTGCTTCATGGTCTTATCAAATAGCGCGGCGATAAATCTGTCACGAAGCGACAAAAATCATGCTTTGACAAACGGTGCGGACGCTATATAATGAAGACGCGGGACAAAATATGAAAGAGGGACGGTTATGGGAAACTCGATAAATGATATCTTGATGGAAGACTTTCAGAACGTTGTCAGCGAGCTGCTCATCAGAAACAGAAGCATACTTGATATATTGACAAAAATTCAGACCAGTGACGCGCGTGTGAACCGGGCTGTGGTGAAATCAGTCACCCACTGCGGCTGCATTCAGATAGAAGGCAAAAAGCAGGCATTCCCCGATGAAGCCAGCATGAACGAGCTTTCGGGGCTGGTGTCCACACAGGTGAAAGGCGAGCTGTGTCCTGAATGCCGGCGGACGCTGGAGAAAGAGATCGGCGGGGCGCTTTTCTACCTGGCGGCGCTGTGCAACACGATGGGAATCAGCATGTACGACGTGATACTCAAGGAAAAGGAAACGCTGGATACGCTGGGTAGTTACAGCCTGAGGTAGCAACCGTATCGATGACGAGCGGCAGCGACAAGCGCCGCTTTTGTTTTATGGACTGAACCGACAAAATAACAAATGATTCGACAGGAGAACAGAAGGAAGGCCATGAAAGTACCATTCATCACCAAAAAGCAGGCGGAAGAGATCATCAAAACCTATCCTACCCCGTTCCATATTTATGACGAACGCGGCATACGGGAAAACGCGCGCGAGCTCAAAGCGGCGTTTGCGTGGAACAAGGGGTTTCGGGAATACTTTGCGGTGAAAGCGACGCCCAATCCCGCGATACTGAGAGTATTGAAAGAAGAGGGATGCGGAGCGGACTGCTCGTCGCTGACGGAGCTGATGATGGCCGAAGCTGTTGGCTTTACCGGTGAGGACATCATGTTCTCGTCCAACGTGACGCCCAAGGAGGACTATCTGCTGGCGGCAAAGCTGAACGCGATCATCAATCTGGACGACATCACGCACATCGATTTTCTGGAAGAACTGGCAGGCATACCTGAACTGATCGGCTGCCGCTACAACCCGGGCGGGCATTTTAAGCTGGAGAACCAGATCATGGACAGCCCGGGCGAAGCCAAATACGGCTTTACGCGCAAACAGATGTCTCAAGGCTTCAAGACGCTGATGGATAAAGGGGCGAAGCGGTTTGGGCTGCATGCGTTTTTGGCATCCAGCACCACCACGGACGGTTACTATCCCAAGCTGGCGAGGCTGCTGTTTGAGACGGCGGTAGAATTAAAGAAGGAAACGGGCGCCAAGATCGCATTCATCAACCTGTCAGGCGGCGTGGGCATACCCTACAAGCCGGGCCAGAGGGGCAACGATATCATGCGCATCGGGGAACTGGTGCGGCAGGAGTTCGAAAAGGTGATGGTGCCCGCGGGCCTCGGCGACGTGGCGATATACACCGAGCTGGGCCGGTATATGCTGGCGCCGTACGGACATCTGGTGACCACGGCAATGCATCGCAAGGACATATACAAGCAGTACATCGGCGTAGACGCGTGTGCGGCCAACCTGATGCGGCCTGCGATGTACGGCGCATATCATCACATCACGGTGCTGGGCAAGGAGAATGCGCCGCTTGACCACAAATACGATGTGACGGGAGGGCTTTGCGAGAACAACGATAAGTTTGCGATCGACCGGATGCTGCCCGCCATAGAAATGGGCGACATACTGGTGATACACGACACGGGCGCTCACGGCTTCGCAATGGGCTACAACTATAACGGCAAGCTGCGCAGCGCGGAGCTGCTGCTGAAAGAGGACGGCAGCGTGGAGTTGATCCGCCGCGCCGAGACGCCCAAAGATTATTTCGCGACATTTGATTTCACGGGCCTTTTTAAATAACTGACTTTATAAAAATCACGCTGATGATGGCTTGCCGGCTGCAAAGAATGTGCGAAGGCAGGCTATTTTTGAACTTTTTGAAAACACTGCATTTATCGTGTGTAAAAATGTTTCCGCACGCACCAATTTTTGTTGACAAGCAATTATCGGTGTAGTAGTATGTTATATTGCATTAACGTGTTCATAATAGGGGGAGTGTCTAATTTGCCGGTAACTTAATCGAGCTAATTATAACAGTAAAGGCAGCGTCGCGGAATAAAACGGGCCGTTTATGGGAACAATCTGCGAGTGCCTTTTTCCATGAAACTTAAAGTGTCGATATTTTTAGCATAACGGGAGTGTGGTTTAAAAGCGTATGGTGCACGAAGTCAAAATTGGCAAGCGGAACAGAATGAGCTTCTCCAAGATCGAAGAGGTACTGGAGATGCCGGATCTGATCGAGATCCAGAAGAACTCTTACAATTCATTTCTTGAACTGGGGCTTCGGGAGGTGTTGGGTGACATCTCGCCGATAACCGATTATTCGGAGAACCTGATACTCGAATTCGTGGACTACTATCTGGACGACAAACCCAAATACACCGTCGAGGAGTGCAAGGAGCGCGACGTGAACTTTGCCGCGCCTTTGAAGGTGGTAGTGCGCCTGGTCAACAAGGAGACGGGCGAGATGAAGGAGCAGGAAGTGTTCATGGGAGACTTCCCGCTGATGACCGAGAAGGGTACCTTCATCATCAACGGCGCGGAACGCGTCATTGTCAGCCAGCTGGTGCGCAGCCCCGGCGTGTATTACGACGTGGGCATCGACAAGTCAGGCAAGAAGCTGTATTCCGCAACCGTGATCCCCAACCGGGGCGCGTGGCTGGAATACGAGACGGATTCCAACGACTGCTACTGGGTGCGCGTGGACCGCACGAGAAAGCTGCCGATGACGGTGCTGATGCGTGCGATGGGCTGCGGAACCAACCAGGAGATCATCGATCTGTTCGGCGACGAGGACTTTTTACAGGCCACGTTCAAGAAAGACAATGGGCAGACCGTGGAAGACGGCCTGATCGAGATATACCGCCGTCTGCGTCCGGGCGAACCGCCGACAGTGGAGAGCGCCCGCATGCTGATCGATTCGCTGTTCTTCGACCAGCGCCGCTATGATCTGGCGCGCGTGGGCCGCTATAAGTTCAATAAGAAGCTGTCTGTCGCGGCGCGCATCGAAGGATACAAGAGCGCCGAGAACATCGTGACCGAGGACGGCGAGCTGCTGGCTCAGAAGGGCGAAGTGATTTCGCGCCAGGCGGCAGAGAAGATCGAAATTGCCGGTATCAACAGCGTAACGCTGCAGATCGGCGAAGCGGAAGTGAAGGTCGTCGGCAACAACTTTGTGCGTGTGGACAGCTACCTGCCGTTCGCGTCTGCGGAAGCGGGCATCAACGAGAAGGTGCACTTCCCGACGTTCAAGGCGATACTGGCTGAATACGGCAGCGATGCCGAAACGCTCAAGAAGCAGCTGAAGAGCCACATCGACAGCCTGATACCCAAGCATATCATCATTGATGACATCATGTCGTCGATGAGCTATCAGATGGGCCTGAAATATGGCATCGGTCATACGGACGATATCGACCATCTGGGCAACCGCCGCCTGCGCAGCGTGGGCGAGCTGCTGCAGAACCAGATTCGCGTCGGACTGTCGCGCCTGGAGCGCGTGGTGCGCGAGCGCATGTCGATACAGGACATGGATGTGGCAACGCCCTCCAACCTGATCAATATCCGGCCGGTGACGGCGGCGATCAAGGAGTTCTTCGGAAGCTCCCAGCTGTCGCAGTTCATGGACCAGACCAACCCGCTCTCGGAAGTCACCCACAAGCGTCGCCTCTCGGCCCTTGGCCCGGGCGGTCTCACGCGTGAGCGCGCTGGCTTTGAAGTCCGCGACGTCCACACGTCCCACTACGGCCGCATCTGCCCGATCGAAACGCCGGAAGGCCCGAACATCGGCCTGATCGTGTCGTTGACCACCCACTCCAAGGTCAACGACTTCGGCTTCATCGAAACGCCGTACCGCGTGGTGCGCGACAGCCGCGTCACCGAAGAGGTGGTTTACCTCGACGCCACCCGCGAGATCGACGAGATCATCGCCGGCGCCAACGCCGAGCTCGACGAGCAGGGCCACTTCGTCCATCCCATGGTCGGCGCGCGCATCCGCGGCGACCTCATCATGACCCCGCGCGAGCAGGTCACGCTGATGGACATCTCGCCGAGCCAGATCGTGTCCGTTTCCGCCGCGCTCATTCCGTTCCTGGAGCACGACGACGCCAACCGCGCGCTCATGGGCTCGAACATGCAGCGCCAGGCCGTGCCGCTTCTGCGCTGCGAACAGCCGCTGGTTGGCACGGGCATGGAAGGCCCGGTGGCCAAGGACTCGGGCTCGTGCCTGCTCGCCGAAGCCCCGGGCGAGGTCCACTACGCCGACGCCGAGCGCGTCATCGTCTGCTACGACGGCGAGTTCTCGCCCGAGACCGGCGGCGTGCGCTCCTACGAGCTGCTCAAGCACCACAAGTCCAACCAGAACACTTGCTTCGGCCAGGTGCCGCGCGTGCGCGTGGGCCAGCGCGTGGGCAAGGGCGACGTCCTTGCCGACGGCCCGGGCATCCGAGACGGCGAGCTTGCGCTCGGCAAGAACCTGCTCGTCGCCTTCATGCCCTGGTGCGGCTACAACTACGAAGACTCCATCCTCATCGCCGAGAAGGCGGTCAAGGACGACACCTTCACCTCGGTGCACATCGAGGAGTTCGAAGTCGTCGCCCGCGACACCAAACTCGGACCCGAGGAGATCACCCGCGATATTCCCAACGTCGGCGAGGAAATGCTCAACGACCTCGACGACTGCGGCATTATCCGCATCGGCGCCAAGGTCGTGCCGGACGACATCCTGGTTGGCAAGATCACGCCCAAGGGCGAGACACAGCTGACCCCGGAAGAAAAGCTCCTGCGCGCCATCTTCGGCGACAAGGCCCGCGACGTCAAAAACACTTCGCTCAAGGTGCCGCCCGGAATCGAGGGCACGGTCATCGACGTGCGCGTGTTCAACCGCCGCTCCGGCGAGAAGGACGACCGCACCCGCCAGATCGAGGACTTCGAACTGGCGCGCCTGGACACCAAGGAAGGGCAGCACATCGACGGCATGGGCGCGAACATGCGCCGCCGCCTCTGGCCCATTGTCCAGGGCAAGTCGGTCTTCCAGACCATCAAGGGCTCGAAGAAAAACGACGTGCTGCTCGAAGCCAACCACCCCATTACCCTCGAGGTCCTGGAAGCGTTGCCGCTGAAAAAACTCTCCGGCATCTTCTCTTCCAAGGAGACCAACGAGGCCGTGGCCGAGATCCTCGACGAGTACGATCGCCACATCCAGTTCGTCAAAAACGTCTACGACCAGAAGCGCGAGAAGGTGACCGAGGGCGACGATCTGCCCCCCGGCGTCATCAAGATGGTCAAGGTCTACGTGGCCGTCAAAAGAAAGCTCAACGTGGGCGACAAAATGGCCGGCCGCCACGGCAACAAGGGCGTCGTCTCCTGCATTCTGCCGGAAGAGGACATGCCCTTTTTCGCCGATGGCACCCCGGTCGATATCGTGCTCAACCCCCTCGGCGTGCCTTCCCGTATGAACATCGGCCAGATCATGGAGACGCACCTGGGCTGGGCCGGCATGGCGCTCGGCAAGCAGCTGGCCGAGCTCATCGATTCCGGCAAGGCCATGGAAGGCGTGCGCCTGGACGCCAAGGCCGTGTTCTCCGATGCCGAGACCGGCGCGCTCATTGACGACATGACCGACGACGAGCTGCGCAAGGCCTTAAAAGCCCTGCGCAAGGGCATCGTGGCCAAGACGCCGGTCTTCGACGGCGCCACGGAAGACGAGATGTGGGGCTGGCTCAAGCAGGCGGGACTGCCCGAGGACGGCAAGGTCACCCTGTACGACGGCCGCACCGGCGAAGCTTTCCACCGTCCGGTCACCGTGGGCTGCATGTACATCCTCAAGCTCCACCACCTGGTCGACGAGAAGATCCACGCCCGCTCGACCGGCCCCTACTCCCTGGTCACCCAGCAGCCGCTCGGCGGTAAGGCCCAGTTCGGCGGCCAGCGTCTGGGCGAGATGGAAGTCTGGGCGCTCGAGGCCTACGGCGCGTCGTACCTCCTGCAGGAATTCCTGACCGTCAAGTCCGACGACGTCGGCGGGCGCGTCAAGATGTACGAGAAGATCGTCAAGGGCGACAACTTCCTGGAAGCCGGTCTGCCCGAGTCGTTCAACGTCCTGGTCAAGGAACTCATGTCGCTCGGCCTCGATGTCGACCTGATCCAGGACGAGAAAAAGATCGCTAAGGTCCCGCCGCGGCGCTAGCGTCGCGCCCGGGAACCCGCCGCCCCTCCCTTGCCTCGCGCGGGGGAGGGGGCCGGGGGGTCGACCCCGGGCCCGCCGCATCCCAGCCGCAAGGGCCTTCGACATAAGCTTCGCGTCCCAACCGCTGCGCCGTGTCCACGGCGCAGCCAGCTGCGGGGAAGTCCTCCCGCCATACGAGGTAACCGTATGTCCCTGGACGAATTGTTCAGCATGCGCGGCATCGGCCAGACCACCGTGTCCAGCCGTACGCTCAAATCCATCCGCATTTCCATCGCCGCGCCCGAGAAGATTCGTGAATGGTCCTTCGGCGAAGTGAAAAAGCCCGAGACCATCAACTACCGCACGTTCAAGCCCGAACGCGACGGTTTGTTCTGCGCCAAGATCTTCGGCCCGGTCAAAGACTACGAGTGCAACTGCGGCAAGTACAAGCGCATGAAGCACCGCGGCATCGTCTGCGAAAAATGCGGCGTCGAAGTCATCGCCTCCAAGGTGCGTCGCGAGCGCATGGGCCACATCGAGCTGGCCGCACCCGTGGCCCACATCTGGTTTTTGAAGACCTTGCCCTCGAAGATCGGCACGCTCCTCGACATGACCATGGTCGATCTGGAAAAGGTGCTCTACTTCGACTCCTACATGGTCCTCGACCCCAAGGAGACCAACCTGACCAAGTATCAGGTCATCTCCGAGGAGCAGTACATCCAGGTCATCGACCACTACGGCGGTGAGGATGCGGTCGAGGTGGGCATGGGCGCCGAGGCCGTCCGGTCGCTGCTCGAGGAGCTCGATCTGCTCAAGATCCGCACCGAGCTGCGCGAAGAGTCCATGACGACCAAGTCGCAGACGAAAAAGAAAAAGATCATCAAGCGCCTCAAGATCGTCGAGGCCTTCCTCGATTCCGGCAACAAGCCCGAGTGGATGATCATGGAAGTCATTCCGGTCATTCCGCCCGAGCTGCGCCCCCTGGTCCCCCTGGACGGCGGCCGTTTCGCCACCTCGGACTTGAACGACCTCTACCGCCGGGTGATCAACCGCAACAACCGCCTCAAACGCCTGATCGAACTCGGCGCGCCGGACATCATCATCCGCAACGAAAAGCGCATGCTCCAGGAAGCCGTGGACGCGCTTTTCGACAACGGCCGCAGGGGCCGGGCCATCACCGGCACCAACGGCAGGCCGCTCAAATCCCTGTCCGACATGATCAAGGGCAAGCAGGGCCGCTTCCGCCAGAACCTGCTCGGCAAGCGCGTCGACTACTCTGGCCGTTCGGTCATCGTCGTCGGCCCCAAGCTCAAGCTGCACCAGTGCGGTCTGCCCAAGAAGATGGCGCTCGAGCTCTTCAAGCCCTTCATCTACGCCAAGCTCGAGGAGAGGGGGCTCGCCACCACCATCAAGACCGCCAAGAAGATGGTCGAACGCGAAGAGCTGGTGGTCTGGGACATCCTCGAAGACGTGGTGCGCGAGTATCCGATCATGCTCAACCGCGCCCCGACGCTGCACCGCCTGGGCATCCAGGCCTTCGAGCCAACCCTGGTCGAAGGCAAGGCCATCCAGCTGCACCCTCTCGTCTGCTCGGCCTATAACGCCGACTTCGACGGCGACCAGATGGCCGTCCACGTGCCCCTGTCCGTGGAAGCCCAGATCGAATGCCGCGTGCTCATGATGTCCACCAACAACATCCTGTCGCCGGCCAACGGAACGCCCATCATCGTGCCCTCCCAGGACATCGTCCTGGGGCTGTACTACCTCACCATCGAGCGCAGCTTCGCCAAGGGCGAGGGCAAGATCTTCGCCGACACCGGCGAGGTCATCTGCGCCGTGGACGCCGGGGTGGTGAGCCTCCATGCCCGCATCACCTGCCGCATAGGTGGCGAGCGGGTCAAGACCACGCCGGGCCGCATCATCGTCGGCGAACTCATGCCCGAGGGCGTGCCCTTCGAGCTGGTCAACACGGTGCTTAATAAGCGCAGCATCGGCAAGCTCGTGGGCGACACCTACCGCATGGCCGGCACCAAGGCCACGGTCATCCTGTGCGACCGCTTAAAAGACCTGGGCTACGAATACGCGACCCGGGCCGGCGTCTCCATCGGCGTCAAGGACTTGGCCATCCCGTCCACCAAGGCCAAGCTGCTCAAGGCCGCCCAGGACGAGGTGGACGACATCGAGATCCAGTACGGCGAAGGCATCATCACCCGTACCGAGAAATACAACAAGGTCGTCGACGTCTGGACCAAGGCCACCAACGACGTGGCCATGGAAATGATGAAGGAGATCTCCTGGGATACCCTGACCGACGAAGCTTCCGGGCGGGTGGAGAAGAACACCTCCAGCAACCCGATCTTCATGATGATCCACTCCGGATCGCGTGGTAACCAGGACCAGATGCGCCAGCTGGCCGGCATGCGCGGCCTGATGGCCAAGCCGTCGGGCGAAATCATCGAGACGCCCATCACCTCGAACTTCCGCGAGGGCCTCTCGGTCGCCCAGTACTTCAACTCCACCCACGGCGCTCGGAAAGGCCTGGCCGACACGGCCCTGAAGACCGCCAACTCCGGTTACCT
>JAEWTW010000051.1 GCA_023397655.1 Bacillota bacterium
CCGGGGCGGTAGCTGGTGGTGGAATCGAACGGCGCGCCGAATATCACGGTATCCGCGCTGTCGTAGGGCTTGTCACAACCGATAAACGTCGTCATGGCTCCACGTCCTTTATCAAGTCTTCCACATAGGTGGGCAGCGCAAACGCCGCCTTATGCAGATTGGTGTTGTAGTAACGCGTCTTGATGCCGCGCTCTTCCCAGCGCTCCGCGTCCAGCTGCTGCACCGGATGATACTGCTTGGACGAGAACCCGAACAGCCAATGGCCGGACGGGTACGTCGGGATGTGCGCCTGATACAGCCGCGAAAGCGGGAAGGACAGCACGATCTGCTTGTGGATGCGCCGCACCGCAGCCGCGTCATCCGGATAGAACGGGCTCTCGTGCTGGTTGACCAGTATGCCGTCCTCTTTCAGCGCTTTGAAGCAGTTGCCGTAGAACTCCTTGGTGAACAGCCCCTCGCCCGGCCCAAACGGATCGGTGGAATCGACGATGATGACGTCATAAAGGCCGTTGCACCGCCGGACGAACTTGAGCCCGTCTTCAAAGTGCAGGTGCACGCGCGCGTCGGAAAGGCTGCCCGAAACGGCAGGGAAGTATTCACGGCAGACGTTTACCACATCGCGGTCGATCTCGACCAGGTCGATGCGTTCGATGGTGTCGTATTGGCACAGCTCGCGCACCGCACCGCCGTCGCCGCCGCCGATGATGAGCACGTTCCTGGCATGCGGGTGCACCGCCATGGGCACATGCGTGATCATCTCATGATAGATGAACTCGTCCTTTTCGGTGAGCATCAGGAACCCGTCCAGTGTCAGTATGCGCCCAAACTCGTGCGACTCGAACACGTCGATGCGCTGGAACTCGCTCTGCGCCGAATACAGCTGTTTGTCGATGTCGATGGACAAACCGACATGTGCCGTATGCTTTTCGGTAAACGTCAGATTCATGGATTGCCCCCTTTCAGCACGTTGATGCGCTCGATGTTTAGATCCTCAAGGCCGGTCAGCGAACCGCCCTTATCCTTCATATAACGGATGTAGCGGATGATCTCCGGCGTAATCCGCTCGCCCGGCGCCAGTATCGGTATGCCCGGCGGATAGCACATTACGCTCTCCGCGCAGATATGCCCCGCGCTCTGTTCGATGGGCAGCGATGTCTTTTCCGCATAGAATGCCTCCTGCGGTGTGGCGGCCACTTGCGGCGAAATGTATTCCATCTCCATCATACCCGTTTTGTCGCGCTTGTACAAACGGCGTATCTCGGCCAGCGCGGACACCAGCCGCTCGATGTCCCGCTCGCGGTCGCCCACGGAAATGTACGCGAGTATGTTGGCGACGTCGCCGAACTCCGCCTGAATGTCGTACTCGTCGCGCAGTATGTCGTACACCTCGATGCCCGCGAGACCGATATCCAGCGTGTGGACGGACAGCTTGGTCATGTCGAAGTCGTAGATCGACCCGCCGTTGACCAGCTCGCGCGCGTAGGCGTAGTAGTCGCCGATATCGTTGATCTCATCTCGCGCGTACTGCGCGAGGCCGCACACTTGTGAGAATATCTCACGCCCGCGCGTCGCCAGGTTCTTGCGCGATATGTCAAGGCTCGCCATCAGCAGATAGGAGCCGCTCGTCGTCTGTGTCAGGTTGATGATCTGGCGCACATGGCCCTCGCTGATGTTCGGCCCGATCACCAGCAGCGAGCTCTGCGTCAGCGAACCGCCCGACTTGTGCATGCTGATCGCCGCGAAATCCGCACCCGCCTCCATCGCGGAGACCGGCATGTTATCGCCGAAGTAGAAGTGCGTGCCGTGCGCTTCGTCTGCCAGCACCTTCATGCCCCGTTCATGCGCCAGCCGCGTGATCTCCCGCAGGTCTGAGCATATGCCGTAGTACGTCGGGTTGTTGACCAGCACCGCCTTTGCATTCGGGTGCGCTTCGATCGCCGCGCGCACGTCCTCGGGCGACATGCCCAGCGATATTCCGAGACGCCTGTCCGTCTGCGGGTTCACGTAAACGGGAGCCGCTCCGCACAGCACCAGCGCGCTGATCACGCTGCGGTGCACGTTGCGCGGCAGTATGATCTCGTCGCCCCGCCCCACCACGGAGAGTATCATGCTCTGCACGGCGGAGGTGGTGCCGCCTACCATAAAGAAGGCATGCGCCGCGCCGAACGCCTGCGCCGCCAGCTGCTCCGCCTCGCGGATGACTGATACCGGATGGCACAGGTTATCAAGAGGCTTCTGCGAGTTGACGTCCGCCTCCATGCACTGCCGCCCGAGAAACGCAGTGAGCTCGGGATTGCCGCGGCCCTGCTTGTGTCCCGGCACGTCGAAGGGCACGACGCGGTTGGCGCGGTGGTTTTTCAGCGCCTGCAGCAGCGGCGCTTTCGTCTGGTCCAGCCGCTGCATGTCAGTACACGTTCTTGCCGCTGAAGATGTCGATCATCTCGCGGCGCAGGCTGGCGGTGATCTCCAGCCGCTCGCGGGGCGGCAGCTCGTGCACGTCCCGGTTGAACAGGTAGTTCTGCAGATCCACCTCTTTTAAGAGCATGCGCGTGTGGAACAGATTGGCCTGATAGACGTTGATGTCCACCGCGTCGTAGCGCTCCAGCGTGGGCTGCGCGATATAGTCCTGTATCGATGAGATCTCGTGATCAATGAACAGTTTTCGGCCGGTAAGCTCGCGGGTGAAACCGCGCACACGGTAATCCATCGTGATGATGTCCGAATCGAAGCTGCCGATCAGGAAATCCAGCGTGTTGAGCGGCGAAATCACGCCGCACGTGGCCACGTCGATATCCACGCGGAACGTGGCGATGGACGTCTCCGGATGGTATTCCGGATAGGTGTGCACCGTGACGTGGCTCTTGTCCAGATGCGCCACCACCGTCTCGCCGCGCTTGCGCAGACCGTTCATCGGCTCTTCGGCGATGAGCACGGTCACGCTCGCGCCCTGCGGCTCGTAATCCTGCCGGGCGATATTTAAAACCTGCGCGCCCACCATCTCGGTGACGCGCTCAAGTATGCCTGTCAAACGCTCGGAGTTGTACTGCTCGTCGATGTAGGCGATGTAGTCCTTCTGCTCGCGCGCGCTCTTGGCGTAGCATACGTCAAAAATGTTGAAGCTTAAGGATTTAGTCAGGTTGTTGAACCCGTACAGTTTCATTTTCGTTTCCATTATCGCCAACCTTTCCAATTATAATATAAACCGTGTCTCAAAAAGCATTCGCTTTGAAAGCGATATCCAACAAAAAACGCCCAAGGTTCACGCGAAGCATGCGTCACCCTGGGCGATTCAATCATATAAAACCGGCATGGACCCCTTTGCGGCGCTGCAAAGACGAACCACTTTCGTTTTAAGGCAGAGTCTATATAGCAAGGAATTACTTTTACTACTCTTATTGATTGATTCACAAGCGTGATGCGCACTGCGCAGCCTGCTGTTATAAATGAGCGTTTATGCCCAACCAATAAGGCAACAAAGTTGCCAGCTTCGGCTTTTGACCCGGCTGTCCGTATGGCCTTGATCCTGCGGCATAACCGCCGGATGGTCAAAAAATTCATTGCTTGACAGGAAATGAAAACCTGCCAAAAGGCTCAATGCCTCGAATGCTATTGCATTATAAACAATGGTGAGGGAAAATACAAGAATTTTTTCTGTTAAGCTGGGGTTAGAGGAACTAATGAACCAAAGTCCTGAAGGATTTCCATAAAACAGACTTTCGTGTATAATCAGGATATAAACGCTGGAGGTGATCCATATAGAATTTAAAGCAATCAGTTATGAGTTTGAGCAAAAGTATAAGAAATTTCTTTTGATCACAATTATTTTAGGTGTGATTTTCTACTTCGTATTATTTTACCTGTATATTAGCATCACGAATGAAACATTGCCCTACGAATACGGATTCTTTTGTTTTCTTCCCTTTATTCCTTATACTCCTTTCCTTGTTGAAACAATGGTTCGACATAACTTTATCAAAAGCGTTGGTAAAAACAAATGGGTTATAATAATCGCCGAAGGAATGGATATAAAGAATACTGTTAAGGGAGAAAGATTTGAAAAGCATTATAACTGGTCTCAAATAAAACTCGTTGAAGTTATTGACAGGACGGTGCTTCTTGGCAAATTTACAGGGATAAAATTTTATCAAATGAGAATCGTTTTCGATGCTGAAAAATACTTGGCACTAAGAGAGCAATATGTTTGGCAGACTGTGGAGCAGTATCACAAAGCCGAACTGGCGGCATGCTGCTTCGATATGGAGTATACGCAGGCAGCATTCGAAGAGATTAAAACATACTGCAATCCCGAGGTCGTACACAGAAAAAGGCTATAAAGATATCAACAGTCCATACTATATGGCGTGGGCTTTTTTCCCATACCGAAAGATCATGTTCGCTTAACATAAATTTTATTGCTTTAATGGAACAAGCCGATATAATAGAGAACCAAAGGAGATTTTAAATATATGAGAAAGACGAAGATAATCTGTACCATCGGGCCGGGGACCGAGACGGAAGCCCCGATGCGGCAGCTGATTGAAAACGGCATGGACGTCGCGCGGCTGAACTTCAGCCACGGCGACTATGAGGTGCACGGAAACAGGATTAAGCTCATCAAGAAGCTGCGCAAGGAGTATAACCGCGCGGTGGCGATACTGCTGGACACCAAGGGCCCCGAGGTGCGCGTGAAGACGTTCAAGGACGGCAGCGCGGAGCTGAAGGAAGGCGGCGTGTTTACGCTGAGCATGAACGACTGCGTGGGCGACGCCAAGCGTGTCGCGGTGACGTATCCGCAGCTGGCAGCCGAGCTGCCCAAGGGAAGCCACATACTGCTGGACGACGGCCTCATTGAGATGGTGGCCGAGGACGTGACGCCGGACGCGGTGCGCTGCCGCGTGATAACGGGCGGCGTGCTCAAGAACAACAAGTCGGTCAACGTGCCGGGCGTGCATCTGAAGATGGACTACATCAGCGACAAGGACCGCGGCGACATACTGTTCGGTATCGAAAACGATGTGGATTACATCGCCGCGTCGTTCTGCCGGACGGCGGCGGATGTGCTTCAGATCCGCAAGATACTGGACAAGAACGGCGGCAAGCAGATACACATCATTGCCAAGATTGAAAACGGCAGCGGTGTGGAAAACATTGACGAGATCATACAGGTGAGTGACGGCATCATGGTGGCGCGCGGCGACATGGGCGTGGAAATGGATATCGTGGAGCTGCCGCGCATTCAGAAGCTGCTGATCAAGAAGGCTTATTCCGCGGGCAAGAAGGTGATCACCGCGACGCAGATGCTGGATTCGATGATAGTCAACCCGCGGCCCACGCGCGCCGAAGCGACGGACGTCGCCAACGCGGTGTACGACGGCACCAGCGCGATCATGCTGTCCGGCGAGACGGCGATGGGCAAATACCCCATCGAGAGCCTCGTGACGATGTCGCGTATTGCGGAGACCACGGAACAGAACATCCATTACAGGACGCGCTTCAACAACAAGCTGCCAGAGGTTTGCGCCAGCGTGACCAGCGCGATATCCCACGCCACCTGCTCGACGGCGCACAGCCTGGGCGCGAGCGCGATCATCGCGTTCACCAAGTCCGGACGAACCGCACGCATGGTGTCCAGCTACCGGCCGGCGGTGCCCATCATCGGGTGCACGCCCAGCGAGAAGACGTATAACCAGCTGGCGCTGTCCTGGGGAGTGAGGCCTGTGCTGGCCGAGGAGCAGGACAACACGGATAAGCTGTTTGAGCACGCGGTGGACTGCGCGAAAACGACAGGTCTGGTGAAGCATGGGGACGTCGTGGTGATCACCGCGGGTGTGCCCATTGGCGTATCGGGCACCACCAACACGCTCAAGGTGCATATCGTGGGCAATGTGCTGGTGAAGGGCACGGGCTTTAACAACATCGCGGTGAACGGCAAGCTGTGCGTGTGCACGGACGCGGCGCAGGCGCGCAAAACGTTTGAGCCGGGTGACATACTGGTGATACCCCAGACGGATAATTCGATGATGGATATGCTCAAGGAAGCGGCGGGCATCATCACCGAGCAGGGCGGCGTGGATTCGCACGCGGCCATCGTGGGGCTGACGCTGGGCATTCCGGTGCTGTGCGACGCGGAGAACGCGACAGGCATACTGAGAAACGGCACGACGGTAACGCTGGATTCCACGCGCGGCATGGTGTACACCGGTCTCGCGCAGGTCGGGGAGTGCAACCTGCCTGAGTGAATTAAAAAGGACTTCAATTCGAAGTCCCAATACGGAAACGGACGGGTCTCCTGAACGAGGCTCGTTTTTGTTATTGATGGGTATAGTCCAGACGGATCAGGCTTTTGCCGTTGGGCAGCGGGTATTCCTCCGTCAGCATGAGGCGGTAGCCGATGCCGGACAACCCGTCTGTCAGCGCGGACGCGTCGATATCGCTGTGGATTTCGGACAGCTTCATCAGAGCATGCTGATAAGGGGAGTTCGATATGAAGGGTACGTCCCCGTTTTTCTGTATCACGCAGGAAATGTATTGCGGCTGAGCGTTGTTCATGTGGCGAACAAACGCATCGGCACCGATATACTCGATAAAAAGATTCGCGATAACGAGATCGGCCTCGGGCAGCATGCAGGCGTCTCCGCGAAGGTTAAGCCGCATCAAGCACAGGCGATCGCCCAGATGGGAAAAGCGCTCTTGGCAGGCGTTTAAATACTGCGCGTTAATGTCGATGCCGTAGACGCGGCTGATGCGGCGGGTATCCACGTGCTCCAGACCGTTGCCGCCCGCCACGCCCAGCACCGCCACAGATGGGGCGGCATATGCCGTCAGCTGTTTTTGCATGATGGCGCTGAGCGTCTGCAGCTGCTGCACATCATCGCGCTTCATATGTTCCTCGTAATCGCTTAAGGCGACATGTTCCCAAGGGTTCGTCATAAAGCCTCCTCTTTGCCATTCATTATTATAGCATACAACTGAACACACAAGGAGCCGACATATGCTGCGCGGCTCCTTGCGTGTCAGGGATGATGCGTGCCCGTTTTTGTTTTCCATGGCAACCCACCGTTCTGCTTATTTGGTTATACGGTTTGTCACATAATGCACATCGTAGCAGCAGCGGCGCTGAGTCTGTCCGTTCCAGCCGTCAACAGCGTCTGCCCGCTCGTGCTTGCGCAGGAATGTGTTCTTCACACGGCGTGACATGAACAGAGCCAATATGATAGCCGCTTCCAGTACGCACTGCACGATGAGATAAACCACGCTGACGGGCAGCATGGTGATACCGGCGGCAATGCAAAGCGCCGAGACGGCGACATAGGCGCCGCGGAAAGCCATTCGGTACTGATAGAACAGCAGCAGGCAAAGGACAAGCGCTCCGCCCATCAGCAGTGCGAGCACCGCATTGATGGGGATGAAGAACAACGCGATAAGCCCGATGTATAATCGGACCTGCAGAAGAGCCAGCCATCCGCCGAAGCCCTCGAGTTTGGAATCATAATATAACTGTTTCATAAAAATTGAATCTCCTTTTCATTTTAAAACCTGGAAGCTCTTGCCTCCCAAAGCCCAATGTTCCGCGAAAACAACCGTTTTTACAGAACACGAAATACACTCCCGGGATTCATAATTTTCCGGGCATATTTCTTCAATTCGTTTTTCTCAAAACTTCATCTTTACCGATGGCTATTGGCGGCTGTCCTAAACTCCGGTATGATGCTCCACCGTCAGGGCTGTGCGCTTTTAGCCGTGAGTGTGATGTTCACGCGGCTGGGCACAGCAAGGCGAGGCGCGGGTATGGACGCAGTCATCAGGCCATCGCATCCGCCGTTACGCCCGGACATTCCCGGGGCGGCGTCAGCCAATTGCCAAAGCAACCAAAACCTTTTTCGAGTCACTCTTTGCCAACATACTGCCTCCTCCTTTTCTGCACCGTCAGCCCGCCAAAGCCTTGGTTAATACGGCTTTATGGGTTTATCCGGTACGTTTGTTTTAAAATAAAAAACCGGTTCGCATATGACATGCGGACCGGTTATCGCGCTCTGTATATGTCTGATGGGTTACGTATTCATATGATACAGCGGAATGGGCGCAGTGATCCCCGAAACATAAGCTCGCGGGCTTTGCGCGCAAACGGATGCGGCACAGGCAAACGCTGTATTGATTTTGCTGAACTTTTTGGTATAAACTTTGGTCATTTGCCAGGCCCTCCTTCTTGAAGATTTGTCTTTGACGACTTGAGATATTATACCACAACTTTGGGAAAATGGAAGTATCAATTTATTACGATTTGTTGACTTTTTTACGGAAACGTGTACCGAATCCTGCGCTTGATAATTCTGCTCCTGCATTTGCGGCATGTCCGTATCATTTTTGCATCGCCTTTTTTCTGTACCGGCGAACGGCCGGGATGACGGTGAAGACGGCGATACCGGCAAGCAGACAGATAATCAGCGGCGGCTCGTCCAGCGTTTCACGCGCGGCGGCGGCGCTGTCCTGCTCCAGCAGCTTCGCCTGCGCTTCCCACAGATCAGCCTCCTGCTGTGCGGTCTCCACCACGATAAACGAAGTTTGCGGTGTGAGTACGTGGCTGCGGAACGCGGCGCGCAGCAGCTTGAGTGAGGTGGCTTTGTCCATTGCGGGGTTGCTGCGGATGGCGGCATCCAGCGTCAACGCATCCGTATACTGGCTGCCGGTCAGCGCAAACGCGGCACCTCCCGAAGGGATGATCTCGCTTTGGCCATCGTCCCGCACAACCGTATCACCGTAAAGCCGCAGCGGGAACACGGCGGGTTCGTCCAGTGGACCGCCGGCGATGCTGCCGTCAAAGTTATAAGGGACCAGCTTCAAGTCGTCACGAAGCCGGTAGAAGTACGGGTTCTCGGGATACTGCTTGGCAAGCCATGAGCTGTGCTCCGGCATCAGCGCGCCCGCCGGATTGCCCGACGTGAACAGTATCACGGGCACCGTGCCGCTGCCGTTTTCGGTGAGCGCCGTTTTGACGGCCAGTGCGAGGTTAAACCCGCTGTGCGGTGGGACCTGCAGGCTGCGCGCATCCTCCAGCGTGGCTTGTGTAATATCGTAAGACACGAACATCACCATGGCATCGCTGATGCCGCCCATGGACGCGTAGTCCTCGATCAGCGACAGCTGGTAGCCGATATTGCTGTGCGCCGAGCTGTCCACAACGAACCAGTACGTTTCCCCGCGCGTTTCGGCGGCGGGCAGCGTCTGCTTCATGGCGGCGGAGACCAGCGTGCCGCCGTTAAATTTGATCTCGTCCGACGCGTTGGCCGCTGTGACATCGACCGTCTGGCCGTCCAGCGTGAGGCTGAAGGGCTGGGTGTGGATGATCTCAAAGCCGGTATGGCGCGTTTCGCCCTCGTCGAACGGAAACACGCGGAGCTCCAGCTGTCCGTCGTCCGTGTAGTGCAGCACGCCGGGGTCCTGATTGACACGGACGATGTCCTCATAGACCGACATTGCGGCGCGTTCGTCAGCCAGTATGCCGTATTTGCGGTTTGCACCCACGTCCAGATAGTAGTCGCTGATGTACGCGCCCTCGGGCAGCGGAAACAGCGTCACATATTCCTCGTTCCAGCCGCTTGAGGTGTTTTGCATTGTGAGGTGAACCCAGGTGCGGTTGGCGCCGGCCTCGGTATCGTAGGTGGTTTCGGTACGGACGTCGGTGAGGCGTACGTCGGTGATGTTTTCACCGTTAACGGTGAGCCCATCGGAAACAGATGCGTCCCAGGGTTCATCGTATTCGTCAAAGAACAGCTGGCGCATGCGGTCGATGTCGCCGTCGCGCATCACCTTGTTGTCCAGCACCAGCGCCGAATAGATGGCGGAGAGGAGCGGCGTGTTATTGGTGGTGGAAAACTCGGCAAATATGTCGCGGCTGATCTCGAAAGTGCCGCCGGAGCTGTTAAGCGTCCTCTTCAGCCGCCCGAGGTCCACAGGCTCACCCGAGGGGGCGGCACTCGTCTCCAGATACGACGCCGCGTTTTGAAGGTTTTGCCTGTCGCCGATGTAGCTGGTGAGCATGCAGGCGGGAATCAGCAGCAGCGCCGGGAGAAACACGGCCAGCACACGCGCACCGCTCCATAAGGTTTTAAGCTGCCGCCACTCGCGGACGATCTCGAACATCTGCATCAGCAGAGCACCGGCGGGCGCAAACACCAGCCCGCCCACGATGACGATCAAACCCAAAAAGCCAATCGGCATATACGGTACGAATATGACAAAGAAATACACAAAGTAGACCAAGGCGGCGGACAGGAGGCCGAAACGCAGCAGCCGCAGCCGCTTGTCGGCGAACGGCGGTATCAGCAGGACAACGCCGTTGATGACGGGAACGATGAAGAACGCCGGGTCGGAGAAGTCTCCGAACATATTGGACGTTTGAAGGTTGACCAGCAGCCCGATGAGAGGCAGCACAACGGAGAATATAGAATAGAGCGCGAACCACCGGCGTTTGCGGCTCTTCTCGGTCAGCAGCGCGCCGGAACCGCGCGCGAGGACGATGCGGCCCAGCAGGAAAGCGGCGGCAAACGCGCCTGCCACGATCAGTATCATCGAGACGGTTTCCAGCCGCACCCCGGTGACGATGTTGAACGCCAGGAACCAGACGAAGGGCAGCGCGACGAAGCCCATCACATAACGGCTCATGTCGGCACGGGGCTCCGGCGTTTTGGACAGCGCCATGGCGGCGTACACCACGGAGACGGCACACAGCAGCATCGCGGTAAGACGCAGGCCGAGCGCGCCGCCAAAAAGAGCGGCGCCTTCAAGCAGCAGAGCGGACGCAGCCAGCATGGCGCAGGCGGACACGGCCAGCGCGATCAGCGCTTCACGATGAGCAGACTCCCGCTTGCGGCAGACGATGGCGTAGCCTGTGAAAGCGGCGTTAAACGCGACGCTTGCGGCAAGTATCCAAAGCGCTCCGGTATGCGCCGTCCGGGCGGCCAGTGCGATCAGCAGTGCAGCCAGCAGCGTCTGCGGCAGCGTCACAAAAGGAAATAACCGCGAGGGTTTATCGATGCTTTTCATGGAGGCCTCCTGTCAGTTTGTTAACGAGTATGAAACTGCCCACAAGTGCGGCGAGGTAAAGCGCGATGCCGATGCCGGTGTGCAGCGTGGCAAACTTCTCATACGAGACGAAAGGAACCGAACCGATGATGCGCACACAGCTGACGAACACGCCGATGACGGCGGAACCCGCCAGCGCGAGCACAAAAAAGGCGGCTTTGGCAAGACCGCGAAACCGCCGCGTAAAGGCGCAGACCATTAGACAGAACAGCATGACGATGAAGTTCATGCCCATACAGGCGGGGCCCACGGCGAAGCTGCCGCCCGGCGATACGTAACCTACGCTGCTTTGGTAACTGAGCGCGATGTTGTAAAAAGCTTCGGTGACTTTGGCGTGCGGCCACAGCAGCACCCTCAGCGTGCCGTCGTCTGCCGCGCCGTATCCGGCGAGCAGCACAGCGCCCGTGAACAGCGCGAGCGCACCGAGAGCGATATCCGCTTTGTGTCTGCGGATGACAGGCAATAAGGAGGTCAGACAGCATCACCGCCTTTCATGATGCGCTGATTATAACAAAATATTTATTGAAAATCAATAAATACTAGAAAAAAATGTTTAGTAATCATGTATGAACGGGGTTAACAATGCGCGCGTTGCATGGGCGAAACTGTGGGTGAACATGCCAAAAAGAGGGTGTTATCCCTCTTTGACGGCGGTGCGGCTGATAGTTTTACTGTGTCACCGACGGCAGGTTGCCAAGGTTGTTGTTTTCGCTTTCATCGGGCAGAGACTTGAGATATTCGCTGCCGTTGCGCACAGCGATGCCGACGCCCTGAATGCCGCCGTGCCGCGCCAGATCAACGCCCTGCTCCTTGCTCAATATGCGCCCGTCCGCCAGCTTGTACCCAGTGACGCGCCCGCCCTCCTTCACCAGCGCGACGATGGGCTGCGCGTCCGCGTTAGGTGTGGGGATATCCTGCAGCGCCATCAAAGGCAGCTTGGATAAATTGATATCAGGCATGAGTTGAATCCTCCGTTTATTGCTTTTATATAATATAGTGTCTCAATAAAACGGCGATATGATGCACGTTCTTGTTATCACTTTGTTGTTTGAGGGCGCTTAACAATTGATAATCAGCCAGCAGGTTCAACAAAAAAGCCTCCGGCGATTTGAAACACCGGAGGCTTATTGAATGGTGCTAGATTGTTGTGTTTGTTCTATTCCGGCAGGGAGGTTGATATCTCACCATTCTCCACGGTAAATACCACTGCCGCCGAGTTCGCCGCGTTGTTGTTTGCGTCTACCATCTCATAGATCATGATGAACGTACCGTCACCCATATCCGCTTCCGCAAACGAGGTATTGGCCGTAACAGCGAGGGTGGCTGCTTCAATTTCAGTCAGCTCCGTTGAGTCTCCGGAGATGGGCATGGTATAAAGCAATGTGGTTATTTCATCGCCCTCTTTGAGCTGCACAAGGTTTTTGTCCGCCATACCGCTTTCATCCAGCGGCTTGCTCGCCCCGAGGATGTAATAGGCCTCGTCCGTAAAGCTGTAGCCCACGCTCAGGTTGTAGCGCTCCCCGTTCAGAAGGATGGGGACGTTATACAGATTATAATCTTCTCCCTCGTAGCTGAGCTCGAGATACACGAAATTGCCGTCGATGGAGCCCCAGACACCGCGGAAATTATCCTTGAATACGCCGTTATCCCAATCGGCAATGATGTCGTTGTCACGGCCGAGCAGCAGCATCGTGTCGTTCGCGGGATCGGTATAGTAGAGCTGGAAGTACACTCCCGCCAGAATATTGGCCGCCTCGGCGCCAATGCTGAGCACCGCATAGCCTTCATCATCCACGGTCAGCGGTATGTCCTGCAGCCCTGAGCCTTCAATGGAAGGAACTTCAGGAAGCTCGGTAAACTGCATATCAGCGATATATGCCATGCCGTCCTCGGGCAGCGTCCCGAAAAGCTCGTAGGCATAGAGGTATTTAAAGGATGTGCCTGTACCCACGGAGACATATTCGTTAAAGTTATCCTGATCCCCATCGTAGGAATAATAGCAGGATAAGCCTGAGGCCTGCTGCCGGTACGGACCGTTGATCTTATAGATCACGCATTCGTCCAGCGCGGCCAGGACGGCGTTCGCGTTTTCGGTCAGGAGGTTTTGGCTGTTGCGTACGAGGTCGCCCAAATCCACCATGTTGGTATAGCCTTCTTCGGCCGTGTTGCCGCCGTAGTTTTCCGCCTTGAGGGCGCTTCTGCCCAGCTCCGCAAAGAAGGTCGGGTCTTCGCAGGCGTAGGCCAGCGCTTCCTTGCCGATGTTGTCATATGCCGTAAGGAGGCTGCCGATTTTGGAAAGGTCGGTTACTGACAGCGTGATGGCATCCTGCGTACCCGCCAGCTCGCAGCCCTCTACATAGGTGTCACAGATGATCTGCCCGAGCTCTGCGCCGTCCATGGCGGTGTTTTCGGCAAGAGCGCCCACGAAGCCCGAATAGTACCAGCCGTTTGCCGGTTCGGTTTCTTCCGAGGCCACCAAATATCTGCCGATGTCTGAGAAGGCTGCAGCTGTGTCCACCGTGGCCATCAGGCAGGTGTCAAGACCAACCACTTCAAAGGGTGGGTTATCAGCCGACAGCGTGAAGGTTGACTCAAAAGCCTGACGGATCTCGGTCAGCGTGAGCGAGTCGTTGTCATACAGCTGGTCAAATTCCACACCGGCCACCGAACCGCCGCCGTGATTCCAGAAAAGCATCATTTTGTTTTCTGCGGGAAAGTTGGTGCCGGCAAAGGACAGAAAGTCCGCAAATGTAGCCGCATCACCCATGCTGGCCAGCGGAAGCTGCTCCAGCTTTTTCAAGCCTTCGGAATCATACACATAGCGCTCAATGTAATTCGGATCAACGAGGTCGTTGTGCCACTCGCTTGTTCCTCCGGTTTGAATGACGACCTTCACGTTTTCCGGAAGCGGAACCGACGTCAGTTCCTCAAGATCGGCAGTGGCTGCGCCGCCTTCCGATTCAAGATCTGTGCCGCAAAGATACCAGTAAATCACCCAAGTGCCGGGCTCTGCAATAGCGGTATCTGCAGCGCAACCCGCTGTCTCGGTGGGTGAAAGCGTCTGCTCGGACGAGGCGGGCTCCGTGCTGCCGCAGCCCGTTAACGCCAATGCTATCATCATTAGGGCTGTTAAAAGAGATATTCGTTTTTTCATGGTTCTTCCTTATGTCGTTATTGTTGAGTGGGTTTCATGCATGGGTTACCAGCCTGAAATCGCAGAGAATACAATATCAGTTAAACTATGTATTGTAAAGACAAAAAAGTAGCTGAAACCGCAGCATCGGACGTTGTTGTTGACTTTGAGAATGAAGCGAATTATAATCGAATAAATGAGTAATTTATTCGATTAAAGGACATGAGTATGCGCAAACGGATCGATGACGAGACCATATTGCAGGCGGCCCTCAAGTGCTTTGCCGCTTACGGTTACAAGAAGACGACGCTGGAGGACATCGCCGGAGAGCTCGGCCTTGGCAACAGCAGCGTCTATGCGTATACCACGAGCAAGCGGGCATTGTATGAGGACGTGGTTCGGTACGTGATGCTGCGCTGGCAGAACCGCGTGAAGGCGGCGGTGGAGCGTGAGACCGGCGCTGCCTCGAAGTTCCGCGTGCTGTGCGAGACGGCACTGTTGTATCTGGCCGAGGATGCGGATTTCTGCGCGCTGCTCAAGAACGATTCCACCATATTCCCCATGTTCCCCGAAGCGGACCCATACGAGGAGATCAATGCGGAGTCGGTCGGCATGATTGCCCGCGTGCTGGAAGAGGGTCAGCAGAGCGGCGAATTTCGAAAGCTGGATACGGGTGCGGTATCTGAACTCATATTTTCCATCTATAAGGGCTTTATCATCCGGGCGTACATCGAGTGCGAGGAGCGTTTCATGGAAACGCACATGGCGCAGGCGCTCGACCTCATCACCAACGGCATACTTATGAAATAACGGGCAGCGCGTCTTGCGCTGCTTTTCCTTTTTGGTTTCCGGGGCGGCGGCGTTTCGGAGCCTTATGAAAAGAAAGGAGTGGAACAGTATGGATAAGCTGTTGTATTTGTCTTCCCAATGGGGGGAAGAGGTGAAAAAGAGGCTGAGCGAGGGCCTGACACCGGACAAGATGAACAACCTCACTTCCTCGATGACCAACATCTATACGAATTGCCCGGGCAATGGGGCAGAGAAATTCTTCTATGTGGCGTTTACTGACGGAGCGGTGAGCAGCGTGCAGGTGGGCGACGGGCCGGGCCCCAAGGCGGAGTTTACCATCACAGGCGAATATGAAACATTCGCGCAGATTTCCCGCGCGGAGCTGGGCGCGCAGAAAGCGCTGATGGGCGGCAAGCTGAAGCTGCGCGGCAACATGGTGAAAGCACTGAAGCTGGCGTCGCTGGTGGATCGGCTGAACAAGATCATCGCGACGATACCCACCGAGTTTGAGTGAGGAGGACGCAATGAACAACGATCCTTATTTTATTGATTTCCCGGCGCGCATCGCGGCGATACAGGCTGAGATGAAACGGGAGGGTGTGGACGTGTACCTCGGTTCGCGTCTGCGCACAATGAGCTGGACGACGGACGCGTTCTTTCCGTGGCGCAGCTTCATCGTGATACCGTCCGAGGGGTTGCCCACCGCGTTTACGTTCGTGATCGATGCCGCAAGGGCGGCGGACGAATCGTGGCTGGACGAGGATCACGTGCTGGGCTTTGCGCCGATGGGCGGGCAGGACCAGATTTCGCAGATTGCTTACATGATTGAGGAGCTGCTGCCAAACGGCGGCGTGGTCGGTGTGGAGGCGGGCATGTCCAACTATCTGCCCGAGGGCAACCTCACATATTACGAGTACAAGGCGTTCGAGGAAGCGCTGCCCAAGTGCAAACTGGTCAACGCACACCACATCATCGATAAGCTGTCCGTCATCAAGGACGAAGGGACGATCAACCGGTTCCGCGAGGCGAGCCGCATTGTGGACATCGGTCACGCGGCGGTATACGATGCCATCAAAAACGGCGGCTGGAAGGGCATGACGGAGACGGAGATTGCGGGTATCGCCGCGCTGGCCATGCGCAGGGCGGGCAGCGTTTGGGAGTGGTCGTTCACCGGCGGCAACGAAATCGCCTGCGGATATCGCACCGGCCTCGCCGGAGGCGCGTGTACACCGGCCACCACGAAGGCGCTTAAAGCGGGTGAGCCGCTGATGGTGGACATCCACGCGCTGTTCAAGCTGGCCTGCGGCGACCACAGTCACAACTATCTGATAGCGCCCGCGTCCAAACGCCAGCTGTGGCACGCGCAGAACTTCACCGACATGGTGGACCTGACGCTGAAAACTTACCGCGCTGGCATCTCGCCCTCGTCGCTGGCGGAGCAGATGATGGCGTTTGCGGAGGAGCGTGGCTTTGCCGATTTCATGGTGCCCGGCTTTGAGCACGGCATCGGTATGCTGGGTGACGAGTGGCGCATCGGCGGGCACGACGGCCCCTTTGCGTACTGGACCGACCCGGACCATGTATACCAGGAGGGCGAGGTGCTGATATGCGCAATGCAGTACGCCTGTCCGGATGAGAACATCGGCTTCCGCTATGAGAACCCGATACTGATCAACAAGGACGACTGCGAGTGGATGAGCAAGTATCCGCTGGCGGTGGACGTGATCGAGTAGGGCATTCGTCTGCCAATGTATTTTGGAGGCTCTGCCTCCAAACCTCCGCCCAAGGGATATATCCCTTGGGAATCCCGCGTGAAAATGCCATGTACATGGCATTTTCTGTTTTACTCATGTTGTATATAATAAACGAAGAGGATATGTAGAATGTACAGATTGCGCCGTTACCGGCTAAACGACATCGACGCCATTGCAGCCCTGTTCCATGACACGGTTCATTTGGTGTGCGCGAAGGACTACACACCGGAGCAACTGAATGCATGGGCAGATGGCAGCGTGGACAAAGCCGCATGGAACGCGTCGCTGCTGGCGCACCATACTCTGGTCGCGGAGAGCGGCGGCGTGGTGATCGGATTCGGCGATATTGACGGGGATTATCTGGACAGGCTGTATGTGCACGAGGGCTGGCAGGGCCGCGGCGTGGCGACGGCGATAGTGGCAGCGCTGGAGCAGCACGCGCAGGAAACCGGGCAGACACGCATGGTGACTCACGTGTCCGTCACTGCAAGGCCGTTCTTCGAGCGGCGCGGGTTTGCCGTGGTTAAGGAGCAGCAGGCGGAGCGCAAAGGGGTGCTGCTGACTAACTTCGTAATGGAGAAAACGCTGGGCTGACCACACAGGAGGGAACACTTTGCCTCAAGCATACGTCTTACAATCGAATAATCCGGCAGGGAGGCGAGACGATGAGACTGTTTCCGACTATTGTACTCGTACTAATGCTAACGGTAATTGTCACCGGATGCGGCGTGTCCGATTTACAGATAGATAAAACGCCAGCACAAACGGTGATACAGACCGAAGCACCGTCCGCCACACCGGCTCAGACGGCTATTCCAATCAAGCGTGTGCGGTTTTTAGAAGCGTTTTCTATCGGGCACCCGCAGCAGGCGGGCGAAGGGACGCATGTATTTGTGCTGGACAGCTGCGAGGAGGAGGCCGCGCTGCTTGAGGGCTTCGACGACGTGATGGAAGCCATAGGTGCGGATTACGAGAACGAGATGGTGATACTGGTCACGTTTACAGCTCGTGTTATCACTCATGAAGAGGAATACAGCCTTGAGTCCGCCGAGCTGACAGCGGGCCGCGGAGGGCATATTGCAATACTGTATACCTCTACGCCAGGCAGGCCTTACTCCGAAGCAGGGTGCCCGTATTACGCCATCATCGTGATTCCCAAAACGGATATCCCCGCCAGCGGAATCACTGTGGAGATCATCAACGGCTGAGCGATAGGTATTGTGTCTCCAAGGTAAGATGCCTGCCCTTGGAGGACATTGGCTTCCGCTATGAGAACCCGATACTGATCAAGAAGGACGGCTGCGAGTGGATGAGCAAGTATCCCCTTGCGGTGGACGTGATCGAATAAATGAGACACCGAAAAACAGCGCCTTTCCAAAAGAGGGCGCTGTTTTTATCAAGTTGATTTAAGACGTTTTTGCTCTTTATGACATATGAGATTTCCCCCAGTTGTACATCATACCCAGTATGGGAAGCAAGCTCGCGCCTGTTTCCGTCAGAGAGTATTCCACCTTAGGTGGAATTTGGGGATATTCTTTTCTTTGAACGATGCCAAATGACTCAAGGTCTTTGAGCTGTGCGCTCAGCATTTTATGTGTGATGCCCGATATGCTGCGTTTTAGTTCCCCATAGCGTCTGACTTTGCATAGCATCAGATGATATATGATGAGCATTTTCCATTTGCCCCCGATAACGCCCAAGGTATATTCGATTGCGCAGCTGTCGTTATTATCCACCAATCGCTCTCCAAAAGTATAGTATATTACATTTTAGTGCATTCTTTTCAAAATGCTCATTTATGCTATCCTGATTATAACGCCGGAGAAATTGGCAGGCAACTGCAATAATCTGTATGGGGAGAGTATCATGAAAAAAATAATTTACTATTTTACAGGTACCGGAAATTCGCTCTATATTGCGCGCAGACTTTCAGAGTTTATTGATGGTGCTTCAGTTAATCCGATACGCAAGCAGACCGCTGCGGACAAAACGGCATCGGTGATCGGGCTTGTCTTTCCGGTATACCTGTGGGGGCTGCCGGAGGCGGTTGCGCGATTCATTGACGGCATGGATACTGGCTTTGACGGAAAATATATCTTTGCTGTGGCTTCATATAAATCCCAGCCCGGAGATACGATCGGGCAGACAGCGGCACGGCTGAAAAAGCGGGGCATTAAGCTTGCCGCCGGTTTTACCGTCCAAATGCCGGGCAACAACATCATCTATTATGATGCAGACACCAAACAGGCCGCTGCTGATAAGCTGACAGCTTTTGATGAGGCGCTGCCCGGAATGGCACAGCGGATCAATAACGGTACGCAAGGGTCTTCTCGCGGAAATATTATGGAAAGGTATGTACTGTCCGGCGTGCTGCACCGTTTGTTGACGTCAACCTTAAGCCAAGCAGATAAAAAATTCTGGATTACGCCGGATTGCAATGGCTGCGGTATCTGCAAAAATGTATGCCCGGCTGATAATATCGATATGAGCAAAGGCCATCCTGAATGGCAGCACAGATGCCAGCAGTGTCTGGCTTGCATCCATACATGTCCGGCAAAGGCCATCGAGTTTGGCAAAACAACCATCGGCCGCGAGCGGTATTTAAATCCGCTGGTGACTGTCAAGGATTTGATGAGAGAATGAACATGCGTAATCAACATTGCCCGGCAATGTCATGTCCAAACGGTGATTGCAACGGCCATACAGGGAAAACGACATCGTTACCATTTTAGGCCTGTTCCATGACACGGTTCATTCGGTGTGCGCGTCTCCGTTTCGGGGGCGCTTCTTTTTATATTGTAAATAATTATTCGTTTATAATAATTGACTTGCTTATTGATCATCCAGCATATATTATAAACATGTATTAAACATGTTTAAATTATGGAGCCATCAGAATTTCAAGGTGAAGCGGAGGCTGTTTAATTGAAACCGGACGGAGAAAATGCAAGAGGAAAGTTATATCGGGCCGTATTGGAACTGCTCGGGGCTGGGGAAGATGCGGGGCGTATTACAACAAGGCAGATTGCCGCAAAAGCGGGCGTAAACCTGGCGCTCGTTAATTATTACTACCAGTCGAAAGAAAACCTTTTAAGCGAGGTCGTCGGCAAGATGATGGACGATATTATCGCTCCTATATTGGACAACAGCAGCGGAGAAGACGCCGAGAGCAGATTAAGGAATATATTGACTGCCACCGCGGACGCTGCGTTTATGCACGAAAACATATGTAAGATCGCAATCGCCTCCGAGCTTAAGCATGGGTGCAGGAATTCGTGTGCAATGGTTATGCCCCTGCTCAGAGAAATTTTCCCCACTATCGGTCAGGAACATCTCGATATAGCTGCGTTGCAGTTGATGCTTCCGTTTCATCATATCATCCTTGAACCGGAGCTTTACGGCAGGATACTCGGTACTCACTTTTTCAATAAACAAAAAAGGGATATCAAGATAAACGAAATGATGATGGGTGTGATAAAAGGAGTCGTTCAACATTCATGAATACGCAGATTTACTATTTTTCGGGGACTGGGAATTCGTTATTCGTCGCCAGGGAGCTTCAGAAAAGGCTGCCGACTGCTGAGCTCGTGCCTATTGCCAGCCTCATGGACAAGACCGAAGTGCAAACTTCCGGTTGCCGGGTGGGGATTGTATTTCCGGTGCACGCTCTGACCATCCCTGTTGTGGTCAAAAGGTTCATCAAAAAGACAGATTTCAGCTCCGCAGATTACATATTCGCCGTCGCAACACGCTATGGTTCAGTCTTCAGGGGTTTTGATAAAATAGACAGGCTGCTTAGGAAAAACCGCAAGAAGCTGAGCTCCTGTCTGGTGCTCAATATGGGCAATAACGAAGGCCGACACAAAGGCTATATTGTTCCCGCAAAAGAAACCATACAAACAATGGAGCAAGTTGTTGTGCAAAAACTGGATGATTTCGCGGGCATTGTGAAGGAAGAAAAGGTGAGCCTGCCGGAAGATACTGGTGTCATACAGCCCACTGGTAAAAACCCTGCGACTGCGTTTCTGGTCGAAAAAACTGTTTTGGCGGGCATGGAGCTGGCGGACCACATCGGCGGAGTTCAGTATTTCTACACGGATGAAAACTGCAACGGCTGCGGCATTTGCGAAAAAGTATGCCTGTCAGGAAAGATAATGTTGAAAGATGCACAGCCGGTATGGCAAAAGAAAGTTTTCTGTACGATGTGCTTTGCCTGCCTCAACTTCTGCCCGCAGCGTGCCGTTCAGATAGACGATATACCGGGCGTTCCTTCTTTTACAAGGGAGAACGGGAGATATCCCCACCCGTATGCTTTGATAGAGGATATGATTATGCAAAAGAAAGGGCGAGACATATAGCAGGACTAAGCACATCAGTCGCAGGTATTCATGCGTACGTCGTCCGTGCCGAGGTCTGCCTGGCTGTAGAACACATGGCCGAACGTGGTGTACACGATTCGGAAGTATAACTGCCCGCTCAGGGCACGCCCGTAGCGGGCTTTAAGCTCTTGAATCAGCGCCGCAGGCTCTCCGCCGAGCTTGCGCTCCTGTATGCCGGTAAAGTCGAAGCAGACCGCGTCGTCAGTTTTGCCGATGCTCGCGGAGCCGGAGGCCAGCGCCTTGAGTTCGCCCGCGGTGTAGCCCAGCAGCGCGCGCAGTATGCTGTCCTTGCGCAGCAGCTCCAGTGCCGCTTCGTTCTTGCCCAACTTTATGTGGCCGCCCGTCAGATAGTATTCCAGTACTTCGCTCATAGCCGTTTTTCCATTTCGTTATTCAAATGTCGCGCTGTAGCCGTAAGGGGCAGGCTGTTTGCCGCCCTTGGTGAGTACCCACAGCACCTTCTGGCTGACCCGCTCGGGCGCGGTGCCTTCGCCGTCCGTGAATATCACCACCTGCGGCACTTTGAGACTGTCGGCCAGCGCAAACACAGGGCGGAAATCCGTACCGCCGCTCTTCTTGCGCTCGCGTGACTGCTTATATTCCGCAGCGGGCAGCGGTTTGGTGCACTCGGTGTCAAACTCGGTGACCAGTATTTGCGCATTGGTAATGCGGTTCACCGCCATCAGCTCATTAAAAAATGTTTGCAGCTGGTCGTTGGATATCGAACCGCTCTCGTCCAGCGCAATCAGCACGCGCAGGCCGATGCTGCGTTTGTTGCCGGGGTAGCTGTCGAACCGGCGGGACTCACGCTTGTACGTCGCGCGGGACTCCGTACGCCCTCGGCCTGTCAGGAAGCGCTTGAACATCGTCTTCCAGTCGATGCGCGGCTGCGCGAAGACGGTCTCCAACTCACCGGTGATTGCCTGCGGCAGACCGCCGCCCGGCCTCGCATCGTCGATCAGCTCCCGCAGTCTGCTCTTCAGAGCATGCTCGTTCATCTGCGGCGCGTCCTCGTCCGACAGCAGCTCCGCTTCCATCAGGCTGCCGCCGC
The DNA here is from genome assembly GCA_023397655.1 of Bacillota bacterium. Classification (GTDB taxonomy): domain Bacteria; phylum Bacillota; class Clostridia; order Christensenellales; family SZUA-584; genus SZUA-584. The sequence continues at coordinate 22,189 of JAEWTW010000051.1, forward strand.
TGCACATGATTGATGCGAATCCCTCGCGCTGTATCAGGCTGAACTCGCTGCCCACCAATCGGGATATCTCCGCGTAGTAGCGCTCGGCGCTTCGTTGCGGCTCTAGCTTATGCTGCAGCTCGCGGCTGATCTTCTCCGTCGTCACCGCCTCGGGCGGCAGCATGTCAGGTGGCAGGTGGCTGTTCACCGCCATGTCAGCGCACACCGCCCACAGCAGCGGGTCGCGGTCGCCGCGGCGCAGCGCATGCAGCAGCACCAGATGCAGCAGCTCATGCAGCAGCGCACCGATGGCCTGCGCGTCCGGCAGGCTCTCATACCATTCCTTGTTGTATTTGAGTACGGGGTCGGGGAACAGCGTCATCTCCATCCGGCGCACCGATTTACTCTCCCGTAGCGACACGGCGGCGGCGAGCGCGCCGTAAAAAGGCTGGCTGAGCAGCAGCTTCATAACGGCCTGTTGAATGCGCATGAAATCCCCCCCTTTCCCGAAATGAGCTTTGGATCAGGCCATCAGATCGAGTATCTGATCGGAGAGCACCGCGAACGCGGCGGTCTTCTGCGCGACATCAAGGAACAGCTCGGACTTGTCATTGGCCAGCGTTTTGAAGAACAGCAGCTGGAATTCCTCGGGAAGGCTGCTTAGCATCGCGTCGATGCTGGCGCAGTGCGCGTCGCTGGCGTCCAGCAGGGATACAGTTTTCTTCATCACGAGGCTCAGCAGATCGAACCGGCTGCCCTGCACCAGCTTCTCGAACTGCGGGCGCACCTGCTCGAAATCAGCCAGCAGAATGGCCGCGGAGGGTATCGTATACTCCCGGTTATTGAGGTAGCCGAAGAATGACGCCGCGGCCTCGGGGCCCAGCACGCCGGAGATCAGCTCCTGCATCAGCTTTTCAGGCAACGTGCAGCCATTCAGCAGCTGCTGGACGCGCGTCCAACCGCGCGGCGTGGGCGACTTTGCGGTTGCAGTGCTGTCCGCCGCCTTCTTGACGCGCAGCAGCATATCCGGGCAGGCCGTGAGGTAGGCCAGGACATCGTCGCAAGGTCCGTTCAGCAGCGAATAGGCGACGTAGTCTTCCAGATTCGCGGTGACTTCGACAGTCACAAAGCGGTCCAGCATCGCGTCGTCCAGCGAGTTGACCGCATAGTTGAGCGTGTCTGGGTTCATCGTGACACCGATCTTCCAGCCGGGGGCGAGACAGTGGCCGTTGATTTTGCGCTCCAGCAGCAGCGGGTACAGCACCGAAACGGTGTCGGTGGGCACGCGGTTGATCTCCTCCAGTACCAGCAGGCCGCAATCAGGGAAGAAACCTTCATCCACGGCAGTTTGCGTGGGTAGAAACTGCGGCGCAAGATAGCGCGTGATGCCCTTCTCGCGGTCCTTGTCCGGCAGGCCCATGAAGTCCGGCCCTTCCATCGCGGCGGCATACAGCCCCATGTAGCCGATATCAAGCTCACAGGCGCACTGCTGAAACGCGGAGGTCTTGCCCACGCCGCGTTCGCTGACTAGCGCGATAACGCTGTCGGTGTTTCTGTACAGTTCCATGATGCACTGTTTGGCTTCGCTGATTCTCATAGGCTGCGTGCCCTTCCTTGAGGTTATTGTATATGATGGGATATTGTATCACATTTAATGTCAATAAAACAGCAAAAAAGGATGCCGCACAGGCGGCACCCACTTAAGTTTAGCATCTACGAGTATGTATAAGGAGATTCCTCGCTGCGCTCGGAATGACAGGGAATTATCCTTTCACCACGCCGATGGTATGCAGTTTTTTGACGGGCGTGACGAGATCCAGCTCGTTGCTGATGACCTCTTCGATGTCCTTATACGCAAACCGGCTTTCCTCCGCAACGTCCTTTTTGTTGTGCTTGCCCAGCACCACACCGGACGTTTTCAGGTCTACCATCACCTGCTCGGCGGTGAACGCCTCCAGCGCCTTGGTTCTCGAATAGCGTCGGCCCGCGCCATGTGAGCAGGAATGGAAGCTCTCCGGATTGCCCTTGCCCTCTACGATGTAGCTGGCGGAGCCCATTGCGCCGGGGATGATGCCGATATCGCCTTCTTGCGCACGGATGGCTCCTTTGCGGTGCACCCAGACATCTTTGCCGTAATGATGCTCGATGGCGGCATAGTTGTGGTGGCAGTTCACATAGCCCGAGTACACCGGGTTAAGACCCAGCAGCTTTTCGCTCCAGTGGGCAAGCAGCCCCTGCACCTTTTGCATCATGGCATCCCGGTTTTCGTGCGCGAAGTCCAGCGCCAGATTCATGTAGCGCATGTAGTCCTGCCCTTCGGTTGAATCTTCGGGCAGAAACGCCAGCCGGTATTCCTCGGGGACGGACGAATGCCACTTACGGTTAAGCGCGTTTGCGGCGTTGTGAAAGTGGCTGCAGATCTTGTGGCCGAAGTGGCGGCTGCCGCTGTGCAGCATGATGCATACGAATCCCGCCTCGTCCTGCTGCAGCTCGATGAAATGGTTGCCGCCGCCCAGCGTCCCGGTCTGGAAATAACCGTCCTCAATCTCGGGGAGCAGCTCGGGCACCGCCGCATACAGCTCCTTGTTTTCCAGCGCCGTGTCGATGACGCGGGAAGGCTGCGGCTTCTGCTGATGCGCAAAACCTACCGGCACGTTGCGCAGTATGTCGCCCACAAGGCACTGCAGCATGGAGCCGGATTTGGTCTGAGTCTCCTTCAGTGCGGCGGCGGGAATGTTTGTCTGCACGAATGCCATGCCGCAGCCGATGTCCACGCCCACCGCGTTGGGTATGATCACGCCCTCCGTCGCGATGACGCCGCCGATGGGCATGCCCATGCCCTGATGGGTATCCGGCATCAGTGCGACCCATTTGTGGATGAACGGCAGCTGCGCCAAACGTGCGGCCTGCTCCAGACAGCCCTCGTCGATGGTTGCTTCCGGCAGCCACACCTTGATGGGATGGCGCTGGTTTTCCAGATTGCTGATCACATACATTTATGTACACCTCGTTTCGTTAAGCTGATTGTACAGGAAAAGAAGGGAAAGATCGTTAATAAAAGTGTGCGAACCTGCCGCTTGAGGTGTGTGCTGTCATTCGTGTATAATATTTCAGGGTGAATGCTTTTGCCGGGATATACGGAACTTATCAAAAACTTCGAAAAAATCCGAGACTTCGTCAGGGATTTCTTTGTATTCGGTTACCGGGGCCGCAGTGATTACGGCTCTGTTTCCGCGCGCAGCTACGACAACGAACGGCGGCGCATACAGAGCTATCTGGACGACTTCATCACCGAGAACTGGGACAGCCGCGGCAAGACCATCTCCATATCGTCGGACACCATTGCGAAGTCTGTCAACCCGCTGTTCAAGGTGTGGCAAACGAAATCCTTCACGCGTAACGATATATTTCTGCATTTCGTGATACTGGACATATTGCGGGACAGGTGCCTCTCCGCCCCCGAGATTGCGGAGGTTATATCCGCAGAATACCTCTGCGCGCTGAACGCGCCTGTGACCGTGGATACGATGACGGTGCGCAACAAACTAAGCGAATATGCGGAGCTTGGCTTGTTGGATGCCGAAAAGCAGGGGAAATCCGTCTGCTACAGCCTGTGCGGATGCGATGTGCCGCAGACGGACGCCTTGCGCGACGCGCTGATGTTCTACCAGACGGTGGTGCCGGGCGGCTTCCTGGCGGCGGCGATGGTGAAGGGATGTCAAAGTCCTTTTATGTACCGGCAGATATTCTTCGCGCAGGCGCTGGACGATGCGGTGGTGCTGCAGCTGCTGGACGCGGCGGCTGCGAAGCGGTGCGTCACAGTGACGCAGGCACGTTACGGGCGCGAGACGGTGACGCAGGCAATCGTGCCGCTGCAGGTGCTGTCCAACACGCGGACAGGGCGGCGCTATCTGGTGTACTTTTCGATGCGCAAGCGCAAATATTCCACGATGCGGACGGACTACATCAAGTCGGTACAGCCGGGGGAAGCGGCGGCAGGTTACGACGACATCAAAGCGGAGTACCGCAGGCGTTCGGAGAAGGCGTTCGCGCTCGTCCACCAGCAGCATGATCTCAAGCACGTGCGCATGGTGCTGTACATCGATGAGCGGGAAGAGAAATACGTTGCGGAACGGCTCGTGCGGGAAGGGAAGCACGGCACGCTGACGCGCATCGCGGACGACACCTTTGAATACGCCATCGATGTGCCGGACACGACGGAGATGGTGCCGTGGCTGCGCACGTTCATCGGCAGGATTGTGTCCATCGAGGGCACGGAAACCAGCGTGATTTCACAGTTCAAACGGGACATCATGGCGATGTGGCGGCAGTGTGCGGGTGACGGGGATGTTTAACGAGGTTTATGGCGCGTATTACGATATGATGCACCGGATACTGGACCGGGCGGCGGGGGCGCCGGTGACCGCATCGGCCATTGCTGATATCGTGTCGGCATACGGCTTTGCGGAAAGCAGCCTGCACTTTACGCCAGACGCGCTGGCGCAGGACGGGACGGGATACAACCTGCTCAGTCAAACGCCGGGCGGTTACGCATCGGTGCTGAAGGCTGCACCCGCAGAGTGCCTGACGCTGAACCAGCGGCGGCTGGTGAAAGCGCTGCTGTGTGACAAACGGATACGGCTGTTTCTGGACGACGCGGAGATCTCCGCGCTGGATGAGGCGCTTAAAGGAGTGGCGCCGCTGTACGGCATGGACGACATCGTGATGACGGAGACGGCGGCAGACAGCGATGACTATGAGGACGCCGCGTACCGGGAACGCTTCCGCGTGGTGCTGAACGCAATCCGCCAGCGGCAGGCGTTGATTGTGGTGTACAACTCGTCGCGCGGGGAGCGTAAGACGGTGAGAATCGCGCCGTACAAGCTGGAATACGCTGTGCGGGACGACAAATTTCGGCTGTGCGGCGTCAGCCTGTACAAGGACAGGCCGTCAAAATACATCAAGCTGAACGTAATGCGCATGCTGCACGTGAAGCCAGCGGGGCCTGTGGCGCATGTCGATTTTGAGACTTTCATTGAGCGCAAGATGCTGAAGGAGCCCATCACCGTGGAGGTGTCGGATTACCGCAACGGCTTTGAGCGCATATTCATCGGGCTGTCCAACTACCGCCGAACGTCGTCGCTGGACGAGGAGACGGGCAAATGCTCGATGAAGATATACTGCACGGATGACGATGTGCAGGAGCTGCTGATCGTGATGCTGTCGTACGGCCCGGCCATCCGCGTGATCGGACCGCCGGAGTTCAGGGAGAAGTATGTGGAGCGGGTGCGCAGGCAGATGGAACTGCTGAAGGCTGGGGATGAGCGTTTGAGCGATGACATATAGTTACATCCTTCCCTCCCTCCGACCGCCTGCGGCGGCCACCTCCCTCGTCTGAGGGAGGCATAAGGGCAAAACTATGAATACCCTCGCTCTGCCCGCTGCTCCAGATATTAAATATAAGGGAAATGCCTTTTGTAAAAAGGAATTTCCCTGAGGGGATTTAAGGGATTCATCCCTTAAGCGAAGGTGTGGAGGCGGAGCCTTCACGGTCTTAGCCCTTTATCAAAGCCAAAAGGCCGGAGAGTGTAACCCCTCCGGCCTTTAATTTACTTGCCGACTAGCGTGCCCAGCTGCTCGATGATGCCCGCGCCGGACGAGATGGAGATGCTGCCTACCTTGTCGCAGATGCGCTCCAAGTATTCCAGCTCCTTGAGCTTGTAGAGCGTCTGGTTCTCGTCCATCAGCTTTGCCGTGTTGAGCAGGCTCCGCGTGGAAGCCGTCTCCTCTCGCCGCGTGATGACGTTGGCCAGCGCCTGCTTTTCCGCCACCAGCACGGTGTTGAGTATGTCGCGCACATCGCCCGGCAGTATGATGTCCTTCACGCCCGCCTCGATGAACTCCGCGCCGAAGAACGCCTGACGTCCATGTATCGCGGACAGTATGATGCGGCCGATTTCGTGCTTTTCCGCCAGCAGCTCATCCAGCTTGCGCGTGGACACGTACTCGCGCAGCGCCATCTGCAGCGCATAGTAAAGCTGCTCGTTGTAGTGGTCGAATTCGGTGACCGCCCGCACCGCGTCGGTGACCCTGTACTGGCACACAAAATTGATGCGCAGCGTCACCTTATCCTGCGAGAGCAGCTCCTGGCCGGACACCTCGAGCACGCGCGCCCGCAGATCCACCGTCTTTACCTCCACGGTGTGGCGGCCCTTCCAGAAGTAATGCGTTCCCGCGGCCAGCTGGCCTGAGTACTCGCCGTCGATCAGCAGTATGCCCGACGTTCCAGATGGGACGACGTATGCGGTTATGTACTCGGCGCCTGCGACCTTGAAATAGGCCTTGGCGAATATCGCCCGGTCCACATCGCCCGCGATCACCGGATCGTCGGTGCAGACGGTCTTGAACGTGTGCTCCACCATCGCCTTGAAGTAGGCATGGATGCCCGGCGCCAGTATGCCGGCGAAGTTGCCGTCCGCGTAGTGGAGCGCAATCTCGTTGTCCTTCACGTGCACGACGTGCAGCATTTCCATCAGCGCCGCATCGTGACGGAACATCGAGATGTCCATGCCCTTGAACGCGAACTTTTCGCGCATATCGACGTTGACCAGGCTGTAGTGCAGCAGCGCCGAATACCGGTGCTTGCCCGCCGAAACCGCTTTGATGTAGCTGCCGTGCCTGAACAACAGCCCGATTTCATGAGTCTTCACAATGAACTTCATATGTCTTTCCTCCTTCTATTCAAGCACTTCTGTGCTGATTCGCGTGAGACTGCGCCTTAAAGCTTTTCACAGACGGGCTTGCGGGCGGCGAATTGAGCGGTTTCGCGGACGGCGCGGGGTGCGGTGCACCTGGCTCCGGCGGCAAAACGGCGGTATCCTTCGCTGCGCAGGGCAGCGGGCCTGCTGCCTTACGGTTTCGCAGGGTTAGCCCCTTGAAGTCCGTTAGGCTGAAAAACTTAAAACGCAGTCCTCATAATAAGATATGCCGTGACAGGGCACTCCTTGGTGTGGATTTGAACCACGCGCTCCCTAGCGTTGCCAAATGGGATTACTCTACCCGCTGAGCTATACAAACCAATGAGGTTTGCAGAAGGACTCGAACCTTCGACACATCCGTTGAGCGGAATTCACCGGTATACGCTTCCGGCCAGAGGCCGGGCGCACCGCGCAGGGCGTAAAGCCTGCCGCTTAAGGCTGTTTCCGCGCAGCCTTGACTGCAAGCCCATTCTATTAAAAAAGGGAAATGGTATCATTAAAAAAAGTGTGCGAAAGAAGGAAGTATTGGAAAGGGGAGATGTAAATTCCCAAAATGATAAGGAAGTTATACTGGAAATGCGATTGTGATCATATATATTGTGGTATAATACTGATATCGAGTATCTTCAGGCATTGACGGTCAGCTGCGATATCATCAATAAAATGATATAAAGGTTTGGAGGGGGCATATGCGTTGTCAGAATTGCGGGGTCAATAACAGCGACGATTATAAATACTGCATCAATTGCGGGTATCCGATTGGGGCGGGAGCACCGCCTGCGGGGGCCGTGCCGCCGGGCGGCGCAGGCTGGGTTCAAAAGATATTGCCGAAGCGAAAGCGGGCGCTGGCGGTTTCGATTGCGGTTTCCATCGTTTTGCTGGCGGTAATCGTACTGATTCTGGTGCTGAATGCCAATCCTGTGGCCGGCCGGTGGTATGCCGAAGACGGCACGCAGCTGATCATGCTGCAGAACGGCAAGGGCATGACGGTGACGGAAACATCCGGCGAGGCGGGGCGCATCCATTTTATGTATGCGGTGGGTTACCGGCAGCCCGGTTACGTGGAGGGCCAGATATACGAAACCGGAGGCGGGGATGGTGCGTGGTTCTATCTGCTGGACGGCGTGCTGGAATTCGACGGTGAATACTATTACCGACAGAAGCCCGTACAGTCTGAGACGGCTTCGTGAAAGCCGGAATTTGATAAGGCGCGCAGGATCATCGTTCAACCGGAACGCATTATTTAGGGCTTTGAAGCGATGTCGGCCCAACCGGTCGTTTGTGGAAAGGGATGTGGATAATGTGGATAACTGGATTTTATTATTGTGATGTAACAGAGTTTAAGTTCGTTTTCAGAGGAGAAGCTCATTTTTTTAAGAGCTTCTTTTTTTAATATGAAGTGTAGATTTACCTAGGATTAAGCAGGATTGACAACAGAAAAAATTAGATATAATATAGAAATATCGGAAAACGATATCGAAACACGATAAAATAAATTAGCTGGTGAGGTAGCAATGACGGGATTTGTAAATAAGAGACTGTTTCAAGGGTTTATATGCCTGCATATACTTCATCACGCCGATACGGAACCCTTCTTCGGGAGCTGGATGATGGAGGAGCTGGCAGAGCATGGGTATAAGCTCAGCCCGGGAACGATGTACCCCATACTTCACAATCTGGAGCGGGAAGGCCTGCTCAGGCAATACAGTGAAAACTGTCAGGGGAAGATTCGCAAGTATTATGAAATAACTCAAGCCGGAAAACAGGAGCTGACGGAAGCAAAAAAGTATCTCAAAGAGTTGGTGGGAGAGATCGGCCTTGAAGGGGAGGCCAAAGATGTTTGAATTCAGAGACGTGAAGTTCAGGGATATAATTGATATACCCCAGCTCCATATTGCAAAGGGCAAGATAACTTCACTGACCGGAGCAAGCGGCAGCGGCAAAACGACGGTGCTGAAGATGCTCAATAAGATGCTGTCTCCCACTCAAGGCAGCATATTGTTTAACGGGCAGAGCCTTGAACAAATCGATTCGGTCAGTCATCGCAGGCGCATTGCCATGCTGTCGCAGGTGCCGACGATGTTTGAGGGAGATATAAGGGAAAACCTGATCGCGGGGCTGAAGTTTCAGAAGAAGGAGATACCCGCTGACGATGTCCTGTCCGATATGCTGGCAAGAGTCAGGCTGAACAAAGAATTGGGCAACCCGGTGCAGACTCTTTCGGGTGGGGAGATACAGCGCCTTGCATTAGGGCGTGTGCTGCTGCTTGACCCGGAGGTGTATCTGCTCGACGAACCGTCGTCGGCGCTGGACGAGGCAACGGCGGAGGCGGTGATTGAAATGATTTCAGCCTATGCAAGGAGCGAAGATAAAACGCTGGTGATGGTGACGCATTTAAAAGCAACAGCGCAGCGGTTCTCGGATGAGATCATCGAGGTGATTAACGGTCAGTGTATAAGGAGGCCGGTATGAAGGGTATTGTCAATTTGACGGTCGTTCAGGTTGCGCTGGCGTACGTTTTTGTCGTTATCGTTCTTATTATCGTGAGAGCGAGAGGAATCAGAAGGGAAAAAGAAATCATTATTTCATCCATCAGAATGACGCTGCAGCTCGTACTGGTGGGCTATCTGCTGGTGTACATATTCAACAATCCAAACGCGTATATCACCATCGGTATCATCATCCTGATGGAGGCTTTTGCGGTTTTCACGGTGTTCAGAAAGTTTAAAAAACAGCTGTCCAAAGCCTTAAAGCGGGTTATTGCCGTATCGATGGCGGCGGGGACACTGTCCTGTCTTGTGTATTTTCTGCTGGTCGTGGTGCGCATTTCACCATGGTACGAGCCGCGGTATTTTATACCCATCGCGGGGATGATCGTCGGTAATTCAATGACCGGAATATCTCTGGGCGTAAAATCGTTGGTGGAAGGGATGTCGGTGCGGCGGGCGGCGGTGGAGGAAGCGCTGATACTGGGCGCAACGCCGCAGGATGCTTCAAGGCAAATCATCAACAGTACGTTTGATGCGGCCATACTTCCCACGATCAATTCAATGGTCGGCATGGGTATCGTGTTTCTGCCGGGTATGATGACGGGGCAGATACTTTCAGGAACTGACCCGACGACGGCGATTGCGTATCAGATTGCCATTATGCTGGGCATACTGGGCGCGGTGGCTTTGACCGTGTTCATCATGCTGCACTGGGGTTACAGAACATTTTTCAATAAGGATCAACAGCTGATACTGTAGCATTGTACAAGCCGCATCAGGTGCTGCAGATACAATGCGCAGTTATCACTGTGGATTGTCAGGCGGGTCCGAGGGGACAGGCTTGGCCTCGTTAATCATCCTTTGAAGCAGCTCATTGCCGGAGCAAACGATGATGTCTTTGGGGAGAAGCGGCTTGAGCTGTTCCAGCGATACGTCGTAGGCATAAGCGCAGACGAGCGCATCGGGCGCAAACATTTCACCGGAAGTGAGCTTTTTGCCCACCTCCTTCATGCTCTCATTGAGTGCGTGCTTCAGAATGACAACGGGCGCCATGCCGACGGCCAGCGCTTCCTTGACCAGATACGTCGTGGCTCTCGCATGGCCCTGCTGAAGCTGTTCAAAGATTCCATCCAATAAATTCATTCAGGGTCACCTGCCTTCGGATGGTTTACCAGTCTTAACGGTAATATTCGCTGATCGTTTCCCGGGCGATATTTGCCCAGCGCCACAGTATTTCCGGACGGAAATGCAGCGTGGAGATATCCTTCATCACCAGCTCAATGGAGCAGCCCTTCGTCGCGTTGAGTATGTGCTCTATGTTGCGTTTTGCCTCGCCTTCGTCGAAGCTTTGCTCGGCGAATATGGCGGGGGAGGGCTTGCAGCTCATCACATACTTCCCGCGACAACGCTCGGCGGCCGCTTCAACATTGCTCCACGGGCTTACCGAAACCTTGCGCAGGTTGGGGATGCGGTCCATGATATCCATCTTGCCCGATAACGGCTCACAGCAACCGTAGTACGTGACGCGGAACTGCCGGAGCCATTCCATCTCATACTGCAAAGAGAACTGCCAGTGCATGGCCGGGCTGACGCCGGAGAATATCTGCGCGTTGCCGCAGCCCCACATCTGCTGCGTCGGGCAGTGCATCAGGTGTTTGTCCGGGTCATCCAGCGCTGAGATAATGCCGTATCCGCCGGAGCCCACACGCACGGGCGCGTTGTTGCTTGCCCATATTCCAAGTTCCCGGTATTTTTGCATGCGCACCATCGCCATATCGCAGTAGCGCTTGACGGTGGCTTCCACGAACTCCGGTTCCAGATACAGGTTCTCCAGCGTTTCGTTGACGCCCATCACGCGGATCAGATAGTCCCACGGGGTGAACCACAGCCCGCGAGACCCGATGGTGCGGATTTCGATGATGCCGCCGAATATCTCCTCCATCAGCTCGCCATACTGCCGCGTGCGCTCGTGGTCCACCAGCACCTCCGGCTCACGTATCTTCTCAATGTCATCCATGGTGGCGATGAGTATATGGAAGTGGCGGGACACGATATCGTTGTTGTATTCGGTGGATTTGATATCCACCTCTTCGTCGATGCCAAAGCCGCTGTCGTAAACGACGAGCGGGTTCTCGATGAAGTCGTCAACGATGATGTCGCCCAGGTCGTGATTGAAGCAATAGAGCTCCTGAAGCAGGAATTCCTCCAGCTCCCGCGCGAACGGATGCGTGCAATGAAGAGCCAGCTCGTCGCTCTGTATCTCAGACCAGCAGATCTCGTTGACATATATCGGCGGGATGGTCATCTGCAGATCGTTGGCGCTTTGCCAGCGTTTTTTGCGCTCCTGCATCTCAGGCAGGTTGGCCGCTTCGTGCTTTTGGCGGCCCAGCTCGCGCAGACGGTTTATATCTTGCCGGGGCAGCGCCAGCTCGCCATCCGGTACGCGGCCCAAATTGATATCCGGTGTCAGATCATAACCGTAGCGGTCTCTCAGATTTAAATAGCGGCTCATGGGAACCTCCTGTCAGTCGTCTAGTGCCTCCATCATGGCGATGATGTTGTCCGGCGGGCAGTCCGGCATGATGTTGTGAACGGTGTTGAAAACGAACCCGCCGCCCGGCGCCAGTATGTCCACCTGCTGCTTCACGTGGTCGCGTACCTGCTGCGGGGTAGCGCGGTTTAAAATGTTGCGCGTATCGCAGCCGCCGCCCCAGAATGTGATGTCTGAACCGAACTCCTTCTTCAAGCGGGCAGCTTCCATATCTCGCGCGGTGATCTGCACGGGGTTGATGACGTCGTAGCCCGCTTCGATGAGATCGGGCATCAGCAGATAGATGGAACCGCAGGAGTGCAGGAACGTTTTCATGCTGGAATGCTTGTGGACATAGTCGTTCAGCATTGTGTGACGCGGCTTGAACAGCTCCCGGTATATTTCGGGCTTCATGAACGGCCCGGAATCCATGCCGAGGTCGTCGCCGAAGCGCAGTATATCGCAGACGTCACCCACGTAATGGCACACCTTCTCCAGCGTGGCGAGATGGCGCTCCATCAGCGCGTCCAGCAGGCGTTCCACGCCTTCCGGGTCCAGCAGCAGGTCGCACAGGAAGTTGTCGATGCCGCGCAGGAATGTGCCCCACTCGAACAGGTTGCAGCCGCACACGATCATGAGGGCGCGGTCGGAGCTTTCGCGCAGCGCTATTGCTCGGCGGCGCAGTTCCTCCCAGAAGCCCTCGTCACCGGCGTGGTCCCACGGGGAATGCACCAGCGCGGACCAAAGTATCAGCGACATCTGCCGGTTTATGTCAGATAAATCTGATGGAATTTCGTCCCGGTAGGGGACGTACGTGCCGTCGAAAAACGTGGCGCCCTGCGGCATGCGGGCGATCTGTATGCCGTCCTTGAACACGGCCAGCCCGTCGCCGGAGGCCACAGTGTTAAACCACACCGGAACGAATCCGGCGCTGCCGTCCGCCAGCGGGAAGGGCTTCCAGTCCTCGCTGCGGTCGTTGAAGGTGCGGCCCACATCCACGGCGTCGATACCGAAACGGCTGAGCAGCCATTCGTCGGGCTGGGCGATCTGCTGCACCACGTCGTATATCTTCGCGTTGCCGGCATCCGGCTGCAGCACGTTCTTCAGGTTGTTGTACGCGATCGCCGATATCCCTGAGCTGGGTGTTGCGCCTAAATCGCGCGGGACCCGATCCGGCTCGCGGTGAGCGATGGCGGCGAGTATGCGTTCGCGGCCTGTCATCATTCCACTCCTTTGGCTTCCAGCGCCTCTAACTCTTTGGTGATGCGTTCCATGTCCAGCGGATAGACGCCGTATTCACGGACGACCTCCAGCATATAGGCGTAGCTTTCCGGCTCCACGTCTGAGCTGACCGAGTGGTCCGACTGCGCGACCCAGCGGCCTTCCACCGCGCCCGTCAGCTTGTGCAGCACCTCGCGCTTGATGCGGTCGCGGTCGCCGGATTCCATCTCGCGCACGTCGATGTTGCCCGCGAAAGCGAGGCGGTAGCCAAAGCGTTCGCGCAGCTCCGGCAGGTCCAGATGGCTCTTGCACTCGAGCGGATTGTAGCAGTCCAGCCCCATCTCGATAAAGTCTTCGTAGATCGGCGTCGCGTTGCCGCAGCCGTGGTATACCACCATCAGGCCCGCTTCGTGGCAGATGTCGATCAGCTTTTTGGTGATGGGCTTGAAGTAACGCCGCCAGGACGCCGGGCTGAACAGCATGCCGTTTACGTAAGCCACATCGCCCCAGATGTACATGCCGCGCAGCTTGCCGTTTGCGTACTGTATCTGGGCGCGGGCGAGGCCGCAGAGGAAGTCGCTGATACGCGACATGAATTCCTCAAACAGCTCCGGTTCCTCAAGCTGCCACATCAGCGAGTTTTCCGCACCGATGCAGCGCCACACGAACTCGTAGCCCTCGCAGACGGAACCGAACAGTACGCAGTCGTTCTCGTATTTGGCCAGCCTGTCGGTCCAGGCGGCAATGTTGCGGTTAATCGCGTCGCCCACGCCGTTGATCTGGTCGTCGCCTGCCTGCGTAAATCGCCGGGAATCGAACGGATCGTCGAACTCGAAGTTTTTCATTTCCTCCGGCGTTTTGACAGAGAACTCGGCAAAGTGCGGCATGGGCGCGGTGCCTGAGCGCATGATGGTCGCGCCGAAGCCTGTTTTGAGCGTTATGTTCACGCCGTCGTCCGAGAGCACCTCAAATTCTTTGATCTTGGGGTCCATATTGGGATTGACGGTGACGTAGTCCAGATCATAATACAGATACGGGTCAAACGCGTTGCCGTGCTTGGCGCGCTGTTTGATCATGTGTCCTGTCCAGAAGAAATCGCTGACGGGCACTCTGTCGGGCATGCCTGTTCCGCGTATGGCTTTTTCCAGACGATCCAGTTTGGCTGCAACCTTATCATTCATCATAATATCCTCTTTTCTCATTCGTGGGCTGGTAAAGAATCAAAATAAAAAATCCATATAACTCTTATATATTATAAAAGCAACGGAGAAACGGATAAAACAAATAATATTATCACTTTTGTGTATTATTTTTTGAATCGAAGCAGCGTCAGAGTCCGCAGCCGGGCAGCCGTATCACTGCGGCAGTTCCCACGCCGACCATGCTGAAGAAGCGCAGCCCGTATTCCGGAGGGAAGTACATTTTGATGCGCTCGTTGATGTTTTTAACGCCGATGCCGCCCATCCGCTTACTGGACAGGCCTTCATCGGTGAGTATGGCACGGCACATCTCTTCGCTCATGCCGACGCCGTCGTCCTCCACGACCAGCACCAGTTCGTCCAGGTCCAGATAGGCCTTGACGCGCAGCATGCATTTCTGGCCAGCCGGCTTGATGCCGTGATATATCGCGTTTTCCACCAGCGGCTGCAATATCAGCTTGGGCACCTTGATCTGCTCGCATTCCGCCGGCAGATCGATCTCGTAATCCACCTTGGACACATAGCGCATCTTCTGGATGGCGAGATATTGCCCGACGTGCTCGAACTCCTGAGAGAGCGGCACGACGTCTTCACCGCCGCCCAGCATCAGCCGGAACAGCTTGGCCAGTGCATCGGCCATTGCGGCGCTCACCTGCGGCTTGTAGTTGGCCATCCACACGATGGACTCCAGCGTGTTGTACAAAAAGTGCGGATTGATCTGCGACTGAAGCGCCGCCAGCTCGGCCTTGCGCTTGGCTTTCTCGATCTGTATGTTGGTGGACATCAGCTCCTGGCTGTGGGTAAGCATGGTGTTGAAGCCTTGAGCCAGTGCGCCGATCTCGTTGTGGGGCGGGTCCTCCATGCGGACGTCGAAGTCGCCCTTCTGCACCTTTTTCATCAGTGAGCGCAGGGAATCGAGCGGGGTGAATACCCGGACGGAGAGCAGCAGCGAGACGATCAGTGCAATGATGGCGGAGCTGATGGCACCAAGGACTATCTGCATCGTGCGGATTTGCTCGGCGCTGTTCACGATGGACGAATAGGGCACTACGTTGATGACATAGTAATTGCTCGCGGACAGAAGCTCACACATCACAAACCGATCCTCATAAACGAAGGAGTTCTGGCCGTTCAGCACCATTTTGACGATGGGATTTGCCGGGTCCTGCGTGAAGTGGGAGGCGGTGTCGTTGAGCGCATCGGGATGATAGATGTAGTTGCCGTCTGCGTCCACAATAAATATATAGCCGTCCTCCTCCAGCTCCACATTGGAGCAGATTTTGGCCAGCGTATCCGTATTGAGGTTAATGCAGATGGCGCCGAGAGGCGCGGTGTCCTTGGAAATATAGATCGGTTTGGTCAGCGAGATCACATCGATGGTGTTGCCGTAAACGTCCATCATTGTGTGCGGAGCCAGAAAAACGGATTTGCCGCCGCTTCCGATAGCCTCATTATACCAACCCAGCTGATCATCCGGTACCTGAGAGACAATAAACAGGTTGTTGGAGGTGTCAACGTATGAGCCGTTTTCCCCGGCGATGCATATGGAGGTAATTTCTGACCGGATCTTGCTGATATCGATCAGCATGCTCCTCACGCTCTGAGACTCGGAATAAAACATGGACTGGTTGGTTTCGATGGGCATATCGTTAATCAGCATGCGGATCACCGTATATTGCACATTGCTTAAGGACCCGAGCTGTTCCATGTCGTCGATATAGTACTCGAGGTTGCGGTTGACCTGATTGAGTATCGCACGGGTGTGCCGCTCGGCCTGATCGGCCAGCGCGTTCTTGGTGGTGCCGGCCGCGATGACGGCGAGCAGGAAGCAGGTGAAAAAGACGGACGCGAAGACGAGCAGCGTCATCTGAGACCGAAGCTGGAAGTTGACGGGGACCTTCTTTTTTATTGCCTCTTTGGCTTGGCTGACCATTTTCATTTATTTCTTGACCGGTATTCGGTGGGTGTGCAGCCGGTGAACTTTTTAAAGCAGCCGGAGAAATACTGCGGGTCGTTATAACCCACGGCTTCCGCGACCTCAAAGGTGCGCATGTTGCTGACACAAAGCAGTTCCTTGGCTTTCTCCAGCCGCTGGTGGATCAGATAATCGATGAAGGTTTCGTTCAGCTCCTTCTTAAACAGTATGCTGAGGTAAGTGGGGCTGATGTAAACATGCGCCGCGACCGAGTTTAAGGACAGCTCCGGGTCGGCAAAGTTTTCCTTGATGTATTCGCACACCTGCGCGATGATCTTACTGCTCTTGGATGTTTGCTGCTCCAAAAAGCCGGCATGCAGCTTGCCTAAATAAGAGGACAGCAGGCTGCGCGATTCCTCCAGCGTGCTGACGGAAAAAAGCGATTTGTAGATGTCTCCCGCGTTGTCCGGCAGGGGGATGCCGGCTTCAAGTGCGGTGCGGTGCGCGCTGCTCACGAGGTCAATCATCAGCACGCGCAGGTTCTGTTCCGAAATATTGCCGGTGCCCACAATGCCGCTGAAGAAGCGCCCCAGCGCGGCGTCAAAGCTTTTTTTGCTGTTCAGCTTCAGACGCGTGACCAGCTGGCGGATCTCGTCGAACGGATAGTAGACCTTTTCATCCGGGCAGTCGTATATGTCAAAAATGTTGTCTTGGCTGTGAATCAGGCGCAGCTGCAGCGCTTCGCATGCGCCCTGATAGGACACGTTCAGACGGCTTAAGCTTTCTACCGGTGTGCCGATGGCAGCCGCTGCCACGATATCAAGCTGGGAATAAAGCTCGGTGCAGACGGCGCGCATCAGTTCCTTTACATAGATGCGCTCCCTCTCGGCGTCGCTGGTGCGGGCGCAATAGATCAGCGCCACGCCGCCGCCCGAGAGCTCAAACGCAACGGCGTCGGTACCCACCTCCATCTGGATGGTGTCCACCACGGCGAATTCCCGTATGGCCGTTTCGCGCACGGTTTCGTGAAGGGCCGGTGTGCAGTCGATCAGGCAGACGGTGAAACGTTCACCCTTGAGATGCAGGCCCACGAACCCGAGCATATCGATGATCTCGTCTTCGCTGATGGAGCTTAAGACCATCTGGTTGAGCAGCTTCTGGCGCATATAGGGGATGCTTTTGGCCAGCTGCTTGCGCATGCGCTCCTGCTGCGTAGCGCGTGCCCGTATGGAATCCACCTTTCTTTCCAGACTGCGTATGATGGCGATCAGGTCGTCTGGAGAGATGGGTTTCTTAATGTATTCGCGCACGCCGTATTTTAAGGCTTCCTGCGCATAAGCAAATTCATCGTGGCCGCTGAGTATGGCGATGAGCGTTTCCGGCATCAGTTTTTGAAGCTCGGCTGAAAGCTGAAGGCCGTCGATAAACGGCATGCGGATATCGGTCAGCACGATGTCTGGATGAAACTCCTGCGCTATCTTGAGCGCTTCGGCGCCGTTTTCGGCAGCCTGGACATCATATCCGAGCTTTTTCCAGTCCACACTGTGAACAAGCGCTTCACGCAATAAATCTTCATCTTCTACGATGAGCAATTTATACATTGAATCATATCCTTAGTGTTTTTATTGATATAAATCAGGAATTTAAGCCTTAAACACGGATGTCTATAACATGCCCAAACTATATCAAATTATTTCTGGTATGTAAATGTCAGCGGATGGATGATACCGGTGATATGGCCATGTTGAAAAATAACCTCATATTTTCGAGTAATAAAATCCATTGAGATTGGCTCAGAATTTAATTATGATTTTATCGTAATCTCATGTTCACCATTATGTTTTATATAAACAGCAAATTTCTTGATGACGAGGTAGAGTGATAATGAACCAAGCCGCACCTGATAACGCGATGGCTTTGCGCATGGAAAAGGTCTCAAAGCGTTTCCCCGGAACACTGGCCGTGGATAACGTGGACTTTTGCGTGCAGGCCGGTGAAGTGCATGCGCTGGTGGGAGAAAACGGCGCGGGCAAATCCACGCTGATGAAGCTTCTCGCCGGATCGTTCTGTGATTATACCGGGCAGGTATGCCTGGAAGGAACGGATGTGACGCTGCACACGCCGGCGCAGTCCAAAACGATGGGCATTGGCATGATCTATCAGGAGCTCAGTCTGGCGCGTCCGATATCCATTGCGGAAAACCTGCTTGTCGGCAAGCTTCCAAGGAAGGGATTGTTCATCGACCAGAAGGAAGTTAAAAAGCGGACGGCGGAGCTGCTGGAGCAGGTGGGCTTGTCGTATCTGGACCCGAATATGCCTGTTTCGGAGATCAGCCAATGCGAAGCGCAGCTGGTGGAAATCGCCAAGGCGCTGGGAGACAACCCCCGCATACTCGTGATGGACGAACCGACGTCGGCCCTCTCCAACGAAGAGGTGCAGCGGCTGTTCGGCATCATCGACCAGCTCAAAAAGCGCAACATTGCGATCATCTATATTTCGCATCACCTGCAGGAGGTTTTCGCCATCGCTGATAAGATCACCGTGATGCGCGACGGCAGGATAGCGGGAACCTTTAACAAGGAAGAGACTTCTCACGCCGAGATCATCGACCTGATGGTGGGCCGCAGCATCTCTGAGTTCTACTACGAGCGCAAGCCCAAGATCGGCGAAGAGCTGTTTCGCGTGGAGCATTTGAGCCGCTGGGGGTTCTTCCACGATATCAGCTTCAGCGTTCGCGCCGGTGAGACGCTGGCGATATGTGGCCTGGCCGGATCGGGACGCACCGAGCTGGCGCGCGCCATTGTGGGCGTCGATGAATACGACGAAGGCGAAATGATGCTGGAGGGCAAAAAGATAAAGTTCAAAAGCATGTTCCAGGCCATACAGAACGGTGTGGTCTATCTCACGGAAAGCCGCAAAACGGACGGGCTGGCCGTCCGGCTGACAGCGGGCGAGAACGTGATGGCGGCTCATATTCCGAACATGTCCAAGGGTCAGTACTACAAGCCGGGCTTTGGAGCTGCGCTGGTCAAACAGCTGATGGAAGACCTTTGCGTGTATCCGCCCGAACCCGGCAGGCCCGTCGCGAACTTCTCGGGCGGCAACCAGCAGAAGATACTGATGGCCAAATGGCTGGCGACCAACCCGAAGGTGCTGATACTTGACGAACCGACCCGCGGCGTGGACATCGGCGCCAAGGAAATCATCCACCGGGCCGTCGCCGAGCTGGCTGCATGCGGCAGCGCCGTTATACTGCTGACCTCCGACCTTCCTGAGATGGCGGGCCTCAGCGACCGCGCGATGGTGCTGCGCAACGGGCATATCATCGGCGAGATACACAAGGAAGAGATCAATGAAAGCACGCTGCTGCTGGCAGCGAACGGAGGAGGGAAACACGTCAATGCCTAAAGGTACAAATGCTCCGTCTGCTGACCTGCGCAGGCAGGAAATGAATAAGTTCACCGTTGTCGTCAACCGTCTGGGCGTCTACCTGATCGTGATACTGCTGGCGGTGATCGGCGCGGCGGTGGCGCCGGGCAAGTTCTTCACACTGGACAACATCAAGTCGGTCGTGCAGGCGGTATCGCTGCTGGGCATATCCGCCATTGGAATCAGTTTCATCGTCATATCCGCCAACTTCAGCGATATGAGCCTGCCGATGACCATCGCTTTCGCGGGCATGATATCGGTAAGCGCCATCAAATTCGGCTTCGTGCCGAGCATACTGCTGGGTCTGGTATCGGGCACGGCGCTGGGTATCGTCAATGGCATCGTTATCGGCAAGTTCCGCGCGCATCCCATCATCTGGACCATGGCGTTCAACTTTGTGATGTCGGGCATCGTCCGGTGGATATACGGCGGCAACCAGATATATCCCGACGTCATTGGCGGCGATACGCCGGCTGTGCAGACTTTCTTCGCCATTTCGCGCTCCGAGGTGGCGGGTATTCCCATCATGGTCATCGTCATGGTTGTCATGTTCATCATCGGCCAATTTGTGATGAAGCGAACGGTATTCGGTAACCAGCTGAAGATTGTGGGATCCAACTACGAAGTGGCAAGGCTCTCGGGCATTAATGTCATCGCGGTTATCGTTGTGGTCTATCTGATCAACGCCTTCTGCGCATCCGTCACGGGTATATTCCTGACATCGATATCGAAGACGGGCGCATATTACAACGGGGAAGGCTACGACTTCCGTGCGGTTACCGCTGTGCTGCTGGGCGGCATGACGTTGGCCGGCGGCAAGGGAGACCTGGTGGGGACGTTCGGCGGTGTGCTGACGATGGGTCTGCTGTCCAACATCATGAACCTGATCGGCGTGGGGACGTTCGAGCAGTATCTGGTGCTGGGCGTGATGTTCCTCATCATCGTCTGGATCAACACCAATTCCAACAGAAAGCTGGGTAGAGACTGATGAAGAATAAAAAAAGCATATCCATTTCAAAAACCATCAATGAAAACCGCGCTTATATGCTCGTGGTGGTGATGTGCATACTGGGGATATTCGCGAAAAATTTCTTCACTCTGTACAATATCAAGTCCATACTGGACTCCACCGTGCTGTATGCGCTGATTGGAATCGGCTTTACGCTGTGCCTGATCGCCGGTCATCTGGACCTCTCTGTCGGGTATCTGTCCAACCTCGGCGCGGTGATGGTGATGGGCATCCATACGCTGCAGAAGATGCCGTGGACGGTGGCACTTCCAATCGCGCTGGCAGCTGGTCTGCTGGTGGGCATCATTAACGGCCTGTTGGTCTCAAAAGGGCGCATACACTCGTTCATCGTGACGCTCGGTATGCAGTTTGTGCTCAAAGGGTTTATGTATATCTACTGCAACGGCGCGGAAATCGGGGATAAGGGCGATTACGGTTTTGCGGATACACTGAACAAGTTCCTGCAGCCGCTTCCGTTTACGCCCAAGGCGCTGATTGCCATCGCTGTGGTGGTGCTGCTGGCCATAGTGCTTAAGAACACGCGGTTCGGACGCAACATCTACATCATGGGCGGCAACGCTGAAACGGCATTTTTAGGCGGCATCAACAGCACCGCCACCACGGTTGCCGTGTTCGGCATATCCGGCATCGTATCCGCACTGGGCGGCGCGCTGTTCGCCATTGCTCAGTCGTCCGCGGCGCCCAACATGGGTGAAAAGGGCATCGCTCCGCTGATGGTGGCGCTGGCTGCCACGATCATCGGCGGGACGTCCACCGACGGCGGCAAGGGCAGCGTCTGGAAAACCTTCGTATCGGTGCTGGGGCTGATGGCAATGTTCAACGTGCTCACGGCGCTGGTGGGTAAATACGAAGTCCAAATACTCTCCAACGGTATTGTTCTTGGCGCGGTGGTGCTGTTTGAGACCATCACGTTCTATTACAACAGAAAGAAAATCGGCATCCGGTCTCAGCTGCTCATCGAGTATGAGCAAAAGAAGGCTGCCGCAAAATAAAAGATTAGTTTCGCCCTGGGAGGGGCAAATAATAACAGGAGGAAGAAAATGAAGAGATTACTGGTTTTAGTCTTTGCTATCATCATGGTTCTCTCGGTTGCAGCTTGCGCGCCGAAGACAGAAGCACCCGCAGCTACTGAAGCTCCGGCCGAAGCACCGGCAGAGGCGCCGGCAGAGGCTCCCGCAGAAGAGCCTGCTGAAGCACCCGCTGGCGGAGAACTGGAAGACCCGTCTTCGGTGATGTCCACCGACGGACAGGTGCTGATGCCTGAACTGACAGTCAAGGATTTCCCAGAGCGCCCCGCTGATCCGGAAGCGCTGCCTGAAGATGACGCCGGCCGCTATTATGATATGGAATACGCCGGCTGGGATGCTGAAGCGAAAGTGAACATTCCCGCATCTCCGGCGGACGGCCCCAAGGGCAAGAAGGTTATCCTGATCGTTCATGGCGACCACCCCTGGACCACGGCTTACATCAACGGCGCCCAGAAAGCATGCGATTTCTTTGGCATGGAGCTGGAAGCCTGGAGCCCGAACTGGGACGTGAACGTGCAGAACCAGCTGATTGACCAGGCGATCAACGCGAAGCCCGATGCCATCGGCCTCATCCCGCTGAACGCCGAATCCGCAACGCAGCAGTTCCGCAAGATCAACGAAGCCGGCATCCCGGTGTTCGGCACCAACACGCTGCCGACGTCCGACGCGATGAAGTACATGATCAGCTGGACCGGTCCGGACGACTGGGGCCAGATGAGACTGCTCGCCGGCAAGCTTGCGACAGCAATGAACAACGAAGGCGGCATCTGCTACGTGACGCACAACCCCGGCACATCCCCGTATTTCGCCCGTACCTACGGCCCGATCACGGAGTTCAAGAAGATCGCTCCGGACATTAAGACGCTGGACATTCAGTCCCCCGGCTTCGACGCTGTGGCCTGCAAACAGGTTGTGTCCGACTGGATCACCCGTTTCGGCGATGACCTCAAGGCGATATTCCTGGCTGACGACTCCGCACAGGCCATCGGCACCATCGATGCGCTGAAAGCGGCCGGACGTGAAGACATACTCGTGGTGGCTGCCGGTAACTCCAAGCAGGGCATGGACCTTGTGAAGAGCGGCGACCTGCTGGCGATCAACTACCAGACCGCTGAAGGCGACGGTGCTGCTGTCTGCTACAGCATGGCCAAGTGGTTTGCCGGACAGGATGTTCCCGCGATCGGTTATCTGGCGCAGGACATCATCACTCCTGACAACGTGGACGGTTTCTATCCGCCGCAGTGGTAAGCAATTAACGACAGTAAAGGGGAGGGCTGATCAGCCCTCCTCTCTTATTGCAAAGGCCCCGGGAAGACGGGAGCCTTTCGATGCGTGGCAGAATGCCTTATAATATATAAAAAATTATAAGGGGAGGAAGAAAATATGCAAAACCTGAAAAGGTACGGCTCCGTCATCGCCGTAAGACCGGATAAGCTGGAGTATTATATGAAGCTCCATGCCAACCCATGGCCACAAATCACCGCCATGATCAAGGAATGCAACATCCAGAATTATTCCATCTATTATAAAGACGGCCTGCTCTTCAGCTATTATGAATACGTCGGAGATGATTATGAAGCCGATATGGCCAAAATGGCCGCCGACCCGATGACACAAAAATGGTGGGACGAATGCAAGCCCTGCCAGCAGCCGCTGGAAACCCGGCAGCCGGGTGAATGGTGGGCGGATATGAATGAAGTGTTCCATCTGGATTGATCAGAGGAAGCGAATATGAATCATAAAGAAAGAGCGCTTGCGCCCTTCAAAAGAGCCGCGGCAGACCGGTTTCCGTTCTGGTACGGCGCATCTCCCGCTTTTACCGAAAAGCTGGTGCGGTATCTCGGCGTGAAGGACGAGGATGCGGCGCTTTACGATATCATCGGCATCGATTATAAGACCATTCGCCCGAAATACATCGGACCTGCGCTGGCGCAGTATGACGACGGTTCCGTTGATACGGACTGGGGCATCCGGCGCGGCGGGCTGCACTACGGGCAGGCGCTGAACCATCCGATGGCCGGATTTGAGACGGTCCGGGAGGTGGAGGCTTACGCATTTCCCAATCCGGATCACTACGATACGGTGATCAGCGAGGCGCAGCGCGCCTGGGCGAAGGACCATTGCTGCATCGGCGGCACCTGGGCACCTTTTTTTCATGACTCCACCGAGCTTGTCGGCATGGAGAAATTTTTCATCGATATGTATGTCAATCCGGCGCTGGTGGAAGCGATCATTGAAAAATGCTTTGCTTTTTACTATGAAGTGGATCGCCGCGTGTTTGAAAACAATCCCGGTGTGATCGATATGTACTTCATCGGCAACGACTTTGGATCGCAGCGGGCGCTTTTGCTGTCTCCGGATATGTGGCGGAAATACTATAAGCCGTGGATAAAAAAGCTGATTGCTCAGGCGAAGGCCCATGGCTGCGTGACAGCCGTGCATTCGTGCGGGACGATCTATGAGATAATACCTGATCTGATTGAAATCGGTGTGGACGCTGTAAACCCCATACAGGTGAGCGCGGAGCACATGGACCCGCAGGACTTGATGGGCCGGTTCGGCAGTGACATCGTTTTCTTTGGCGGCATCGATGAAAACGACATTCTGCTGAACGGTACCGAAAAAGCCGTCCGCGAAGAAACGCGGCGTATCATCGACGTACTGGGCAGCAAAGGGCGCTATATCGTGGCTGCGTCACACGACTACCTGCTACCGGAGATACCGCCGCAGAACATTTATGCCATGTTTGACGAAGCCAGCAAGTACGGTACCGGAAAACCGGATCTAATATAATATTGAATATCACCGAAGGGGGACTCTCACAATGAAGATAGGAATAAGGCCGACGATAGACGGGCGTGAAAGAGGCGTAAGAGAGCAGCTGGAAGTCCAGACGATGGACATGGCGAAGAGCGCCGCCGCATTGATCAGCGGGAGCCTGAAGGACAGAGACGGCAATCCGGTGGAATGCGTGATTGCGGATACCACCATCGGCGGTGTGTACGAGGCGGCTCAGTGCGCCGAAAAGTTCGCGCGCGCAGGCGTGTGCGCCACGCTGACGGTGACGCCGTGCTGGTGCTACGGCAGCGAAACGATGGATATGGATCCCCTTATGCCCAAAGCGGTGTGGGGCTTCAACGGAACGGAACGGCCGGGCGCGGTGTATCTGGCAGCGGTGCTGGCCGCGCATGCGCAGAAAGGCCTGCCCGCTTTCAGCATATACGGGCACGACGTGCAGGACGCCGACGATACATCGATACCGG
>JAEWTW010000015.1 GCA_023397655.1 Bacillota bacterium
ATCGCGGACAGCGAAGCGTTCTACTATCTGGACGCACCGATCAAGCGATACGGCGGTCTGGACGTGCCGATACCGTACTGCCCCGAGCTGGAAAAGAACGTGGTACCGACCAAGGACAATGTGGTTGGGAAGGTCATCGAGCTGGTTCGCGGTTAGGGAGGCGGCTGAATATGGCATATGCAGTGATCATGCCTAAGGCAGGCATGGCGATGGAATCCGGTAAGGTCATCAGGTGGCTCAAAAGCGAAGGCGACCGCGTAGAGCAGGGTGAGCCGCTGCTTGAGATCGAGACGGACAAGGTGAATATGGAAGTGGAAGCGATGAACTCCGGCGTGCTGCTCAAGGTGCTGGCGCACGAAGGCGACGAGGTGCCGGTGGTTCAGACGATCGGATACATTGGAGAAGCGGGAGAAGCTGTGCCCGAAGCGGTCAACAGCTCAGCTGCGCCGACGGTGAAGAAGCCTGCCAATACGCTGGCTCAACCGGCGTCTGAGAAGACCGCGGTCAAGCTGGAAGGCGGGCGCATACCCGCCACGCCCGCGGCGAAACGGCTGGCTAAAGAGAAGGGCATCGAGCTTTCGGGCGTGACGCCATCAGGCAGCCTCGGTCAGATCAAAGCGGCAGACGTAGCGGCGGTGGGCGTATTGAAGGCGACGCCATTGGCCAAAGCGATGGCTGCCGACCTCGGTATTGATCTGAAAAAGGTGGTGGGGAGTGGTTCCGGCGGCAAGGTGACCAAGGCAGATATCGCACCGGCAGCATCCGTACCCGCACCATCAGCAGCGTCTTCGGCGTCCCAGGAGGATGAACTCAGGCCGCACAGCGCGATGCGCAAGGTGATTGCCAAGCGTATGTTGTCCAGCCATTTGAACATACCGCCTGTCACGCAGAACTGTGTGGCGGATGTAACAGCGCTGATGGCGCTGCGCGAAAAGATCAACGCGATGGGCGACGTAAGGGTCACCGTGAACGACTTTATCGTAATGGCGGTGGCGAAAACGCTCAAAGAGCAGCCGCATGTCAATGCGTCGTATACGGATGCCGGATTGCTGATCAAAAAACATATCAATATCGGCGTGGCGGTGGCGTTGCCCGAAGGGCTGATCGTGCCGGTGATACGTGATGCGGATAAGCTGGCGCTGCACGAGATATCGGAAGCGGCCAAGGAACTGCAGAAGAAAGCCAAGGAAGGACGTCTGCTGCCGGACAACTACTCGGGCGGTACGTTTACGGTCAGTAATCTCGGGATGATGGGCGTGACGGCGTTTACACCGATCATCAACGAACCGGAGAGCGCGATACTGGGTGTCTGCGCGACGGAGCAGCGGCTGGAGATGGACGACGAGGGCCGTATCACCAAGCGGCTGAAAATGCCGCTGTGCCTCACTTATGATCACCGCAGCATTGATGGGGCGCAGGCGGCGGTATTCTCGAACCGTGTGACGCAGCTGCTGGAGAACCCGCTGTCGATGCTGGTATAGGAGTTAACATGGCGTACGATATCATTATGCCCAAGGCTGGCATGTCGATGGAGACGGGCAAAATCATCAAATGGCTTAAATCAGTGGGGGACCCTGTGGAAACGGGTGAACCTCTGCTGGAGATTGAAACGGACAAGGTCAACATGGAGGTGGAATCCATGTACACCGGCACCCTACTAAAAACGTTGTATGGGCCGGGAGACGAAGTGCCCGTTGTGACAGTCATCGGCTATATAGGCAGACCGGATGAGGATGCGGCCGGGGAAGCCTCCGCCCCGGCTGCATCCATCAAGCAGGCTGAGAAAGCAGCGCCGGTTTCGGACAGTCAGGAGACATATGATGTCGTGGTGGTGGGCGGTGGCCCCGCCGGATATATAGCCGCGATCAAGGCGGCTCGGCTGGGACAGCGCACCGCACTGGTAGAAAAATCGGTGGTGGGCGGCACGTGTCTCAACCGGGGATGCATACCGACGAAGACCTATCTAAAGACGGCCGAGACGATCGAGAGTATCCGGCATGCGGCGTCCCGCGGTGTGATGATCGGTGATGCGTCGCTGAAGATGGACATGGAGAAGGCCGTGAAGGAGAAGAACGTCGTCGTTAAAAAGCTGACGGGCGGCGTGGCGGCACTGCTGAAGAGCAACGGCGTCAAGGTCTTTAACGGCGAGGCTCGGATAAATGCAGACAGATCGGTGACCGTTGGCAGCGAGGTGCTCAAAGCAAACAGCGTCATATTCGCAGGCGGCTCAAAAGCGGCGCGGCTGAACATTCCGGGTATGGCAAGTAAGTGCGTACTGACCAGCGATGAGATACTGGATCTGACGAAGGTGCCGGAATCCCTCGCCATTATCGGCGGCGGCGTAATCGGCGTGGAGATGGCGTCGGTGTTCTCAGCTTTCGGCAGCCGGGTGACGGTGATTGAGCTGATGGACGCGGTGCTGCCAATGATGGACGCGGATGTGTCCACGGTTGTTCGAAAGACGCTTGCCAAAAAGGGCATCACAATACGCACCGGCGAGAAGTTACTGAACATTGAAGAGAAAGACGGCGGCGTGTCGCTGCATACCGACAAGGGAGAGATAGCGGCGGAATATGCGCTGCTGTCCATCGGGCGCGTACCCGACCTGTCGGCTATAGAGGGGCTGGACGTGGCCCTGGAGCGCGGCCGCGTGAAGGTGGACGACGCGATGCGCACCAGCCTGGATTGGCTGTACGCGCCGGGCGATATCAACGGGCGCTGCATGCTGGCACACTCGGCGTTCAAGATGGGCGAAGTGGCGGCGGAAAACGCTGCCGGGCACGCCGCAAAGGCAGACTTAAGGTATGTGCCCTCCTGCGTGTATACATCGCCCGAGGTGGGCACTGTGGGGCTCACGGAGCAGCAGGCGAAAGAAAAGTATGACGTCCACGTCGGGACTTTCCCGTTCCGCGCGAACGGGCGGGCGCTGGCATCCGGCGAACCGGAAGGCTTTGTCAAGGTGATCACGGACGCACATTACGGCGAGGTGCTGGGTGTGCATATCGTGGGACCGGCGGCGGCGGAAATGATCAACGAAGCGGCGGCGCTGATGGCGATGGAGGTAACCGCACACGAGATCGCGGGTATCATCCACGGGCACCCCACATTCACAGAGGCCTTCATGGAGGCCGCGGCGGACAGCATCGGAGCCTGTCTGCATCTGCCCCCAAAATAGTTTATCCATGCGGGGGCTGGTATAAGTCCCCGCACCTCCTTCCTTTTCGGGGAGCGTTTCCGGCTCCCGCAGTTTTTCCCACTTAATGAGTCAACTTTTTATCCGAGAGGAGACCCATATGAATTCTGAGCAAAGAATGCTGGCCGCACTTAGGCGGGAACCCGTGGACCGAGTCCCCACATTCGAATGGTGGATCGATCAGAAGGTGATCGACGCCATCATTCCCGGCGGTATCAATTACGCCGAGTTTTCGGACCGGATGGACCTGGATGCCATCTGTGTGGATCCAGACTATAAATCCGAGCCGGTGAGCGACGGTTTTAAAAAGAACGAGTGGGGCATCATTTCCAAGAATACCGGAGAAGGGCACACATATCCGGTGGACGGGCCGCTGCGTACGCCGGACGATCTCAAGGCATTTACACCGCCGAATCCCAAAGCGCCGGACCGCTACAAATCGCTGGAAGCGACACTGGACAAATACGGCGGAAAGCGTGCGGTCATATTCCATGTGAACGACGTTTGGTCCATACCGTCCCGTCTGATGCCGTTTGACGAGTTCATCATGCAGGTGATCGACGCGCCTGAATTCATCCGCGACATCGTGGATATGACGGTGGACATCAATATCGAACTCGCACGGCAGGCCAAGCAACGCGGCGTCCATATCGTGTATACCGGCGACGACGTGGCCTACAACAGCGGCCCGATGATATCGCCCGCGATGTTCGAGGATATATTCGTGGAGCCGCTGAACCGCGTAATGGGCGCTTACAAGGAGATGGGGCTGATGGTGATCAAGCACACCGACGGCAACATCATGCCGATTATCGACTTCTTCATCAACTCCGGCATCGACTGCCTCGACCCGATTGACCCGATTGCCGGCATGAGCCTGGAACACATCAAGAAAACGTACGGAGACCGTATCTGCATCAAGGGCAACGTGGACTGCG